>NZ_JBHNZK010000001.1:0-721555 GCF_042464845.1 Pedobacter sp. BG31
TCAGTTTCGACACGGTTTTGTGATTGATAATATGACCCCTATTTTTCATTTCTAAGGTAATTCTTCGGTAACCATACCGTCCTTTATGGTCATTATAGATCTTCCTGATCTCTTTTTTAGCACATTCATGCTTATTCAACACTGAAATTGTTTTGACATGATAATAGTAACTGCTTCTGGCAGTTTTTGATATACTCAATAAGATATCCAATGGATATTGATGCCTTAACTCACAAATCACTAACGCTTTTTGCTTTGCTGTGTTTGTTTCTCCCGAGTCAAGGCGTCGAGCTTTTTTAAGAAGTCGTTTTCGGCCCTCAGATAAAGGTTCTCTTTTTCAAGTTCCTCCAATCTGGTAAGTGGTTTATCTTTTTTAGCTGCTGGTTTATCTTTTTTCATCGTTGAAGGCCTACCTTTCTGCTCCCTGAGACCTAATATTCCCATTTGTTCATACTTCGATATCCAGGATGATAATGTGCTCTGTGTAGGAATATTAAATTGAAGACAACAGTCACGCAAAGATAGTCCCTTATTCTTAGAAAATTTAACCACCTTTAACTTAAATGATGTTGTATAGTAATCATAACGCTTAGCTAGCAATCCTTTTGCGCCAGATAAGAGATAATGGTCAGTCCATTTAGTTATCAATGACCTTGATATATTCCATTTCTTAGATAAGGAAGTAACTGAGTTTCCCTTTTGATAATCTTTAATAATCTGCAGTTTAAATTCCGTTCCGTGCTTTCTGTTTTTTGTCATAAAAATGCCCCCAATAAGTGTCTAACTTTTTGGGGGCAGTCTAAATCGGGACTTTTTTGTTATGTATTGCGATCTAACTTAAACGAAAATGTTCAGTTCCCGACTCAATTACACCCTCTCGAAAACTCGTCATCTAAACTGAAACGCAGTGAAATGGAGAGATCTATCTACTCAAGAGAAACGACCCTGAAATAGATTACCTTCGGTGAGTTCGCTAATGCTCGGTTCAGGGTGACGACACCAACAAATAGCTTAGTGTGAACGAGCCTAACTACTTAAACTGTACCAAAATCTGATTTTTCTCTACTTTATCCCCCTGCTTAATCAGGATCTTTTTAAGCACCCCATCTGTTGATGATTTTAAAATGTTCTCCATTTTCATCGCTTCCAATACCAAAAGATTATCTCCTTTTTTAACCTCGGCATTTTCGTTAACCAAAACCTTTAATACTAAACCAGGCATAGGAGCCTTAATCTCAGAAACTTTATTTGTGGTCAGATTATCGAGGCCAAGTTGCTTTAGTAAAACATCAAACTGATCTTCAATACTGATCTGATAAATATTTCCATTTACCTTTATTTTACAGGTTTTTCCACTCTTGTTGATGTCAACAAGTTCCGTATTGAAAGACCTGTTTTGGTATAACACGTGTGTATTGCCCTGGCCGATTGTACTTAGATCGAGCTGAATCTGCTCTCCATTCACTAAAAAAGATGAATGCTTGTTCTCAACCTCAAATAAAAACTGATCGTTTACTTTTACTTTATACATGGCTTATTGTGTTAAAGCATACTGCACCAAATTTGCACCCATTTTTAACGCTTTGGTTCGTGTTTCCTGCGTATCTTCAGGATAAGTACCAAAGTCTTCCCAGCCGTTCCCTAAATCGCACTCATAGGTATAATAACAAACTATCCTACCCTTGTAAATTAGAGCAAATCCTTGCGGGCGTTTATTATCGTGCTCATGAATTTTGGGTAAGCCTCCGGTAAATTTAAACTTTTGATTATAAATAGCATGGTTAGCTGGCAACTCTACAAAATTAAGTTCAGGAAATACCCTTTTCATTTGCGGCCTTATAAATTTATCCAGGCCATAATTATCGTCTATATGAAGAAACCCGCCACCTGTAAGGTATTGCCTCAAGTTTCTGATTTCCTGATCGCTGAAAACAACATTTCCATGTCCAGTCATGTAAATAAACGGATAATTGAAAATCTCTCTCGATCCTGCTTCTACTATACTTTCTTCAGGATAAAAGTTAGTTTTCAAATTGGCATTACAATAGGCAATTAAATTGGGTAAAGCTGTTCTGTCTGCATACCAATCGCCACCGCCATTATACTTTAATTTAGCCATACGGTAAGTGGGCGGAATAAAAGCAGTAAGGCCGAAGCCTATGGCTAAAAGACCAAAGCATAAAGTTAAAAACTTTACACGTTTTGAAAACTGAAAATTGCAAACTGAAAACTTCAAACTGACTATCGGTTAAGGTAATTGATTTCAAAACAAACAGATAAAGCCGCAGTTTCTGTGCGCAACCTGTTATCACCTAAAGTTAATGCTTTAAAGCCTTTGTTCAAAGCTAAATCAACTTCATTTGGTGTGAAATCCCCTTCAGGACCAATAAGAATTAAATACTTTTGATGCGGTGCAACCAGTTTGGATATATATTGTTTTTCTCCCTTATCGATACAATGCGCAATTAACCTATGGCCATCAAAAGGTTCCCTTAAAAAAACTTCAAAAGAGATGGCATCATTTAATTTAGGATGATAAGCTTTAATAGATTGTTTTACGGCAGATGTAATGACTTTATTAAGCCGATCTTCCTTAACTACCCTTCGCTCCGACCGATCAGTGATAACAGGTGTAATTTCATCAATACCCAACTCTGTAGCTTTTTCTAAAAACCATTCTATCCGATCGATATTTTTCGTTGGTGCGACAGCTATATGCAAATAATGATTTCTTTTATGAAATTCCGTTTCTACCTTTAAAACAGACAAAGAAACCTTCTTGGGATTATCGGAGGCAATTTCAGCAGTATAAAAACCACCTTTCCCATCTACTAAATTAACAATATCTCCGATGGTTAGCCTAAGCACCCTAATACAGTGTTTGCTCTCTTCCTCGTTTAGTGTATAAGAATTTTGGGTGATATCCGGTGTATAAAAAATATGCATTGTTGAAATTAATGATTATCAACCATATCTTCTTTATTGATTACCAGTTCTAATTTAATGGTTTCGATATTTTGCTCTGTTTTTTTTAAGATGGTAAACAGGTAACCATATGATTCGTTGCTTTCACCCACTTCCGGAATACGTTCAAAAATATGGGAAACCAATCCGCCAATAGTATCGAAATCTTCATCCTCTGGCAAATCGTGAGGTAGATATTCGTTCACATCATACACGGTGGCAAATGCATTTACGATAAATTCATTATCAGAAACCTTTTCTACCAATGGTTTTTCTTCATCGTATTCGTCTTGTATTTCTCCTACAAGTTCTTCTACAATATCCTCTAAGGTAACCATACCTGCTGTACCTCCAAACTCATCTAATACAATCGCAATCTGTATGCGATTACTTTGCAGCTCGCTCATCAGATCGTTAATTTTTTTAGTTTCGGTAACAAAATATGGTTTTCTGATGATATCCTTTAATGTCCAGTGCTGGTTACCGGCTGCAACTAAAGGTAAAATATCTTTCGCATGGATAATTCCAACAATCTTATCCATAATATCATCGTAAACAGGCAAACGCGAATATCCTTCCTTAATAATCGTATCAATCACTTCTTCTTTTGGGGAAGTTAGCTCAATACCAGAGATTTTCGTTCGTGGTACCATGATATTCTTTACCACACGCTCATTAAAATCAAATACATTTTTAATCAGCTCATGTTCGTTATTATCCAATGCACCGCTTTCTTTGCCCTGATCAAGCAGATACTGTAACTCTTC
Organism: Pedobacter sp. BG31; assembly: GCF_042464845.1. Classification (NCBI taxonomy): domain Bacteria; kingdom Pseudomonadati; phylum Bacteroidota; class Sphingobacteriia; order Sphingobacteriales; family Sphingobacteriaceae; genus Pedobacter; species Pedobacter sp. BG31. The sequence continues at coordinate 3,732 of NZ_JBHNZK010000001.1, forward strand.
GGTACTGTGGATTGACTCGTGACCAGCAGATGTGTCAATGCCAAATGGTTTAAGAATAATGGCCGCAAGACTGTTCAGTGTCCAAATGAATGGTTTAAATACCACGTAAAATAGCTGCAACGGTACAGAAACGAAAAGCGTTGTGGCTACAGGCCTTTGGATAGCGAAAGATTTCGGTGCCAATTCTCCAAAGACAATATGCATGATTGTGATGAGCGAAAAGGCTACAATTGTAGATGCAGTGTGAATAGAAGCATCGCTTAAACCCCATTCTAAACTATCGAAGAGATTCTTAAAAATGGTATGCATAACGCCTTCACCTACCCAACCTAAGCCAAGTGATGCAAGCGTTATGCCTAGCTGTGTGGCGGCTAAATATCCGTCGAGATTATGGATAATCCCTTTGGCCATTTTGCCAACCCGACTGCCTGTTTTTGCTTTAATTTCAATCTGTGATGCCCTAACCTTTACAATTGCAAACTCTGCTGCAACAAAAAATCCGTTAAGCAACACCAAAAATAACGCTAGGAATAATCTCCAGCCAACAGCAGTGGTATCAGTTTCCTGTACCGCAGCCAAAACTCCGTTTGTAGGCAGGATTGCACTAAGCTCTAAATTTAAAAACAAACAGACCGTGGGTAAATCCATTATGCTAATTCTCTAAATGTTGTGTTATAAAGTTCTATGCTTTCTTTTATTACTTTATGCGCATAGCGAACACCAAGTAAATGTTCGATAGTTACATTTTTATCTTCTAATGCTTTATAATCCTGAAAGAAACGAACAATTTCTTTCATTTGGTGCGGAGGCAACTCATCTAAATCGTTGATATAGTTTACCGACATATCGTGAGCAGCGACAGCTATGATTTTATCATCCTGCTCACCATTATCTACCATATGCATTACACCAACTACTTTCGCCTCAATCAATGTCATTGGATACACATCTACTGAACAAAGTACCAAAATATCTAATGGATCTTTATCATCGCAATAGGTTTGCGGAATAAAGCCATAGTTTGCGGGATACATAACAGATGAAAAAAGAACCCTGTCTAACTTAATCAAGCCAGATTCTTTATCTATTTCATATTTCGCTTTCGAGCCCTTAGGAATTTCAATAATTGCGTTTACAATTTCTGGAACATTGTGTCCAGGAGATACGCTATGCCACGCGTGATGATCGTCTTTTGCCATTTTTAATTTAAATCTGTTTTATCCTCTTCAGTGCCACTCACTACTTTACTTTTTACAAAGGTAATTAATAATGGAATAGTTGTAATAAGGATAAAGCCAATAATAATATATAATAAATAATCGTTGATTTCTTTTTCAAATCTTCTGCCTAAAAAATAACCGAGCAAAGTTAAGGAACAGATCCAAAGTACGCCACCCAATATATTATATAAAGCAAATTTTTTAAAATCCAGTTTCACAACTCCTGCAAAAATCGGTGCAAAAGTTCTAACAATAGGTACAAATCTGCCCATTATTAACGCAAAGGCACCTTGTTTCTGATAATATTCCTTTGCGGCTTTTAAATATCTCTTTTTAAAAAAGAAACTGTCTTTTCTGGTATACAATACCGGACCCGTTTTACGTCCGAACCAATAACCTGTAAAATTTCCGGAAATGGCTGCTACACATAACCCAGCCAGGAGTACTGCAATGTTTACATCCAGCTTGCCGGTCGCCACAAACATTCCTGCCAAAAACAATAAATAATCACCAGGAAGGAAAAAGCCGAAAAACAGCCCTGTTTCTGCATAGATAACGAATATGACTAAATAGAATCCGCCCTCCCTCAATAATTTCTCGGGATCAAGTAGCTGATGCAGGTTATTCCAAAAATCGTGCATATTCAATTATTCGTAAAACTACAAATAATTATTAAACTACAACATACCTATATGAGGTTTAAAATAATTGCAGGATAAATACCCAATACCAATGTTATTGCTACAGAAACCAACAAAACAACTTTATATTGAGAAGGTGTTGAAAGCTCTGTCTCTGCACCATCTTTAAACCACATGGCTACAATTACCCTAAAATAATAATAGAAGCCAACCAGTGCATTTAAAATCGCAAATGCCACAAGCAGGGTTTTATACTCTGTCATTACATTCAGGAACATTAAATATTTTCCAATAAAACCCGCTGTCAGAGGAATACCTGCCAATGAAAGCATCGCTATGGTTAAACACAATGCAACTAACGGATTCCGTTTTGCCAGGCCATTAAAGCTCTCAAAGCTATCGCTACCTGTTTTTTGTTTAACCAAAATTAATACAGCAAAGGCGATAATTGAAGCGAAAGTATAGGCCGCTGCATAAACCAGCACATTATTTCCTGAGTTTTTGGTTAGTACAATTAACGAGAACATTAAATAACCTGCATGCGAAATACTTGAATATGCCAACATACGCTTGAAGTTCTTCTGGAACAGCGCCGTTATATTGCCTATGAATAAAGTTAAACAAACGATTACCATCAATGGCGCAACCCAAAACTCGTGGAGTGGAGCAAAAGCATCAGCAAATAACCTTAAGAACGCCGCGAAACCTGCAGTTTTAACTACTGTACTCATAAAAGTGGTAATTAACGATGGCGCACCTTCATATACATCTGGGGTCCAGAAGTGGAACGGAGCAGCACCAACCTTAAAACTCAAGCCAATCATCATCAGAATTACCCCAGGATAAAATATGGGTGAAACTGCCTGATTATTGACCAAGTAAGCCTGTATTTTATCTAAATCAAAAGAGCCAGTTGCACCATAAACTAAGGTTATTCCAAATAACAGGAAACCGGTTGAGAAAGCCCCCATCAGGAAATATTTTAATGAAGCTTCGTTAGAGGCAAAATCCGTTTTACGTATACCCGCCAAAATGTATAAACTCACCGACATGATTTCCAGGCCTACAAACAGCATGGCCATATTTTTATACGATACCATCATGATCATACCCGCTAGTGCGAAAAGAATCAAGGTATAATACTCGGCTATGTTATCGCTTTTGGCGTGGAAATAGTTCTGTGTCAACAAGAAGATTAAGAGTGTACCGACAATACATATTCCTGAAAATGCCAGTGCAAAGTTATCTGTCTGCATCATTCCGAAATGAACAGCATTACCATTCCATGCAGAAAAAGTAAATCCCAATGCAGTAAGTAAGCCAACAACGGTAAGTGGTAGTAATGCTTTTTTTGCCTTAAACAAACCTGCATAAAGCACTACAAAAGCTGTTATACTAATGGTTATAATAATATTCATTGCTTAATTTACTGTGTTTAATTTTTGATTTACCTGTTCTAATAAATGTTGTACAGATGCCTCTGTTAAATGCAAAACCGGTTTTGGATAAACACCCAGAACAATAATTAATGCACATATGGTATAAAGAACCAATTTTTCGGTTCCTTTGATATCGGTAAAAGTGATGGTTAAGCTATTGGTTTGTCCCAACATGACGTTCTGATACATGCGCAACATGTAAACCGCACCAAATATAATGGTTAAACCGGCAATGGCAGCAGCCCAGATACCGTAGTTGTAAACACCCATCAACAATAAAAACTCACCAATAAATCCATTCGTTCCTGGTAAAGCCACTGTTCCCAACACGATAATTAAGAATGTAATCGCCAACTGAGGTGCTACTTTGGCAATTCCGCCCAACTCTTCAATTTTATTGGTTTTAACACGCGAGAAGATGATATCTAAAACAAAAAATAAACCAACAACATTAATACCATGGCTCAACATCTGCACCATTGCACCTTGCATACCTTGCTGGTTAAAAGCAAAGATACCTGCTGATATTAATCCAACGTGAGCGATAGATGAATAGGCAACTAAACGTTTAGCATCTTTTTGGGTAAAAGCAATCAGCGAAGCATAAACAATACCGATGATTGATAAAATAATAGTCAACTGTCCCCAATCATGAACACCTGCCGGAACAATTGGCAATAACCATCTGATTACACCATAAATACCCATTTTCAACATAATACCTGATAACAACATGGTTCCTTGTGCAGGCGCTGCAGTATAGGTATCAGGCTGCCAGGTATGGAAAGGAAAAACCGGCATCTTGATCGCAAAAGCGATGAAGAAAGCCCAGAAAATCCATCCTTGTTGTGCACTGTCTAAGTTTAAAGCATAAAAGGCCTGAATGTTAAAATTGTGCGCAGGGTTTTGAAGATAGAGATAAATAATCCCCATCAACATAAACAATGAACCAGCAATGGTATACACAAAAAACTTCATGTTGATCCGGATGCGGTCTTTTCCCCCCCAAATAGCACAGATAAAATAGATTGGAATTAATGCCGCTTCCCATCCGATATAAAACAAGAAAGCATCTAATGCGGTAAATACCAATAATAACCCCGTTTGCATGAATAAAATCAATGCATAAAATGCAGCCGGATTTTTATATTGATGGTTGTAGCTTGATAAAATGATGATCGGTACCAGTAAATTGGTAAGTAATACCACCAGCAGGCTGATGCCATCAATACCTGCATGGAAATTAATCCCCAGATCAGCAATCCATGGCAGGTTAACCTCAAACTGGGTACTTGCATCCGGAATGAAATTGCAGGCAATAACCAAAGCCAGCATTAAAGAAGCTACCGAAAATACGGTAGAAACGATTTTTGCCGACTTACCAGCAAGTGCCGTAATAATTGCACCTGCAAGCGGTAGAAATATAAGTAGTAAAAGTTGTTCCATTATTTATTTTGAACCCTTTTTATATGTAGAAAAATGTATACAATAGCAATGCGATGATACCAAATACCATCATAAATATATAGAAACCTACGTTTCCACTTTGCAATAAACGAATACCTTTACTGGCTTCATTGGTGCTCCATCCCAATCCATTTACAATTCCATCAATAAATTTATTGTCGATAATCCTGTAAAAGAATCTTGATAGGGCATCCAACGGTTTGGTAATGATGAAATCATAAATCTCATCTAAATAAAATTTGTTGTAGGATAGTTTTGCCAATGCTGAACGCGGTGCTTCATCAGCAACAGGAACCCGAGCTCCTTTAACATACCTGGTATAAGCATACAATAAAGCTATTACAGCTGCCGCAACCGAAACAGCCATTAATGAGTATTCAGTAGAGTGACTTAGCTCCAATTCATGCTGTGCAACACCTGCACCTGATAGCCAATGCGCCAACCATTCGTTACCACCAAAAACGTGAGGAAGATTAATTGCTCCACCAATTGCAGCAAGAACAGCTAAAATAATCAGAGGTAAAGTCATTGCTGCTGGCGATTCGTGTACGTGGCTTTCTTCATGATGTGTTTCGCGGTATTTTCCAGAGAAAGTCAGGAACATCATTCTGAACATATAGAACGCCGTTAAAAACGCGGTTAAAACCCCAATTCCCCAAAGTATCGGACTAGCCTGGAAAGCATGTGCCAAAATTTCATCTTTAGAGAAGAAACCCGAGAATGGCGGTAAACCTGCAATGGCAATCGTACCGATCATCATGGTTAAAAAAGTAACCGGAAGTTTCTTTCTCAATCCGCCCATATGGCGCATATCTTGTTCATGATGCATGGCATGAATTACAGAACCTGCACCCAAGAATAATAATGCTTTAAAAAATGCGTGGGTTAATACGTGAAAGAATGAACCGGTATAAGCGCCAACGCCTAAACCTAAAAACATATATCCCAGTTGTGATACGGTTGAATAAGCCAATACCTTTTTAATATCCGTTTGTGTTAATGCAATGATAGCGGCTACTAAAGCTGTTGCTGCACCTATAATGGCAATAATGTGCTGGGTAAGTGGTGCCAGATCAAATAATACACTAGAACGTGCAATCATATAAATACCTGCCGTTACCATTGTTGCAGCATGAATTAACGCTGAAACTGGTGTTGGTCCGGCCATTGCATCCGGTAACCAGGTAAACAAGGGCAATTGAGCTGATTTACCACAGGCACCGATAAATAATAAAATGGTGATTAAAACCAAGGTATCTGTACTTCCACTAGCTGCCTGAGGGAAAACTTTAGCAAATTCTACACTGCCAAAAGTATTGAAGATTAAAAATACACCTAACAAAAAGCCCAAATCGCCAATGCGGTTCATTACAAAAGCTTTTTTAGCTGCTGATGCATAAGCACTATTGGTATACCAGAAGCCGATTAGCAGGTAAGAGCATAAACCTACACCCTCCCAACCGATAAACATCACAATATAGTTTGAACCCAATACCAATAACAGCATGAAGAACACAAACAAATTTAGGTAAGCAAAAAACTTACCGAAACCAGCATCATCATGCATATAGCTGGTTGAATACAGATGGATCAGGAAACCAATTCCGGTGATGATCAAAAGCATGATAGCGCTTAAAGGATCTACCAGAAAAGATAATGGAATGTGCAATGCACCTGCACTGATCCAATCGAATAAAAATACTTCGTGAGATTTTTGTGTATCGCCTTGTAAACTAAAGAAAATAACTAAGCTGATTACAAAAGAGGCAAGGATTACCCCACTTCCGATGATGCCAACAAGTCCTTTAGATAAAGAGTTTCTGCCCAGCCCATTAATTACAAAACCTAAAAAAGGTAGTAACGGAACCAACCAAATCAATTGTTCTATTGTCATTCTTATTATATATTTACCACTTAAGGCGATTTAAAACATTAATATCTATCGATTTTGTATTTCTGTAAACCATAACGATGATGGCTAAACCAACTGCAACCTCTGCAGCTGCCAGGGCCATAATGAAAAATACGAAAACCTGTCCGGATGGATCGTTGCTATGCACAGAAAAAGCGGTTAACAATAAGTTAACGGCATTAAGCATCAGCTCTACTGACATAAAGATTACGATGGCATTTCTACGGGTAAGTACACCGATTACGCCAATAGAAAAAATAATGGCGCTTAAATAGATGTAGTGATTTAGCGGAACGCCCTGAAGTTGTGATGTTAAGTTTTCCATTATGCTTCTACCTCATCTCTTTTAGATAATAAAACGGCTCCTACCATTGCTGCCAATAGTAATAGAGATGACAATTCGAATGGTAATAAGAATGGGCCAAAAAGCTCCTTACCAAGATTTTCTACCAATCCCAATCCCGGATTTTTTAAAATCAATGGACTGGAAATACTTGCTGATTTTAAAGAACCGATTAAGGTAACCACCAAACAACCGCCGGCAATCACCCCGACGATTTTAATCAGCGGCGACTTACTAGGTTCGGTGTCCTTATTCAGGTTAAGCAACATCAGTACAAATAAGAAAAGTACCATAATTGCCCCCATGTAAACAATAAAGTTTACCACTGCTAAAAACTGTGCGTTTAGCAATACATAGTGAACGGTGAAGGTAAAAAAGGTAAGGATTAAGTACAACACACTGTGGATCGGATTTTTTGCAAAAATCACCAGCAGCGAAAAGATGATACTTAATGTGGCTACGAAATAGAATACTTGTGTACTCATTAATTGTTTATTTATTTAATATGTTTTCGTCACCCTGAATTTATTTCAGGGTCTTGTAGAGAAGATGCTGAAATAAATTCAGCATGACGATTATCTTAGTTATAGTGTTCGTGTCCTCACGAACCATTATTTATTTTTTCATTTCCAGTGGTGCCTCTACCAACTTATCTTTTCCGTAAATAAAATCCTTACGTAAATAATCAGCAGGTACAATCGGGCCGTCTAGGTAAATAGCTTCTTTTGGACAAGCTTCTTCACATAAACCACAAAAAATACAGCGCAACATATTGATTTCGTAAGTGGCTGCATATTTTTCCTCGCGGTATAAATGTTTTTCTTCAGGCTTACGTTCTGCAGCAATCATGGTAATGGCTTCAGCCGGACAAGATAAAGCACATAGGCCACAGGCAGTACAACGTTCTTTACCATTCTCATCACGTTTTAGCGAGTGCATCCCTCTAAAGTTAGTCGAAAATTCGCGTTCTACTTCAGGGTATCTTACGGTAGCCTCTTTTTTAAATAAGTGACTGATGGTAATGCCCATGCCTTTGGCAATTGCCGGGAGGTACATCCGCTCCATAAAGCTCAAAGGCTTTTGTTCCAGTACTTTTTTCTTATTACTTAATGATTCCATAATTAAAACTTCTCAATAATCGCAATCACAATACCTGTTATTATAATATTGGCAATAGCCAATGGTATTAAACCCTTCCAGCCTAAATTCATCAATTGGTCGTAACGGAAACGAGGGATTGTCCAACGTACCCACATAAAGAAAAAGATGAACATAACAATTTTACCAAAGAAAACAGCTGTACCAATAAGTGGCGCCCAGGTTGGACCTAAGTGCGCAGCAACGTAATCCATACCAGGATAGTTATAGCCGCCCCAATATAAGGCTGCCATTACTGCCGATGATACGAACATGTTGATATATTCTGCAAAAAGGTAAAATCCCAATTTCATTGACGAATACTCGGTATGGTAACCTCCAATCAATTCGGTCTCACATTCCGGTAAATCAAAAGGTGCACGGTTGGTTTCGGCAAAAGAACAAACCATAAAGATTAAAAATCCCAGTGGCTGGTACCAAACGTTCCAGTTTAATCCATGTTGCTGATCAACAATTTCTTTTAAGCTTAAGGTATTAGTCATTAAAAGCAAAGCAATGATTGATAATCCCATTGCAATCTCATAACTGATATTCTGTGACGCCGCACGAATGGCACTTAATAAAGAATATTTATTGTTTGAGGCCCATCCACCAATCATTACACCATAAACACCTAAGGATACTACACCAAAAATGTATAAAACACCTACGTTAATATCGGCAACCTGAAGCGGAACAATTTTACCACCAATTTCCATTGGACTACCCCATGGAATTACAGCGGTACCAATACAGGCACAAAGTAATGCTAAACCAGGACCAACGATAAATAACCACCTGTTAGATGAAGCGGGGATAATCTCCTCCTTCATGAACATTTTAACACCATCTGCCAGGGGTTGTAAAATACCAAAGGGGCCGGCTCTATCCGGACCTAAACGATCTTGCAAATATGCAGCAACCTTACGTTCAGCATAGGTAGAATACATGGCAATAACTAAACTGATGCCGAAAATTACAGCTACCAGGATAAATTTTTCTATAACAAAAGCGCTATCCATTAGTATTTAACTGTTTTATGTAATTCAATTTCATTTGCAGCCTGTAAAGCCTCATTTGGCTGAATTACGTGCAAAGGTTTTAATGTTTCGTAGTGGTTAGATGCAATTACCGAAGTATCATCAATGTGTGTTGGACGTTCAATTACCCAATCAGCAGTTGCTTTTTTATCAAAGCGGCAAGTATTGCAAATAAAGTCTTCTACTTCGCCAAACTGATCTTTACGGGCTGTAACACGCAAAACATCTGCTCCTTTATACCAAAGTGTTACCTTACCACTGCACTTTTCGTGATCGCAATCGCGGTGTGCATCAACAGGTTTGGTAAACCAAACGCGGTTTTTAAAACGGAAAGTTTTATCAGTTAAAGCACCAACCGGACAGACATCGATTACGTTTCCTGAAAAATCGTTATCAACCGCCTGTTGGATATAAGTAGAAATTTCTGAATGATCGCCACGATTTAAGATACCGTGAACACGTTTATTGGTAATCTGATCTGCAGTAAAAACACAACGATAGCATAAAATGCAACGGTTCATGTGCAACTGAATCTTATCGCCTATATCTATCCGTTCGAAAGTACGGCGCTCAAACTCATAACGTGTTTTTTGTAAACCATGCTCGTAACCCAAATTCTGCAAATCACATTCACCTGCCTGGTCACAAACCGGACAATCTAAAGGGTGGTTAATCAATAATATCTCCACCACACCTGCTCGTGCTTCCAAAACTTCCGGAGAAGTAATGTTAAGTACCTCCATCCCATCCATTACGGTTGTACGGCAGGAAGCTACCAACTTAGGCATTGGACGAGGATCTTTCTCCGAACCTTTAGTCACCTTTACAATACAGGTGCGGCATTTACCGCCACTGCCTTGCAGTTTAGAATAATAGCACATGGCTGGCGGAACAATATCGCCTCCAATCTGCCTTGCAGCATTTAGAATGGTTGTTCCGTTATCAACCTCTACTGTTATCCCATCTATCGTAACCTTAACTTTTTCACTCATGGTTAATGATATTCTTTTACTTTTTTTTAACTTCTACCGTTATTGCGAGGCACGAAGCAATCTTTTTTTATTTATTATTTCCCTTTCGGGATTTTATAACCAATTTCTTTTCTTGGTTGTGCTTTCTGTTCCAATAGTTCATCAAAATACCTGAAGATTACTTCAATGTTTTTATCCTGATTATCTACCTTCTTTTTAATCTTTTCTACTTCTAACCTTATTTCTGTATTACTTAAAACCATTGTTCTAAGCTGTACAAAAACATCAATAATTTTAATACTTACTTCTACCGCCTGTTTACTTTTTAAAACGTTTGATAGTTGCAAAATACCATGCTCGCTAAATGCAAACGGAAGATACTTTGAATATTTCCCTTGTTCTAAGGTCGCAATTTGCGACCTTAAGACTTCATTTTCTTCTTTTGTCAATTCGAACATAAAATGTTCAGGGAACCTTTCTATGTTTCTTCGAACCTGTTCTTTTAATCGCTTAGTTTCAACACCAAAGAGTTCTGCTAAATCAGAATCTAACATCACCTTAACTCCTCTAAAAAGATAAATTTTGTTTACAATTATCTCATTAGGAATTATTGATGTGTCTTGCTTCGGCATTTACAAGTTTATTTTCTAAGATCACAAATTGTGATCTTAGGTTTTATTAAATATCCAACTGATCGAAAATTGCGACCGGCTTCAATTAAATAACTTTCCAAGGCCGCAAATTGCGACCTTTTATTTCTCTTCCGTTACCGGAGCTTTCTCAATCGGTGTTGCATAATTTGCGATACCGTAATTTTGGCTCTGGCTCTTCACCGGTTCCTTAATGTGCCATTCAAATTCATCCCTAAAATGACGGATCGCACTTGCTACCGGCCAGGCTGCTGCATCACCCAACGGACAAATCGTATTTCCTTCAATTTTACGTTGGATATCCCACAATAGATCAACATCTTCCATGGTTCCATGTCCGTGTTCAATTTTGTGCAATACTTTTTCCATCCATCCTGTACCTTCACGGCAAGGAGAACATTGTCCACAGCTTTCATGGTGATAAAAACGAGAAAAATTCCAGGTATTACGAACGATACACTGATCTTCGTCAAAAGCAATGAAACCACCTGAACCTAACATTGTTCCAGTCGCAAAGCCACCTTCTGATAGTGATTCATAGCTCATTAAACGAGGCTCTCCGTTAGCTAATTTTAAAGTGAGGTTAGCCGGTAAAACAGGTACAGATGAACCACCTGCAACTGTTGCTTTAAGGCGTTTGCCATTGGCAATACCACCACAATATTCATCAGAGTAGATAAATTCCTCTACCGGTAAACCCAATTCTATTTCATAAACGCCTGGTTTTACCAAATTACCAGATGCTGATATTAATTTTGTACCCGTACTTCTGCCAATACCGATTTTAGCATATTCATCGCCACCATCATTGATAATCGGCACTACAGCTGCAATAGATTCAACATTGTTAACCACAGTAGGGCAACCATACAAACCAGCAATAGCGGGGAATGGTGGCTTAATGCGTGGATTACCTCTTTTACCTTCCAATGATTCTAACAAGGCAGTTTCTTCGCCGCAAATGTAGGCACCACCACCCGGTTGAACGTATAATTCTAAATCGTATCCGGTTCCTAAAATGTTTTTACCCAACCATCCGGCAGCTTTAGCTTCGGCAATTGCCTTTTCTAAAATACGGATCTGAGGCATCATCTCACCACGGACATAGATGTAAGAAACCTTTGCACCTAAAGCGAAACTGGAAACAATCATTCCCTCAATTAACGCATGAGGGATGTAAGTCATCAGATAACGGTCTTTAAAAGTTCCTGGCTCAGATTCATCGGCATTGCATACCAAATAACGTGCAACACCTTCTGGTTTAGCCAAAAAGCTCCACTTCATTCCCGTTGGGAAACCTGCACCTCCGCGACCGCGTAAACCTGATTTTTTAACCTCTTCTACAATCTCTTCCGGGGTTAAGGTTTTCAGGGCTTTTTCCACAGCACGGTACCCGCCTTTCTGGCGATAGACGTCAAGTGTATTGATGCCTGGTACGTTTATATGCTCAAGTAATAATTTACGGCTCATTATTTATAGATATGAGATGTGAGATATGATATGTCAGACAAATGCCTGGTCTCATACCTCAAATCTAGTTTCTCAAATCTTATTTTTTAAATCTTCAATCAATTTATCTACACTTTCGGTAGTTAAGTTTTCATAGAAAGTATACTCCGGGCTAATCTGCAACACCGGGCCATAACCACAGGCAGCTAAACATTCAACCCCTCTAAAGCTGAATAAACCATCAGGAGTAACTTCTCCTTCCTTAACACCCAATTTGTTTTCCAGGTGGCTTAGTATTTTCTCGGCACCCACCAAGCAACATGGACCGGTACGACAAACCTCCAGGGCGTATTTACCTTGCGGTTTTAGAAAATACATGGTATAAAATGTAGCTACTTCATAAACTTCAATCGGCTGAATGTTTAAATATTCAGCAACCTGATCCATAGCTGAAGTAGGCACCCAAAGAAACTCAGCCTGCACCAAATGTAATAATGGCAATAAAGCTGATTTTTGTTTTCCTTCTGGATAACGGCTTTTTACTTCATCAAATTTGGCCAGCAATTCTGATGAAAACACTACAGGTGTTTGTTCTTCTACTTTAAGCATCTAATTCTCCTGCAATAATATTCATACTACTCATGTTGATAATGGCGTCAGACAATAACATGCCTTCGCTCATCGGTGCAAACATCTGGTAGTTTATAAAACTTGGTCTGCGGAAGTGCAAACGGTATGGGGTACGGCCACCATCATTTATCAGATAGAACCCTAATTCACCATTTCCACCTTCTACAGCGTGATAAACTTCTGCTTTCGGCGCATCAATTTCGCCCATCACAATTTTGAAGTGATAGATTAACGCTTCCATATTGTTGTAAACTTCCTGCTTTGGAGGAAGGTAAAATTCAGGAACATCGGCGTGAAAAATACCCTTTGGTTCTGTTTTTAACTTCACAACGGCCTGTTCAATAATGCGGACACTTTGCCACATCTCTTCATTACGTACCAAATATCGGTCGTAAATATCACCGCTTGTACCAACAGGTATTTCAAAATCAAAATCCTGATATGAAGAATAGGGATCGCTTACACGAACATCATAATCCACGCCTGTTGCGCGTAACAATGGGCCAGTCCAGCTATATTCTAAAGCAGTTTCTTTACTCACTTCTGCAACGCCAGCCGTTCTGTCAATAAAAATACGGTTACGCGTTAACAGATTTTCGAATTCTTTTAATGCTTTAGGAAATTCTTTTAAAAACTTATCGATTTTGGCAAAGGCGATATCGTTGAAATCTCTTTCAAAGCCACCAATACGCCCTATATTTGTGGTTAAACGTGCACCACATACTTCCTCAAAGATTTCGTAAATATGCTCACGGAACTGAAAAAGATATAGGAAAGTGGTGGTAGCTCCTGTATCCTGACCGATAATCGTATTACAAATAATATGATCTGCAATACGCGAAAGTTCCATGATAATTACCCGAAGATAATCTACACGTTTCGGTATCTGAATATTTAACAACTTCTCAACCGTCATGTGCCAGCCCATATTGTTAATAGGCGAAGAACAATAATTTAAACGGTCGGTAAGTGGTGTAATCTGATAAAACGGGCGATGCTCGGCAATCTTTTCGAAAGCCCTGTGTATGTAGCCAATAGTGGAAACGCCGCTTACAATACGTTCGCCGTCCAACTGCAGAACATTTTGAAAAACGCCGTGGGTTGCAGGGTGGGTTGGGCCTAAGTTTAGGGTTACCAGCTCACTTTGCGGGTCGTTATCTGTAAATACCGGATGGTTATGATTCATAGTTTACCTTCCAAAAAATTCGTCTTTTTTATCTACCCTGTTCGGATCTTCCAATGGATATTGCTTCAACATCGGGTGAACGCCCAAGTCATCCATATTTAAAATACGGCGTAAATCAGGATGGCCTTCAAATTTAACCCCGAAAAGATCGTAGGTTTCACGTTCCATCCAGTTGGCACCTTTCCATAAAGTTGTTGCCGTAGGGATAGTTGGGTTCTGCTCTGAAATGAACACTTTAATTCTAACCCTTACTTTTTCAACCATATTATGCAAATGGTAAACCACTGCAATACCATGATCTTTACCAGGATAATGAACCGCTGTAATATCAGTAAGGAAATTGAATTTTAATTCTTCTTTAAGATGTGAAAGCACATTTACGATAACATCTTTATAAGTTACAAAAGTTAATAAACCATAAGGCTCACAAACAGCAGTAACCTTTTCGCCAAACTTTTCAGTCAGTTTAACGTGTATGTCGTTATTTAGCGTGGTTTCTTCCATTATTTAATGCCGTATTGACCTAAGAGTTCTTTGTAATAATCAGAATTTCTTCTTCTGCCCGACTCGTTCTTCACTAAATCCTGAATACGCTGGAAACCATCTAAAATGGCTTCTGGTCTTGGCGGGCATCCCGGAACATAAACATCCACGGGAATCACTTCATCGATGCCTTGTAATACCGAATAAGTATCAAAAATACCACCACTACTCGCACAGGCTCCAACTGCCATTACCCAACGTGGTTCTGCCATCTGGATATAAACCTGCTTTAATACCGGAGCCATCTTTTTCGCAATGGTACCCATAACCATTAACACATCTGCCTGACGGGGAGAGAAACTCAAACGCTCAGCACCAAAGCGACCTAAATCGTAGTGAGAACCCATGGTTGCCATAAACTCAATCCCACAACAAGAAGTTGCGAAAGGTAGAGGCCATAATGAATTTGACCGGGCCAAACCAATCACCTTATCTAAAGAGGTGGCAAAAAAGCCAGGCCCTTCGGTTCCTGGAGGCGCATCAACTATATTAATTTCACTCATGTTTATAAACAAAAAATGCTCATCCCTTCAAAGAATGAGCAACAAATTTACAATATTTTAAAGGCAAAAAAGCGAGCTTTACCTGATTTAGAACCTTTCTAAATAAAAAAACCGCTATAGGTTAGTGTAAGTGATACACCTCCCGGTTTATAGCTGGCAATTTTCAGTTTACAGTTATTAAACTGGCGATAATTAACTGCTAATTGTAAACTGATAAGTGAACTGATACCTGCAAACTGATTAGTTCCAGTCTAAAACCTTTTTCTTGATTACGTAGATAAAACCAAGCAACAATGTACCCATAAAGATGAACATCTCAATCATTCCATCCATTTTTAATGCACGGAAGTTAACTGCCCAGGGATACATAAAGATCACCTCTACATCAAATAATACAAAGAGGATGGCTACTACGAAATATTTGATTGAAAAAGGCTGGCGTGCATTACCTATTGATTTTACCCCCGCTTCAAAAGTCTCCAGTTTATCGCTGGTTTTGCGTTTCGGCCCTAAAAAGTGGGTAGCAACCAAGGTAGTTACTACAAAACCTAAAGCAACAATCACCTGAAATATAATTGGTAAAAAATCTATAGCTGAACTTTGCGCTTGCATAATTTCTATTTTTGTGATGCAAAAGTAAAAGAAAAAGGCAGAGTAACCAAACTCTGCCTTTTCTAAATTATTTAACTTTAAAATTATTTGCCTTTACCTTTGGCTTTTGAAGCCGCAGCAGGTGATTGCAATTCTTTAAGTTTCGCTGAGGCAAAAGGACCTTGAGGGTCTAGCGCTATACTTTTATTTAAAAAGTCAATGGCTTTAGCTTTATCTTTATCAGCATAATACGCACCAAGATAATCGTAAGCTTCTACAAGGTTTGTTTTATTGGCTGCCTGTTCTTCTGGTTTAACTAAGCTAATATACTTTTCAAACAATGGAATTGAAGCATATTTTGGATTTGCCTTATCATCTAAAAGATTGGCAATCCTAGCCCTTGTAAAATAACCCAATGCAAATTCAGGAGAAACTTTATTTAAGTGACTTAACGCTGAATCAGCCTCAACTAATGCAGCTGTATTTAAAGGTTTTTTTTCTCTTTGTGCAAAATATCCTTCCAAGAACCTGGTTTGACCAATATAGTAGTAATTGGTTAACGAACCTTTACCATTTGGATTATATTTAGTTGCTAAAGTATAAATTTCAGCAGCTTTACCATATTTTTTAGCTTTATATAGCGCTAAACCTGCTTCAGCCAAGGCATCTGCATTAGTTGAATCGATTTTAGCTGCTTCAATAATATTATTTACACCTAAACTATCCTGTCCAGCCTTTAACTGAGCTTTACCTAAATAAAGGTAATCATTAGCTAAAATTTTAGATTTATCCTTTTCTTTCGCAAAAAATTCTGTCAAGCTTGTTAATGCCTGAGGGTAGTTACCATTTTCATAAGCTGCCCAACCTTTCATCCTGGCAACAACATTACCTTTAGGGTCATTTGCAGGAACCTGTAACGATGAAGCTACTTGCTCTAATGTTTTATAATCTTTCGCATAAAATAAGAACTGAGCATACCGCAATTGAGATTCTAAAGATTTGTCGGTTAAATCCATGTATTTTTTATAATTCTCAATTGCTTTTGCTGCTTTCTCTTTATCAACACCAAAGCTACTCCATTGTAAATATAACTCGCCTAACTCACGGTAAGCCGGACCATAATTTGGATCAGCTGCAATTACATCCTGTAGTTCTTTTTCTCCTTCAGGAAAAGCCCTGGATTCTTTATACATCTTACCGATTTGCGTTTTAGCTCTCCTGTTGTTCGGATCGACATCATTCACACGCATGTATGGGCCTAATGCTTCAGAGTTTTTCTTTTGTAAGGCATAAGCATCACCTTGAGCCAGGAAAACGTCAGCATCCTTATCTTTTGAATCCAATTCATCAGCTTTAGTGATATTGGCTAATGCATTGGTAAAGTCAGGTTTTGATACATCATCACTTGGTTTATCCTGTGCTAAATAAGCCCTACCGATATACAAATAAGTTTTGTAATCTTTAGAAGCCAATGCTACAGCTTTATCGAAATTAGTTTTTGCAGATGTTGGATCATTAGATAATAAATCTGCTTCGCCCAAACCAATTAAGTTTAGGTTGTTTTTAGGATCAGCGGTAAGCCCTTTGTTAAATACGGCCCTAGCTGAATCAATATAACCGGTTTTTAAATAAACCAAACCAAGATTGTAATAATTATCACCATCTGAAGCTTTTGAACTCACCAACGATTTAAGCATTGATGATGCTTTTTGATATTGCTCCGCGTCGATGGCTTTTTTCGCGTCATTTAAACTTTGAGCAAAAACTGCAGAACCCATCAACACCAAACCTACATTTAAGGTTATTGCTTTCTTTAAAATTTTCATCGGATATCCTGTTTTTTATTTAATAAAAATGAAGTGCCTCTATAGACTTACTTCGTGGTTCAATTTATAATTTTTAATTTAATTTCCTTTAGTCAGGTTAATTTGTCTCGGCATTAATTTATGTGGGCCAAGTCCAGATTTGAGTACAATCAATTGCCCTCTCTGACTTCTTAACCATGTTGCAAATCCTGTGCCTAAACCGTCCCTTCCTTCACAATCAATGATATTGATATTTCTTAAGAAAGGATAAACGCCATTAATCAAGTTATCTTGAGTTGGTTTATAGAACTGATCATCTCCCGCCTTACCTTTCAAATTCTTCACACCCAACACTTTTATCTTCGAAAGGTATTCGCCTAGCTCTGTATCTTTGCCCGTAATCCAATTTACGCCTAAAATACCAATAAAATTTTTATCTTCTGCAATAAGTTTAATTACTTCTTTGCTAGAATTTTTTGAATAAACACCTGTAGCTGGAAACTGGCTGATATGGGCCAACTCTTTAAAATACTGAAAGGTACTGGAATAAGCATTATCAAATACCAGTTTTTTATCTGATTTCTTCCCTTGCAAAATATCAATAACCTCTTTAACGTTAATTGTACTATCGATATTGCCTCC
Organism: Pedobacter sp. BG31; assembly: GCF_042464845.1. Lineage (NCBI taxonomy): Bacteria > Pseudomonadati > Bacteroidota > Sphingobacteriia > Sphingobacteriales > Sphingobacteriaceae > Pedobacter > Pedobacter sp. BG31. Next base: position 21,901 of record NZ_JBHNZK010000001.1, read on the forward strand.
GTTGGTAATTAAAGCAATACCATCAATAGCAAAACGCGAAGTATTGATTTTAATCTGACGTTGGTTGTAATATTTTTCTTCTGCCTTGGTTAACAATCTTGGCAAAACGATCACCCTTACACTATCATTCAAAAAAGCAGGTAATAATTTTTCTTCAGGTTTAACTGTAGCCTGAAATCTGGCATCCGGATAATCTAAACTAAAAATATCGATCTGATTCTGAACAATCGGTCCAACACTTTCATCAACCAATATTTTTAATGTACCACTTGTTCTCGTTTCTTTAACAGCAGCCGTCTTATTTTTGCGCTTGCAGGATACCAATAAAGCCAGTACACAAAATATTAAAAGAATTTTTTTCATTAAATGATTAATCGCGCCTACCAAGGCTTAAAAGTCTTACAAAAGCATAAATAATAAGGAAGATACCAATTGTAATCCGCCCCCATTCCGGAATGGCACTCAACCGAAGTGCAATAGGTTTATAAAATATAAATGCGATACCAAGTATTACATAAAAGATAAACATGATAAGGCCTAAAATGAGCAAAAACCGCTGTTTAGGCGATTTTTGCTTAAAGATATCGAAATTTAACATTTACGATTAGTTCAATGTAAAGTTAACGTTGATGTTATATTTTACCCTTACCGGCTTACCATTCTGGATACCTGGATTCCAACGTGGACTTGCTTTCAATACACGGATGGCTTCTTCATCAGTTCCGCTACCCAAACCACGGGTAACTGTGATATCAGTTAGTTTACCATCTTTTTCCACAACGAAAGATAAAAATACTTTACCCTGAACGTTGTTTTCTTGTGCCATTGGCGGGTATTTTATTGCTTTACTTAAGTAGCCATAGAATTTAGAAATACCTCCCGGGAATTCTGGCTGTTTCTCGATACTAACAAAATCGTAAACTTTATTATCATCAACCGCAACAGCAGCTTCTCTTTTGGGTCCTTCTCCTACCGGTTCAGCGATATTAATCTCTGCGGTCGGATCACCTTTGATATCTCTCTGACCTGGATCAGCTTCCTTCAATTTTTCAACCGTAGGTGGTTCATCACGAACCTCAATATCAGGTTTTACAATTGGAGGTGGCATTTTCACCTGGTCAACCTTTGGTGGCGGTGGCTCTACCGGTGGCGGTGGAGGTGTTTCCGGATTTACCGGTGGTGGTGGAGCTAAAATCACTTCCTGTGCTTTTACCTGTTCCTCTTGCTGATCCATTGAGCCTTTGATAAGACTATAGATTTTTGGAGTAAAAAATAAAATCAGGAAGACAATAGATCCAATAATTAAGGCTCTTGTAGTATTAGCACCATTGGTTTTACGCAATTGATACGCACCATAGCTTTTGTTTTTATCTTCAAAAACCACTTCAAGCCATTCTTTTCTGAATATATCTAACTTCGACATAAAATTGGTTTTATTTGATTATAAAATTCCCTTTTCTCTCATGAACTGCTTCTCATTATCAAGGATATTATCATCATCAATCTGACGAACCTTTACTTTAAGAATCTCTAACTCGTCCATAATATCCACAAAGTTCTGAAAGGTAGAACCTGATGTTGGTTTTACAAGTACAACGAAGTCGCCCGCAACACCCGAAGCATCAGCTGCTTTTCTATTTTTTACGATAGCATCTTCAATCTGTGAACCTGATTCAATTGTTGGTGCGCTTTCGCCAGCTACTCCCATGTACCAAGCTACTTTATTGTTTTTACCCAATAAAATGGTCATCGTTTTACTTGCTTTCAGCTCTAATCTATTTTCAGGTAACTTCTCGTTTTTATCTGGCTTTGCAATATCCATCGCTTGTGGCGTAGAGATTACTGTTGTTAAGATAAAGAAAGTTACCAAAAGAAACATTAGATCCACCATTGGGGTCATATCAACCCTTGGCGTGGCTTTCTTCCCGCCCGTGTTTAATTCTGCCATTTCTTATTTCTTCTTTTTAGCTTCAGAATTAGTAACCAACAAAAATTTGTTTACACTTTGTTTCTGAAGTACATCAATAATCTTTTTCACAACTGGATACTCTTCTTTAGCATCACCTTTGATACTGATACGCATATCCTGATTGTTGATTTCTTTTGTAGCCTTACGTGCATTCAGCACCCAAGCATTTAATTGATTATCGGTTGAGTCAGCAGGAATACCTGGCTGAATGCCTGGTTTCATGCGGTCGCCCGCGTTCATCGCAATTAACTGCTTTAAGCTTTGAATAGGAACACCGAAACTTCCGATCCCTGAGAATCTAACCGTTTCTTCTGGTGTAAATTTTACACCATATTGTTCGCCCATCAGCTGCAATGTTTTTTCTCTTACTTTTGGTCCTGCTACTTCAAAGAAAACTTTTCCCTGGCCAATGGTCAATATCGCATTGTTTTCTACCGGCACCTTAAACTCATATGTAGATGAGGGTGTAGAAACAGCTAGGGGTTCTGGTTGTCTTGCCGTAGCAGTTAAAATGAAGAACGTAAGCAACAATGCCGCCACATCGCACATTGCGGTCATGTCTGTTACTGTACTTGTTCTTTTTACTTTAATTCTAGGCATAATTTTTTTTACTAGTTTTAATAATGATGATCTTTTTTCCGGTTTTCCATAAAGCCGGTAAAAATTTTTTCAAAATTCTTATTTATGCGAACTAGCGTACGTTTGAACGATGCTGAAACCAGCCTCATCGATTGCGTAAGTTAACTTATCAATTTTAGATGTTAAGATGTTATACATGATGATCGCTAAAGTTGATACCGAGATACCTGTCATGGTATTGATCAAGGCCTCAGAGATACCTACCGCTAATGCTGCCTGATCCGGAGCACCAGAGTTAGCTAAACCGGCGAATGCACGGATCATACCTGTTACTGTACCCAATAAACCGATCAAAGTACCGATTGATACCAAAGTAGCGATGATGGTTAAGTTTTGCTCTAACATTGGCATTTCTAAAGCTGTAGCTTCTTCAACTTCTTTTTGGATAGCAACGATAGATTGCTCAACATCCATATTAGTATCCGCTTCAACTTCACTGTATTTTTTCAAACCAGATTTAATTACGTTAGCAACTGAACCTTGTTGTTTGTCGCATTCAGCTTTAGCTGCTTCGATATTACCTGAATTTAATAAACCTTTTACTTTAATAATGAAAGTATCTAAGCTTGATTTACCACTGGCTTTACCGATAACGATTAAACGCTCGATAGAGAAAACGATTGTTGTTAATAATAAACCAATCAAAACGGCAACAATAGGACCTCCTTTGTAAGCTGTACCTGGATAGTTGTTTGGTAATGGTAAGTTTTCGTTGTTGTTATCGATAAAGTTCGACGGATCTCCCAATACATATTTCCAAATCACGAATCCGATAACGATACAAATAGGAATAACTAATGTTGCGAAAACATTTGAAGCACTAGAAGAGCTCTCTTTTTTAACAGTTGCTGGTTTTGGTGCGTTTGCCATTTTTTTTTGAATTTTTAGTTTTAGTTCTTGTTTTTAATTTTTAGCTGTTTGTTCTTTTTGTATTACACTCAACGTTTCATATTCGATATTGTTGCGAAAAACAAATTTATAAATTGATTTTAAATTACAAATTAATAAATCAATAAGCAATTAAATCGTTACTTAGAATTTTGTTCCGCTAAATCACCACCGTGTATAACAAAAAAATTGCCCCAGCCGAGGCAATTCTTTCACAATAAAAACTAAAAAAAAATCGAATTGCAAATTTTTCGTTCAAAAAATGCATTTTAAAGCACATTTAACATAATTTTAACGCCACGTGACTGCTTTTTGGCACTTTTGTCAGGTCGAACTGCTTAAAATTCTCTGTAAAAGCATTTAGTAGTTCATAGGCTTTTAAAAAGTATTCTTCCTGATTATCCCATGTTTCAGCGGGATCTAAAATTTCATCCGGCACCCCAGGGCAACTTAATGGCATCATCAGTCTAAATACATGGTGTTGCCTATATCTGTTATGATCTAAGCTGCCATCCAAAGCTGCAGAAATCATTGCCCGGGTGTACCGTAATTTCATCCTTTCCCCTACGCCATAAGGACCTCCGCTCCAGCCAGTATTCACTAACCACACGTTTACCTGATGTTTTTCCATTTTCTCGCCTAATAATGCGGCATATCTGGACGGATGCAGCGGTAAAAAAGCCTTACCAAAACAAGCCGAAAAAGTTAATTGAGGCGCTGTTATGCCGGTTTCCGTTCCAGCTACTTTTGCCGTATAACCGCTCATAAAGTGGAACATCGCCTGCTCTACATTTAACTTTGAAATGGGAGGTAATACCCCAAATGCATCTGCAGTTAAGAAAAAGATGTTTTTAGGAACAGTTCCTATTGAAGGCAAGATGGCATTATCAATATAATCTATTGGATAAGCCACGCGGGTATTTTCTGTTTTACTGATATCAGTATAATCAACCTGTTGCGTATCCGGGAAAAAACCAACATTCTCCAATAGCGATCCAGATTTTACTGCTTTAAAAATCTGTGGTTCTTTCTCTTCGCTTAAATCCACACATTTAGCATAACAACCGCCTTCAAAGTTAAATACCGAATCTTCGCACCAGCCATGTTCGTCATCGCCAATTAATCCTCTTTCCGGATCAGCTGAAAGAGTGGTTTTTCCGGTCCCGGACAAACCGAAGAATATAGCGGTATCGCCATTTTTACCCCTATTGGCTGAACAGTGCATGGATAAAGTATTATGATATACTGGCAGAATAAAATTTAAAACAGAAAAAATTCCTTTTTTTATTTCACCTGTATAACCGGTTCCGCCGATCAAAATCATCTTTTTGGTAAAATTGATGACTGAAAAATTCTGCTGTCTGGTTCCATCAGATACCGGATCGGCTAGAAAACCTGGTGCAGCAAGGATCGTCCACTCTGGACTTGCCCCCAATTGATCTTCCGCTGGGCGAATAAACAAATGATGGGCAAAAAGATTCTGATAAGCCGTTTCCGTAATTACCCTGATGGACATCGCATATTCGGGATGGGCGCAGGCGGAAGAATCGCGAACATAGATTTTCTTATCTTCCAGATAATTGGTTAGCTTATAAAATAGCTGATCGAATTTTTTAGGAGAGATTTTAATGTTTACATCTCCCCACCAAACCTGATCGTTGGTGATGTCGTCGCACACAATAAACCGATCTTTAGGAGAACGCCCGGTAAATTTTCCCGTGTCAACGGCAAGTGCCCCTGAAGTGGCCAACACACCTTCTTTATTTAATAAGGCTTCATCAATTAATTCCGTTGGAGATAATTGGTACTTTACAGCAATGTGATCGCCTAGATTTAAATAGCTTAAATCTGGCGTTTGCAGTTTCTTTTTGCTCATAACAATAAGTTAGTTAGTGCCGCAAAGGTAAAGACTTATTCTGTACAAAAACGAGTTTTAAAACTTAATTTTTTACATATTGTAGCAAATACACTATGATTTAATTATCTGAATTTAAATAGATTAAAACCATTTTTTAAACACAAAAAAAATTAAAAATATACACTAAGTAAATTTAGATAAATGGTTTTAGTAATGTTTAATCCTTACGACTACACCTACTTATAAGGATTTAAGAGGTGACGCTTCTTCGACTAAAAGATCAACTCTAAGTCCCATCTATGGATATACTCTTAAAAGCATCGGAGCAGGCTAACCAAGGGAGGGGATAATTAGGCGCTGGAAAGGCGAGTAACTTAGATAGCAGCAACAGCCCGCGTTAATTAAACCTGATAAAAGCGGAAGCTCCCCGATCTCACAAACAGTAAAACAGCAATACCATCGGGACTTTAGCGGTTAGCAGGGCTGCAATGTCCAAAGCACTACTGAAGCACCTTTTTTAATAAAAAAGTATCTCCCATACCTTATTGTAAAACCATCAGTAGCTTTTTTTTTGCGCCTTTGAATATATTTCCCGAAGACCGAGATAATATCGCTATTGCATTTACTTAAACGTTTTAATAAAAATTTCGAAATAAAAATTAAATAACATTTGCATTTTAAAAAAATAATCTTCTACTTTACGGTGTATAAAGTACACCAAGACAAGATGAATTTTAATACTTCAATTATTACAACGATTATTATTACCACCGGTATAAACCAGCGGGGCTAATTTGTTGTAAATTGAAAAAACATAAAACACAGAGCGTCCCGATGAAAATCGGGACGCTTTTTTTTTAAACCATGCTGAATGAAACCTGCAAAAACGCGCATTTCAAACCAACGTTGAACGTAGCAACAAACAGTTAAACCTCATATCAATAATGAAAGTACTCAAATTCGGCGGCACATCCGTAGGTTCGGCCGAGAACATTAAAACGCTTTTACGCCTGGTTGGCGAAGAAAAAAAGAACAATAATCCGGTAGTTGTATTATCGGCAATGAGTGGTGTAACCAATTTACTTACCGATATGGCCGAAATGGCTGAACGTGGTGAAGATTACGACGCACATTTAAAAGAAATTGAGGCCAAACACTTTGCTGTCATCCGCGCCCTTTTGCCTGCGGCAGCACAAAACCCGGTGTTTACCCGTCTGAAGATCTTTTTTAACGAATTGGAAGATCTACTGCAGGCCGTAACCAATCTGCGTGAATTAAGTTTACAAACCAAAGATCAGATCTTGAGTTATGGTGAACGCTGTTCCACCTTTATGATCAGCCATATTGCGTCCCAGAACATTGGCGGTTCGCTTTATGTAAATGGATCTGAACTGATTAAAACCGACAGCAACTTTGGACAGGCAAAGGTTGATACTGAGTTGACTGAACTGCTGATCAACAATTTTTATCAGGAAAATAAAGACCAGGTACTTTTTGTAACTGGTTTTATCGCCAGCAATGCTGCTGGCAGGGTTACTACTTTGGGCCGCGGTGGTTCTGATTATACCGCAGCGGTTTGGGGTGCCGCATTGAATGCGGAAGAAATAGAAATATGGACGGATGTAAACGGCATGATGACTGCTGATCCCCGTATGGTTAAAAAGGCTTTTTCATTACCTGAACTAAGCTATACCGAGGCCATGGAACTGAGTTATTTTGGGGCTAAAGTAATCTACCCGCCAACTATGATCCCAGCTTTTATGAAAAGGATTCCGATTGTGATCAAAAACACTTTCGAGCCTGATTTCGCGGGAACCTACATCAAAAGCGATGTAAAAACATCAAATCTACCCATTAAAGGAATTTCTTCTATTGATCATATCAGCATCATCAACCTCACCGGAAGCGGTATGGTGGGTAAAGCTGGCTTTAGCGGGCGGTTATTTTCCCTGCTTTCGCGCGAACAGATCAATGTGGTATTGATTACGCAATCTTCATCAGAACATAGCATTACTTTCGTCGTTAAACCAACAGATGCTTCGCAGGCCATTTCCTTAATCAAGAAAGAATTTGAGCTGGAACTGGATGCTAAAAAACTGGAATTGCCAGAAGTTGAAAATAACCTTGCCGTTTTGGCCATTGTTGGCGAAAACATGAAACGCACGCCGGGAATGAGCGGACGTTTGTTCAGCGCTTTAGGTCGTAATGGTATCAATGTAAGGGCAATTGCCCAAGGTTCTTCAGAATACAACATCTCGGTGATTATCAGTGCAGCTGATCTATCTAAAGCGGTAAATGCAGTACATGATGCCTTTTTTACCGAGCTGAAAAGAACATTGAACGTTTTCTGTTTAGGCACCGGAAACATCGGCAAAACGCTATTTAATCAGTTGAAAGAGCAAATGCCTTTTCTCGCTGCCAATAATGATCTCCAGGTGAAGGTAACAGGCATCAGCAATACACGCAAAATGACCTTCAATGCCGATGGACTTTCTTTGGAAAATTGGGAAACAGAACTGAACACAGATGGTGAACAGGCAGATTTAGCCGGCTTTGTTGCCAAAATGAAAGCCCTGAACCTGCCCAACTGTGTTTTTGTTGATAACACGGCGGCAGAACAGCCTATCGAATTTTACCAGGGCATATTTGAAAGCAGTATTTCGGTAGTTACCTGTAATAAAAAAGGCAACTCGGCAGATTATGCACAGTACAAATCATTCAAAGATACTGCCCGTAAATTTGGCGTTGACTTTTACTACGAAACCAACGTTGGTGCAGGCTTACCGATTATCCGTACACTGCGCGAACTGATGATGAGTGGTGATAAAGTAGCACGGATTGAAGCTATTTTATCAGGAACGATTTCTTATATCTTCAATAACTTTAAAGGCGACGCCGGTTTTTACGAAACAGTAAAGGAAGCACAGGAACTGGGCTACACTGAGCCAGATCCCCGTGACGACCTAAATGGGAAAGATTTTATGCGTAAGATGCTAATTCTTGCCCGCGATGCTGGTTATCCATTAGAAGCCAGTGATGTAAAAATCGACAACATTTTGCCTGATGCCTGCTTAAATGCAGCATCTGTTGAAGACTTCTATTCAGAATTACAGGCCAATGCAGCTTACTTCGAGAATTTAAAAAACACCGCAGCTAGCGAGGGAAAGGTTTTACGCTATATCGGTAAACTGGAAGATGGCAATGTAGAAATCAGCCTGCAAATGGTAGATGACAGTCACCCTTTTTATATGCTATCGGGCAGTGATAATATTATCTCTTTTACTACAGATCGCTACAAAACCCGCCCATTGGTAGTAAAAGGCCCTGGTGCTGGCGCCGAAGTGACCGCCGCCGGAGTTTTTGCCGATATTATTAACGTAGGAACTTTAAACAAATAGCTAAGCCAATCCATAATGAAAAATAGTATAAAAGTTTTCGCTCCGGCAACCGTTGCAAACGTAGTTTGTGGCTTCGATGTACTGGGTTTTGCCGTAAACGAACCTGGTGACGAAGTTGAAATGCGATTTACCGATACACCAGGTGTGGTGATCAAACAAATAACCGGCGATGAAGGACGTTTACCCTTAGACGCAGAAAAAAATACCGTAAGTGCCAGTGTTCAGCATTATTTAAAACACATCAATCGTTTAGACGTAGGCGTAGAAATTGAATTGCATAAAAAAATGCCTATTGGCAGTGGCTTAGGTTCAAGCTCTGCCAGTACCGTTGCCGGTTTATTTGCCATCAACAAATTAATGGGCGATTTACTAACGGTTAAGGAATTGGTTCCTTTTGCCATGAAAGGCGAAGAACTGGCCTGCGGTTATGGTCATGCCGACAATGTTGCACCGGCTTTACTAGGTGGTTTTGTACTGGTGAGAAGTTATGAACCCTTAGATGTAATCTCATTACCCACTCCTGCAGGCATGTATGCTGCAATTGTTTACCCGGAGGTTGATGTACCCACTAAAGATGCCCGTCAGATGATTCGCAGTAAGGTAGCTTTAAGCGATGCCGTTAAGCAATGGGGAAATGTTGCAGGTTTAGTGAGCGGGCTATTTATGAATGATTTCGACCTGATTGGAAGAAGTATGCAGGATGTTCTGGTAGAACCGGTGCGCTCGATCCTGATTCCTGGTTTTGAGGAAATGAGAAAACTGGCAACAGAGAACGGCGCAATTGGATTTGGGATTTCAGGTTCCGGACCATCCGTTTTCGCCTTAACAAAGGATGAAGAAACAGCCAGAAAAATTACCAAATTGCAACAACAACATTTACATAAAATAAATATCAATAGCAAAGCTTTTGTTTCTCCGGTGAATGCCGAAGGACCTAGCGTAATTTAAAGAAGGTGTAAGGTAAAAGGCTTAGGGCGTAGGGTTATACTCGGCGCCATTAACCCTAAACCTTACACCCCAAACCCTATACCTTAAAATGAAACTATACTCAACCAATAATAAAGATTTACGTGTCTCTTTCAAAGAAGCCGTTTTTAATAGCATGCCACAGGATAAGGGCTTATATATGCCTGTTGAAATTCCACAGCTTGATACAGAATTCGTTCAAAATATTGAGCAATATTCGTTACCTGAAATCGCTTATCAGGTAGCTTCTACGCTATTAAAAGAGGAGATTCCGGCTGAAGATTTAAAAGCACTAATTAACGATGCCATTAATTTTGATGCACCAGCAGTTCAATTAGATGATAAAACCTTTGTTTTAGAACTCTTCCACGGTCCATCGTTAGCGTTTAAAGATTTTGGCGCCCGTTTTATGAGCCGTATAATGGCTTACTTCTTAAAAGACGGCGAGCAGTTGCTGGATGTTCTGGTTGCTACTTCGGGTGATACCGGTGGTGCAGTGGCGCTAGGCTTCTTAGGCGTGCCTAATACCAGGGTAACGATCCTTTATCCGGAAGGGAAAGTGAGCCCGATACAGGAATTACAGTTAACCACCAACGGCGAAAATATCAGGGCTGTTGAGGTAAAAGGAACATTTGATGATTGCCAGGCACTGGTGAAACAGGCTTTTGCTGATCGTGAACTGAATGCGAAATTCAGGTTGACTTCTGCAAATTCGATCAATATCTCCCGATTGATTCCACAAACATTTTATTATTTTAACACTTACGCCCAACTTAAAAAACAAGGTTTTGAGGATGTGATATTTTCTGTTCCGAGTGGGAATTTTGGAAATATTGGCGCAGGCTTACTGGCTTATAAACTTGGATTACCAGTTAAACAGTTTATTGCCGCTACCAATGTTAATGACACAGTACCGCGCTTTTTAGAAAGTGGTGTTTATGAAACCAGGCCATCAACCCAAACCTATTCCAATGCCATGGATGTTGGTGCGCCTAGCAATTGGGTCCGCATTATGGATCTTTTTGATCAAGATGTAGAAGCGGTAAAAAAAATGGTTACTTCTTACCGTTTCACTGATGATGAAACACTGGAGGGTATTAAAGAAATAGACGAAAATTTAAATTACGTAGCCTGTCCGCATACCGCAATTGCATATTTAGCCATTGAAAAATACAGAAATGAAAACCCTGCAGATAACAGTGCCGCTGTTTTCTTATCAACGGCGCATGCCTGTAAATTCCCCGATATTTTCCCGGCGGAGATCGCAGCTAAAATTGAAATCCCGGTGCAAGTAAAGGCGTTAGAAAGCAAACCTAAACATGCAGATCAGTTAGGGATAGATTTTGAAGGATTTAAAGAATATTTGCTTAAAGGATAATAAAGATTGGTCGAGATTGTAGACTTAGAAGGATAAATTGACCAGATTTCAATTGGAGAACCATAGGTCCGGATTGCAAATCCGAACCAGCAGTCAAGTATGAAGTTAGTCGGGATTTGCAATCCCGACTCTGAACTAAGGATTTACAATCCTTGTAATTAAATGAATTATGGCTTTCAAATACGCTGTCACCGATCAAAACGACATTTACTTCATAACGACAACAGTAGTGGGATGGATTGATGCATTTACGCGAAAAGAACTTGCCGAAGTTATTATTGAAAGTCTTAAATATTGCCAATCACAAAAAGGATTGATTGTTTATGCCTGGTGTTTAATGCCAAGCCATTTACATATGATTGTGAGTGCTAAAGAAAATTACAAACTTTCAGATATTATCAGGGACTTTAAGAAATTTACATCAAAAAAAATTATAAAAACAATCGAAGAAATTAATGAAAGTAGAGAATGGCTCTTAGATAAGTTTTCATTTGCTGCACGGATCAATATGAAAAACAAAGAATATAAATTTTGGCAGGATGGTTTCCATCCTATTGGTTTATATTCAAATGAGTTTAAAGATCAAAAACTAGATTACATTCATAATAATCCTATTGAATCGGGAATTGTTTCTGAAGCGGAACATTACAACTATAGTTCGGCTATAAACTATTCTGGTGGTTTAGGCCTGCTGGAAGTTGTTTATTTATGATTAGGATTTTATAAACCAGATTGCAAATCTGCAGTACAATAAGTCCGGATTGCAAATCCGGACCAGCGTCAAGTATGAAGTTAGTCGGGATTTGCAATCCCGACTTTGAACTAAGGACTTACAATCCTTGTGATTAAATGAATTATGGCTTTCGAATACGCTGGCACCAATCAAAACGACATTTACTTCATAACTACAACAGTAGTGGGATGGATTGATGCATTTACGCGAAAAGAACTTGCCGAAGTTATTATTGAAAGTCTTAAATATTGCCAATCACAAAAAGGATTGATTATTTATAGCTGGTGTTTAATGCCAAGCCATTTACATATGATTGTGAGTGCTAAAGAAAATTACAACCTTTCGGACATTATCAGGGACTTTAAAAAATTCACATCTAAAAAGATCGTCAAAACGATTGGAGAAATTAATGAAAGCAGAGAATGGCTATTAGATAAGTTTTCCTTTGCTGCCCGAATCCATATCAAAAACAAAGAATATAAATTTTGGCAGGATGGTTTCCATCCCATCGCTTTATATTCAAATGAGTTTAAAGATCAAAAACTAGATTACATTCATAATAACCCTATTGAATCAGGAATTGTTTCAGAAGCAGAACATTACAACTATAGTTCGGCTATAAAATATGCTGGTGGTTTAGGCCTGCTGGAAGTTGTTTATTTATGACTAGATATTAATTAACCAGATTATAAATCTGGAATACAATCGGTCCGGATTACAAATCCGGACCAACTAAATTACTTCGCGCCCTGCGATTTTATCATTTTTAACTCATGCCTTAATGCCTCGATCTGTTGCTGTTGTTCCTTGATGCTGGCTACCAAAAGCGGAACTAAACTTTCATAATCTACCTTGGTGATGGTAGCACTTTTAAAAGCATTTTTTCCTGCACTGTAATCTTTGGACTGCACCGAAACAATATTTGGAACAGCTGCCTTTGCATCAGCTCCAACAAAACCATATTGAGGTCTGGCAGATAGTTTTAACTTCTCGGCCCAGGTTTTATCATAATTAAAACTTACGGGCTCCAGCTTGGTAACCTGGCTTAAAGCATTTTCTACAGGTTTAACATTATTCTGCACCACTTCTTGTGCACTGATTTTTAAAGAGGCAGCGATTAAAAGCACTGCGAATGAAATTGCTCGTTTCATATCTATTAATTATTTTGAAATTTTTGAAATAAAAATTGTTTCTGTTTTCTCGAAACAGGAAATAAATCTAAAAAGATGTATTAAATGGATGGAGGAGGCGTTAAAACCTCTGGAAAGTATGCCAGTTGGAAAGTATGATCAGGTATGATCACCTTTTTTGAAGTATGAAATGGGAAATACAAGGTCCCGTTAAATGAAATTTCCTGCACCGCAAATTCACTTTCCGTTTTCTTTTCTTCCTTTTCAGTTGCATCGTCATTTGTAGATAGAAGCTCAACATCACGATCAGAATAGCTTAAATAAGAAACCACATGGCTCACCTTAACGAAAAAAGCAAGCGCCATGCAGACCATCAATATATATTTAAGACTAACTGATTTCATCGTTACAAATATAGATGCTATTACATTAAAACAATAATTTAAACTTAATGTTCTGTCAGAATTTGAAATATTGAGCAGATGTTATGCGCAAACTTACGAGAGCAGGGAGCTATTTCGAATAATGGTTTGGATCAGACCTCCCAGGTTTTAGAAACCTGAGAGGGCTTTTTACTAAAAAATAGCCTTTGCAATTTGTTTGGTCTGTTCAGGGCGGCCCATGGTATAAAAGTGTAATACCGGCGCACCGAAATCAATCAGTTCTTTACATTGTTTGATCATGGCCTCAGTACCAATTTCTTTCGCCTCGTTGTTGTTTTTAGCATGTGATAGCGCATCGGTTAACTCATCAGGCAAATCAATATGGAATATTTTAGGCAATACATTTAACTGTGACAAGGTACTGATAGGCTTCAAACCCGGTATAATCGGAATATTGATATCGTTTTCCCTGCATTTCTTTACGAAATCAAAATATTTCTGGTTATCAAAGAACATCTGGGTAACAATAAACTCCGCTCCCGCCTCAACTTTCTTTTTCAGGTATTTAAAATCGGTATTCATATTGGGTGCTTCGAAGTGTTTTTCCGGATAACCTGCCACGCCGATACAAAAATCGCTCTTAAAGGTTTCCACATCTTCATGCAGGAATTTACCTTCGTTATGGTTCTTGATATGCTCAATTAAATCTGTAGCATAACAGTGTCCACCGGGGGTTGGCACAAAATTCCCGTCTGCCTTGCGCGCATCGCCACGCAAAGCTAACACGTTGTCGATTCCCAAAAACTGAAGATCAATCAGTGCATTTTCGGTTTCTTCTTTGGTAAATCCACCGCAAATGAGGTGTGGAACGGCATCAACCTTATATTTATGGATGATGGCCGCACAAATGGCAATGGTACCCGGGCGTTTACGGTAAGATACCTTTTGTAGCAAACCATTAGCCTGCTCCTTATAAATATAATCCTCACGCAGTGAAGTTACATCAATAAAAGGCGGATTAAACTCCAGCAAAGGCTCTATCGCATCGTAAATCCATTGGATACTTTGCCCTTTGATAGGCGGCAATAATTCAAAAGAGAACAGGGTTTTACCCTTTGCGTTTTTTATATGGTCTGTAATCTTCATACCTTGTTAATTGTCATGCTGAATGCTAATGAAGCATCTCATAAATAATGGCAGTTTCTATTTTTTAACTGTAAGTTATCTTCATACTTCGCTTAAAGATCCTTCGTTGCGCTCAGGATGACAAAAGTGAAGTGTTAATAAGCTAAATTCGGACTTAACCATCGCTCTACTTCTTCAACCGGCATATTTTTTCTGATGGCGTAATCTTCTATCTGGTCTTTGGTAATTTTTCCTAATCCAAAATATCTTGACTCTGGATGTGCAAAGTAAAACCCACTTACTGCAGCAGTTGGATACATGGCATAACTTTCAGTCAAACGTAGGCCAATTTTATTTTCAGCATCAAGCAATTCGAACAGGGTTCCTTTTTCGGTGTGTTCAGGACAGGCAGGATAACCTGGCGCCGGACGGATACCTGCGTATTCTTCTTTAATCAATTCCTGATTACTTAAGTTTTCATCCTGGGCATAACCCCAATATTCTTTACGTACCCGTTCGTGCATGCGCTCGGCAAAGGCTTCTGCCAAACGATCGGCCAGCGCTTTAGCCATAATGCTGTTGTAATCATCGTAATTAGATTCGAACTCATTCACCAGTTCATCAATCCCGATCCCTGCAGTTACGGCAAAACCACCAAAATAATCCTGAATTCCGCTTTCTTTTGGTGCAATAAAATCCGATAAAGCATAATATGGCTGCCCATCTACTTTTTCAGTCTGTTGGCGAAGGGTGTGGATTTTGACTAGTTTGGAGTTTGGAGTTTGGGGTTTGGAGTCTCCCAACTCAGCACCCTCAACTCTCAACTCGATGTCGTCTCCTACCGCGTTTGCGGGCCAAAAACCGATCACTGCCCTCGCGGTTAATAATTTCTCGTCGAGGATGCGTTTTAACAGAACCTGTGCGTCATCAAACAGTTTCTTTGCTTCATCGCCTACATTTTTATCGTCGAAAATTTTAGGATAACTACCACGGAGCTCCCATGTATGAAAAAAAGGTGTCCAATCGATGTATGGAACCAGTTCCTCCAGGGGATAATTATCGAAAACCCTGGTACCTGTAAATTCCGGAACGGGTAAATCGGGCTGAAAATCAATCTTGAATTTATTTGCTCGTGCTTCTTCTAAGGTCTTAAAGCGCTTATCTGAGCGTTTATTTAAATGCGCTTCGCGTGCTTTATCATACTCAGCTTTGATGCCGGCGATATATTCATCTCTCGTTTCAGGATTCATCAAGGTACTGCAAACGGTAACACTTCTTGAAGCATCTAATACATGGATAGCTGGCCCTGAATAATTCGGCGCTACTTTTACTGCTGCATGGATGCGTGAAGTAGTTGCTCCACCAATGATCAACGGGATCGTGAACCCCTCTCTTTCCATTTCTTTGGCAAAGTGAACCATTTCATCCAGCGAAGGCGTAATCAAACCACTTAAACCAATAATATCAGCATTTATTTCTTTGGCTTTTTTGATGATATCCTGTGCCGGAACCATCACGCCCATATCTATAATTTCGAAGTTGTTACAGGCCAGTACCACGCCTACAATATTTTTACCAATATCGTGTACATCTCCTTTCACGGTAGCCATTAATACCTTTCCGGCCGAAGAATTCTGGTCCTGATCAGGATTGTTCAGTTTTTCCTGCTCAATAAAAGGTAACAGGTACGCTACTGCTTTTTTCATTACCCGGGCCGATTTTACCACCTGGGGCAAAAACATCTTTCCGGCACCAAATAAATCTCCCACAATATTCATCCCATCCATCAATGGCCCCTCAATAACCTGGATCGGACGGTCGTATTTCTGCCGGGCTTCTTCTACATCATCATCCAGGTATTCTACAATACCCTTAACCAGGGCATGTGATAATCTTTCTTCAACTGAACCTTTTCGCCAGCCTTCATCTTTAACTACTTCTTTACCTTTGGTTTTAACCGTATCGGCATATTCAACCAGGCGTTCGGTTGCATCTTCCCTGCGGTTTAACAGTACATCTTCTACCCTTTCTAACAATTCTGGCGGAATTTCCTGGTAAACCTCCAGCATACCGGCATTTACAATACCCATATCTAAACCTGCGCGGATGGCATGATAAAGGAAAGCCGAATGCATGGCTTCTCTTACCACATTATTTCCCCTGAAAGAAAACGAAATATTGGAAACCCCTCCGCTTACCTTGGCGTGAGGCAGATTTTCTTTGATCCAACGGGTAGCATTGATAAAATCGACTGCATAATTATTATGTTCCTCCAGCCCGGTTGCCACAGTTAAAATATTAGGGTCGAAAATGATATCTTCCGGCGGGAAACCGATTTCGTTTACCAGGATATCATAGCTGCGTTTACAGATTTCGATCCGGCGTTCATAATTATCGGCCTGCCCATGCTCATCAAATGCCATTACCACTACCGCTGCACCATATTGCATAATTTTACGGGCGCTTTCACGGAATTTATCTTCGCCTTCTTTTAAAGAAATGGAGTTAACAATCCCTTTCCCCTGCAGGCATTTCAAACCATTTTCAATCACCGACCACTTTGATGAATCGACCATAATCGGCAGTTTGGCGATATCTGGCTCTGAAGCAATGAGGTTCAGGAATTTTGTCATGGCGGCTTCCGAATCCAGCATTCCTTCGTCCATATTCACATCAATTATCTGTGCACCGCCTTCAACCTGTTGCAGGGCAACGGCCAATGCAGCTTCATAATCGCCACCCAAAATCAGTTTAGAGAATTTTGGAGATCCGGTAATATTAGTACGCTCTCCAATGTTCACAAAAATGCTTTCTGGGGTAATGGTTACGGGCTCCAGCCCGCTTAAGCGCATGTATTGCGGAAGTTTCGGTAATTTTCTGGGTTTGGCTTTTCGTGCATTTTTAGCAATACAGCCAATATGCGCTGGTGTAGTACCGCAGCAGCCGCCAACAATATTTACAAAACCCGAGGCAATAAAATCATCAACCAGATGGGCCGTTTCGTGCGGTTGCTCATCGTAAGCACCAAACTCGTTGGGTAAACCTGCGTTTGGATAAGCTGAAACATAGCAGCCTGCCTTTGTAGCCAGCTCTTCAATATGCGGACGCATCTCTTTTGCACCCAAAGCGCAGTTAAAACCAATACTTAGCGGTTTTGCGTGCATTACAGAGTTTAAAAAAGCTTCGGCAGTTTGCCCGGAAAGTGTTCGTCCGGAAGCATCAGTAATGGTACCAGAAATCATGATTTCCAATTTACGCCCTATTACCTCTTCATATTTTTTAATGGCTACAATAGCCACTTTAGCATTTAAAGTATCAAAAATGGTTTCAATCAACAATACATCCGAACCACCATCTACCAAACCCCGTACCTGCTCATAATAAGCTTTTTCCAACTCATCAAAATAAACCGCCCTAAAACCAGGATCGTTTACATTTGGCGACATGGAAAGGGTACGGTTTGTTGGGCCGATAGCACCGGCCACGAAACATTTACGATCAGGATTTGCTGCCATAAATTCATTTACAGCTTCTTTTGCCACCCGTGCGCCTTCATAACTCATTTCGTAAGAAAGGTCTTCCATCTGATAATCAGCCATGGAAATACGCTGTGTACTAAACGTATTGGTTTCGATAATATCTGCACCAGCCGCCAGGTACTCCAGGTGTATCGTTTTGATGATATCCGGACGTGTGATATTGAGCAAATCGTTATTGCCTTTCACGTCACAAGGATGGTTTTTAAATCGCTCTCCCCTGAAATCTTCTTCGCTTAAGTTATATCGCTGAATCATGGTACCCATTGCACCATCGATCACCAAAATACGTTTCTCTAATTCTTCTCTTATACCCATTTGCTGTTGTAAGATTTGAGATATGAGAGATTAGATATGAGAATGGATTAGACGTAATGTCTAAAATCTCAAATCTATTGTCTCAAGTCTCTAAAAGGCTTATTGAAAAAGTTGGTACGTGAATCGTAATCCTAAACTTATCTGTTTCCGCTATTTGCAGAATAGAATTTAGCACCTTGTAGGTTACAGGTTGCTAAGACTTCGTTGGGTCTAATCCCTCCGTCTTTCTTAATAAGCATACAAAAATGCAACAAAGCATGATCAATTCCAAAAATTATCGCTTTGCTGCCAAATAAAATTACAAAGGCCACGCAAAACTGCGCAGCCTTAAGAATATTATTTTGTTTTTGAGATCTATTTTCTGCTTCCAAAAATGCGTAATAGGAAAAGGAATATGTTTAAGAAGTCTAAGTATAAGGACAATGCAGCTACAATAGCCATTTTCTTGCTTTCAACCTGAAGAACCTGTTCGCCATTTGCCTCAATTCCTTCACCAATTCTTTTGATTTTTTGCACATCATAGGCTGTTAATGCAGTAAATATTGCAATACCAATGAATGCCATAAACAAACTAAACTGTTCGCTTTGAATAAACATATTAATTACACTGGCAATCACTAAACCAATAACCCCAACCATTAAGATTGGTCCAAATTTACTTAGGTCAATATTGGTTGTATATCCCATAAATGCCATAATTCCAAATATTCCCGCCGCGCCCGCAAAACAGCTCACGATTGAGCCTGAGGTATAAGTTAACAAGATAAAACTTAAACTCACCCCAGTCAGTACTGAATACAGGACGAAAACACCAATTAGTGCGGGTAATGATAGTCTACTTAAACCAAATCCCATTAAAAGAACTAGTCCCAGTGGCGCGAACATGGCAATGTACCCGAAAATCGACATACCAACTTTACCGGTAGATGGATTAACGGTTAGCAGGTATTGCATAAACTGCTCATTTGTTCCAAATAAATAGGCCGCTACTGTTGATAAACTCAATGCCACAAACATCCATAAGAAAACGTTGGCGAAGAATTTTTTAGAAACAGATCCTTCCTGAACGAAAACACTGTTGTTTTGATATTGATAATTTTGTTGTTCCATTTTAATTTTTGTATGTTAAATGATATAAAAATAAAGATTTAGTTCAATCTTTTTGTCAGCAGTTCTTCAACTTTTTTAAAGAACTGTAAAGGTTTTAAGGTACGCCATGGCAGATTGTCAAACGCACCTCCAAAGTTAATGTAATAATCAATGCTGTTATCACGGAATTCGCTGATTACATGTTCCTGAAAATTCACCCCAACAATCCAGCCATCTTCTACTTCCTGAAACCATTCTTCATAATAACTATCGTCTGAAGCATGAAAATTCAGTACATTTTCGCCAATCAGGATAAATTTATTAAGTCCTTCATCCATCATCATCTCCAAAATATCGCGTTTTAGCAACATAATGTCATTATTAATGGCATCGTTCCACTCGCCTATAAACTCTATAATGGCATAACTGCGGTCATAGTCAGCATACAAAACCTTCATATATAAGGTATTAGAGCCAAACTCATCCCATTGCGGGTGTAGCAAAAAGTTATAGATCTGCTTATCAAAGTAAAGTTCTGAATACTCGGTGTTATAAAATGGCGAACGCTCATCTTCTGCCGAAATATAATCATCTCTCCACTGGTAATAAGGCTCAATTTCGTGCATACTTTTTTCTAATTAATGAATGAGTGAGTGAGTTTTGATGAGTGAATGTTAAGATCATTTCTACATCACAACACTTTTTCATTCTATCCTTCTCTCATTTTTAATGCCCTGCTTCTACAGCTTTACGTACACTTCCATAACGGCTTAACAGTTCAGCGGCTTCATCATAACCAATGTTCAGTTCATTGGCCACCATTTGTGTACCGCGGTCTACCAGTTTATGATTGGTTAACTGCATATCGACCATTTTATTGCCAACCACGCGCCCCAACTGAACCATCACCGTGGTGCTTAGCATATTTAATACCATTTTTTGCGCCGTACCGGATTTCATGCGCGTAGAGCCGGTAATAAATTCAGGGCCAACAACTACTTCAACCGGGAAATCTGAAGCTGCGGCAATAGGTCCGCCGGTATTACAAACAATGCAACCTGTTAAGACTCCGTGTTCACGAGCTATTTTTAATCCGCCCACTACATAGGGCGTGGTACCTGATGCTGCGAGGCCAACCAGGCAATCTTTTTCATTAATATCAAATTCCTGAAGATCTTTCCAGGCTTGCTCCGGGTCATCTTCAGCAAATTCCACTGCTTTCCTAATCGCAGTATCTCCACCAGCAATAATTCCTACAACCCAATCAAATGGCACACCGTAAGTAGGCGGGCATTCTGAAGCATCTACTACACCTAAGCGACCGCTTGTACCTGCACCTATATAAAAAAGACGCCCACCTTTTTTCATCCGCCCGGCCACTGCCGACGTTAACTTTTCAATCTGAGGCAAAGATTTCTCAACTGCAAATGCTACAGTTTTATCTTCATTATTAATGCCCTGCAAAACCTCTAATACCGACATCTGATCGATGTGTTTATAGTTAGATTCTTGCTCGGTAACTCTGTTCATAAATTTAATTTTGATAAAATTCGGTAAATTCTTTCTAAAAACTAGGTTAAAAATCTAAAAAATATCTGCCATAAATTTTAGCCAACCGCGGCAGGTATTATTTAATGCTAAATATTATAAACAAAAGACATGAAAATACAGTTAAAAAATATATCAACCCGCTAATTTTCATAAATTTGCAGTAACGCCAATGAAAAAAAATACCAGGAACAACATACTAATCGCTTCAAGCTATTCTATAATCTTAATAGCAGGCATGTTTTTGGGTATAAAATTCATTAAAGACCAAGGTTTTGGCGTTAAAAAAAGTACGCAGCTTGCTGAAAACAGCGACGAAAAACTAAACGAAATCTTACACATCATCAATGGTAATTATGTTGATGACATCAATACGGATTCCCTTCAGAACTTACCTATTGATAGCGTTCTGCACCAGCTCGATCCACATAGTGTTTACCTGCCTCCAACCGATGCGCAGGATATGACCGATAATCTGGAAGGAAATTTTGAAGGGGTAGGCATAGAATATTATATGCTTAACGATACCATGATGGTTACAGGGGTGGTGAAGGACGGACCGGCATATCAGGCAGGAATTAAACTTGGAGATAAGATTTTGAGTATTGATACCGCCATAGTAAGCGGACGAAACCTGCCTAAAGATCAACTTACCGGTCGTTTTAAAGGTAAATCCGGAACTGGCGTAAGTGTAGTGCTCTTACACCCGGGCGCATCACAGAGCAACCGCATTATGGTTACCCGTGGTAAAGTAAATATCAGCAGTATTGATGCTGCTTACATGATTAACAACGAAACCGGTTATGTTCGGATCAGTAAATTTGGCGCAAATACGGATAATGATTTTGCTGCTGCAGCGAATAACCTGAAGGCAAAGGGGATGAAAAAACTTATTCTCGACCTGCGCGACAATGGAGGTGGTTATTTTACAGCAGCAACTGGCCTGGCCGATCAGTTTCTGGGAGAAAATAAGCTCATTGTATACACCCAAGGTAAGCATGAGCCCCGAACTGATTACTTTTCTACCGGCACCGGATCTTTTCAAAATGGCAAACTGGCTGTTTTGATTAATGAAAATACGGCTTCAGCGAGCGAAATTGTTGCAGGAGCTATCCAGGACCTGGGCCGTGGGATTATTGTTGGCCGCCGCTCTTTTGGCAAAGGTTTGGTACAGGAACAATTTGCTTTTGGCGATGGCTCTGCATTGAACTTAACCATCGCAAGATATTACACCCCTTCTGGCAGAAGTATCCAAAAATCATACAAGAAAGGCTATGATGCTTATAAACATGAGTTGGACGAACGGATGATGGATGGAGAACTTACCGGAGACCGTACTTCTTTTCAGGATTCTATTGAGAAAACGGAAGGGGTAATTCAACACAATAGAAAAGCTAAACCGGTTGGTGGTATCCAGCCAGACGTATTCGTAAAATTAGACACTACAGGCTATAATAAGTTTTACACTGGTTTAGTGAACAAAAAAGTGCTTTCTGATTATGTATTTAATGTACTGACTAACAGGTACAGTGCCAGCTTTGTAGAACAGAACATCAATATCTTTACCATAAACGATAATGACTTCAAAGATTTTATCGGATTCCTGCAACGCAAAAACATAACGATTGACCGGTTTCAATTGTACAATTCAAAGAATGTGATCTTAAATGATCTCAAAGCTTTACTCTGCCGCTATTATTTAGGCGATGTGGGCTATTATAAAGCTGTAAACCAGAATGACAATGCGGTAAGGCAGGCACTCCTTAACCTTCAATAGCCATATTTTATATGCTTCCAAAGTAAAATGAACACAATAAATCAATTTTAAATTTCTTTAAATTATTAAAAAACAACATAATATTCTGATTTTAAATCAGATATTAATACTAAATTCTGTTTTTATTAATTTTGCCGGTAAACATATCATTTATGGAAACGAGCAGATTAGAAGCAAAAGACCAGGAAGCATTAAACGATCTTTTAGAGAACGTAAAGGAACAAACTGAGCTATTTCTAGGTTATCCGGTAGCCAAGGATTTTGATTACCAGGCGCTTTCCGGCTTTTTAAAATATCCGATGAATAATCTGGGTGATCCTTTTGTTACTTCCACCTATGGTGTCGGATCGCGCGAACTGGAAAAAGAAGTGGTTCAGTTTTTTGCCGAACTTTTTCGTGCACCCGCCGATAATTGGTGGGGTTATGTAACCAATGGCGGTTCGGAGGGGAATCTATATGGATTATACCTGGCCCGCGAGCTACATCCAAAAGCAATGGTTTATTACTCAGAAGCTACGCATTATAGTGTGCAGAAGAATCTGCATTTGCTGAATATGTCGAATATCGTAATCCGCACGCAGACAAACGGAGAAATCGACTATGAAGATCTTGAGTACACCATTAGAATGAACCGCCACATGCCTGTTATTATTATGGCCAATATTGGGACCACCATGACTGAAGCACGTGATGATGTGTCTAAAATCAAAGCCATTTTAAAAAAACTGGCTATCCAGCATTATTATATCCACGCTGATGCAGCGCTTTCTGGTACCTATAGCGCACTGATTGAGCCCAGGCCAGCATTCGATTTTGAAGATGGCGCAGACAGTATCGCCATTAGCGGCCATAAGTTTTTGGGTTCTCCGATGCCTTGTGGCGTGGTGGTGGCCAAAAAATCTAACCGCGATCGGATCGCCCGTTCGGTAGCTTATATCGGGAGCGTTGACACGACGATTACCGGATCCAGAAATGGCCATAGCCCCTTGTTTTTATGGTACACCATTAAACGTTTGGGCATAGCCGGTTTGAAAAGCAGGGCCATGCATAGCTTAGCAACTGCCGCTTATACCGAACAACAACTTCAAGCGCTGGGTATTGCTGCCTGGCGAAATGCCAATGCCATCACGGTAAACTTCCCTACCCCATCTGCAAAAATCTGCAAAAAATGGCAGCTTGCCGCCGAGCAGGGAAATTCGCACATTATCTGCATGCCAAATGTAACAGCATCACATATTGACCTTCTGGTTGCCGATCTCAAAACTGAATTGGTTTTACAGGATTGAGACTACAAACATTTCTATACACCTGCTGTTTAAGATGAGTATATACGTTAAACAGATAAATGAAAATAATCATTGTAGGCGCTACAGGTACGCTGGGTAAAAAAGTAACTGAGACTTTTGCTCCAAAGCACGAGATCATCCGTGTGGGGAATACCAAAGGCGATGTTCAGGTAGACATTACCAATGAAACATCGATCAAGAATATGTTTGAGCAGATCGGTCCTTTCGACGCCCTGATCAGTACAAGCGGAAAAGGTCCCTTTGCTCCTGTAAATCAATTAACAGGCGAAGTATTTAAAAGCGGTTTGCTGGATAAACTATTGGGACAGATTAACCTGGTGCTTATTGGCCAGCATTACATTAACAAAGGTGGTTCATTTACGTTAACTTCGGGTATACTGTCTGAACGTCCTGTTGCCGCCGGTTCTGTATTGAGTACCATAAACGGTGGCCTCAATGCATTTATTTTGGCAGCTGCCCGCGAAATCGGAAGCGAAATCCGCATAAATGCCGTCAGCCCCAATGTGGTTGAAGATTCGCCTGCTTTTTTCGATTCTTTCCCCGGAGAAATCCCGGTTACTATGGAAAAAGTAATTAAAGCTTACGAGAAAAGTGTATTGGGTATTATAACAGGCGAGGTGATTAAGGTTTATTAGTAATCTTAAACATTTCGAAAAGTCTGTGCTGTGATGACTTAATAAAAACTTAGCGTAAAAATCCACTTGGCTAAAACCCCAAAGTTTATATTAGCCTAACTAACAAAACCAAGTATGATAGAAACAGAACGCCTCATTTTAAAACCTTTAACGCACGATCAGCTCTTAAAATATATTAAAGATGATCATTCTTTAGAACAAGAATTTGGCCTTCTACCTACCAGGAAAAACATTTCTCCTTCGCTACGTGAAGCTTTGGAACAGACGATTTTACCTAACGTTTTTGATAAAGACAAGGATTATCTATACCATACTTTATGGACAATTATATCCAAACCAGACAACAGAATGGTAGGCGATATCTGTTTTGTTGGTGAACCCGACCAAAATGGCGAAATCGAAATCGGTTATGGCACTAACGAAGAATTCAGAGGCAGAGGATTTATGACTGAAGCGATTGGAAGATTAATTGAATGGGCCAGGGAACAGCCTAAAGTAAAATCCATTTTTGCTGCCACAACAAAGGACAATGTGGCCTCTTATACCATTCTAGAAAAAAATAACTTTATCCATATTGGTGAAGTTGATGATATGTTAAGCTGGAAAATCGAATTAAAATGAGCTTCGCGGCCAATGCCACTAGTCTTAGCCTACTGCAAAAATATTGTTTAGTTTTTTGCAACTTTATTAAGTTACAACGAAGACACGGAAAATTATGGAATAGTAATCGCGTTTACCATTCTCATTTGCAAAGAGGAGGCCGTGAAAATGCCGATTTTATCTACTTTCCATTCCTATTCCCACATTACAAATTTGGATCTCCTTCATCCTCGTTAAAAACCAGGACGATAGTAAAATATTGAAACCTGGTCGCATCGAAGGATAAATGAGTTATCTGTATAGCTATAATATTAAGATTACATATTATAATACAATCTCAAATAAACTTAAACTGATTCCTCCATAATGTTTTGGTAATTCATCTGTTTTTTCCATGGTTACTACCCCAACATAATTAAAACCACAATCGGTATAGTATTCCAGAAGCTTTTTATTATCCGCCCAGGTATCCATTCTAATAAATTTAATGTTATTCCCTACCGCATAATCTTTAGCCCATTTTATAATTTCCTTCACAAAAGCATAACCCCTAAAATCAGGATGGGTTACAATCCTATGGATATAAATTGCATCATGATCTCGTTCTCCCCAGATCAACTGATCGTTAAACGTAACAGCAAAAACACAGGCTATTACCCCATCAATGAGGATTTTATATTGACGGTTTTCATTAATTTCGGTCTGCACCATATCCATGTTGAAGCCTTGCCAGTGTTTGTTAAATACTTTCTTTTGGTGGGCAATAGCCAAATCATAAAATTCGAAAATGACATCGATATCTGTTGCCTGGCTATTTTGTATTTGTGTTTGCATGTGGTAAAGGTAGGGGTATTTTCTGACCACTGATAAGGACAATCGTACTTTGGACTGTACCGCAGTCGGGATTTGTAATCCCGGCTCTACAATTTCATCGTTGGTGGATTTCAAATCCACAGAACATTGCGACGAGATTACAAATCTCGACGAACAAAAGAATCTTAAAGGTTAGTGCATTAAGATTCCCAATCAAGTTGGGAATGACGACCTCTCTATAAATTCAGCTCCAATAATCAGCAAAAAAATGATCATTCAGAATGAAAAAAAACAAAACAGGGCTGCTTCTTTAAGAAACAACCCTGTTTTTAATTATGGGAATTTGGACCTTAAGCCTTATACCTTCAAGCCCTCAACCCTAACTTATTTCTGTCTGAAATAAATCTGGATCGGTGCACCGGAAAAATCGAAGTTTTCCCTTAATTTATTCTCGATGAAACGTTTATACGGATCTTTAATATACTGTGGCAGATTACAGAAAAAGGCAAACATTGGCGAAGTTGCATTAATCTGCGTGATGTATTTAATTTTAATGTGTTTTCCTTTCAAAGCCGGTGGCGGGAATTTCTCAATCAGCGGCAACATTACATCATTTAATTTTGATGTAGGAATTTTCTTGCTGCGGTTTTTATAAACCTCTAAAGCTGCCTCTATTGCTTTAAAAATCCGCTGCTTGTTTAATACCGAAGTAAAAATAATCGGCACATCAGTAAACGGACGGATACGCTCATGGATCTGCTCTTCAAAAGCTTTCATTGTTTGCGTATTTTTCTCGATCAGATCCCATTTGTTTACCAGAATCACAATGCCTTTTTTGTTCTTTTCGGCCAGGTGGAAGATATTGATATCCTGACTTTCAATGCCCTCAACCGCATCAATCATTAACACCACTACGTCAGCTTCTTCCAAAGCTTTAATGGTACGCATTACCGAATAAAATTCCAGGTTTTCTTTCACCTTGGTCTTTTTACGTAATCCGGCAGTATCGATCAACATAAACTCATGACCGAATTGATTGTAGTGGATTTTGATGGAATCGCGGGTTGTACCTGCATTTGCAGTCACAATATTCCGTTCTTTACCAATTAATGCATTAACGAGAGAAGATTTACCCACATTCGGACGACCGGCAATGGTTACTTTAGGCAATTGATTTTCTTCTTCAGGAATATCTTCGAAATTTTTAACAATTTCATCCAACAACTCTCCTGTTCCGGAGCCCGTCATAGATGATAAAGGATATACTTCGCCCAATCCGAAACCATAGAAAGTATGGATTTCGTTATATAGAGCAGTATTATCTACTTTATTTGCGCAAACAAAAACGGGTTTATTACTCCTGCGCAATACCTGGGCTATATCATCATCCAGATCGGTAATACCTGTGGTTACATCTACCATAAAGATCAACACGGTGGCCTCTTCAATGGCAATCATCACCTGCTCGCGAATGGCAGCTTCATAAACATCTTCAGAGTTGGCTACATAACCGCCCGTATCAATTACGGTAAATTGTTTATCAATCCATTCGCCCACGCCATAGTGCCTATCGCGGGTTACCCCACTCATATCGTCTACAATGGCTTTACGGCTTTCGGTTAATCTGTTAAAAAGGGTACTTTTGCCTACGTTTGGCCTGCCTACGATGGCTATAATGTTACTCATGGTCTTCTTTTGATAGTTAATGGCTGTAGTTAACGGTCCTGGTGCCTTGAGCAAGCTGCTCAAAAATTTGGCTATCAGCCATTGACTATCAACTACTAACCGATTTATTTCGGGCTGCAAAGGTACGGTTATTTTTTCGTAACCGCTATTAATATTAATTTTTATACTTTTCCAAAAGTGCTTTGATTACATCTTCCGTTAATTCATTTCCCTGCAACAGCGGAAAACCTTCCCATCTTACCACTCCTTTTGGATCAATAAGGATAGCATGCGGAATACCTTTAACCTGAAGCAAATCTTTAACAGTTCCTTTAGTATCTATGGCTTCAAAATAGTTGATCTTTGGATTATTAAAAGCTTCTACTTTTTCCGCTGCTTCATCAGAAATACCAATGATTACAATTTTATCCTCATATTTCTTCTGGATATCGTTTAATGCAGGGATATATGCCCGGCATGGCCCGCACCAGGTTGCCCAAAAATCAATCAGCACAAATTTCCCTTTGGTATCAGGCTGTTTTGAAATCCATTTTTCAACAATTAGTTCCGGAGCCTTTTCGTTAAGGATAGATTTGGCCCACAACTTTTTACCATTGTTTGATTCCTGGGCAAAAACCACCGTACCGATCAACAGCAGAACAAAAGTTAGATTTCTCTTCATATCTTAAAAATCGGAATTAATTATCGTAACCGAAGCTTTTTAAGTAATTCTTTTTACTTCTCCAGTCGGGAATTACCTTTACAAACATTTCCAGGAACACCTTGCTATCTAGAAATTTCTCGATTTCTAAACGTGCCTCGGTCCCAACCTTTTTTAACATGCTTCCGCCAGTGCCGATTAAAATGTTTTTTTGCGAATCTCTTTCGACTACAATTTCTGCAGTAATCCTGATCATGGTGCCTTTGCCATTTTTCATTTCCTCCTCCTTAAAGCTCTTTACAATCACTTCGGTACTGTAAGGGATTTCCTTGTGGTAATTCATGAAGATTTTTTCGCGGATCATCTCCGAAACAAAAAAACGCTCAGAGCGGTCGGTTAAATCTTCTTTGTCGTAGTATGGCGGATGTTCTGGCAACATCTCCAGTACGCGATCCAACAATCCATCTACATTATGTTTATGTAAAGCTGATATGGCATAAACCGCAACCGGATTTAACTTTTCCTGCCAGTAGGCAATTTTCTCTTCTACCTGTTCTTGCGTAGCCTGATCTATCTTATTGATCAACACAATCGTAGGAATATCTTTATTCAGGATTTTATCCAGAACATCGTCTTCATCATGCACCTCATTAATGTCGGTTACAAATAAAAGTACATCAGCATCGGTTAAAGATCCGTTAACAAAGCTCATCATACTTTCCTGCAAACTGTATTTTGGCTTAATTATGCCGGGGGTATCGGAAAAAACGATCTGATAATCTTCTTCATTTACGATACCTAAAATACGGTGCCTTGTAGTTTGCGCCTTAGGAGTAATAATGCTAAGTCGCTCGCCCACAAGCACATTCATAAGGGTAGATTTACCCACATTTGGTTTACCTATTATACTAACAAAACCTGCTTTATGCGCCATTAAAATATTTTTTAAAAAAAATTTGCAGTACAAAGAAACGAATTATATCTTTGCATTCCAATTCGGAAACAGAGTTAAGGATTTAATTCACAAAAAACGAGTTGTATGTAAAGTGCGGGGTGGAGCAGTTGGTAGCTCGTCGGGCTCATAACCCGAAGGTCGCACGTTCGAGTCGTGTCCCCGCTACCAATTCAGTTGGTGGTTCTCAGTTGGCAGTTTACTGCGAATTGAAAACTGGAAATTTAAATACTGAAATGGCCCGTTCGTCTAGGGGTGAGGACGCCAGATTTTCATTCTGGAAACAGGGGTTCGATTCCCCTACGGGCTACGAAACCGCTACAAAGCTGAGCGGTTTTTTTTATCAGTTTCAACACTGCAAAATTGAAGGTTGGTATTTCCCTTAAAAATACATGATAGTGCGGGGTGGAGCAGTTGGTAGCTCGTCGGGCTCATAACCCGAAGGTCGCACGTTCGAGTCGTGTCCCCGCTACCAATTCAGTTGGTGGTTCTCAGTTGGCAGTTTACTGCGAATTGAAAACTGGAAATTTAAATACTGAAATGGCCCGTTCGTCTAGGGGTGAGGACGCCAGATTTTCATTCTGGAAACAGGGGTTCGATTCCCCTACGGGCTACGAAAAGCCGCTTCTATGCGAAGCGGCTTTTTTGTTTACATTAAATGCCCCAAAAACCTATCCTTCTTTAAGTGCAGCTATATTTAAATAATACTATTTTTAATACCTTTCTTTTTACCAAACCTCAGGTTTTAAGCGGATGGTACAGTAACGAATTGTTAATTTCACTTTTGCTAATTACCGGCCGGTACCTCATTGATCCTGTGTCGAGCTCGCCCCCTGCCGCTGCTATAGATTCTTGATAAAATTTCCCTAAGGAGTCCTCACGCACGTAACTTCCATTTCCACCAAAATCTTCTACCAAAAAGCCATGTTCCTTAAGCAATGTTGGCATGGCTACCTCGTGATGGCCCGACCAACCTGCTTTGAAAGCTTCATCCAAAAAATAAATGGCCCGGTTCGAAATCCGGTATATTGGGTTAAACGACCTCAACCTTCTGGATACGGGGATTATTTTACCCTTATTGTTTTGCAAACTGTACCACCAATGCCATTTCGGCTCATCACAGTAATCGCGTATATGGGAGCTGATAAAATCTGACTCAAAACTCCTGAAATGATCGAAAAACTGACCAATATCGCCATGGTAATAAACATCATCTTCAATTACCCAGTAATGCTTGTAGTAAGGATTATTACGATAGAACCCGAAAAGGGGAAAATGGTTGCTACCTGGAAGAAGAGATTTGAATATTCCCTGTAAGGATAGATCTTTCATAATCCCGTCATCAAAGATAAAGTGCTCCATCTCATCCTGAACTAAAACAGATTCATTCCTTTTTTCGTGGCGCAGATATATTAAACTGAACCTTTTGGGCAGGGTTTCTTTAATGCGATTATATCTGGCAAGCGTTTCCGGATCGCTTTTATTTGTTAAAAAAAGTACAACTTCTTTGTTTACCGCAGCCTTTGCATAACCCGGAAGATTTAAAGGTTTCTTTTTGATATCGAGCAGTTCACAGTCTATTCTGTCGAGAACCCTTGAAGGGCGACTGGCCTCCAATTTTCTGGCAAATAAAAACCTGCTCTTCTTCATCATGTTTAGGTATTCCTCACCCAGGTATTTGGGATGGGCATAAGGGAATTCCCACTTAATAAGATGCAGGTTGCGGTTTACCAGATTTTTCTCAACAAACTCATTTCCGCAATTTAACAACAACGTTTGGAAGAAACTTTCATCCGGAATTCTTACCAATTTAAAATACCGGATAAAATCGGGGTTTACAGCCAGAAAATCCAGAATTATTTCCGCTACCGGAAGAGGAAAGGACATCCATTGCGAGCCACCATAAAATTTTATCTGTTCACTAATTTCTGCATAAAGCGGAAATCTATCTTCTCCTCCTCCTTTCCAGTTTCTATATGGAACCGAATCGTATTCCATAAAAATACTGTGCGGATTCGCAGCTAGATATTTATTGATATATCGGTTACCTTTAATGGGGTAGTCTTGCCCGCTTAATAAA
The DNA here is from genome assembly GCF_042464845.1 of Pedobacter sp. BG31. Classification (NCBI taxonomy): domain Bacteria; kingdom Pseudomonadati; phylum Bacteroidota; class Sphingobacteriia; order Sphingobacteriales; family Sphingobacteriaceae; genus Pedobacter; species Pedobacter sp. BG31. The sequence continues at coordinate 53,349 of NZ_JBHNZK010000001.1, forward strand.
ACAATCCTATCAGTTGAGGGCAGATCACTGCAGATAAAGCCCAGTGCATTTAAAACTGCCTGAACCAGTTCGAAGCTACCCCATGCACTCTCACATCGCTGCTCCAAGAAAAACACTTTCTCAAAATCCAGGTCGGTAAAACCCCGCATAAAGTCTCCTATATCGGCACGCTTATCAACGTGTATTACAAATTTTACTTCTGCAGACGAAAGAACATTAACCAACCGTTGTAATTGTCTGGGGTTTTTATGAGCCAGGATAATGTATGTAATATTCATTATTTATAAATTAAAATTCTAAAAATCATTAAATAAGGAACTGCTTATTTACCATCTTGATTAATAACTGTCTGTAAATTATTTATAAAGCGTGCCAGCAGGGAATACTCATGTACAATTACCTCAACATCGGCAGACATGCCATTTTTTAAAATGATTTTGTTGTTTACTTTCTTATCACCAGCAAAATCGACCCTGGCCAGGTAAAGGCTATCGTTATATGCAAATTCCGAAACTGAAGAGAGACGGCCCCGCAGCAGACCATATTGTTGATACGGATAACTGTGGAGCTTAACGATTACCTGTTGTCCTTTTTTAATTTTTACAATACTTGATTCCGGTATCCGTATTTCGCCATAAAAGCTTTTGGCCTTTTTGTTTATTATAAAAACTTTCTGGTTCTGTACCACCGTTGTGCCGGTTTGAATAAGCCCTATGTAATTTAATTTACCATCCGATGGCGCTGTTAAAATATGCGCACTCTTCCACAGTCCAATTTCATCCTGAAAGCTAATGAGCGATTGACTAAATTGTAATTGCTCTTCATCTCTTTGTTGCGCCAAAGCTGAATATTCTTTCTGCAGTTCAGTAATTTCGGTATCTAGTGTTTTAAATTCAGCTTCAGACCTATATTGTTTATGGATAATTTTCTGACTTAAGCGGTTGATATCCTTTTCTAAAATTTTGATCTTATTGCTCAAATAACTATTGTTGCGGCCAGATATAAATTTAAGATAGCTGATATTGAGGTACTGGTAGCTCTTTTCTAGGCTACCGAGGTTTAAACCTTTAGGCAAAACGATATTAGGACTTTGGGGGCGTTTTAGGAAATCTGACCGAATTTCATCTATTTTTTTTGCTAAGTAAAGGATATCGTTGTGGCTCCCCGGACTTTCGAGCCAAGCAAGTACTTTTCCTTGTTTTACAAAATCACCATCAGTTGCGAAAACCGTTTTAACAATTCCTGATTGCTGGGCGGTGATGATTATTGGTGGATTTACGCTCTTTACCTTTAACTCCGCATTAATGGTTTCGGGATAGGAAATCAGGTTTGAACATAGGATGATTATAATCAAAATCCCAAAAAGCAATGTAACTCCGCAGCGGATAATCCAATGGGGAACGGCTGTAATGATATCGCTTACTTCTTCACTCCTGATTTCCTGAAGAAGTATTATCTCTTTTCCTTTTAAATTTTCTACTTGTTCCATATCTGCTTTAATTTCCCAGCTCGAGTTGATTTTTGACCAGTTGATAATATTCGCCCCTGCTCCGCGAAAGAGAATCGTGTGTTCCCTGTTCAATTACTTTACCTCTATCCAATACAATAATTTTGTCGGCATTTTTAACGGTACTCAATCTATGTGCAACAACAACAACCGTTCTGCCTTTGAAAAACGATTCGAGGTTTTCCATAATTACCTTTTCATTATTGGCATCGAGGGCATTAGTTGCCTCATCGAAAAAAATATATTCTGGATTTTTATAAACGGCCCTTGCAATCAGGATTCGTTGCTTTTGCCCCTGGCTAATCCCATTACCTTCCTGCCCAATTTTGGTATAAATGCCAAGGGGAAGGCCCTCAATAAACTCATTAATATTTGCAACATTCATGGCATTCTGCAGTTTTAACATGTTTGGATACTCATCTCCAACCGCAATGTTTTTTGCTATGGTATCGGAAAAAATAAATCCATCCTGCATTACAGTTCCGCATTGGCTCCTCCAAAAGCGGTACCCAATTGTTTCAATCGGAATTCTACCTATTTTAAGGTCACCGGATTCGGGGCTGTAAAAGCGGAGAAGTAGTTTAAGTACAGTTGTTTTTCCACTCCCGCTCATCCCAACTATAGCCGTAGTTTTTCCTTCGGGTATGCTGATGGTCAGATTTGAAAGTGTAGGCTCGAGACCGGCACCGGGATAACGGAACGAGATATTGTTTAATGTTATACCCCTTTCATTTGGCAGTTCGTTATAAAAACTTCTTTCGGATGGTTCTTCTTCATCCATTGTATGGATCTCATTTAAGCGTTCGAGACTGATTTTTGCATCCTGAAGCTGCTGGATAAATGCAACAAACTGTTCGATAGGACTGTTGAGCTGACCAACAATATATTGTACAGCCATCATTGCGCCCAGGGTAAGGTGTCCATCTACTACTGCTTTAGCTACAATAAATGTGATGATAATATTTTTACCTTCATTGATGATGAATGTTCCGGTTTGCTGTACCTGGTTTAGCGACAAACTTTTGATGTTGAATCTAAAAAGTTTGGCCTGTATCCTTTCCCATTCCCACCTCTTTTGCTGCTCACAATTGTTGAGCTTTATTTCCTGCATACCGCTTATCAGCTGTACAACAGTACTTTGGTTTTTTGAAGAAATATCAAATCTTTTGAAGTCGAGCGCCCTGCGTTTTTTCAAAAACAAGATAACCCAAAATGAATAAATAATGCTACTGAATATAAAGATTGAAAAGAGGGTTACACTATAACAGGCCAATACAGCTCCGAATACGAGCATATTGAACATAGAAAAAAGAATATTAAGGGTTGAACCCGTAAGAAAGCTTTGTATCCTACCCTGATCGCTCATCCGCTGCATAATATCGCCCATCATCTTTGTATCGAAAAATCCCATTGGGAGTTTCATCAGTTTGATAATAAAATCGGTTAGGATCGAAATATTAATCCTTGAACTGATATGTAACAAAATCCAGCTTCTAATAAACTCAACGGCGGTTCTTCCGATAAAGAGCATGGTTTGAGCGATCAAAATGAGATATATAAAATTAATATTCCTGGTGTTGATCCCTATATCTACTATACTCTGGGTAAGAAAAGGAAGAATCAGCTGCAAAATACTTCCTACTCCAAGGCCTATAAACAGCTGAACAACAAGTGCCCTGTATTTTTTTAAATAACCAACCAAATAAGTAAGATCCAATCCTTTTTTCTCTTCATCTTCAAGACTATAAAACTCGGGGGTTGGCTCTAATGTAAGTGCAACTCCCTCTGAGCGGTGTTGACTATGTGTACTTAACCAGTGTTTTTCAAATTCAGAGTGTGTATAGATGATAATTCCTTTAGCTGGATCTGCGATATAATATTTTCGTTTGTGGATTTTGTAAAGCACAACAAAATGATTTTGGTCCCAATGCAGGATTACAGGCAGATCTATTTCGGCCAGCAACTCCAATGGCAGTTTTATACCACTTGTACGAAAGCCGTTTTTCTCTGCAGCCTCACTGATTCCGAGTAACGAAACACCATTCCTGCTCATTCCGGATGTTTCGCGCAGGCGCTGCAAACTAAGGCGTTTCCCGTAATGGCGGGCAATCATCCTTAAACAAGTTGGACCGCAGTCCATCTGATCGGGTTGTCTATAGTGTATGAAATTTGCCAATTTTGGAAGTATTAAGTTCTTAATCTGAGTACTGTTATTTTCTTCCGGATGATGCCGGGTATTTAGTTGGATTTATAGCGGTCGTTCTCTTTAACCTCAACCCTCGACCTGGATTTTATTCCACCACCAAACTTGTAGTTGAGCCTGATAATACCATACCTTGATCTCCAGGTATTCTGGTATATGCCACTAAATGAACTGTTGTTGATATCGGTAAAAGTTCTGGCCGTTTTAAATAAATCCTGAACCGTAAAACCATAGGTGAAACTTTTATTCAATCTGCCATTGAACCCAAAATTAACGCTTCCGTTTCCTTTTGTTTTTACCTGGAGGTAGTTACTTGCGGATTTGTAATCGCCACTGAGCTGCACGCTATAGTCTTTTGTAATTTTATAATTCAGCTGTAAATTCGAATCATAGGTCATAATAGGATTCTCCACATTTTCATCGTTCAAAGTTTCCTTACCTGTATAACTGTTTTTCCGGAGTCCGAAATAGAAACTCAATGACACTTTTTTCCCGAAAGAACTCTCTTCGGTAATATAAAATCCATAATTTAAAGCCTTTTGATAGTTTTCGTAAGTGTTTAGCACGATATTGCCTATGGTTGAAGCCTTGTTAATCTGGCCAAAAATATCCTGGATATAAGTTACATAGCCCGAAACCAGGAGCGAATGCGAATCGCCCCAATATTTGGTATAGTTAAGCTGTGCTTTATTGCTATAACTGGGGTTTAAAAAAGGGTTGCCCTGACTGATTTCGTTAGGGTTTGAATTATCTATAAAAGGATTGAGGATTTCATATGAAGGTCTTTCAATCCTGCGCGACAGGTTGAGGCTCAACTGCTGATCGTGCTTAAACCTGATTTTGGCATACAGGTTGGGGAAAAAACTGATATAATCGTTTTTAATCTGACCCGAATTAATGTTGTACCCGGTATGCTCGGTTCTTAAGCCCAGGGAATAAGAGAATTTATTGATTTTTGAAGAGAACACAAAATAGAGGCTATTAATGTTCTCCTGATAATCGAGCATGTTAGAAAGGTTATTGTTCCTGGCCGGAATGGCACCATTCAGCGCACTGGTTACCACGTAATCGTTAATATTTGAGGCGAACGTGGTTTTTCCACCAAAACTCAGATTGCTGTTTTTTCCGGTTTTCTTTTCATAATCAGCAGAAAGTACATAGAAATTGTACCTGATATCGGTATTGTTTTCCTGATCCCTCAAAAGCCTGAGCTGCTGCGGATCCTGGGCATCATAATAATTCTGCGTAAAATCAACCAAAGTTCGGTTTGCGGCATTGGCATAATTGGCATCAATATCCAATACACCTTTACTTTTGGGGAATTTTATTTTATAATTGATATCTGCCAGCAGGTAATTATTATTCATCCTGTTACTGTTGTCCTGGGTGTAGTAGGTCAGATCCCTTGTGTAATAATTCCTATCGGTGATCAGTGATTTTGGAAATCTGCCGTTAAAATCGATGTACTTGATGTTAGAACCTATTGTCTGGTTCGAGTCGATCTGAAAATCGGTTCCGATATTGGCATAATAACCATACATTTTTTGTTTGGCCTCTTCTGTTTGGTTCAACCTGTTTGAATCGGGGCTTAACAGTTTATAGGTAAGGTTATTTGTGTTTTCGGATACACCATACCGATAATAAGTGCTCCCACTGGCATAAATGGTGAATTTGTTATTCCGGTAGGTAAGATTGGTATTGAGATCGAACGCCGGCAGGTTAGCCGCACCTGCACTGGCGAAACCGGAAAATCCTTTCTCTCTGTTTTTTTTCAGAACCAGATCGATAATGCCTCCTGATCCGGCGGCATCAAACTTCGAAGGCGGATCGGTATATACCACCACAGATTCGATATTTTTTCCATTCTGGCTACGCAATAAACTCTGAAGCATAGGCCCTGAGAGGTTGGTTGGTTTACCATTGATAAAAACCTTTGCACTGGTCCCCCTCAGCATTACGGTACCCGATGGATCTACCACAATACCCGGAACCTGGCCCAATAGGTCTAAACTGCTACCAGTATTGGAACCTATCATTTTATCGGTATTAAACTTATATCCCCCCTGGATATCCTCAACCAATTTCTGATTACTGATTACCTCAACCTGTTTCAATGTCTGCACCTTTTTATCAAGCCTGATCATAACCGGTTGCGGAGCGGATTTAATGAGAAGTCCTATTTTTTTCTGGAAATAACCAACGGCACTAATGTTAAGATAAACAGAATCTGCCGGTATAAGATTACCGGAGATAGTGAAAGCGCCCAATACATCGGTACTGCCTTTAAAAATTAATCTATTACCTGCATGCATTTCAACAGTGGCAGCATTTATAAATACCTGGGTTTCGGCATCAATAACTTTAAACTTTACAACTTCCTTTTTATCCGGCTCCTGAGCATAAATATTCCGGATTATACATAAACCCAAAACGGTAATGATCATTAACAGTCTTTTAACGGTATCCATATCAATATTTTTAAATTCGCGACAATTAAACAAGCTGCGGCTTATGCATTGCACAAACCTTTAGGTATTCCTTTTGATTATCGCTGCAGTACTGTGGCAGCGAAAACTGATTTCTTTGGTGGAAGAGGTGATACAGAGGCCCATCAACCCTTTCGATTTTGTGCCCCAGGATTCTTAACCTGCGCACCCTTTCAATATCATCAGGGCCCCAGCCACGGATCCTCAGATTTTCTTGTCCGCAAGCCTCATATCCCGATTTATTCAACATTACCACACCCCCGTACGACTTTGAGAAACTGAGCCTGTGGTAATCAACATATTTTTCCAGGCATGACTCGTTGCCGGTATTAATGAAAAGTTTCCGGAGGAAAATATCAGTTTCGTAAAACCTGCCGTCGTATGGATAAACTGCTGTGGCCTTGTTTTCCCTCATCATAGCGGCCGCTCTTTCGAGCTGAGCACCCGGAATAATTATATCAGCATCGTAAAGCAGGTAGTATGGAGTATGTACCTGTTGTATGAGTTGGTTATTATAGTAAGTTCTATAGAAGAAATGCCTGTGGTCTTCGCAATAACTATAATAAAAATTTGCACCCAATATACTAACCGCAGCATTACTTAGCTGCTGTTGCGGACCAGCCTCCAACAAAAGAAAGGTGCTGTTAAAATTTAACGACAGAAATCTCAAAGTTGCAAACAGGTTTTCCATTCTATCAGGGCTATCGATCCGAAAGCTGAACAAAAAAGTAAAATCACGAAGGTTACGCTTGTTTGTGCTCATATCTGTAGGTATATCACTTCTTTATAAATCTGGTATGCCTGGGGTTTAAGCAAGCTTTGCACCATGAACAGTAGTTTTCCAAGTCCGTTATGCAGGCTATAATCCACCGAGCCTGTTATGATGGGATCGTTTAGGTAATATATTGCCCGGTTAACAATCTGAGTTGGAGAAATATCTGAATCGGCGTTGTACATTCCGTTTTCCAGTCCATTGATAATCATATCCAGCAGCATATTCAGCCCCTGTAAAGAGGGCGCCTGATGATATTGCGTGGCACTTAGCAGGGTATACTTCTGGTAATCTAACTCCAAACCCGGGATCGTTTTTCCGATAACGCTGCAGTATACCGAACAAAGGTAAATGAGCTGAATACCTGCTTCGTTGCTACTGCCCGCTACGGCTTCCCTATATTTCTGCTCCAGGTCTTCATCTTCAAGCATTTTAACTATTGAGGCCACCGGCTGGGGATAGATATCATTTTTAAGTCGACGAAGCAGGTTATAGGCATGGATACGCAGCGATATGGTTTTAACATCGAACTTAGCCAGCACATTTCCGAAATGACCGGCAAGCTCATCAATGCATGCAATCAGCATCTCGCGGGTTAAAAAAGAATTATCGAGGCTATTATGAAGTTCCTCATCCGAAAGCTTGAGCATTAAATAGTATATCAGACCAAGAGAACCCTCATTTAAATCTGCCCGGTGCAAACCCGAATGTGCAATGTATTTATGAATATAAAGATCTACCTCTTCCAATACCTCTGCCCTTGATACGGAAGCAAAGCCATATTTTTCGATGAGATGGAAATATGCCGCGATACCCACAGCCCCGTTGTCGTAACCTGGCGAAACTGAACCATCTATATCCATAAAGGCCTCCTCGAGCAGATCGTTCGCAAACCCCGCAAGGTAACCCATTCCAGGCTGCCCACCGAGCGTAAACATGGCCAGCGAAAGGCCAAGGCGCCCGTTTATTAAGCCTACATTTTCCTGAAAACCGCCGTTAATTACCAGCTGCTCGAGTAATAACTTACGAACCTGTTTAACCTGGCTGAAATTAATACCCTCTCTTACCGTTATTTCTTCCAATATCTGTTCATTGTACATACTCAAATTCCCTTTCAATTTGTTTAGATAAAGCAGTATAAATCGCTAACATGTCCCTGATCCACAAATCAATTGCGAATCTTTCCTTTAAATCTGACTGAGTAAAGCACATGCCTTTTTCGCGCTTATCTATTAAGTTTAAAATGTGACTGCAGATGCTATCAACATCAATATTGTATCCGTGTTTAATGTTAAAGTCCAGATCAACCTTAAATGCAGCCGGATTTCCATCCAGCATTTCAGCAAGCCCATCGTTATTGGCATAAATGATAGGAAGATCGTACCGGAGCATCTCTAAAGCCGTATAACTGCACTGCTCAAAAAAAGACATGGTTATACCGGCATCGGCAAGCAAATAGGCATTGTGGAGTTGATCTTCGTGCAGTGCCCCGGTAAATATTACATTGTTCCAGATAGTTCCGGAAATGGGCAACAGATCGTCAAAATTGCCCGAGCCGGCCACCAATAGTTTTATATTGTGTTTTGAATGGTGGCTAACAAGATGGTTAACCGCAGAAATAATATGCTTAATACCTTTAGATTTTGCTATTCTCCCCACAAATACAAGCACAAAGTCATTTTCGTTAAAGCCCAGTTGTTTTTTCAACTGCATTTTATCAATTTCATTTTTCGGTAATGTTAATGTTATACCATTCTTGATCAGCTTTACTTTATCCGGGTCGCATTGGTATGCAGCACAAACAAAGTTTTTGGCCGCTTTTGTTAAACAGATAATCTGATCCGAAATACGGCAAAAAATCTTTTCATTGGGATCTATGGAAACCTGGAATGCCTTGTCGCCGTAAACCTCCTGCCATGCCGAACTATACTCATCGAGACTTTTCTCGTATAAAAACTGCCAGCTTAAAAAATGAACGGTAAAAACTATTTTAAGGTCAAAACTCCTTTCAAGCTCTTCGGCCAAAAAAGATAGAATTGATTGATTAAAGTGGACCACCACTTTGCACAGCTCTTCAAAAATTGGTTCCAGTAGTGTGCGTACCCGTTTGGCATATTTAATTTTTTCAGTCTGATGCTGGCTATTGAAAATATTGATATACCTGGAAGCAGGTTTTGGAATATAGATATTGCGGATCCCATTCTGCTGTTCAATAAGAAACCGATCATGCTCTTCGTCAAGGCAATGTACGATGGTAACCGCGATATCGCGATGATGCCCCAGTCCTGAAACCAGGTGGTTCAGATAACTCCCGATCCCATAATTCATTGAATTATTAGCGAGTACAAAGTAAAAAACATGCGTCTGTTCCATATTTAAGCTATCTTTAACGATTTCCTTTGCATTGCATTAACAGAGGTATAATATTTATCTAAAAAATAGTAAAGAAGCAATTCATTTAAGCGCTGCCTGCTTTTCATCAACCGGTTAATGTGCATGTGTATATAGCTAGCCAGCAGATCATCTTTCGCAACCATAAGATTGCCCTCACTTTCAAGCTGAAGAATATGTTGGGCTATAGGTCTTATTTTTTCTGACCGCGATTGAACAATTTCATGAAGGTTCAGCATGTGTTCGGGCCTGGTTTCCATAACGCCGGCAATCTGGTTCCGGTGCTTTCTGTACTTGCTGTCCATTTGCACTTTAAGTGCTTTATTAAAACCAAATTCCCGGTTAAAGGATTGGCTGATATTGCCCATTATCCGTATTTTATCGTCCAGGCCGTATTCAAAATCATCGAGAAGCGCATCAACAGCACTCATCGCAATCAGCCACCTTAGCTCTTCAGGATCGTGATAATCATCGAGGGTATTCAGTATCGATGTTACCAATCGGCTATCGGCATCGAAAAGACTTTCCGACCATTCGATGGTATTTGAACCGTAGCGCTTAAATTCCGGTTTGTAGGTATCGATCTGGATTTTTGAAATCACACCGGAACGTACTTTCTCTTCAAAAGTTTCTTTAACGGCCATTATAACATCGCCAACCACTCCTGCATCCCTAAGGCGAAACCGGATTCGGAGGTGCCACTCGGGATCACTGTAGCGGATGAAAAAACTCTTTTCGATAAGTCCCCTTAAATAAAGCCTTTGATTAAGTTGGGGAAGATTTTCTGTTAGTATCTTATCGGCCGATTGGCTTCCGCAATAAAGTTTATAGTACAACCATACATCTCCTGGCTGATAATCGCTCCTCACCTGATTATCGGTTACTTCCGACACTACATCTGCCTCCTGTATAATGGATGCTTTTTTAACAATTGGCGCAATAAACTGACTGTTAAAAGGATGGCCATTGTTATCGGTTACCAAAGTATTGGAGCCGCCTGAGAAACATTCTTTGATAACAACATTATCCCTGCGTTTGATATAATCGAAGAAGGTAGAGATACAAATGTCCTTTGAAAAATCGATCAGCAATTCATTATCCCCTTCTGAGATAATAAATCTTTCGGGTAGTTTTCTGCTGCTGCGTAACTGGTTCAGGGCTTCATGGTTTCCTCCGTTCTGTTTAAGTGGGGCCAGATCATTTCTCCTTAACATCCACATCGCCGGCGATAAGATCACAGATTTATAGGATACTCTTGGTAAAAAATCAAACTGAGAGGTGAAGAAATTTGCCCAGTCGAAACTAATCCCACCTACCCTGTCCTGCGCCTGTAGATCACAGAGAAACCTGTAAACCGGCAGTGACTTATTGGAAAAATTATGTGCATTTGATAGTCTGGGTTTAACAATCTGTCCATCCTTTATTGATCTTAGCACGAATTTTCCGTTCCTCATACTAAGTACAAGGTCTTCTATCCTGATTATTTTCTCAGAAGCCACTCCAGCATGTGTAAGATAGGGTATCTCATGATCAATAAAAGATGGCCGGAGAATAATATTACCAATCCGGTCTTCAGGGAAATGGATAATTTCTGCCATTACTTCGCCTGGTTTTAACAATTCCTTTTCCCTGCTTATTATGCTACGGATAATCTGATCTGTTTTCTCATCCAGGTAAGCGAAGCGGCCAAGAACATTTACCGCACTCGAACCACTGAAATATTCGAGTTGAATCCGATTGTTAGGGCTATCTATTGTCCTGAATATAGCGGCTAACGAATCGGGCATTTCGTCAGGGCTTATCATATTGAGCTGACCCTGAAAATCCTCTTCTTCAAGCCTGATTTCGGAACCATTTCTGGCTATACAGTTACCTAAAGCTTTTAAAAGGAATGAATTTTCATCGTACCAGTTTATTTTTGCAGGTCCCGAACCTGAACCAGACACTGCAATATCATCTATTAATGGGGAGGTATCGCTATGCGAATCGCTTCCATAAACAAGGCCAATATCGGTATCCAATACGGTTTGTAATGGAATCTCTCTATCCTCGTATTTTGCGTAAAACTTTTCCTTAAATGTATTGAGCAGGTTTTCTTTCAATCTATAGTTGAGGTACCTCAATACATCCAGGGCCTCCAGCAGCTCAAGCTGTATAGACGAATCTAATATGCCCTTGCTGGTTTCTTTAGTGTAATCAACCTGAAAGAGATTACCTTCCTGAATGGGAAGTTCAAGTTCGGCCAGGCGATGATACACCTCTTTGTAACTTTCTATTTTATTTGACGATTGCTGATCCAGCAGGTCGAGTTTGGATAATACATCGCCCAAAGTAATGTGGATGGTTTTCAATCTTTCATCATTTAAGAGATCGGCATTTTCAGAAAGAAAATAATAGATGGTACGGCCATAGTCATTCTCATTCGTAACTTTTGGTTCAAGCTCCCATATCAGCAGCCTGTTATCAATCAGTTCAAAAAGATATTCGTAGGCTTCCTCCAGACTAATATCATCGCTTGTTAGCAAATTGGCTAGCGTTTCGAGCTTGACACCAGGGCCTGCCATGGCCAGTATTTCTTCCAGATAATCTGTTCTCTGAGCTGATGAAATCTGGTATTGGCGGGAGACATTGCTATATTGCAATTCTATATATCGAAAATTTTCGCCGGCCCGATACAGTGTGTTGTTAGCGAAATACTTAACTGAATGCCTAACCGTAGGGTTTTTGGAAATATCCTCTGCCAGTTTGCACAGATAGGCCATGTCTAACCGTGTTTTACGCCTGATATTTTCGCTTACCTCGATCGCTGTAGCCTCACCCCATTTTATGGTACTGATCCCCGCAAACAAACCAAAAGGTGTACACCTGGAGCTCATGCGAGAGATGTATTTGTATAGGGAGACCCAGAGTTTTTCACTATCTTTTTTATTGCCCTGCACAAGTTGCTCGCACAGTGTTGGCGAGGCGAGGTAAATAGCCTCCATTACCTTATCATCCGAAGCATATTTTTTACTGAATATGTCGATGTTATTCGGCAGGTAAGGCGTTCTCAATACGAGATCCCCGATAAATTCATAACTATTATTTTCCTTAAGCATAAACACCTTCAAAACATTTTTCACTGATTAACTCTATACTGTTTATTTTGTCTTTCGCGTTGTAAATCAGGTTGAGCATAATAAACTCATCTACACCATAATCTTCCTGCATCGCCATCAATGTATCATGGAATCTGTTGGGGCAGCCAACTATCAGCGTACTCAAATTCGACTCTTCTTCTTTCCCGATTTTTTTCAGCAATTTTTGGGCATACTGACTTGTTTTTGCACAGATGCCGGCAAAGGTTACGTTCACCTCTGGCATCCTTCCGTGGAGGGCAAAGAATTCTTCCTGAAATTCGTGTAATTTTTCCCTGTTGTAATTACGGTCTGAGCCCAGGTGGAAAATTGACCTCGAAAAATTTACACCAAGTGGAAGCGTTTTTCCAAGGCTGTTGTAAGATAAGCCCAGCGACCAGATATCCGGAATGCCGCCTCCATGCGGAGGCATCAATACCTGCTCTTCCCATAGCTGTTCTTCTTCCCTCAGATAACGTACAAGGTCTGAAAACTTCTGTCCAAAATCATCGCGGAAGTGCAGGCACTCCTCATCGGTTTTCTGGAGCATCAATTTAACCACTTTCTGTGATGGTGTGCCATTGGCAATACCTAAATCAATTCTTCCGGGAAAAAGTGTTGCCAGCATTTTAAAAGTCAATGCTACACGGTATGGCGAGTGTATTCCCAGTAATATCCCTGCCACGCCTATCTTTATCCTGTCCGTCATTCCGGCAAGTACAGGTATTAATATTTCCGGATTGTACCAAAAATGGTTCAGAAAGTAATGTTCACCAAGCCATATCCTTGAAAAGCCAAGTTCATCTGCCTTGCAGGCATAATCAACTACATTTTCCAGCATCCACTTAACTTCTGGTGGACCTGAGCCGAATTCTAATAGACCAATTTTCATATCTTATAGTAAAAAGTATTTTTCCCATTTTAATTTTTGTCCGTATTGCTCAGTAAGCAAGAAAAATGCGAGTCCTATTGGTCCATCCAGAAATGAAAGCACGCCTGAACTCATCAACTTTAGCTGATCGGTATCAAGCATATTATAGGTTTCGCTTTTCCAATACTCATAGCTTTCGAAAAACCGGTTCTCACCAGTAATCGCATATAATGAATGATAAACCATTGCGGTTCCACTTGTTCCATGGCAGAAAAAAGGTGTTCTGATTTCGGTTTGCGCTGCAGTTGTTCTCTGCATGGTTCCCAGACCGATTTCGAGACCTATATCTGAAAATTTATCATTGTTCAGCAGTTTTCCTGCTTTAGAGAATATCAATGCAACATTAAGGTCACCGTAACACCATGCCAGCCTATCAGTATACTGTAATTCGTCGGTTGCTTCGTTTTTCGATACGAAAAACCTTGATTGCCCGCTTTGAGGGAAAAGTTTATTGAAATAAATCTGTTCAAGGTATTTCATTCCACCTTTGATCATCTCAAGGCACAGTTCGGTACGGATGCCTTTTTCGTACGCTTTCATCAAGATCAGCAATACGCCTATCAAACCATGCGAAACGCCAAGGTTAGTAAATTCCGGATACCTGTTTTTATAAAATTTATTGAGAAAACGGATCCCCTGGTCATCTTTTAAAGCGAGGCTGTAAAAAATATCGATCAGTTCGGAAGCCATATCTGCACAGCCCTGATTTCCCAATCCTGCCCTTTCTATAAAATAATGCAGGGCGCCGGCCGCTCCGTGGAGATAATCTGTATTCATGATATCCAGTTCCTCCTTTGCCCACGAGAAAACAAAATGGTCGAGCCCAGCTAAATCCTGATCGGAAAAATCTATAAACTCTTCTTCCTTCATAATTAATAATGCAGAAGTAAGCCCGGAGATCCCCAGTGTAAACGATCCTCCGTAAAAACGGCCGGGTGTTCCAAGCTGGTCGAGCACCTCATTAATAAGTATATTGGCCTTTCCGTAAATCTGCTCATCTTCCGAAATCCTTGCTCGGTAGAAATAATATAGGGCCAATCCTGTTTTTCCGTTCAGGAAATAATCGTGTGGTGTATCCTCCTGGAAGAAGTTTTTTTCAATTTCGGCTAGTTGACTCTCGATGATGTCAAAGTGCATATCTGTTATCATAAAATACCAATGATTTTGATCAGGAAATATTTAGAAACTCGTTTAGTGCCGAGTAATTGTTGTTCAGTTTTGATAATATGGTACAACCAATGCCTATTATGCCTTCGTTAAAAGAATGGTTGGTATTGGCATACTGCTGATTGAACATTCCCTTAAATCCGCAGGGATATTCGGGATGGACCGCAAATCCGGGTATTTGTGCATACCATTCTTCTGCAATAACACTATACTGTTCAAATGACTCAAACTGCGAAAGGTAGTTGAACATCAGGAAAGTTCCGGAAGCGCCATAACATATTCCAGCGTCGCCGATTCTGGTTTCCTGATAATTTTTTCTTTTGGCACCAAATTCAAGGACTTTCCCTACTTCGTTAATTAATAAGGCTTTACCTCCACCAGGTTCTGATAGGGCTGCAACTTTATGAAGTGCCAAAGCAACACCCAGATCGCCATAACACCAACATAATGGCGAAGATTCATTTTCGCCCACTATAGTAGGGTACATGCTTTTGAACTGATCTTTTTCCTGCTCATTGTAAGCATTTGCAAGAATATATCCTGCAGCTCTTTTCATGATGGACAAACAGAGCTCAGGAAGTATTCCCTGTAAATATGCCTGGTTTAGAAAAAGTATGATTGATGAGTTACCGTGTGATAAACCCAGAAAAATTTCGTGTTTTTTATGGAGCTGCGAAACCCAATAAAGATTTCCTGAAAGGTCTTTTTCTGCCGAACGGGATACCGTGTGGATAACATCCTCTACTTTTGTTTTCAGCGATGGATCTGTTTTGCATCTCGCAAGGAAATAGTATCCACCTACCAAACAACCTGTGTAGGGGTCGCAATCGCCTTTTGCTATTGTTCTTTCCAGCTCTGCCGATTGTATTTCATCAATAAACCTGAACAGCTCCTGTTCTTCAAAGTCGATACCGTATTCTTTTTGTATAAATTCGAGGTACCGGCCCATTTCAGATAATTCAAGATTAATGTTGAAACTCTGGTATCCGTTACCCAATGCACTAACAGATTCGGTAATAAGTTCTACCGCTTTTAGGTAGTATTGTTCATCCTGTGTATAATCACCATACAGGAGATAAAATAGCGAAAGGCCTAAGCGTCCTCTTTTTATATCGATACCTGTTAATTCGCCATTAAAGTGCTCTAAGTATTCTACTATTGATTCAAGGATGGCCAAATCCCTGTTCCCGATATTTACTGCCAGTTGTTCTGTTTTAGTGTACATTTTAGGTCGATTTTGCGGTTTAGAAAATTTAACCATTACAGCTGCCCTTGCAGCATGATTTAAATGCCGCTTCTTCCTCGACATTATAAACTTCGGATCCGTTACATCCGCCTAAGCAGGAGAAATAGCTGATGATGTTGTTTTGGCCGCCCATAATAGTGGACAGTGATTCGCTGTTGAGTTTTATGATAACCTCTTTATTAAGTTTAAGCTTTTGGTTGAAGATTTTTTTCATGATTGTTTCGTTTAAAAAGATTTGCAACTTGAATTGATCTATTTAATTAACAAGAACCTTTACAGCATGAGCCAAAAGCCTCTGCTTCTAATTCTGTTTTTACTGTTGAACCATTACATCCGCCGGCACATGAGTTGTAACTTACGGTACAGGCAATGTTCGAATCGGCAGCCTGACCGCCCTGGATAAACTGCATTTGTTTATCATTTAATTTTGCAATGGTCTCTTTATTTAGGGACAGCTTTTTAGAAAAATTTATCTTTTTCATTTTTTTAGTTTTAATGATCTGTTTAGGTTAATTGGTTTTTTTGCACGAATCTTCGCAGCACGAACCAAATGCAGCTGCCTCTAAAGTGGCTTCTTTGGTTGAACCGTTACAGCCACCAGCACATGAGTTGTAGCTAACTGTACATGCAATATTCGAATCGGCGGCCTGGCCACCGTGGATAAACTGCATCTGACGTTCGTTGAGTTTCGAAATAGTTTCTTTGTTTAAGGATAATTTTTTTCCTAGATTGATTTTTTTCATCTTTTTTGTTTTAAATTGTTTTCCATTAAGATCAGTATTCAAGTTGCTAATCTTTCGTTATCTTAAAATGGCATCTGGCTGTACAATCCTTCAGGCAACTCGCTCAAAACATGAAACCGAAAAGGGAGTACAGTCATTTGTTGATTTGAAATTAGGCCTTACACCGGTGCTCAAGGCATGCTTTTTACCAATAGGGATGGTTTTAGGATATAAAGGGGAAAATCAGGGATGAAAAGGTTTTAGCGTTTCATTATTAAAAAATATCTCTGTACACTGCCATATAAGATTGCTCCTACAGGCTGTATTGTAATATTAAATTCCAATCGAAAATTTTAGGAAACTATATTTAAAAAAAAGATATAAAATGAGTATAATTGATAAACCTTATTGTAAATAAGGATAGACAAAACAAATCTCCTTTAGTACCTGCTTTTTTGATAATTTAATTATGGATAAATCGATAAGATTTTATTCAGCGGCATAGTTGATTTGAAACCAGTTTAACATAAATATCGAGATAACGTAAATTTCAATTGAATGAAGATTAACTGTTTAGTTGTAGATGATGATCCGGATGCAATTGAGGAGATTACAGAATATATTAAAAGGGTGCCGTATCTGGAATTAAAAAAGTCGTTTTCCAACCCTATCGAAGTCCCCTCTTTTCTTAGATCTGATCAATCTATTGATATGGTTTTTATGGATGTGGATATGCCCGAATTAAGTGGTATCGATCTGTCAAAAATAATCAGGCCAATTACCAGAACACTGATATTTACCACCTCTCATGCAAGATATGCGATTGATGCTTTCGCAACGGATGCAGATGGGTTTTTACTCAAACCCTTTAATTTCACTAAATTTCTTGCTACGGTAGAGAAGGTCGTAAGGAAAACAGATATTTTGGCCGATAGGGGTAACAACGATCCCCAGGAGGATTACATTTTTGTTAAAAACAAAGAAGATAACCTCAAACTTGTGAAAATCAGGATTGCAGAAATTGTTGCCGTTGAAAGCATGCTTAATTATGTAAGGATATACCTGGGGAACAAAACTGTTGTTACCCATCTGAGTTTAAAAGATGCTAAACAATTACTTGCTGATTACAGCCATATTGTTCAGCTTCACCGGAGTTTTTTAATCTCGGTGCCGCATATCGAAACGATAGATGCAAATAACCTTACAATGAGTAATGGGAGCAGATTTACCATCGGGGAAAATTATCGTCCGCTATTGATGGATTTGCTAAATAAAAAATCATTAAGGCCCATACAAAAAAAATAATTGATGGGGCCTTATGATAGATACTAGTAAGGGGGATATCCCGTAACGGTTACTGTGATGGTGGTAAATGTAGGGTTGGTTTCGGCAAGTTTGGTTTGTTCGTTTTTACGATAAACAAATAGAGTTTTTTTGGTAAGTTTTGTTGTTTTCATAGAGCTTATTTTTTATGAAACTAGTCGCTTATTTTCAACATTAAAATAGTTTAGGATATACAAGGTTGTATTTGGTATTAATAAGGAGATTTTAGGGATGAAAGACAAAGTCATCGATTTTTTTGCGAAATACAAATATCATGTCCTCGCATGGAGTGTTTATATAATTTACGAGTCGGTGGTTACCGGGCTTTTCGCCGGGGTTTTTGGTCCTTTAATCAATTACGTTGTTCATTATTCCCTTAACATCGTATTATTTTATGTAAATGCCATATTCATTTCACGCATCCGGATTAAAGGAGGGAACATAGAATATCTAAAATACCCCTTGCTCATTATTATAGAAATATTCCTATATACCATTGCACTGGCTTTACTGAACAACTTTTTCACCGATTACAATCAACCGGTGAAAGGAAATTTTTTCGGCATAGATTACAAATTTGTGTTGGGTGCAACCTACCGCTCACTTTTCTTCATCATGGTATCGTCGGGTTATGCATTTTTGAGGATGTTTATAGATGAACGCAAAAAATCGGATCTGCTGCAGATAAAAAGTCTCGAAGATATAATCGCACGCAGAACAGCCGAAGCCAATCTTATTTCCATTCAGAACGCCTATTTAAGGGCGCAGGTAAACCCACATCTTTTCTTTAACGTATTGAGTTTTGTACACAGAAGGATACGTAAAGTTGATGAATTAGCAGGCGATATGCTTATTTCATTATGTGATGTGATGAGGTATGCTGCTGATTCTACCCCTACTACAAACCTAATCAAACTTGAGGATGAAATCGAACAGATCAAAACGCTTTCACATATATTTAAAATGCTGCATGGCGGAAACTTCAACTTAACAATCCTCTACGATCAGCAGATTAAAGATATCATGATACTGCCGCTCCTGTTGGTTACCCTTGTAGAAAACATGTATAAGCACGGTAACCTCACCAATGCAGAAGATCCCGGTAAGCTTCATATCTATATAGACGGTGGATTTCTTAAAATAGAAACTACCAACGCAGTGTTGGAGCATACCAGTAGTTTCAGTTTAGGCACCGGTCTTAAAAATCTTTCCGAACGGATGGAGTCAACTTACGGACAAAAAGATCTGATTTCATCTGATAACAAGGATGGAAAATTTACGGTAAAGGCTTCTATTTTAATAGATGGATAAGATTGTAAAACAAAATTAGTCTTTTCGGATGGCTTTAAGAACTGATGCCACCGGATCGGGGTCATTACGGTCTATTTTCTTATCCGGACTTATTCCTATATTATCTATAGGATGCTCAGGTAGGCGCATTGAGCGGCTGATAGGTATAACCAGATTAAGATCTTTACAGGGGATATTGAAAAATTGCGTATTCCCATAATCAAGCATCCCGGCACTATTTTCGCCATATACCGAAACTTTGGAACTTTGTTTGGCCATCAATAAAAATGTTTCGGCCGAACTGGCACTATTTCTATCGATCAGTATACCCACTTTTTTAGGATAAACGTAGTTTTTTTCGAGTTTGGTTTCAACAGATTCAACACCTGATGGATTAACAAAACTTCCAGGTTTCTCTTCCATTAAAAGGATAAGTTTTTTGATGAAGGATTTAGCTTCGGCATTTAGTTCTTCAGACTTTAAGCCCTCTTTCAAAATATCGATATTTCCTTTTGATGATAAATATTCATCAGGTTTGCCAATTATTGGATTTGTGTAAATGTAGGGCAGTATTGAATTGAAGGAGTAATCGGTGCCCCCCACGTTACCCCTTATATCGATAACCCAATATTTTGCCGACTCCAACTGTTTGATATTCGCCTTCATCAGGCTGTCGATAACCGTTTTCTCGCTCCATTCAAAAGAGGGCAACCTGAGCAAAACAGCATCTGGATCCAGTAACTTTAGATCTGATTTATTATCAGGATAATTTGCCTGTAATGGAACCCTTTTTCCACCTTTAAAGTATTGATTTACCTGTTTGGTGATATCAGGATATTTCTCACGGAAACGCCAGTCTAACTGAACACGCAAATGATGGTCTTTAAACCACTCCGTCCATGTTCTGAGAACAATACAACATGATTTAACATCTGAGGCTTTGGCTGCTTTTCTACGAAGTTTAGATGTAAATAAAGAAAATTCACTGTAATTATTCTCCTTTACCTTGTCTGCATATCCTGCATAATTTAATTTAACGCTATTTACCACATGATCAAAGTTGTTTAAACAATTACAATTCTGGGCTTTTAGTGACATCGAAAACAGGATTAAAAAAGATAAGATAATTGGTTTCATAGGCAAGGTTTACCATGTATGCAGCTTCTCAAATGTAACGATCCTTAATCTCAGTTCAAAAAACAGCAGCTAAACCTTTGTCATCTGATAACCGGTAACCCTAACAAAAAACAGCTTTATTCCAAGGTCTTTAACCTTTTTACCCTCAGTTTTATTTTATTTTTCAGGCCATTAATCCCTTAGCGGGATTAAAAAAAACAAATAAAAAAAAACAGTGATCAAGGCACCTTATACTAAATCCGATAATCAATAACTACCGGTGTTTTACCGGTAATAGCATTGGTATACAGATTTAAATCATTACCAGCTAAAACCTCTAAATTTTTTACTTTGTAACCAAACACCTCATATAGCTGTTGAAGTTTTTGTTCTACATACACATCTTCGTCGGTATTGGCTAAACCGGTTATCAGCATAAACCTTATTGACGTATGTCCTTCATGAGGGATGATCTGTATCTGAAACCGTTCAACATCAGCAAAAACGGGATTAAAATCGTCCAGATCATAGTTACACTCATTAAACATAAAGGAATTTGAAGATCTACCCTTTAATTCAAGATAAAGTTTCCCATCAGCTTCCACCCATTTGCCAATATCGCCGGTATCATACCTAAAGATTGGAAAACGCTTACGGAATAGATTGCTTACCAATAGTGAGCCAAAACCGTCTGCATCAGGATTGTCTGCTTCCACTATCAGGCCATCAATCACGTTAAACAATAATGGCGATCGGCTATAATCGCACCAGGCCCATATCCCCGTTTCTGCAGAACCATATAATGAATAGACCTGCCGGGTTCCGAAAGTATCTTCAAAAAGTTTGATATGTGATGGCGGTAAAAACTCGCCACCAAACAAAAGATTGGTAACGGATAAACGAAGCTGGTGTTTTTTAAGGTATTGCGCAAAACAAAATAATTTTGAAGGTGTACCCAATAATAAATCGGGCTTAAAATTTAATGCCATCTGGTAAGTGTCTTCAAAAGGTAGGTTTGCACCGGCTACTAAAGTTGTTGCACTACACCTTTCCAGCAGATCGTCCATAATTGCGGCGGTACGGTACATATCCATATAACCAAACATATTGAGCGCAATGGTTTTTGGGGTAAACACTTCAGCTTGCTGTAATGTGGAAGCAAGGGCTGCACGCTGTTCGAGATTTTCTGCAATATCGACTGGAAAAACCAGCGGTTTTTGGGTAGATCCACCAGAGCGCACCAGATAAACCCCCTGTTCCTGGCTATGCAGATCAAAATGGTCATTTAATAGCTTAATCAATTCCTTCTTACCTATTATCGGCGCATCTAAATAATCTTCACAATTAAGATAATAAGACCTGAAAAGATCTGATTGTTTAACAACCCGGTAGTATTGATTGAGCGTTGGATTGATCATTATTTATCTTTTGATAAGCAGATAGCCAATGTATTTTGGCAAATAACTGCGATAATGCCATAAAAAACTTATTTTTTGGCGATTGGAGGGCAAATTTTGTAAGGCATGTTTATACCAGCGCTCACCGATCATGCCCATCAACAGCCTGTCATGTTTATCCTTGCTCCTGATGTACCTTCCAATCACCGGTGGCAATTCGATCTGCTTGAAATGACTGTATGTTTTCCGCGAAAGGCTTCCCGGCACCTCATTAACATAAAGATGAGCTCCGGTTTGCAAGGCTATCTTCCCTGGCACCTCGTTCAATATGCCTTTAAGTATTCGATACCAAAAATCAATACCTTCATTTAACTGCGCATCGGCCTCATATCGGTTAGCAGCAATCCATTTACTTCGTGTAATTACATTACTGCCAACCCCCATAATAAAATGCGGATTGCTAACTGCCCTTAAAGGATGGCTAATCAGATATAAATCTGTATCAAGCGGTTCAAGGTACTTTTTTAAAGGTTCCAGATCAGGATATATTTCCCTACCCGGCATGAAAACGATATTAAGCACCATAAAATCCAGCTGATGCTTTTCAAATGCATGAGCAGCAACTTCCAGTAAATTTGGGTGGTATTCATCGTCGGCGTCCAAAAAACTGATTAATTCGCAACTGGCAGCAGCAAAACCAATATTGCGTGCATTGCCAGGTCCCTTATTTTCAGTGAGCTCAATAACCTGTATCCTGCAATTGCCAAAAGCCGAAATATGATTGCGCAAAAAACCGTAGACGACAGAAAGACTGTTATCTGTACTTAAATCGTCAACAATGATCAACTCATCCGGTTGTTTACTTTGCCGGATGAGCGAATTTAATGTTTGCTTGATGTAAGCTGCTTTATTGAAGAGCGGGATAATAACAGCATGCGTCATACCTATGATGTTGATACCATTGCAGGAAAAATGACTCCCCTACCCTGATGGACATTAACCACACTTTCTGCTGAACCACGGAACAGGCCATGACCAAATGACCGGTCATTGTAACACAATAACATCCCTACCAGATTGATCAGATTCTTTCCGGTATCGTTGCCATATTTAAACAAACGCTGGGGTACATACTGCTGTACCATGTATTCTGTCCATTGTGTATCAATCGTATCCAACCAAAAACCGGCTTCGCAATCACTTTTTACATACATATCAATACCACGACCGCCACTATTCCGTTTTAATACCCAATTTAAGGACGAGTTACTTACTTCATTCCTTTTATCTGGTGTATGTAAGGTATATGTGGGAATTAAAAACGACTTTAAGAAAAGATATTCTTCTTCAGAAAGATAATTGCTCATGATCTCTTCGTTATACAGCACAGCAAGGATGCGTTTATCATGAACCAATATCAATGTACGTACATCGTTGAAGTAGTTGCCTTTACTGATGATCAGTTTCAATACTTCAGGATCAAACTTACGCAGTTCTTCGCGGTCCATTTCCAATATAAACTGATCAACGGGTTTACCATCCAGCATAATAAAGCCGTTTTCGCATGTTAACTGGGCTGGATTTGCAGAAATATAATTTAAGCCCTGTTTGCTAAACTCATTCAACAGGTAAAACACTTCGGTTCCTTTTTCTTTCTCGTGCACCAGCACAATAGGCTCATGATTATTGAAGCGTTTAAAAACGGTACGGATAAAATCGCGCTGATGAGGAACAGCCTCCAATAAGGGCAAACTGCTATCCTCAGCAATCACATTCAGGTAATAACTCAGCATCCAACCATTAATCGGGTACCTGGCCCCTATTTCGCAGATTTTGGTACTGCCATCCTCTGCCTGTAAAAAATCAGGACGGTACATGCCCACTTCGTAAGGTTGTACGCTTGCAATGCTCAAAATATTATTCAAACAAGCATCAAAATTGTAAATGGCACGTATCCTTTCATCGTCGAAATAAGCGTTTACAACATTGGTCAGTGCCTTATTTAGCACCTGGCATAGTTTTTCCATCCGTGAAATTTCCCTACGGCTTACAGCAACAGGCACTGGCGAAAATGAATCAGCACCATTGCAGGGTATTTCGCCCAGGTGTTTTACCAATAATTCGTTCAGCATTTCCCTGCTACAGATCATGTGATTTTCTACAAGCTCAGCCGTCATCATTTATACAATTTCTTCTTCAGAAAGTACAGGATCCAAACTGGCGCTAATGGTTTCCATTACGGCTGCCTTTTTACTTAAATAATCAGCAACAATCTCGCGTAAATCATAATCAGCCAAATTTATACCCATCGCCTTAACGTAATAGTTGATGGCATTAACAGCATAAAAGAAATGGTTTTTTTCTGTTGGCCCGCAGTGTACAGTTATCCAGGCCAATGTATGTTTCAATGTATCCTTATCAAAACCAAAATCATCTTCCAGCCAACTCGTAAACTTTGGCAAAATAAACTCCACCTCACCATGTGTATAAATTTCATGCACCAGCGTAGTTAACAAGCCGATCATTAAATCTTTGTTGCGCAACGAGTTTTGGTCTTTCCAATATTTAAAAGCACGTGCACTAGGATCGAGATATTGCCTTAATAACCATCCATCGTCGCCACAGGTATTTGTCGCCATCGTATAAAACAAATCAGAGTGCAACACTTTGCCAACAACTGCCAGGTCTTCATCAACAATTCTGTTTAGGCTGGCTACCGATCTGAAAAGCTGAGCTTCATCTGCCACAGGTATATTTTTATGGATCAGCATGGTCATGCGGTTACTCAATCCCGCAACAGTAACTGCACTGTTGTTGGTTTGGCTCCAGCTATGAAAAAAGGGTTTCAGATGGTCCCTGTCATGCAGAACTGCCGTTAGTTTCACAAAACTGTCTTCAATTGTTTTGAAATGTTCAGCCTGTTGCGGAAAATAGGTTAAAAGTTGGTGCTTTAATGGAGATTCTTCCATCCCTTCAAGCACAGGAATGATAATTGACAATAAATTTCTCATGATTATTTGGTTAAAGGTTTATTAAACAATAAAGAAATACGAATTAAAATATTCTCAATTTGTATTAAAATACAAGTCTAATCAGACATTTTAGCACCTTATACGCGGGGAACGGCAGTTATTTTTTAACAAATTATTGTCTGATATTTAGAGATATACCATTAGGATATCATAATTGGAATAACTGATGGAAAAGTAATTTTCATTTTGACGAGCGGTTTGAGGGTGATAAGATGGATTTCTTTATACATATATACATACTTTTTATTAAAATAAAAAATACATATTTTATATATTTTTAAAATACACAAATAAAACTACTTAATATTCAGTATAGTATTATTAAATATACATATATTTAATGATTTACATCATGTTACTGTTTAACACGCTTTAGGAAGTTATTTTCAGTTTACAATTAATCAAAGCAAAAAGGATTTTACACTTTGATAAGTATAGAGGCTGATTACACGGCGACGGGTATATTGTAGATTTTTGTACCTCAATCTTAATGATGAGGATAATGGCAATATGTTTTAATATTGCTTTGAAGGAACTTGGAAGGCAGGTGCTGCGAAAAAAGCGATGCTTCATTCGATATTCGAAAACACTCCTGTAAAGAGCCCATATCGTTAAAATTTAGATTACATTATAGATGTCAAACCATAAACATACCTGAAAGGAAAATCTATTACGATATGGGCTTCAACGCTATTTCATCGCCAATTGTTGATCATCTGCTTCGGCCATTTCTTTATAGAAGGCCTTAAACTGATCGATTTTATCTAAAGGAACATAATCTTTCTTTAACACAAAACTTCGCTTTAATAACAGTTTATTTCCCTGTTGCTCGCTCTCAAGCTTAAAATCAATAAAATCATTGCTCAACTTTACTGCTTTAAAAGGCTGAACCATTGCCTTTCCATTAGGAAGCTCTAAAGATAATTCCTGGTTAGACTCGTCAATTCCGAATAATTGGGTAAGATCTATACCAAACTTTCTAGGTGAAACCACCTGTAGCGCGGTAGCATAAGATTTGTTCGACCATGGAATAGAGAATATGGACATGCCGGCCACACTTTTGCTCACATTCACCAATTTATAAGAACAGGCTGTTCCTACGGTATCAGACGTTGATTTTGCGGCGTTGAGATTGGTAAAATTTAAGCTATAAACTTCATTTTCAGGATAAGTACCCGTTAAATCTTCCTTCATCTTTTTAATTTGATCGGTATTGCTCAAATCGTTAAAAACACTTCTCATGTAACTAGACATTGATCCGGTATTCCAATTCATTTCCTTAACCATCATATCGGCATTTTCTAACTTCACCTCGGTTTTGTAACCCATAACATTTCTTCCTCTTATACCAGGATTAAATTGGGTCAGTGCTGTGCTCGTTTTGTTAATTTCAAGGATATTAGATCCGAGAAAAGTATTACTGAAGGTGTTAAAAGGCAAAGTTCCGGAAGTAAGCTCTACCCAGTAATCTTTTCCACCTACAGCAGCTTTGGCAATGCAGTGATTAAATTCGATACTTGGCAATAATAGCGTATGCTGTCCCCGGTCTCTGGTATTTGCCAAAGCCAGTGTAGCCGAAATACCTGCCTCTTTACACATGCTTACAAAAAGTGTAGATACATCTTTACAATCGCCAATTCTGGTATTGATAACTGTTGACGGATTTTGAGGAATAATACCACTTTGCCTGAACGATACGGAGCTGTATGCGATGTTGGTAATGATGTAATTATAAATCATTTTGATTTTGCTTAAATCATCTAAATTACTCTTGCCCGCAAACAAATCGTTCACTACAGTTTTAATTTCATAACTGCTCCTTGCTTTGGCCGAAGCAATATTATCGTACCAATCTGCAATAAATTTCCAATCCGGAATGGATGATAAATACAGCATATTGGTTACATCATCCATTGGAGGCATTTTATCCTCATACCTTAATGCTTCCTGTTTATTCTTCTCCCACACATACAGATCAAATTCATCTTTTGCTGTTTTAACAGGAGTAATATCATGTTGCGAAAACACATATTTAAATGCTTTGTCGCGATGGATTAGCAGCGAATATTTAATTTTAAGATGATCCAGTCCATCACTAAAATAGAAAGCGTCCCAGAAGTGGCTGGACATGGCTCCTACATTGAAATTTTCGATCTTATAGCGGATATTGATTACATCGCCAACTTCGAGGTTTGTAAATACCAATTCATTGTTATCGGTTTCAGCCGGAACTTTGGTTCCGTTGGCTTTTATTACCTCAGCAATTTCGATAGCATAATTCTGATCGTTATTGTAAGGAATTGCGTATTCTTTAAAGCTTTCAAGCCCTTTTTGGGTGAGTATTTTCGCCGTAAAAAAGTGTTTCTCTTCTGATCCTCCGTTTTCATAAACAACTTTCTGCACTTCATTATTTAAAACCACAACCTGCCCGTCAGGGTATTCGGTTTTAGATGGCGCCTGGCTAACCATTACCTTCACGTCGGGTTTTTCGAAATAATCGAAAACTGCTTTTTTATCCTGAAGTGTTCTTAACAACTGTATGACAGTATAATTGTTCGGATCGATCTGCAAACTCTTCTCGTAAGCCTTAATACTTTTCTCTTTCTGTTTATTTGCATTATAAAGCAAACCTAACTGAGAATATACAAACGCATTGTTGGGATCGATTTCGAGTACTTTCAAATATAATTTCTCTGCCTCATCATATTGTTGCAATTTATAATAAATACCAGCAAGGTCGGTATATACCGCAAAACCGATCGGATCATCTTTCAGTTCTTTTTTGTAAATATCAATTCCCGCATCAGTTTCACCTTTATCCAGATATAGTTTAGCTACATATTTAGCCGCTTTATAATCGTTATTTTCGTTAATATATTTTTGAAGAATATCAATAGCCTTTGGGTTCTTTCTAATCTGCACTTCAATCAGGTATTTTAAATTTACGATATCTGCAGAACTTAAATGCTGAGGATAAATTTTTTCAACCAGGGCTATAATTTCCGGTTGTTTTTTCTCTTGCCCAAGTATATTTAGTTTTTTAATTAAAACTGCCTCATCCTCGCCATAGATTTTTTCGAGTTTGGCAATAATTTCTTTTGCCCGCACATAATCATTTTGTTGAAAATGCTCTGTATACATCAGTTCAAGCGCAAGCGAACATTCGGGGTCGTGTGTTTTGATTTCTTCCTTCAGGGTTTCTATCCCAGTTCTATTGTCTGCTTTTTCAAACAGTTCTATCATCATCAGGTTAAGATAGGTGCTTTCAGGAAAACGCTTTTTAAGCTTTTCCAAAATCAATCTCGCATCAAACACATTCCCTAAACGCAGGTAAAGTTTAGCCATCATTAACTGATTTAAATAATTTTGAGGTTTTGCTTTCAAACCATCTTCAAAATATTTAAATCCAACAGGCTTGAGCTGAGCTGCGGCAGGGCTTGTTTCTTTTAAATAGGTTTGTGGCGTATTCGTAGCAGAAAGGTTATTCAGTGGTGTTCCGTTAGCGTCTGTTAACCGAAGCATAAAGTTCGATCTGCCTGCGTAGCTTTCGCCTATTTGTACCAAAATGCGGTTGTAGCCCTGATTTAATTTAACCGGTACGATATACGCATCAAGGTCGTTGTTTCTTTCTTCGGATTCGCTGATGACCAACTGGTCGTTTACCCAAACCTTTACCGAACCAGACACGCCGATCCTTAACTGTGCTACCGTATTTGCAGGTGCATTAACAAAGGTTTGAGCAAACTGCAATGCATTTTCGTAAGTATTGTAATAGGTAAAATCGAACCATTTATCATGCCTTACATACGGCACCGTTCTCCAGCTAAATTTTCGGTTCTTCTTACCAAAAAAAACATAATCGAGTTCAGGATGGGCCAAAATATCATCATACTGTTTATCAAAGCCACTGGTAGAAATATTTTCATATTCACCTGTAATTAACCAATTTTCGATTTCGCCGATCTTACTAAAATACTGATCTGCCTCGGCATATTGTTTTTTCTCTTCGTAATGAGCCCCTAACGAAGAATAAGCTAATGCATTTAAGGTTCCGTCAACGTCTTTTCTTGCCGCAAGTTTTTTATAAAATTCCAGCTGATCAGCAGTCTTTATTTTTGAAGCCCTATTGGGCAAATCGCTCCAGAGCGCAACCAGGTATGGCTGTGGGTTTTTAGAGGTATTGGCTAATTTATTTAAATAGTTAAAACCCTCTTTATCTGAACGATCCATTTCCGTCATCATAGAAAGTGCAACATCTGCTTCGTCTGAAGATGCAGGTTTTAATGATGCTTTGGTAAAAAAATCACGTGCTGCTGTACGGTTGTTTTTGAAAAAATATTCCCAACCCGGATTTAAATTTGTTTGAGCCTGGATAGACGAAGAAACAAGAAAAGAGAGTATTAATAGTTTGAATTTCATTTTGTAATTATAGAAAAAACAAATCTGAATCAAAAGCAATTATGGACTAAATAAGTATAAAAACACATTATTCATATCAGCTACCAGCCCTGATATTGAAACTTTCTTATAGAAAAGAGTTTAACTTAACCAAGCTGGTAACATGTGCTTTGCGTTTTGCCTGTAAATTTTATCATTTCTGCCCGGGAGAGCCTAAGCAATATTCTCCAGGTACCTTAATACCTCTTCTTTTTTTCTACTGGAAACCTGGATTTTCTCGCCGTTCTCCATTTGAAGATAACCCTCTCTGAAATATTTTTTAACATGAGCAAAGTTAACGAGGTAGGACTGATGACATCTTAGAAAACCGAAGGGAGATAGCAGTCCCTCATAATCTTTTAATCCTTTTGATACCAGTATTTCGTTTGATCCTTTGATCACAAAAGTAGTATATCCTTTATCGCCCTTGCAGAACATAATATTTTCTATAGCAACTACCTCAATGTATTCAAGTGTTTTAAGCGCAATGCGCTTATTGGCCGATAAGCCCTGAGACAGATAGTACTCTTTAGCGATGCTTAGTTGTTGCTCGTCAAATAAATCCTGTTTATGGTGGTGAAAGCATTTATTGATGGCAGAAGTTAGCGATTCATCATCAACTGGCTTAAGCAGGTAACCAAAAGCGCCAAGATTAAGTGCCTGTATCGCATATTGATCATAAGCGGTTAAAAAAATGACCTGGAAATCGGCTGTTCCAATCTGCTCAAAAAGCTGAAAACTATCTCCATCCTTTAGCCTGATATCAGCAAGAATAATTTCGGGCTTTAAAGACGGTATTTCTAAGGCTGCAATAGCGATTTCGGCAGCAGTACCTACCACCTGTACATAATCAATCCGGGTTACAATCTGTAGAATATGCTGCAGTATACGCGGTTCGTCTTCCAGTATGTAAAGTTTCATGTTAGATGTAAATTAATCGTTAATAATCGGAATATTGATTTTGACCAGCACACCACGCTCACCCTTATCTTTTTTGTCGGTAAGCGTAAAACTGGCATTTTGACTAAAACGGCAAAACAATGCCTCAAACCGCTCGTTCAGAATAGTTTGCGCCAAAGATTGTTTTTGCTGATTTCCAGTTGCCTTATCATTATTTAAGCCACAGCCATTGTCATCTATCGTTATTTCAAGCTGATTGTTTTGCTGATAAAAAGAAATTTTAAGCAGCCCTTTATAAGGGATGTTCCTAAATCCATGTTCAATCGAATTCTCGACAAAAGGCTGGATAAGCATAGGAGGAATAAGTGTGGCCTGTGCATCAATCTCTTTCGAAACCGAGATCAGATAGGTAAAAGTATCGGCATACCGCATCTGCTGTAGTAAAAGATAATTATTTAGCGAAGATATTTCCTCCTCAATGACAATAAAATCCTTCCTGTTTTGTTCAAGGATTGCTCTTAGTAAACCTGAAAAAGATTTTAAATACCTTACAGATTCAGATGTATTTCCAGATGAAATCAGGCCTTGCAGATTGGAAATGGCATTAAATATAAAGTGTGGATTAAGCTGTACCTGCAGTAACTTCTGTTCCATAACCAAACGCTGGTTATCGGCCGCAAGAAGCTTGTTCTTATCCTTTAACCGAAGCTGGCGATAAACGATGACGAACAGCGACACGGCGGCCATTGAAATAACCAATACCATAAACATTAACCAGCGTTGTTGATTAATCAGTTTTTCGTTTAGTTGATTACGGCTGTTGAGCTCGTTTATACTCCGGTCTTTTTTTTCTACCTCATATTTTTCATGCAATTCGGCTATTTTTGCGGCCTCTATGGCTTTATTGTTCCTGATTTCAGTTTTATAAAGGGACTCGGCAGCTGCCAGTGCCGATTTATAATCGCCTTTTAACTTATAAGCATCGATCAGGCCCATGTAGGGAGAGGTTTTACGCTTGCGGGAAGGATCTTTTCTTTCCATTTCCATCCCGGCGCGGTAATAAAAAATAGCAGAATCTGGCTGGGCATTTCGTATAAAGGAAGTAGCAAGATTATTGTATGCAATATCATTGAGGTTATTTGTCTTTTTCAAAAAATGAAAGTATATGCGACTTGACTCCAGCGCCTTAGCCGGCTTCATCTGTTTACTGTAAATCTGTGCCTCATTATCATAGGTGCGCGCCAGTGCAAGGCTATCTTTGATATCAACAGCCAGTATACGCGCCTGGTTGTTGTAGTACAACATTTTGTTTAAATCACCAAGCCTTGAAGCCAGCAAAAATGATATATCAAAATACCGTTGTTTAATAACGGAGTGATTTTTATAAGGGTGGGCCACATAATACCTGGCCGCGTATTCCAATGATTTTTGTTCGTTATCGTTCTGATAATAGGCCTGTGCAATTAAATCATAATAACGGTAGGTTAAACGGCTCTTCTGCATTTCAACGGTTTTTAAACCAGATAATATGCGGTTCATGAGCCGGGCTTCTACAATTGATCCGCTGGCTATGGTATTCAAAATAATTGCATTTTCCTTTAACAGTTCAATATCATCATTTTTGTGGTACCCCTTCATTTGCTGATAAGCTGCCAGCGCGCTATCCTTTTTCTTTGCAAGCGAAAATTTTCTTGCCCTAAAATAATGGTAGAAGGGATTTTTTCCCTTTTCAGTTGTTAAAGACAGTATACTATCCTGTCGATTGATGGCCAGCTTTAGCTTGTTAGATCCCGCAAGGGTATCTAAAGAAATGACAAATGAGATCATATCAGCTGTAGATTGCGCTTGAACAGATACCGATTGACCAGTTCCAGTTGCCGCAGGCTTTTGCTTGCACGAAACCAGCCAGAGCATGAAAAGCATAAAAACAGGAATAAAGCGGAACTGAAAAAAAAGATTCATGTTGCTTAATTGATATTTAATTATTTCTCCTAGAATTAAAGCCTAAATATATCAATCGCACGCTTAGCGGAGAAACCTATATCGATATTCGGGAACTTTGAGGTTATATCCGTTGATAAACGCTACTTATTCGATAAAGGGTAAAAGCTGGAAGATCATACTATGATGATATGGAATGAAAATTTACCGCATATAGGTTAATCCTCTTTCTATTCAAGCTTTTACGATTAAATTATTTTAGAAGAATGAAGTCCCCTCTCTTTCAGATATTTTTAACCATCCGAATAACCAGAATTAACGCGCAAAATTTTATAATATGGCCAAGATGCTGCATAATATGTTCTTACAAATTCGCCTATTACATGCTTATGAAACAGGGATATTGCTTTTAAAAGACTTGCAAAAATTAATTAGCCACAGAAATCACGGAGGAGATTAAAATTTTCCGTGTTTTTGTGCTTCCGTGGCAAACATAACGCTTCGACATGTGCAGAAAGAGCCAGAACTAACAGAAAAAAGTTAAAAGCGATTTCCCTGACTTATGAACTAGAATTTTAGTAACACATCGTGCTTTTACTAAGTTTTTAAATATGGTTATCAAGGAAGACTCAATAAATGCAAAACCGATCGAAAATCTAACTGTTTCTCATCAATTTTATAGGCTAAATAAGCACTATATTCAAAAAAATGTTGTTACAAACCAGTTTTTACATAAATTAGTATAACTAAACGAGAATGGTTAAGTGAAGTCTATACCCATTATTGACGAAAAGGCATTATTAATTGAATTAAAGCGTGGAGATAAGATCGCCTTTAAACAATTGTATGAGGTGTATTCGGGCAAACTTGCCAGTAAATTGATTTATCTGTTAAAATCTGAAGAGTTAGCCCAGGATATCTTACAGGATGTATTTCTAAAAATCTGGATCAACCGCGAAATGATCGATACGGAACTGAGTTTTGGTGCATTCCTGTATAAGATTGCTACAAACCTTTCTAAAAATGTAATCCGGAAAAATGTTTACGATCAGCTCATGCGCGATGAGGTGGGCAAGGAAGGAGTTTATCATCCTATGGAAGAAGATGAAGATGCAGAGCAAGCCAAGGCTATTCTAGATCAGGCTATGGATCAGCTCACCGAAAGGCAGCGGGAAGTTTACACCTTACATAAACTGGAAGGGCTCAGTTATCAGGAAATCAGTGAAAAGTTGAATATCAGCCTTTCTGCTATTAATCATCATATCCAAAAAGCCAACAAACAGTTAAAAGCAGTACTGAAATCAAGGTCATTTGAGCTATTTATCCTCCTGCTACCCACCATATTAAAAAAATAATTAACCAAGAGGTGCTATTTTTTCTTTGTCATGTGTATTCTATTTAAAAGGGATGCTTTTTTCCCTAGTTTACCATGAGCAAACCAAACAGAGTTAAGTTTTTATTTGATCAGTACTTAAACAATGTCATCACAGAGAATGAATTGGCAGAGCTTAACGAACATCTTCAAAATAATGAAGATGAATTACAGTTTGATGCTGTAGTTAACGGATACTTTGATTCAGCATCTCACGCTGTTCATCCAAAATCTAAAGCTATTGGAGATTTAGCCTGGAATGCAATCGCTCAGGAAATAGAAAAAGTCCAGCCAAAGGAGCGGAAATTGTTCTCTTCTTTACAATATATAGCCGCAGCTGCAGCCATCTTGATTTTTTTATGCTCTACATTTTTTATTTACAGATCCATTTATCTTAAAGATACTCTTCGAAAAGATATTGCACATGACATACTTCCAGGTACGCACCGGGCAACCTTACAGGCTGCAAATGGGAAAATCTATCAGTTAGATGGCAGTAAGCAGGAAATTGTTGCTGATAAAAATACGATCCGCTACAAAGATGGAGCATTGCTTGAAAAAGAAGATCAGATTCAGAATTTTACTTTATCTACTCCGAAAGGAGGGCAATACAGAATTACTTTAGCAGATGGTACCAAAGTATGGCTGAACGCGGCTTCATCGATATCTTATCCCAGCGCATTTACAGGAAAAGAAAGAAGAGTGATGGTGATGGGTGAGGCTTACTTCGAGGTTGCCCATAATGCTCAAAAACCTTTCATCGTAAAAACCCAGTCGCAGGAAATAAAAGTTTTGGGAACAGCCTTTAATGTTAATGCCTATCAAAATGAAGGGGTAACGGTTACCACGCTTGTCCATGGCCGGGTACAACTCAACAGCCCTGATATTTCAGAACCAGCTTATTTGAATCCTGGAGAACAAGCGGTATTGAACCAAAATGCTTTCCGGATTACTCCTGTTGATGCTAGTTTTTATACAGCCTGGAAAGACGGGGAATTTATATTTAAAGCTACTCCAATTACCGAGGTACTTCGCCAGATCGAGCGCTGGTACAACCTGGATATAGATTACAGCGGTATACCTGAAGATATTCAAATTCATGCCTCCATTCAACGCGACAGACCATTATCAGCGGTACTGTCGGCGATTGAAAAAATTACCAATTTAAAATTCAGTATCGAAGGAAGGAGGATGAAATTGACTAAATAATTTACTAGTAAGGCAAAAACGTGGTAAGGACAAAACTAATCCCAACCGTCGCCTTCTACCTATAAACCAATCAACAACCACTAACTAACCAACAAACTAATCACAATATGAATGATTTCCTTTTTTCTAAGGAGTATAGCGGGCGTATGCCCGGTCATCAAATCAATGGCGGAGCCACTAATACCGATTCTCAGTTCTCTATTCGGTGGATCATCCTTTTACTTTTTGTATTGGCACTTTCATTTTCAAATAAATCGCATGCACAAACCGTAACCTTTGATCTTAAAAATGCATCGATTGTCAGGGCAACAACAGAAATAAGAAAGCAAACCAAGTATGATTTTACCTATAACGACCTTATCCTTAAAAAAGCAAAACCAGTTACACTAAAACTTGTTAAAGAGCCCCTAAACAGCGCATTAAAAAAGTTATTTGCGGGTCAGGATCTTGATTATGAAATCAAAGACCGGATCATCATTATTACGGAAAAGAAAGCAAACGTGGCTAATGGAGCTAATAATAATGGTTTGAACAGCCCGGTAAATGGAAATGTAACCAACGAAGACGGTAAGCCGATGGATGGTGTTACTGTGAGGGTTAAGGGAACAAAGTTCTCTACTCAAACAGATAAAAGCGGTCATTTTACCATTCCTGCCCAATATGCAACGGGCGTGCTTGAAATTAATCACCTGGGCTATTATCATTTGGAAATTCCTGCGCAAAGGGCACGTGTCGTTTCGCTTAAAATCTCTGCATCCGATCTGAAAGACATTCTGGTAAGGACAGGTTATGAGGAAATCGATAGCCGCCAGTTAACCAGTTCAGTCTATACTGTCAAAGCTGAAGATCTTCTTACACCTGGTGTGAATACCATTGATAAATTATTGGAGGGTAGAATACCGGGTTTAATTTCGATGCAAAATTCTGGACAGGTTGGTGCTGCACCTAAACTTAGAATCCGTGGAACATCTACCATTTTAGGTAACCGTGAACCCTTATGGGTGTTAGATGGGATTGTACTTCAGGATCCCGTGAATGTTAATCCACAATCCATCAATGACCTTGACTTTGTAAACTTATTGGGTAATGCCATTGCAGGATTAAATCCCGAAGATATTGATCAGATCGATGTACTTAAAGATGCTTCTGCTACCGCTTTATATGGTGCAAAAGCAGGTAATGGTGTAATTGTAATTACTACAAAAAAAGGCAAACCTGGTAAACCAACTATTTCGTATTCAACCAATGTTACCTTTAACAGGCGCCCACGCTATTCAGACAGAAACATGAACATGATGAATTCTGAGGAACGAATGGATGTATCGAAGGAAATGGTAGAGCGAAGAATGCAATACAACAATGTAACCCAGTTTTCAGGTTATGAGAATGCCCTTCAGCAATATTACAAAGGAACCATCGGTTACGATGAGTTTAAACGCCAAAGTGACTATTATGCCAGTGTAAATACAGACTGGCTAGGCTTGATTACTCAGGATTCCTACTCTCAAAGTCATACTGTAACCTTATCCGGAGGTTCTAACCGTATTAAGTTTTATTCTTCTTTGGGTTATCTAAATGAAAATGGAACCATTAAAGGAGAATATAATAAGCGTTATTCATCAGTAGTAAACGTTACCGCTGATTATGATAATTTTCTGGCTCAAGTAAGCTTTACGGGCAACTATTCATCCAGGAATTATACACCTTCTGATTTAGGTATTATGAACTATGCCTATAATACCAGCAGAACGTTGCCTGCTTACAATCCGGATGGCAGTTATTTTTATTATCCGGTTATCACCCCAGCCACCCA
Organism: Pedobacter sp. BG31; assembly: GCF_042464845.1. Classification (NCBI taxonomy): domain Bacteria; kingdom Pseudomonadati; phylum Bacteroidota; class Sphingobacteriia; order Sphingobacteriales; family Sphingobacteriaceae; genus Pedobacter; species Pedobacter sp. BG31. The sequence goes on from NZ_JBHNZK010000001.1 coordinate 89,720, forward strand.
GCTTTTCAATTACAATATCCTAAAGGATAGAGAATACAGCGCTGACCATACTGATTTGCTTGCAAGTAACTTAAAGGCATTATTAAGATTAAAAATTACACCAAAATTTAATGTTGAAGGTACTTTTGCATATGGGATCAGTAATAACGATCAGCAAATTTACTATACAAAAGACTCCTATTACATTGCCAAACTTAGGCAAGACTATAGCTTTAGGTCTGATTTAGCACCTGTAGGAGGTGAATGGACAAAGAAAGAAGTTCGTAATAATAATTATACCGGCCGTTTACAGGCGAACTATGCCACTACATTTGGTGCAGAAAATAGACATTCCCTTACCATTTCAGGCGGTACAGAAATAAAATCAAATGAATATAACGGCTTTGATATTACCAGAAGAGGATATTTCCCGGAGATGGGTGGTTATTTTGATGTTGTGCCGACCACTTATTCAGGCTACTACAACCAATGGATGTCTGATAAGCGCGCTTTAGGGGCATTCAATCGCCAGTTGACCAATGAATTTGCCTGGTATGGTACCACGGGTTATTCTTACCGTAATAAATATATTTTCAATTTTCACATTCGCGGTGAACAATCCAACCTATTTGGAACGCGTTCAAATAATAATTTGCTACCTATCTACGCTTTTTCTGGCAGGTGGAATATGAAAGATGATGTTGCCAGAAATACTTCATGGATCAGTGACCTGGCTTTAAAGGCTTCATGGGGATGGCAAGGAAATATGCTTCCCGGGCAGTCGCCCTATATGATTATCAGACAGAATCTTTCTACTGATCCTTATTACAACTCTACATCCGCAAATATTGTAAACTTTCCAAATCCAGATTTAAGATGGGAGCGTACTTCATCATCCAATATCGCTGTGGATTTTTCTTTGTTTGGCAATAAAGTAACCGGATCAGTCGGTTATTTTTATAAGAGAACTGAAGACGCATTCCTGAGTAAAATCGTGTCTGAAATTAATGGTGTTCAATCTTACATCATCAATAGCGGAACTATAGAGAATAAAGGTGTGGAAGTGGCTTTAAGTGTTACAGCCATTAATAATGTGGGTATGGATAAGTCTAAACGGGGTTTTGTTTGGCGCTTTGATCCACAATTGGGTCAGGTGTTGAATAAACTGATTAACCAGGCCATCAATAACAGAAATAATGTACTTATCGACAATATCAACTACTCCAATTACTTAAGTGGTAATGTCCAGCTCGCTGGTAAACCGATCAATACCTTTTATTCTTACAAATTTAAAGGCCTAAGCCCGGTTGATGGCTCCCCAATTTTTTATGGTTTAGAGAATGATAATTCGGCAGCCTACCAGAAACGCTATTTAAATATGGATAGGCAGGATGTTTATCTGGAGATTATGAGTGAATCAGGCCGTCGTGAACCATTTATTCAGGGTGGCTTATCCAATTACTTTGGGTACAGGAATTTTGGATTATCATTTAACCTTTCCTATTCTTTAGGTAATAAAATCAGATTAATGAAAATTGCTTCAGGTTACGCCAGCACAAGTGCATATCCACAGCAAAATCTGCGTAAAGAATTTGTAGATCGCTGGCGCAGACCAGGAGATGAAAACTATACTAATATCCCAGGTCTTCAGGTAGCTACTAATGGTATCAATCCTTGGTGGTCAAACTATCCGGTAAGCAGTCTTGAATTAGGCGGCAGTGCTTATGATATGTATGATAACTCCGATATCAGATTAGTGAGCGGAGATTATCTAAAATTACAATCGGCATCTTTCCGCTATAATCTCTCCGAATCTTTAACGCGTAAATTGAAACTGAGTTCAGCATATGTTAGTCTCACCGGGACCAATTTATTTACCATTAGCAACAAAATGCTAAAGGGACAAGACCCTACTCAATCGGGTTCTACGCCAAACATCAATTTAACGGTCAGACCAACCTATTCGCTAAGTCTAAATGTTTCATTTTAAATAAAATAAGCTATGAAATATCTTTTAACCCTTTTAGCTTGCCTTTTGCTTCTTAGCTCTTGCAGCAAGTTTTTGGAAGAATATTCTACAGATCAAAAATACCTGGAAACTACCAGTGACGTGAATAAGGTAATGATTGCTGAAGCTTTCATGAATAATGTGTACAGTATTTCGTTATACAATCCGGCAACCATGGGAAATATTGCCTCTGAGACCGACTTTTCTGCCCCATGGCTCCATTTGATGGATGATGACACTGAAGCATTCGTACTTGGCGCTGCTGACAGAGATCAGTCTACGCCGCTTAACATCCTTTCTGGGTTTCACAACTGGGCACAGTATCCGGCAGTTAACATCCTTGGCCTGGCCTGGAATGATGTGATGTGGAAGAAGGTTTACAAACGTATTGGTGCGATTAACGCGTTAATTTATCAGGCTTCAGAAATTGCTACAAAAAATCCGGCCGATGTTGACCTCCGGCATTTACAAGGCGAAGCTTATTTTCTACGTGCATATTATTACTTTTTACTTCAAAATATTTACGGATCTCCTTATCGTAAGGCAAGCGCTGCTACCGATGAAGGTGTGCCATTAAAAATCTCAGAGAAAGTAGAAGATAACTATTTCCAAAGGACAAATAATGAGACCGTGTATAACCAGATTGTTGCAGATCTTGATCAGGCTGCAAATTTCCTTCAAGGCTACAATCCTACAACTAAAATCAGAGTAGGTATTGCTGCGGTTAAGTGTTTACAAAGCCGCGTATATCTATTTACGGAACAATACGATAAGGTATTGCAGGTCACTAACGGTTATGAAAACATGGGTTACAGTATTGTTGATTTAAAGCGTTATGTAGCCAACAGTAACTTTACTTACCGCAGTTCTACAGAAACCATATTTACTATGGGAACAAATTCAATTCCTGTGGTTTTTCCTAATGATTCGTTAGCATCTTATGCGCCTGTAAACCGTCTTGCATCTAGCTTTAAGGCCTCTGATAACTTAATACAGAGTTATAACAATAATGATCTCCGCTTAAATGCCTGTTTTACGCTATCATCGAAAAGCAAAGCATTTCTTCCGGCTAAATGGCGTACCTGGCGAACCTACAATGACCCGGAGCAAGTATCGTGTATTTTTTCTTTCCGTTTACCTGAAATGTTGCTCAACCGCGCAGAAGCGCAAGCCATGCTTGGTGCTGATGGTGAAGCATGGAGTGAAATCCAAAAACTGCAGGCGATGCGCTTTAATAACGGAGGTAGCCAGCAACCCACATCTAACCAGGCATTGGTTAATTTCATTCGCGATGAACGTAGACGTGAATTTTGCTTCGAAGGTCATCGCTGGTTTGATTTGAGGCGATACCAGGTAAATTCGAAATATCCACTTGGTTCAGGTTTTACCATCAAGCATCCAACTTATACCTATGATGCACAAACCAATACTTATACCCGCGCAGGAAATTATGTTTTAAATTCCATAGCTCAGGATGCAGCAAGCTGGCAGGTACCCATCCCTAATTATGCTATAGAATTTAACAGGGGATCGCTAACTAACCCCATTCGCAGTGTTCGTAATGTTCAACCTTAAACTGATCAAAATGAAAAATATTTTATTTGTTGCAGCAGCGTGCTTCACGCTTACGCTGGTTTCCTGCAGAAAAGAACCTTTTACCGAATTTCCGGATTATGATAAAAACTGGTTAGCCATGGAAGATAACCCCAATGATCCGACCATACATGCCAATTATCAGTTTTATCAGGAAACGGGCATTCCCGTATTCGTTAACGATACTATTGGTTCGCAAAAGCGCGTGGATGTTTTTGGCAAAGCCTATACCTACTATGAGGTTTTATCTTTGAGTTATTCGCTTGGTGGTATACCGAGTGGTCCACCTCCCGCAGTGCAATCCTTTACCTATTGCAATAAGGCAGATGTGCCAAATGCACTTACATTTCTAAGGACCGAGATTATGCCGGTAGTTAAGAATAAGATCCATATTCCAAGTATTCTTTTAGTGGAGAACATGAATACGAACGCTTTCGGAACCTATTCTTATAAAGGATTTAATACTGTGGTTATTGCACAGATTTCGAAAATCCCAACCATGAGTGAAACAACCAAGGCTGATTACAAAGGCGCCATATTACGGTCGATGCTTACCAATACCGTATTAGATGCAAAGTATGCCAGTATCCTGGATAAGTTTTATGCTGTTTCCAGAAAATTTGTAAGCGGACGCGATGCTTATGGATTAAACGCTTTCTACCTAAGTGCCAGTTATATTGTGGGTTTACCGGCTGGCACGCCTTACACCTATCAGGCAATCGGTTTTCTTGGGCCAGATACCAGAATTACTTCATCGGCACCGATATCAACCTGGTTGGATGTAAGCATGTACTTAGAAGCTGCCCTGGTAAATACAGATGCACAGTTTAAACAAAAATATGCTGCATACCCTAATATTCTTTTGAAATATGGCTACATCCGCCAAATTTTAAATGATATGGGAATAAATAATTAATACAATACACAAACACCGTTAGCAGGTATTTTCAGCCTGCTAACTTTTAAACAATAACAAACTATAATGAAAAAAACACTAATTTTTTCTGCGATGCTAGCCATATCTGCCTCGTCGTGGTCGCAAACTGCAGTTATTAAAGGAAAATTCCATAAGCTGTTACCAAATGGTAAGGAAGCACAGGATGTACTCTTTTCCAAGCCTAAAGAAGGTGAAATTGAGATTATTCTACCGATGGTAAAAAGCAGACAGGATCAGATCTTCCGTGGAGAGGTGAAGAAAGAAGATTTAAATACAATCCGTTACGTAGGTTTGTATGATGAACAATATGCGGTTTATTTAAAACCTGGTGAGGAACTTAATGTTGATGCTGGTGACGGACAAATTGTTTACTCAGGAAATGTAAATAAAGAAAACCAGGTATTTGCCGATTGGTATAAAATGATAAAGCCATTAAGACGGTACGGCTATACTCAAAATAGCTATAGGTTGCCTTCTGATGGGTACATTAAAATAATTGATTCTTTGAAAGCTCCGGTTGAACAGTTTATTAAAAATATCAACACCGGAAATGCTTCCTTTGATAAACAAGCAAAGTATTTCTTAACCTGGAGTTATAAATATGATGTCATTATTCCTACTGCTTCTGGTTTGAACATCGGAAAGAAAGAAGAATATCCTGAAAGCCTTGTTAAGTTTTATAACGATGAAAAATGGGAAGATGCTAATATCTGGAACCTACCGATGGGTTATCACTATATGCTTTATTTCGCTTTCGTAAAACATATTATTTACGGTGCCAAACAGGGTATGGCTGCAGACTTCCTGATTCCAGAGATTTCCAATAAAGAGTTGAAAGCAAAATTCATCTTGGCACAAGCAGAAAGAGGCGCTATTCAAAACTATGTTCAATACCTGGAAAGAAACGAACAGTTTATGCAAACTAAAGAGCAGCGTGAAAAGATAGCTTTACTCTTAAAAAGAGGCCGTTTACAACAACCTGATGGCCAATCGATGGATTTTGCTTATCCTGATGCGAGCGGTAAAATTCATCGCTTAACCGACAATCTGGGTAAAGTGGTATTGCTTGATCTATGGGCTACCTGGTGTGCGCCATGTTTGAAAGAACAACCGGCATTAGAAGAACTGGAAAAATCATTTGAAGGCAAAAACATTGTATTTATTAGCCTTTCCATTGATACAGACCAAGCCAAATGGCAAAAAATGGTAGAGGAGAAAAAATTATCCGGACTTCACTTGTTTACCAACAACAAAGGATCAATGATCGGCGATTATGAGGTAACAGAAATACCAAGATTTATACTGATTGATCAAAATGGAAAGATGGTGAATTTCCAGGCACCACGACCTTCAGATCCTAAATTGAAAACACTAATCGAATCAACTTTAAGCAACACCCAAACGCTAAAATCCAAATGAAAAAAATAATTATAGGCTTAACCATTTGCCTAAGCATTTTGAGCTGGAAGTCAGTCCATGCTCAGGGCATTAACTTCGAAAAACTGACCATGAATGACGCCTTAAATAAGGCTGGAATTCCTGGCGACGAGAAATTAATACTGATTGATTGCTTCACCAGCTGGTGCATTCCCTGTGCGGAGATGGAAGCTACTGAGTTTCCTAAAAAAATAGCGGGAGATTATTTCAACCCGAAATTTGTATCGGTAAGATTTGATATGGAAAAAGGGGAAGGCAAAGAGATTGCCAAAAAATATAATGTAACCGCATACCCTACTTTCCTATTGTTGAATTTCCAGGGACAGGAAATTAACCGTGTAGTGGGCAAAGCTTCGGCAGAGGAATTTGTAAACAAGGTGAAGGCAGCACTGGATCCGAAAAATTCGATACCTGGACTGAAAGCCGCTTACGAAGAAAAGAAAAGTATGCGTACAGGATTTCCTTACGCATTAGCCCTTTATCAGGCCTCAAAAGATCCTTCTCCGGTTCTTGAAGAATTATTTGATCACTCACAAGATTTTGAAAGGTTCAGTAAAGAGTATCTTGAACTGGCTTTTGGTATCAGTAAGTTCGGTAGTCCTTTCTTCAGAAAAATAATGTTAGAAAAATCGAATATAGATGCTTATTGGGGTACGGAGGTAACCAACAGGATCATCTTCGATAAAATTCGTAAAGATATGTACCAGATTGCCAGTGAAACTGGTGCCAAATACAATATCTTCTATACCCCCAAAGAGGTGGAGGAAGTTGCCTACACCATAGCGTTGTTGAAGTTACCTCAGGATAAACCTGAATCACACATGGGTCGGATCGCTCTTTACGTAGTCAATAAAGACCTGGATGGCTTAATTGCTTATTATAAGCGCAATATTGCGCTTATTCCAAATACAGATGTATTTAAGGGAATTTTAGATGGCATTTTGATGAGGCAAGCTGCTAAAGCAAATGAGACGCAAAAAACCGCAATAAGAGAATATTTTAGTGGGGTGGCGAAAACTTACGAAAAGGAATTTAAGTATTATCAGGGAATGGCTGAACGCATGCAGAAACCAGTAGGCAAATAACCAGGCTACAAATTTTAAAAAAATGTTAGCAATAAAAATACTTAAAAGGAGCATAAACATCACAGCAGGTATATTTTTACTTACTGCTGGTACCACGCATGCGCAAACCTTTACTGACGATGCCAGGATTTTAGCAACGTACCAGAAGTCATTAGATTCGTTATTTCTAAAGGTAAAAAGCGTTACCGCAGAGGATGCTAAAACGCAATTGGCAGAAAATACAAAGGCTATTCCACTAAATTTGGTAAAAACTGATAAAAGGAAAAAAGATGGAAACGAACTCTATGAGCTTGCAAAAACTGCAACGGTAACAGTAGGTATTGCCTATCTTTGTCCGAGATGCAGCAATTCCCACATCAGTGAATCTTCAGGATACGTTATAGATCCGAGCGGCATTGTGGTAACCAATTATCATGTAGCCGCCATGTATGCCAACATCAGCGATGGAAATAAGCCACTAGGACTTACCGTTAGGATGGCTAACGGTAAGATTTATGCAGTAAAGAGTGTGCTCGCCTGTTCTAAGACAAATGATCTTGCAATAATTAAATTGGCTACTGATGGCGAAAAGATTCCTGCTTTACCGCTGGCACAAGCTGGTAAAGTTGGTGATGACGTGTATGTTTTGGGCCATCCTAAGGGCATGCATTACTTTTTCAGCAAAGGTATCGTAACCAATAAATACATGGAAGAAGCCGGTGAAATTAACAAGAAATTTTTCAGGGAAATGATGGCTATTTCTGCAGATTATGCAACAGGATCCAGCGGTGGTCCGGTAATGGATAGCTATGGAAATGTGATTGGTACAGTATCCAATACCAAAATGTTTACCCATAGCGAAATGAACCCTAGTGTACAAATGGTAGTGAAGAATACAGTACCTGTAGAGTCACTATGGAAACTGGTTCGTTCAGAATCAGCTCATTAAAATTTATTGCCACAGTTTTTAGTTTTAACAGTATCAGAATGCCCGTGATTAAAAACCACGGGCATTCTGTTTAATTTAAAAAGAGAATCCATCTATATTTTAGTTGGCTCTATTTTCAAATTGCTCAAAATGCCCTAAATCTGTCTGTAATTGATCCCTTATTTCTCCAACACATCTTTAAATTTGTATGGAAAATTTAAACCAAACCAATGGAAACCTATCATCGTGCGGGACATGAAAAAGTAAACGGCATTAAGATGTACTATGAAATTTATGGCGAGGGCGAAATGCCACTGGTACTGATACATGGTGGCGGTTCAACCATTCAATCCACCTTCGGCAGACTACTTCGGTTTTTAGCAAAATCTGGGCGGATTATAGCAATTGAACTTCAGGCACATGGACGTACCAGCGACCGCAACCAGGCAGAATCTTTTGAGCAGGACGCAAAAGACGTAGTGACTTTATTACATCAGCTAAACATAACTAAGGCCAATTTTCTGGGTTTCAGCAATGGCGGAACAACAACTTTGCATATTGCAGCACACCATTCGGCTGTGGTGAATAAAATTATTGTTATTTCGGCAAACTACCAGCGCGAAGGTTTGATTGAAGGGTTTTACAATGGGCTTGAAAATGCCACCATAGATCATATGCCAGAGCCGCTTAAAGCGGCTTTTTTAGCCGTAAATCCTAATCAGGATGCATTGCAGGCCATGTTTGAGAAAGACAAACAGCGCATGCTTGATTTTGTCGACCTCAGCGACAATGATCTGAGGGGAATTGCCTCCGATGCACTTTTAATGGCAGCAGATAAGGATGTGATCAAACCTGAACATGTGGTTAAAATGTCGAGATTGATTCCGAACGTGCAATTGGTTATTCTGCCAGGCGTGCATGGTGCTATGATCGGCGAAAACCTGAACCCTGGTATAAGCGACAAAACGATAGCGATGACGGCGCATCTGGTAGAGACTTTTTTAAACCAATAATGAAGTGACTAAGAGTGTATTGGGTTTAATGCACCTAAAATTACCCTCTCCTTATTTAGCTTTTGATATCTTTGCGGCATGGAACATGTATTGGATAATCCGATTTATTATGCCCTAACATCTGGGCATAGCCATATCTCAAAAGGCACTGATGAAGTAAAATATTATATCGAAGATATTACTGCGTTTGCCGGGTTAAAAGATAATTCTCAGGAGAATTTAAATACCCTCTATCAAATCAGCCCGCCAGAAAGTATTTTTGTATTTTTTTCTACAACTCCGGTTGAAATACCGGGACAATGGAAATTGTTGAACCAGATTAACATGTTTCAATTTGTTTTTCGTAGCAAAGAAATACCAAAAACAGTTGCAACCGGAATAACAGATCTCGACCTGCAACATGTTACAGAAATGATCAATCTAGTAGAACTGACCAAACCGGGTCCGTTTTTGGCCAAAACCATTGAGCTGAGCAATTACACCGGCATATTTACGGAAGGAAAACTGGCTGCCATGGCCGGACACCGGTTTTTCCCAAGCCCCTATCGGGAAGTGAGTGCCGTTTGTACGCATCCTGATCACTTAGGAAAAGGTTATGCCTATAAAATTTTACAGGAACAGATCAAAAGGATATTACTCCGTGCTGAAATACCCTTTTTGCATGTTAGAAATGATAATGACGGCGCTATTAAACTTTACCGGAAACTGGGTTTTGAAATCAGAACAGATATGATGGCCTACGTAATCAGGAAGGAAGCCTAAGCCAACAAGAGAATGTTTCTAAATAGAAAACTACTTAAAAACTAACATTTCTATGCTGTAGTTTTGTGCCAAACTAGCACATACATGTCAAAAACAAAACTTACCATTAACAATAACGGCTCCGTTAAAATAGAGGGCGATTTCGAGATAGTAGATAAAAACGGGAATGCTTATGGCCTGCAGGGCAGAGAAGTCGTTTCAATCTGCCGTTGTGGTTTATCTAAAAACAAGCCTTTTTGCGATGGCGCCCACAAAGGCCATTTTGAGCATGAAGCTATTGCATTTGATCTTCCACCTAAAAAAGTTTAATAAACAGCATTTAAAAGCATCAATCTTTCCGGGTTGGTGCTTTTTTGTTCCAGGCGCAACAAATCCAGTTTGTAGCTGGGTATAATTCCTCGATAAGGAGTAATTTCATTTTAAAAAATTTTAATTAAAATTCGCTATACATAATCTTAAAATCCTGCATTAGCTAACCATCTCCCCTACTTTTACAGGAACATTTTTCTGCAATTTGGTGTTATGTTGAATAAATAATCTACATCATGGCAAAAGAGAAGAAAAAAAGCAAAAAGAAAAAGGATAAAAAGAAAGGTAAAAAAAAGAATAAGTTAGGCGTTAAAAACTCGTTGGTGAACAACATTAATGCCCGAAAGAAAAAAGGCAAGTCGAGATCAAAAAAGAAATCGAAAATCAGCAAAAAAGCCTACAAAAAAATGCAAAAAGGCTGGAAAAAATAACGTTTGGTGATACTGTTATGACAGCCACCTAAAACTATCCAAACGATACTTATATCCAAAAAGATAGCGATATCCTTAATTAAAGCGTGTAAATTTGCATGATGGAACCAGGAAAACAACACCGCAACAAAGAAACCTGTACGGCAAGTTTAAATGCGGTAAAAGATGCCCTATATGTATTAAATGGGAAGTGGAAGTTTCCGTTAATTATCGCTTTGCAAGATGGCCCCAAGCGATTTAATGAAATACAGAAATCGCTTGGAGAAATTACGCCCAAAATATTATCGAAGGAACTCAAAGACCTCGAGTTAAATGAGTTTCTGGTTCGAAAAGTATTTTCCACCACCCCCGTTACCGTAACTTACGAGCTTACCCCCTATAGCGAATCGCTTGACCGGGTAATTAATGAGCTCAGAGAATGGGGCTTAAAACATCGCGAAAGGCTGGTTAAGAACAGGAAAAACGCACATACCACTGCTGAAACACTGGTTTCCCTTTAAATGTCAACATGAACAATGATCTCCACCTATCGGCCTGAACGAGTAAAAAAGATAATGATAAAATTCAACTATCTTTGTACAAAATAAAATCCATGGCGGTATTACATAAAAAAGAAGAAAAAATCCAGGCAGTGCTAGGTAGGTTGCCTAAAAAATATACAGACGAACAATTTGTAGAAATGTTTATTAAACTCTACTCTAAAGACTGGGGAAAAATTAAATCAGCTTATATTAAGCAATCTCAGGATAAAGAACCGGGAACCATCATCAATATGCCTAAACCAGAGGTGTATTTAAGACAGGTCCTCGCTAACTATCTGAAACAAGATCATACGTCTGAAGCAGTAGAGGCTAAAGAAGAACCTGTTGCTGAGGCACCTGCAACTGAATTAAAAAAATCAAAAACTCCGGCTAAGAAGAAAGCAGAAGCAACTGAAGAATTAACGGTAGAAGTTAAAAAAGCTAAAGCGCCTGCAAAGAAAAAAGCTGAGGTTACAGCAGAAATTCCAGCAGCAGAAAAGATAACAAAAGCAGCAGCAAAAAAGCCTGCAACAAAAAAATAAAAAATATTTTATCTCATATACAATAAATCACCTTTTTGGTTGTTTATATATCTGAGAGCGTTAATTTAGATGACGGGGATAGGTCGGTATGATTTATCCCCGTTTTTTTGGCTTTTTTTCATATCTATTTTTCATTGTCATGCTGAGCCGTGCGAAGCATCTTTCATTTTTAGTATATACCTTACTTCGTTTTTACCTATCCAGAAGTTTTACATCCAATTGTAAACTTTAGCTATTTAATTGGCATATCGGGAAAAGTCGATATACATTTGCATCATGGATCAGGTAGAAATATTTAAAGCCCTTTCGAACAAAACACGTTTACAGATTTTAGGCTGGCTAAAAGAGCCTGAACTACATTTTCCGGAACAGCCAAATGCCGATTTTGAAAATGTTGGTGTTTGTGTTGGTCAGATCCAGATGAAAAGCGGCCTGTCGCAAAGCACCATTTCAGAATACCTGTCCATCTTACAGCGTGCTGATTTAATCAGTTCTACACGACTGGGCCAATGGACTTATTACAAACGCAATAAAGAAGGCTTAAAAAAATTAAGCGATATCATTAATACCGAAATATAATTTAAAATATATGAATACAGATAGTTTATTCAGGCCATTCAGCCTTAAAACTTTGAATATCAAAAATAGAATTGTAATGGCACCTATGACGAGATCATTCTCTCCGGGCGGAGTGCCAACACCTGAGGTTGCAACTTATTATGCAAAAAGAGCGGCCGGAGAAGTAGGCTTAATTTTGTCTGAAGGAACGGTAATTAACCGTCCATCTTCTTCTGCGGATCCAAACATTCCACATTTTTATGGTACAGAAGCTTTAGCAGGATGGCAACAGGTGATTAATGAAGTTCACCAGGCCGGCGGGCAAATGGGTCCGCAAATCTGGCACCAGGGAATTATGGAAAACCATGCATCAGGCTGGGTGCCCAATGCACCTTTTGAAGGCCCTTCAGGTTTTAACAAACCGGGTTTTGAAAATGGTGTACCGATGACGGATGCGGCTATTGCCGATACCATTGCTGCTTTTGGTCAGGCCGCAGCTGACGCCAAGGACTTAGGCTTTGATACGGTTGAAATACATGGTGCGCACCAATATCTGATTGATCAGTTTTTTTGGGATGCTACCAATAACCGAACCGACATTTATGGAGGAAAAACCTTAGCAGAGCGTACCCGTTTTGCCGTTGAAGTAATTAAGGAAGTACGTAAAAGGGTTGGCGAAGATTTCGCTTTGATTATCCGTTTATCACAATTTAAACCCGCTGCTTACGATTTTAAATTGGCTAAAAACGAGCAGGAAATGGAAGAATGGTTAACCCCACTCGCAGAAGCCGGAATTGATATTTTCCATTGTTCGCAACGCCGTTTCTGGGAACCGGAGTTTGAAGGTTCTGACCTGAATTTTGCCGGATGGGCGAAAAAAGTAACAGGTAAGGCCACCATTTCAGTAGGTTCAGTTGGTTTAGATGGTGATTTTTTTGGTGCTTTTGCAGGACAAAGTTCGCAGCCTAGCTCGCTAGATGAATTGGTGCGCAGAATGGACCGTGGCGATTTTGATTTAGTAGCAGTTGGACGTCCGTTGCTAGCAGATCCTAACTGGGTTGAAAAGATTAAACATAACCGCTTGGATGAATTGAAAGGCTTCAGCAAAGAAGCTTTGATGCAACTGGTATAAAAACTATATTTTCTCTTTAAGTTTAAAGCATCTCGAAAGGGATGCTTTTTTTGTTTCTGGTGGTGTCAGATGTTACCATTTGACACACCTCTCAAATATTAATTGTGGAGTTGCGCTCTTTCTAATTTCTTAATACCTTTTTTAGCCAGTCAAATGGTAACATCTAACTGCGCATAAAAATTCTTCTGCCATGGAAATACTGAAGCACGGAATCTTTTTGGATAATTATGAAAGCAATACCTGTAATGCTTCGGTTGCTCCAGCCCCGCCCTTTGCTTAATCCGACTGAAAATTCGGGATAACGCTGTCGGCCGGGTTTATTTCACCTCCGATAGTAGCCATGCCGTAGCCATCTAAACCTAAGGGATCGAAGCGGGATGCCAATTCCTTCCAATTGGCAGAAGCGGGAGCGGGACCACAATTGCCTAAAAGCTTCTGTTACTGCTTTCCAAATAAAATTAAACGACCAAACTTTGTCACCTCAATCAATTCTGTGGGGGCAGATGTTTACATCTGACAAGTATGCAATCTTTATTTCAATTCTTTCGAGAATGCACATCACTAAATGCCGTTTTTATAGATTTAGCTTCGCTGAGCCATCGGGTTCCCGATTCCGTTACACTTTACTCGAAATGACGTGACGAATAGAATTTAAATTTAAATCCCAGTCTTTTTCCATAAATTCACGTCATCAAAAAATTGATTGTCCCATGTCGAACATTAAACTGATTATCGAAGAAAGACCTGCAAATATTGGCAATTTCATGGTTGGCAGACTCCTCCCTTTCCGTGAAAAACGTATGGTTGGGCCATTTTCATTTATTGATCATATGGGGCCTGCTGCAATGAGCGATCATGAAAATCTTGATGTTCCACCCCATCCGCATATTGGTTTGTCTACCTTAACTTTCTTGTTTGAAGGTGAGATTACGCACAAAGACAGTTTAGGATCGGATATTGTGATTAAGCCTGGACAGGTAAACTGGATGACTTCCGGAAGTGGTATTGTACATTCAGAAAGAACCCCTGAATACCTTAGGCATACGGATAAAATGCTTCATGGCCTGCAGATCTGGGTGGCTTTGCCAAAAGCTTTAGAACAGATGGAACCCGAATTTTTCCATGTGGAAGAGGCAGATATTCCGGGCTGGACCCAAGATGGCGTCCATTTTAAATTGATTGCCGGGGAGGCGTTTGGTTATAAATCTCCGGTACCGGTATACAGCCCTTTATATTTTTTAGAGTTAAAGAGTGCTAACCGCCAGAAAGTGAATATTGGCGACTATCTTTTTGGCGAAAGTGCCCTTTATATTTTAGAAGGCGCAATAGAAAGTGACGGACATATCTTCGAACCCCGCCAGATTCTAATTGCCAACGATGCCAGACTCTGTGAATTTACCATGCACGCAAATACCACGGTTTACATTTTCGGAGGTGAACCTTTTCCTGAAGAACGCTTTATTTACTGGAACTTTGTAGCCTCTGATAGGGAGTTAATTGAAAAAGCAAAAATAAAATGGCTGGAACAGACCTTTAAACCTGTACCTGGAGAAACCGATTTTGTGCCTTTACCAGATCCCATCCGCAATATTAAACACTAATTCCTTCTAAACAGATTCATATTTACAGAAATAGCCACGCCTGTTGACGATAACCTGCTATTGCCATAACCGATATCGGTTAACGGAATTTTCATAAAAGGTTTAGCGCTAATGCTTAAATTATGATTGATTTTGTGCTGAAACTCTATACCAACATTGGCTATACCTAAATAATGCTGGTTCGCATTTTTTACTTCGAAATTTTGCGGACCCTGATAAGTGCCGTTGTACGAAAAGCTATATTTTTCTTTTAACATTAAATAACTCGATAAACCTGTACTTACAGAAATAGAATTATGGCGGTTATCAAAAACTTTGTAATTTAAATTGATCGGGATATCCAATACGTCACAATTGGCATGGATGTTTGATGGTTTTATGCTGAATACATAGTTTGTGTTGGGCTTGTATAAGCTAAAATCCGAATCGTAAATTTTCTTTGCATAAGATGCCCCTGTAGTAACACTCAGTTTTTTTGTTAGGATAACGGTCGCTTCTATGCCCAAACCTCCACTTAGGCTACTTTGCCCTGATTTTTGTACGCTGGTTAAATCGGGCGCAGCCAGAATACTTAATATCAATCGCGGTTTCTTCTTAAAAACAGGATCTTTAATTTTTTCCACCCTAGCCTGAGCAGGCTCAAACACCAGGTTTTGTTGTTCAAATGCTATTGGTTCGCGCTCAGTATTTATTT
Source organism: Pedobacter sp. BG31 (assembly GCF_042464845.1). Lineage (NCBI taxonomy): Bacteria > Pseudomonadati > Bacteroidota > Sphingobacteriia > Sphingobacteriales > Sphingobacteriaceae > Pedobacter > Pedobacter sp. BG31. Next base: position 105,229 of record NZ_JBHNZK010000001.1, read on the forward strand.
TCGGTTTATAAATTACATCAACTAATTGGTTACTGTTATCACCGCCGGTTTCCATAGCTTTTAGTGAAGTGGACCGTGTTTCAGCGCCTTTTTGCACATTAGTGGCTTTTTCTGTATCATCATGACCAGCCAATAAACTTCCTTGTCCATTTCCGGCAGAACTATTTTCATCTGCTGGCTTTTTAACCAGCTCTTCTTTGTCATTTAAAGGCTTACCGGCATTATTGTTTTTTTCTATCTTGGTTTTAACCTGTCTGTTTTTGGACTGATCAGCATCGGGTTTAACCAACAAATACACCACTAGCAACATGGCCGCTATCCCGGCTACAGCAGTTAGCCATATTATCGGTACTGTTCTCCTTTTGGGTGATGGATGCAACCTTTCCTCCAGATTATCCCAATCTAAATCATTAAAAGGAAGGTCGGGATTTTCCAATCCATCCTTAAATAATTTATCTATATCTTTTCCCTCTTTCATTGCATATTTGTATTTAACCTTACCTGTAAAAGGTTCCTGTCTACCTCCGAACTTCTCACCTGGTAAGTGTTCGTCTCCGTAGCTTTTAACATTTCCTGTAGTTTTTGCCTTGCCTTAAACAGGTTAGATTTTGATGTACCTACCGATATTCCCAACATTTCGGCAATTTCTTCATGCGTATAGCCGTCTATAGCAAAGAGGTTAAATACGGTACGATAGCCTGGACTTAGTTCTTGCACCAGCGCCAATAAATCCTGATAAGCCAGCTTATCATATATAGAACTTACCTCCGCTACATATTCATGATCGGTAACATCCACATGATCTGCAAATTTAAGATTGGCACGATAGTAATCGATAGCAGTATTGGTTATAATGCGCCCAAGCCAGGGCAAAAAAGCTTTGGTAGGTTCATATTTGGCAATGTTCTTAAACGCTTTAAAAAAACCATCGTTCAAAATTCCCGCAGCATCTAACCGATCATTTGCATAACGCAAACAGATACCCATAGCAAAGCTGTAGAAATGTTGATATAGTGCTTTCTGACTATCTCTTTCATTTCTAATGCAGCCTTGAATATACTTTTGTATAAGAATATCTTCTTTGTCGCGCTTAGCGGTCACAATTCTCCTTTCAAAACACATTACGATCAGGAGCAACGAAAGGTTGCTTCAAAATCAATCCTTTTTTAAAATATCTGTTATTATTCATTTTGGCTTAAAAACCTTCGTTATGGAAGCAACCATTTAAAACCTGTGGGCGTAATAGCAGCATATCAATTTTTATTAAAGTTAAAACTTAAAACAAAATCTTATGCTAATCTACTTAAAAAGAAATCTATTGGCTGTACTTTGTATAGCTGTAGTATTTACTGCCTGCAAAAAAAGCAATTCAGATGAGCCAACAACTCCGCCAAACAATAACAATAAAGGAATCCAATTGGCAAGCGATGCCAAATTCGGCACTGTATTAACGGATAAAGACGGTAAAACCTTATATTTTTTTGCTAATGATGCCGCAGGAGTACCTACTTGTACAAATGGTTGTGAAACCAACTGGCCACTTTATTACAGTACCGATGCCAGTACAGATTTAAACCTGAATAAGGCAGAAGTAGGCGAGGTTACCCGTACAGATGGGCGTAAACAAAGTACTTACCGTGGTTACCCACTTTATTATTTTGCCGGCGATGCTGCTAAAGGAGACATTAAAGGCGACGGCGTTGGCGGGATCTGGTTTGTGGCAAAACCTGATTATTCGTTGATGTTGGCCAATGCACAACTGGTAGGGGCTGATACCAAAACCTATACCAGTACTTATGTGGAGGGAACTGGACTCACCAAATACCTTACTGATGCATTTGGCAGAACACTTTACGCCTTTGCTCCCGATAAAAACGGATTAAATACTTATACAAAAGGCACAACACAAGAAGGAATCTGGCCAGTTTATACTTCTGAAATACAGAATGTTCCATCTGTAATGGCAAAAACAGACCTGGGTGTAATCACAGTAGCCAGCGTGAATAAAAAACAACTTACCTACAAAGGATGGCCATTGTATTGTTTTGCATCCGATACCAAAAGAGGCGATAATAAAGGAATTACTATCCCGGGATCGGCAGCTCCGGGATCAGTTTGGCCTTATGTTTCGACCACAACCACGGTTGCTCCGGCACAATAAAATATTTGGGGTTGAGCAAATAGAATGGTCGGCTGTGTTTTTACAGCCGGCCTTTTATACCTCTAGTAAGGCTTGTTTAATTTTTTCGGCTGCTTCAGCCAATTCCTCATTGCTTGGCTTTAACTTTTCTTTGCTGAAATTCATATCACTTACATTATTCATCGGGATTAAATGAATATGTGCGTGCGGCACTTCCAATCCGATGACCGAAACGCCTACTTTTTTGCATGGAAAAGCTATTTTTACACCTTTTGCTACAATTTTAGCAAACATCCACAAACCAACATACAAGTCTTCCTCCATATCGAAGAGGTAGTCTACTTCAATTTTTGGGATAACCAGCACATGGCCGGCAGTTAGTGGCGAAACATCTAAAAATGCTAAATATTCTACAGTTTCAGCAACAACATGAGCAGGAATTTCGCCTGCAACGATTTTAGAGAAGATAGTCATGAGGTGGAAGGTTAAAGGGTGGAAGGTGTAAGGTTTTTAGAGCGGAGTGTAGACCTTAAGCCTTAAACCCTCCGCCTTCTACCTTATCTTGATATTTCTAAAACTTCAAATTGCATTTTGCCTGCAGGCACTTCAATTTCAGCAAGTTCTCCTACCGATTTTCCCAATAAGCCCTGTGCAATGGGCGATTTCACCGAAATCTTTCCGGTTTTTAAATCGGCTTCACTCTCTGCCACCAATTGGTAGGTCATGGTTGCCCCATTTTTAACATTTTTTATTTTTACAATAGATAATGCCAGTACCTTCGATAAGTCCAAACGCGACTCATCGATCAAACGTGCATTTGCCAATGTATTCTGTAATTTAGCTATTTTAGCTTCGTGCAGCCCCTGCGCTTCTTTTGCGGCATCGTATTCCGCATTCTCCGATAAATCACCTTTATCCCTTGCTTCTGCAATTGCTTTAGATATTAGCTGACGACCGGTGGTAGTTAAATAATGAACTTCCTCTTTTAATTTATCTAACCCTTCTTGGGTGTAGTAGGTTACCTCTGTCATTGCTCTATTAATTTTGTTCAAACGCTATAAAAAACAAACAAGACTATATAGTTGGTTTGCTACATAGTCTTGCTTCAATTATAACGAAGATAAAATGTGGAAATTACAAAAGCAAATAAAAGATTAAGATTTAACGGAATTTTAGCTTTCACCATCTTTTTTTTACGCCAAACTGTTTCATCGCGAGATTAATCAATCATTTACATAACATTCAATCGCACAGGTATTCAAAATTCAATCATTAATTTTAATTTAGCTTAAATTATTCTTAAAAATGAAAAAGTTATTTTCTATTGCCCTGCTCGTTTGCCTGGGTGGCTATACAGTTTCTGCACAGGAACTTTACATGCCCCGGAATATTAAAGCAGCCTATGCTAAAGGTACACGTGCCATGAACGGGAAACCCGGGCCAAATTATTGGCAAAATCATGGCAAATACAATATGGATATCCAGGTAGATGCCGAAACCAAAGTAGTTAGCGGTAAAGAAGAAATTTTATACAGCAACAACAGTTCAGACACCTTAAAAAACCTGGCCATACGCTTTGTAAATAACCTGCATAAACCCACCGCACCAAGAAGTGGTGCAGTTAGCGAAGATTTTCTGAGTACAGGTTTAAATATCAAGGCCTTTTGGGTAGATGGTCAGAAATATAAGGTGGACAGCAAAAACTGGGGAACGGTTGGCAATGTTACGTTAAAAAACCCTTTATTGCCAAAATCTAAAATCACCGTTAAAATTGAATGGGATTACCCCTTATCAAAAGAAAGCGGACGGGAAGGACAGATTGATCCAAATTCTTTTTTTGTTGCTTATAGCTACCCCCGTATATCGGTCTACGATGATTATAACGGATGGGACCGCATTCCACACACTAACAGGGCCGAATTCTATAATGACTTTAACGATTATGAATTCTCAATCAAAGCCCCTAAAAACTATGTGGTTTATGCAACCGGCGATTTCCTCAACCCCGATGAAGTTTTACAACCGGAGATTTCTGCACGTTTAAAAAAATCATATAATGGTGATGAAGTGATCCATATCGCCACCGAGCAGGAAATGAAAGGTGGTAAGGTAACACAGCAAAACGACTGGAATACCTGGAAGTTTGCGGTAAACCACATTACCGATGTTACTTTTGCCTTGAGTAATCACTATGCTTGGGATGGTGCCAGCGTAATAGTGGATAAAAAGACCAATCGGCGTGCCAGTGCCCAGGCAGCTTACAACCCAGCTACAGGAACAGATTTTGTCAACTCGGTTAAATACAACCTCAATGCTCTGGATTGGTTTTCCAACAACTGGCCGGGAATCCCTTACCCTTATGTTAAAACCATTGCTTTTCAAGGTTTTGCAGACATGGAATATCCAATGATGGTGAACGATTCTCAATTTGGCGATCCGGTATTTGCACAATTGGTTCAGGACCATGAAGTTGCCCACACTTACTTCCCTTTTTACATGGGCATTAACGAAACCCGTTATGCCTATATGGATGAAGGATGGGCCACCACATTCGAATATTTAATCGGCATTGCCGAGCATGGCAAACAGGCGGCAGACGATTTTTACAGGAAATTTAGGGTAAATAACTATATTAATGATAAATCGGCAGAAGAAGATCAGCCCATTATTTCGATGTCTGATCAGGTTTCGGGCGCAGGTTATGGGAACAACTCTTACGGGAAAGCTTCATTATCTTATCTGGCACTTAAAGATATGCTGGGAGATGATTTATTTAAAAAAGCACTGAACACCTATATGAGCAACTGGAACGGTAAACATCCTATTCCATGGGATTATTTCAATTCCATGAATGCAGGTTCAGGGCAGAACCTAAACTGGTTTTTCCAGAACTGGTTCTTCACCAACAACTACCTCGATTTAGCCATAAGCAAAGTAACACCAGCAAAAGGAAAATCAACTGTAACCATTAAAAACGTGGGCGGATTTGCCATTCCGTTTGATATGGTGATAACCTATATCGATGGGCAAACCGAGACTATACACAAAAGTCCGTCAGTTTGGAAAGCCAATCAAAAGGAGCTGAACATCGCGCTGAATACGGCTAAAAAAGTAAAATCGGTTGCATTGGATAATGGAATCTTTATGGATGCCACACCGAAGGATAATGTTTGGTCAGGACAATAGTTGACGGTATGCGGTTTTCAGTTGGCAGTATGAACCGCCAACTGAAAACTATTAATGGGGACTGAAAACTTTATTGTTCGCGTTTGCAACGCGGATTACAGAAACCCGCATTTGTAATGCGGTTAACTGAAATTTTTAACGATTGACTCGTCATTCTCTCCCAGTTTTTGTGATAACTGCAAATTGAAAACTGCAAACTAATAACTGATAACCGGATGATGTTTAACCGGAAAATTTAAAGAATTGGCTATAAAACACATTTTATTCGCTTCTTGGTGTAGCGATTCTGCCAGTTCATAAGTCGCCTGATCAGCAATTAAGATTTGAGGATGCAGGATAACTTCTTTAAAACGGCCGCTTCCATCAGCCGATTCTTCCATTGTACCTACTGCTTCATCTTTATAATCAATAACCACGATTCCATTTTTGGAGCATAAGTGTAAATACCAGAGCATGTGGCAGCTGGAAATTGAAGCCAAAAGCAAATCTTCCGGGTTATACTTAGATTTATCGCCTAAAAAAACAGAATCAGAAGAGCCTGCAATATCTGCTTTACCTTTTACTGAAATTACATAATCTCTGTCGTACGAGCGGTAATCCATTGTACCTGATCCTTTGTTGCCCGTCCAGGTAACGGTGGTCGAATATAGATGATCTTTCGGCATAATAAAACTGGTTAGATTGTATTGCCAATTTAAGAAAATAAAATGGAGATTTATCTATTTTTCGCTTCTACTTCCAGACCTATGAGGTTTTAAAAACTTCATAGGTCTCACCGAATATAATGCCCTTTTGAATTTAAAAACGATTTGAGCAATTCATAGTTTCTTTCATCAGCGTCGATATTAATATGCTTGTCAGTTTCCATATAAAACATTCAAAACAGATATTAAGCGCAGAAATTATTTCTCTTTTCTTATTGTAAAATATAATCGCATCCCTGTAAATAGGCGCACAAAGCCACGAAGGTAAATTCACGATATCAGTTTCTAGAATACTGATCAGTATAAATGCATCTGCATCATTACGCTGAAATGAACTTATTTTTTGTGAAGAATTATTCAATTTCTTATCTAAATCGATTATACGCTGATCATGCCAGGATATTTCCCCAGTATTCCTATTCGTTTCCGAATAATAGGCCTCTTGCTGAAAAGAATAGGTTTCAACATATTCAAAATCGAAGCTTTTAATATATTCTTTTGATTGAATAGCTTGATTTGCCATAAAGCATTAAATATTCCGAAGTTTCTCAGCCAAAACTTCCGAAATTTTACGGTACGAATCGAACGTCCAGCCACCCACATGTGGCGTTAAAATAACCTGATTATTATGTCTTAATTCATCATACCAGAGCTGTTCGCCTAAAGCCGGGAATTTTTCTGTTTGCAGCACATCCAGTCCGGCGCCCAAAACCTTTCCATTTTTTATCGCATTCAATACGGCAGTGGTATTAACAATCTCTCCTCTGGCAGTGTTGATAAAGAAGATGGGCTTTTTAAAATGAAAGAAATATTCGTCATCAACCATTTGTCTGGTTTCTGTTGTTAAAGGAATGTGCAGGCTCAGCACATCGCTATATTTCACAATTTCTTCCATACTTACCTCACGGGCAAACGCATCAGAAAAACCGGTTTTGTACTTATCATAAGCCATCACATCAACCTCAAAACCGGTCAGTTTTTTAGCGAAGCTTTGCCCCATAAAACCGTAACCTATAATCCCGACTTTTTTGCCTTTCAACTCGTAACCCCGGTTTCCTTCCCGATCCCAAACACCATTCCTGATTTCGATATCAGCCTTACGAAAATTATTCATCAACGATAAGAGCAAACCTGTGGCATGCTCGCCGACAGCATCGCAATTGCCTTCAGGTGCATTAATCAATTCGATATTCCTTTCAAAGGCAATTTTATCATCAATATTATCCAAGCCAGCCCCTGCCCTGGCTACAAATTTTAAATTGGTGGCAGCAGCAAAAATCTCCTCATCAATCCTGAATTTTGTACGTACGGCAATCCCGGTATAATCCTTTATCTTATCCAATGTTTGTTGTCGGGTAATCTGTGGTTCATCATCTACCTGATAACCCATCGCAACGGCCTGCTCTTTAAAGGCAGGATGCAGATCATCAACAATTAATATTTTTTTCATTTTTTAGTCTATGCTCAATTTGATGAACAAAAGTAACATTTTGAAGATTGTTCAATTGAAAATTCATTTATAGTTTTTATAAAACCGGTAATTACATACCATTAACTGCAAAACTTCATATTGCCCACAAAAATATTACTATAAAATGGCTGTAATAAAATAGTTACGGCCCGTTTATTAAACTAAGTTGCCGTTACTTTGTCTCCCTTTATAAAAACACACGAAATTTTATTTTTAATGAGACTTTTACAATCCAGAACTATACAGATTACCCTTTTACTTTTAAGCTTATCATTTAATCTTTTCGCACAAACAAGCGGAAAGGCAAAAATTACCGGAGTACTTAAAGATGCAAAAACCCAGGAAACCATTCCATTTGCTACAGCGGTTTTAATTGATAAAGCTACGGCCAAAAATGCAAAAATAGCTCAAACCGATGTAAACGGCGCTTTTGTAATGACTGATATTCCTACCGGAACCTTTACATTTAAAATTAGCTTTGTGGGTTACCAAACCATGGTGAGGGATAATATCAAAATAACGGCAGGCACAGGTACCTTAAATTTTGGCGATATTAAAATGAATACTGCAAAAGGCAATGTATTAAGCGAAATTACCGTAACCGGCCAAAAATCAGGTATGCAAATGGGAATCGATAAAAAGATTTTCTCGGTCGATCAGAGCGTAATCAGCGAAGGCGGTTCTGCAGGCGATTTGTTACAGAATGTACCATCTGTTTCTACCGATATGGATGGCAATGTGAGTTTGCGAGGTTCGTCAGGTGTTAAAGTTTTAATTGATGGAAAACCATCTTTAATTGCTGGCGGCAACGTAGCGCAGATTTTGCAATCCATCCCCGCCAGCTCTATTGAAAGTGTTGAAGTTATTACCAATCCATCAGCAAAATACGATGCCGAAGGCCAATCTGGCATTATCAATATCGTACTTAAGAAAAACACCAAACTGGGCTTTAATGGTTCAGTTGCCTTAACTGCAGGTAACCGTGATAATTATAATGCCAATACCAACTTAAGTTTCCAGAACAGCAAAGTCAACATTTATGGAAACTATGGTTACCGTTATGGCAATCGCGTTGGAGGTGGTTTTCAGGATATTACCTATAAATCTGATTCATTAAATACCAGATTTGCCAGTCAAAACACCGTTTCCAAATCATTGGATAAAGGACATAATGCCAAAGCAGGTATTGATTATTACATAGCACCTAAAAGTGTAATCAGCTTATCAGGTGGCTTTAATTCAAGAGAAAATGAACGTAGCGATCTGCTCAACATCAGACAATTAGATAAAAACCAATTGCCGGTTCTACTCAGCAACAGAACGAATAACACCGATGGTTTTGGATCAAGTTATGACGCAAACTTAGATTACGTACAGAAGTTTAAAAAACCAAAGGAAGAACTGACATTTAATTTCGGCTATTCGCACGGCACCAACAATAACGATCAGTATTACAGTACCAATACTACCAACCGTAATGGTGTGCCTATTGATGAGACCCTGAGTTTACAGCGTGTATTCAATACCGGTAACAACACCAATTACAACATCCAGACTGATTACGCATTGCCTGTAGGTAAAGCGGGTAAAATTGAAGTGGGTTACCGCAGCCAGATCCGTTTAGGTGAAAATGATCAGTATGCCGATTCGATCCTAACCAACAGCAGCATTTACATTAGAAACAACAAATTGATCAATGGTTTTGACAGCAAAGATCAGGTGCATGCCCTGTATTTCAATTACCAGAACCAAATTAAAGATTTTGGCTACCAGATAGGTTTAAGAGGCGAAGATGCACGTTTAGATACACATCTGGAAGGCTATACCAACAATACATTAACCACTGCCGAAGGAAATATCCATTATAAAAGAATATACCCGAGCATATTTTTAACACAGAAACTAAAGGGCGATAACCAGCTTCAGTTGAGTTACACCCGTCGGGTAAACCGTCCACGTCCATGGGATACCAATCCATTTTTAGATGTTTCCGATCCATTAAATTACAGAGGTGGTAACCCGAATTTATTGCCGGAAGATGTACACTCATTTGAGTTGGGCTATAGCAAATACTGGAAAAAAATTACCTTGACTTCAAGCTTGTATTTCCGTCAAACCAATGATGTAATCCAGCGTGTAAGAAGTACACCGGTTAATGGAATTATTACCTCAACGCCTCAAAACTTATCAAACCAGATTAACAGCGGACTGGAATTAATCGGACGTTTTGACCTGATCAAGGCTTTGAATTTTACCACGAACGTAAACTTGTACCAGGCAAAATTTGCCGGCGACGCCCGGTTTGATATCCCATCAAGCAGTGGCTTTAGCTGGAACGCCAACGTAACCGGAAATTTAACGGTTGTTAAAAATTTATCATTACAGGTACGCGGCGACTACAGGGCTGCAGAAGTGATGGCACAGGGAAAACGTAACGCCATGTATGGAATTGACGGGGGCGCCAAATATGATTTCCCTAATAAAAAAGCATCTTTAAGTTTCAATGTTAGGGATATATTTAATACCAGAAGATGGAGCATGACTACTGAAGATCGCGCAACAATTGTTGATTTTGAGCGACAGTTTCAGGGTACAATGGGAAATTTAACTTTCTCTTACCGCTTTGGAAAAACCACCTTTACCGGTACAAATAAAAAGAAAAAAGAGGAGCAGGATAACCGCCCTGATGAAGGGTCATTTTAATAACCAAAGAGCTTAGAAATCATTTCTAAGCTTTTTTTTTGATATTGTAGAAACCCACAACAAAAAATAGGATGATTGCTTATCTTGCAGCCATGGAAGAAATCAACCCCTGGAAAACGCTAAAGAGCGAGGTAAAATATGACAATAACTGGATCCGCCTAACCGAACACCAGGTGATTAATCCATCTGGCGGGGAAGGGATTTACGGTACCGTTCATTTTAAGAACCTGGCCATAGGCATTCTTCCGTTAGATGAAAACGATAATACCTGGCTGGTTGGTCAATACCGGTATCCGTTAAATGCCTACAGTTGGGAGATTCCGGAAGGTGGCGGACCGTTCCATGAAGCGCCTTTGGAAAGTGCAAGAAGAGAATTACTGGAAGAAACGGGCATAAGTGCAAGAGCATGGAAAGAGATCCAGAGAATGCACCTTTCCAACTCGGTAAGCGACGAATTAAGCATTATCTATATTGCTACCGATCTTATTGAAGGTGTTGCCATGCCTGAAGAAACAGAACAACTGGTTGTAAAAAAATTGCCATTTAATGAAGCCTATCAAATGGTTTTGGATGGAAAAATCACTGATTCGATGAGCGTAGCCGCAATTTTAAAAGCAAAGCTCATGATGCTGAATGGGGAATTGTAACGGCTACAGTTAACCAAAATAATTTATTATTATCTTTGCCATCCATTAAATCAACCAGATGAGCAAGCTTTTCGGATATATTTTAAGCCCTATTTTTTATATTTTATTTGGATTAAGCCTTTGTGTCTTTCATCCTATACAATGGCTTTGTTATAAACTTTTTGGCTATAAAGCACATAAGGTTTCGGTTGATATTCTTAATTTTTTCCTTACCTATTGTCAGCTTTTCCTTTTCAATTCGATCAGTTTTAAAAACGAATATGATCTGCCAACCGATAGGCCCATTATTTTTGCAGCAAATCACCAAAGTATGTACGATATCCCCTCGCTAATTTGGTTCTTAAGAAGATACAGTGCAAAATTCATTTCTAAAATTGAGCTTACTAAAGGTATTCCATCCATATCCATCAACCTGCGTTTGGGAGGCGGGGCAAACATCAACCGGAAAGATAACAAGCAGGCCATTTCTGAAATCATCAAACTTGGCCGTAGAATGAAAGAACATAACTGGAGCACTGTTATTTTCCCTGAGGGTACGCGGGCAAAAGACGGGAAATTGAAAACATTTCAATTTGGCGGTATCGCTACCCTGTTAAAAGTGGTACCCAATGCTTTGATCGTTCCGGTGGCCATAGAAAATTCATGGAAAATTGTACGATTTGGCATGTTTCCCTTAGCGACAGGAAATGCTTTAAAATGGACAGTGTTAAAACCGATAGAACCAGGAGTAAAACCAGCAAATGAGATTACGCTCGAAATAGAAAACGAAATCCGAAAAGTTTTAAATCAGCCAATGGCTCAGCCAGCGACTCTATAATTATATTAATCTCATTAAGGATCCTTCGATTCCGACAGCATAGAGATATTTCCATAGAATGATCGTCATCTCTGTAGCGCATCGAAATGCCTGCCCGTACAGGCGGGGAAAGATCTACCTAAACAGATTTCCCGACCGCGTTGCACTCCGCTCGAAATGACGATTTTTTGTTAGGTACTCCGTATTTCTGTGAATCCGTGGCAAAAAAATGTTGAAACCAGTTTAAGCGCTAAAAGACTAACACCAATAACGCTAAATATTCTTATTCCCAATCACCCTAAAAAATTCATCGCGGTAGGTATCGCCAACGGGAATCGTTTTTTGATTAATGGTAATGCGGCTACGCTCAATACTTTCAATCTTATCAACGGCTACAATATATGATTTATGTACCCGGATAAACTGACTTTGAGGCAAAGCTTCTTCCATTTTTTTCATGCTTTGCAGCGTAATTACACGTTCATCTTTGGTAAAAATTGAGATGTAATCCTTTAATCCTTCGATGTATAAAATATCGTGCAGGTAAATTTTCTGGATCTTATGTTCTGTTTTAACGAAAATATAATCCTGAACCGGGTTTGGTGAACCAGAAAAAGGTGCAGGTGTAACAATGGGTTGTGCTACACTAGCGGGTACTTCAACCGGTTTTACCTGATTATGCACCTTTTCTACTGCTTTATAAAATCGATCAAACGCAATCGGTTTCAACAGATAATCCGAAACATTGAGGTCGTAACTTTCTAAAGCATACTGGGGGTAGGCAGTGGTTAATATATAATGGCATTTATTGCCAGCGATTTTTAAAAACTGGATTCCGGTTAACTCAGGCATCTGAATATCCAAAAACACCAGATCAATTCCCCCACCCTGAACAATCTGCAAAGCTTCGATAGGGTTTTCGCACCTTTTAACCATGGTTAAAAAAGGCACTTTAGAAATATAATCCTGTAAAATATCAAGCGCTAAAGGCTCATCATCAACAACAATACAGTTTAGGTTCATTTTAGGTTATTATTTTAATTAATGACAATATCCGGCTTATGCTTGGCTATTTCAGGCTATATGTCAATCATCAGTTCACAGGTATAATGAGTAGCCGAATTTACAACATTTAATTTATATCTGTCAGGATAAACCAATTGTAACCGTCGTTCTACATTGGTTAACCCAACTCCACCCTGTGCATCTTTATTTTGCTGATTCTTTTTATTCACTACACTAAAATGCAAAATCTTCTGGTTGGCAATGATATTGATTTTAACGGGTTCTTCGGGATCGGTTACCACACCATGTTTAAATGCATTTTCAACAAAAGAAATTAGCATCAAAGGAACAATTTTTTGATTATCGATCTCACCGTTCAAAGTCAGTTCGATATAGGCGCCATCCTTAAAACGTATCTTCTGCAATTCAATATAACTGGTTAGGTAATCTACTTCTTTACTTAAGGCTACGGTTGGTGTATTGCTTTCATAAATCATGTAACGCATAATTTCAGAAAGCTTCATAATCGCATCGGCAGTTTTATCCGATTTTTGATAGGCCAATGAATAGATATTGTTGAGCGAGTTGAAAAGAAAATGTGGATTTAACTGCGATTTTAAAAACTGAAGTTCCATCTCACGACGCTCACTTTCTAAGTTACGCTGAATCCGCTCGCTTGCAAACCAATCAATAGTGAATTTGATAATGCAACTCGATACTAGAAAAAAACCAATGATAAAAACCGTGTTGATAGCAAAATTATTAACAGACATATTATGGCTTTTACCATCGAATGTATAACGAAGCATCTCTTCAGGATTTAAAACAGCAATGACAGTTTTAACTAATGTTGCAACAGCGATTAAAAGAACAAATGAGAGGACATATAGCCAGTACTTCTTTCTTTTTTTGATGAATGATGGGATCAGAAAAATATAATTGATATAGAATACAGAAACATTAACGATACCAAAAACAAAATACGACAGAAAGTAATCTTTCATCGTATGCTTTTCACTACCCATCATAGATATAACTATGATAAGAAGAAATATAAATCCCCAAAAAATAGCATGCAATATAAATGGTCCCCTACTTTGTTTCATCAGATATATATTAAATTGTAATGATTGCCGATAAGGCTTAGCCGATGCATATCATTCAAGCCACAAAATAAATAAAGTTTTATCGATTTACTTATACAATCTACCAACGGGCATTTTTTTTCTACCAACGGCCCAATAGGCAAATTTTATCGACAAACGCCAAAAATGTCTGTTGATCTAGAATCTTGAACACTTGGTATAATAGATTTTAGCAGGTTATTTTTCTTGAGTTTCTTTGAATCATCAAAACGAAAACAAAATGAAAACATCATCAGCAATCCAATTCAAAAATCAAACAGTAGTTACTGACGGTGTTTCCACAATCTCTCAAATAAAACCATCGATCATGAAAAAGTTAGCAAACACATCGCCATTTTTACTTTTATTATTACCAGTATTTATGATGATTATTTTAACGCTTACCGTTAACACCAATCAGAATGATGCAGAAATAGTTGTAAAACCTACAAAAACATCAGGTTCTATTGTGAAACAGGCGACTGCTATTTTCAAATAGTAATAATGGGTAATTACGCTATCGAAACCGTAGGTTTAAACTTTAACTTTGGCAACCAGGCTATAGTAAAAGATTTATCTTTACAGGTCCCGAAAGGGAGCATTTATGGTTTTTTAGGACCTAACGGCGCTGGCAAGACCACTACCATTAAAATCCTGCTAAACCTATTGAAGTCACCATCCGACCAGGTTTTTATATTTGGCAAGGAAATAAACAGCAACCGCATATCGATCCTTAAACGTATAGGCGCTTTGGTAGAACAACCGGCTATTTATGGCCATTTAACAGGAAAAGAAAACCTGGTTAACCGTTGTATCTTATTGGGCATTAAAAAAGCAAAGGCTGATGAAATGCTGTCACTGGTAGGCTTAGCAGAAGCGTCAAATAAAAAAGCCAACAAATATTCGCTGGGCATGAAACAACGCCTGGGCATTGCACAGGCACTAATCTCAGATCCTGAATTACTCCTGCTGGACGAGCCTACCAATGGATTGGATCCAAATGGCATTATTGAAGTCCGGAACCTCATGATCGATTTAGCCGCAAAACATCAAAAAACAATACTGGTTTCAAGCCATTTATTGGCAGAAATAGAAAGAACGGCAACACATGTTGGCATTATAAACCAAGGTCAATTATTATTTCAGGGTACGATTAACGAACTTCATTTACTGAGCAAGCCCAGCCTCGAAATCGAAGTTAATAATATTGAAGATGCATGCACCTTGTTAATCAAGCAGGGATATGAAGTTACAGCCAAAACGGAGCGGGTAATTACTTTACCATTTATTTCTTCTCAAAACAGCGGGGAGCTAAATACATTATTAATCCAGAACGGTTTTATTGTGAGCAGTCTGTACCAGCAACGAAAAGATCTCGAAAATTTATTCCTTGACATCACTAAAGCCAACTAACATGCATGCTCTTTATATTTCCTTACGATCAGAATTCTACAAATCAAGGAAAACCCTGGCCTTTTGGGCCGCCATTTTATTACCCCTCATCATTTGTGGTTTAATCAGTTCGGGTTTTTACTATGACGCTGAAAAAATCATTGCTGCCCACTACCCACCCATGCTGTTGTGGGCACGCTATAGTGGTGCATCACTAAATGTAATGGGATTCCTGATCATGCCTTTTTATGTCATATTTATGGCCTTTTCGGTCAACAATATTGAACACAAAAACGATACCTGGAAAATGTTATTTGCCCAGCCTCTCCAAAAGTTTTCAATTTATGCGGCAAAATACCTGTATGCTATACTATTGATATTTATCTGTTTATTCTTATTTGCCACACTTACTTTTGCATTTGGACATTTACTGCAGCTAATGGTCCCTAAGTTTAACTTTGATCAATACAATCCGTTAAAAATTCTGATTAATTCTTATACCAAATTATTTTTAGCCTCTTTGGGCATTTTATCCCTACAATTTATATTCAGCTTGTTATGGAGCGATTTTCTTAAGCCAATGGGGATTGGTTTTATAGGCACCATCATGGGGATTATCACGGCCAACATAGGTTGGAAATATGCTTACCTGAACCCCTATTCTTTGCCAACGCTGGCTTTAAGAATAACTAAGGTAAAACAAGGTGATGATCCATTAGCTTTCCCTGTTTTTACCCAGGAAATATGGACAAGTTTAATTTATGCCTCAGTTCTTTTTATCATTGGTTACTTTATTGTAACCAAAAAGAGCATAAAGTAATTGCACTCAGATCAAATTTCATTTCCCTTATAAACATACCCACAAATAAAAGCCTGCTGAATTGACTTTAGTATCAAATAGCAGGCTTTTTGTTTAGACTGAGAGGTTGTATATATCTTAACTCTTATAGAGACAGTATTCTTTCTTTAAACGCCCAAACAATCAATTGATAAGAATTTTTTAGATCTAATTTTCTTACCATATTTCTTCTGTGCGTATTAACGGTGTGTTCGCTGATAAAAAGCATTGCACCAATTTCTTTACTGTTGTAACCCATTGATAAAAGGTGTACGATTTCAATTTCTCTTTCACTAATCGAACCATGATTGTCCTGCAATAGGATGTTAGTTATCATTTTTTGAGAGAATTAAGTAGTTAAATCAAAATTTACAGAAACAGACTTCTCTTGAAATAAGTTTAAAAAATTTGTTTTTATAGCGTAGACATCATTATTTAACTATAGTAAAAAATTATTTCTTACTATTGTATACCAAAAGTAGTAGCTAAATGAGGGATGATGTTAGCGTAAAATGCCCTAAATGGAAAGGTATTTTTACGGTATTTATTTACAAATACTTCTTGACAGATCATTAATTATTATCGACTTTTAAGCTTTTACAAACAAATTATCTAAATTTTATGAGCAAAAAATTAAATAGCGAACCTATCGACCCAAAGGTTGCAGAAGCTATGGTTAATGCCTATGCCAAAGATGGCATGAACGCTTCAGAATGTTATACTAAGGCAGTATGGTTTCCGGCTGAACAGATTCTGGACATTGCAAAATCAATGAGTGAAGGCAAGTATGACGGTTTAAGAATTTATTTTGCACAATACCTGGAGGGAGCAATTGATGGTGTTCCTAAATCGTACGAAGGAAGAAATACTCTATTATTGGTACCAACTACCCCAAGAGTGGGAAATGGCGTTGGAGGAAACGACCATTATGATGATCTAAGCAATATTGAAAACCGCGGGCAAGGCTGTCCTGATCAATGCAGCGGGGTAGCTTTATAACAATGAGATATCTATCCCCCATATTTATAGCAGAGGTTGTTTGCTTTATAGCTGCACTCAATATGATATGGAAAGATAAAAATGCTTTCGGTAAGGTGATTACCTGCTATTTAGCTGTGGCGTTCATTACAGAAGAGGCTGCAGCTTATTTAGCCATAAGAGGAATACATAATTTATGGCTATTTAATATTTATCTTGTTTTTGAAATCAGCACCATATTATACGGCCTCTACCATTGCCTGAAAAAATATATAAATCCCAAGCCTATAATTTTGATAGGTTTGGGTATTATAAGCCTAACTTATATTTTCTTTTTAATTACGCAACCCTTTTCGAATTTAAATACAGTTACAATTACTGTAATGTCTGTGATTTTCACTCTTTTTTGCCTTTACTATTATTACTTGCTGTTAAAAGATGAAAACTTCATTGAGATCCACTCAGATCCGGAATTCTGGTGGATTACAGGCGTTCTGTTTTACTACTTTGGCAGTACAATGTCTAACCTTTTTGATGGATTGTTTTCCGTTAAACTTATAGGCTTTGCAACCGTGAAATATTGTATTTATATCGTATTAAACCTTATTCTATATGGCTGTTGGCTATATTCCTTCATATGCAGAATGAAACAACGAGAATTGCATTTCTAGTCGCCATCGCAACGCTTATATTCCTCCTTGTGCCCGTATTTTTGATTTTATACATCAGGTCTTACAATCGGCATAAAAAGAACCATTTTCTGGAAAAGCAGAATATGCAGCAGAAATTTGAATCAGAAATACTTCAAACCCGTATAGAAGTGCAAGATCAGACCATGCAAAGTATCGCTGCCGAATTGCACGATAATGTGGGCCAGTTACTCAGCCTCACCACTCTTACCTTAAACTCCGTAAATTTAAATGACGGAGAGAAGGCCAAAAAGAAAATAGACAATTCCTTGGCACTCGTTAACAAATCAATTAAAGAGTTAAGGGAGCTGGCCAAACTATTACATGGCGAACAACTGGTAGAAAATGGTATTGGCCATGCGATTGATCAGGAAATTAACTGGCTTAGCAAAGCAGGCAAATATGAGCTGGAAGTGAATAACCAGTTAATTGATCTGCAAATCACATCGCCTGATAAGGATTTGATTATTCTACGCTTGTTGCAGGAAATCATCAATAACATTATAAAACATGCTCACGCCAAACATATACAGATCAATGCGTATCTGGAAAAAAACGTTTTACATCTAAAGGTAGCTGAAGACGGGATAGGATTTGATCCGGTTGAGATGAAGAGTAAAAAATCAGGGATGGGCCTAAATTCTATTTACAAAAGAATGGAGATGATCAATGGAAAATTAGTATTAAATTCAGCGCCGGAAGAAGGCACTTCTCTCACAATTGAAATCCCTTACCCTTAATTATGCAGCAGCCAAGTATTTCCATCGCAATTGTTGACGACCACACCCTCTTCCGTTCCGGATTAGCCAGTTTACTGGAAGAATTTGATGAAATAGAAGTGATGTTCGAGGCCATGAATGGCATTGACCTTCAGGCTAAAATCAACCGCAATGCTGAAGTTCAGCTAATTTTAATGGACATCAACATGCCTGAAATGGATGGTTTTGCCACTACTAAATGGATCAAAGCCAATTACCCAAATGTTCATGTACTTGCACTCAGCATGCTTGAGGATGAAAAAGCAATAATCGGGATGCTCAAAGCAGGTGCCGGGGGATACATGCTCAAAGAATCTACACCTTCTGATCTGTTGACCGCCATTAAGGTACTTGTAGATAAGGGTTATTATGTAAATGAACTGGTATCAGGAAGGCTTTTAGTAGCTTTAAAAGAGGGCGACATGAAACCGACATTTTCTGACAGAGAACTTACATTTCTACAATATTGCAGCACTGAGCTTACCTATAAAGAAATCGCCGACCTCATGAATGTAAGTCCACGAACAGTTGACAACTATAGAGAATCTCTTTTTGCCAAGTTAAATATCAGATCGCGTACCGGATTAGTGGTATACGGCATCAAAAACAACCTGATCAACATTTAACCTGAAAAATATACAAAATTTTGATTATCAACAACATAAACACTCTATTTCTTATTACTTCGCCGTAGATAGAAGTTCCATAATGGTAATAAAAACGCTATGTGATTATTTGAAAATAATTATTGGTAAAAATTTGGGCAACTAACCAATTAGTTTTAACTTTAGTTAAAAGCAAATCAATTTGCTATCATCCTTATTATTATTAACTATTATGGAAATTAAAGATTTAACCAAAGCTGAAGAGCAGATCATGCAGGTTTTGTGGCAGCTGGAAAAAGCATTTGTTAAAGAGGTAATCGAAGAGCTCCCCCTTCCAAAACCTGCTTACAATACTGTATCTACCATCATCAGAATTTTGGAAACCAAAGGTTTTATTGGCCATGAAGCTTTCGGAAAGGCTCATCAGTATTACCCGTTGATCAGTAAAGAAGAATATAAACGACATGCTACAGAAAAACTCCTGGGTAATTACTTCGAGAATTCTGTAGAGAGTATGTTTTCTTTCTTTGTTAAAGAAGAAAAACTGGATTTAACTGACGTTGATGAAATTCTGAAAATGATTAATCAGATTAAACATAAGCCAAAATGAGTTTTGCCCATTACTTATTACAGGTAAATTTATACTTAATTGTTTTTTTTGGCTTTTACAAATTACTGTTAGATAAAGAAACCTACTTCACTTTAAACCGTATTTATTTAGTAGCTGCCGGAGTACTGTCTTTATGCACTCCATTCATCCGTTTAGAATGGTTGACGGAACAAAAAGCGGCGCAGCAGGTTTACACATCAGTTAATTGGGAAGCCGTGTTGGCGCAGGCAACAATTGTAACCGAACGTAACGATGGCTTTAGTTGGGGAAATGCATTTGTATTTATTTACTGTGCAGGAATCCTGTTCTTTTTTGGCAGATTCATATTTAACTTACTGGCCGTAAAAAAGCTATTCACAATAAATAAAGCTGGCTCAGCATTTTCTTTTTTCGGCAGAAAAGTGATTGATCAGGGATTACCACAGATGGATGTGATTGACATGCATGAAGAAGCACACATCAAGCAGTGGCACACGCTGGATATTTTATTTTTCGAAATTATAGGAATTATTACCTGGCTAAACCCGGTGATTTATTTTTACAAGAAAACTATTAAAAATATCCACGAATATTTAGCTGACGAACTCGCAGCCGAATTTCAAGGCGACAAGGCAGCGTACGCCATGTTGTTACTCAGCAAATCATTCGGTATTTCACCAAATAGCTTAACAAACGGCTTTTTAGAAAAATCGCTGATCAAAAAGAGAATTTTCATGCTTCATAAAGAGCGCTCTAAAAAGATCGCTATCTTAAAGTATGGAATTTTTATTCCGCTATTCGCGCTTTTCATTTTGTTTTCATCTGCTACAGTACGTAAAAATGAGAAGCTGATATCTATTACCGATCAAATCCCAATGGATAAGCCAATAGAAATGGTTGAAAACATGGTTACAACGCAAGAGAAAACTGTTAAGGCACGAACAACTTCTGTTGATGGTAACACGGATCCCAGCTGGAAGGGATTTTATAAATTTTTGGCGGTAAACATCAAATATCCGAAAGCAGCAAACAGCAGTCAGATTCAAGGTAATTCCCAGGTAAGATTTAATGTTAAAGGAGGTAAGGTCATCCATATCGCCTCAAATGTAAAATTAGGTACTGGCTGCGACGAAGAATTGATAAGGGTTATTTTATCTTATAAGGGGTTCAAAACTGTTGCTGATGGCAAATATGCGCTAACAGTAGGTTTTAGCATTCCTGAATCCTCAAAAGAATTTAAAAACAGCCTATTGCCTAAATCGGGCGGGTATATAAATCTGAACAAAATTAATATCCTATCCTATCTTCCTGAAAACACCGGAACCAGCGGTATTAAATCTGAGCATACAGATGACATCTATGATTTTGTTTCCATCGAGAAACAACCGGAATTTCCGGGCGGCATAGCCAAATTTTATAAATATGTGGGCGGCAATATAAAGTACCCAAAGATAGCGAAGGATAATAATGTACAGGGTAAGGTTTTCCTTAGTTTTGTGGTTGAAAAAGATGGTTCCCTTTCTGACGTACAGATTACCAGAGGTTTAGGAAGTGGTACTGACGAAGAAGCGATAAGGGTTTTAAAAGCATCGCCAAAATGGAATCCGGGCATTAAAAATGGCTTTGCTGTAAGGGTAAAGTATAATATCAATGTTAATTTCACACTCG
The DNA here is from genome assembly GCF_042464845.1 of Pedobacter sp. BG31. NCBI lineage: Bacteria > Pseudomonadati > Bacteroidota > Sphingobacteriia > Sphingobacteriales > Sphingobacteriaceae > Pedobacter > Pedobacter sp. BG31. Next base: position 126,522 of record NZ_JBHNZK010000001.1, read on the forward strand.
CCAATCCTATAACAGAAACAAAAACAAGCCATATTTCTGACGACAAAATCAGATTGACAACGGGTAGCAATGTTGATCCGCTAATCATTTTAGATGGTGTTAAATTAGCAGATAATGATCTGCTCGGTAAGGTTAATCCAGATGATATCGAATCAATGGAGGTATTAAAAGATAAAGCCGCAACGGATTTATATGGACCAAAAGCGAAAGGTGGTGTAATTTTGGTAACCAGTAAAGCGCCAAAATATAATATTTTTAGCCCATTTAACTCAAAAGAGGCTACTATAGTAGATAAAGACGCTAACTTTTAGCACTACAGCAATAGAGGTAATAAAAGATGCTGGTTCTCAAAAATTATACAGTGAAAAAGGTAAATATGGAGTGATAATTATTACCACTAAAAAAGCAGTATCACATAAAAATTAACTGAACAGTATTAAAAATTTAATTTTCCAAAAAACACGAAACCCCTGCAAACTTGCCGGGGTTTCGTGTTTTCTCTCCTGTCTCGGAAGATTAAATTTATAAAAACTTTAATACATATACAAATAATGCAGAATAAAATTTCAAAAAATGCAAAATTTTAATATGCAGACATAAGATTATTGCAACTTTCGCAAACTTTTATTTTGAAAGCAATTTATTTTGCAACCTTTCGATTTCAAAACATAAAGTTTCATATGTTTTCACAATAGTCGAAAATTGTGTGAAACAAGTATTGCTTTAACCATCTGCCTGCTTAAAAAGCATTGAAAATTTCCTTATTAAATTTACCAAAATAATAATGCCAGGGCATTACTATTATACTAAAACAACTTAAGCCAAACTAAAAAGCCCCCACTAGGTGGAGGCTCAGTACCTGGCTAGTAAACCAGAAATACAGTATAATGTTTAAACAGTTTCTTCTGAAATAAATTTGGCGGTTGCAAAATCGCGGTTCATACGTGCGATGTTTTCTAAAGAAATTCCTTTCGGACATTCCGCCTCACAAGCACCGGTATTGGTACAGTTACCAAAACCTTCAGCATCCATTTGCGCAACCATGCTTTGTACCCGACGATAACGCTCCGGTTGGCCTTGTGGCAATAAAGCCAGTTGTGAAATTTTAGCCGATACAAATAACATTGCAGAAGCATTTTTACAAGTTGCTACGCAGGCACCACAACCGATACAAGCAGCCGCTTCGAAAGCCGCATCTGCCTGCATTTTAGGGATTGGTAAATTATTTGCATCTTGTGCATTACCGGTATTCACTGAAATAAAACCACCGGCAGCAATAACCCTGTCAAACGCCGAACGGTCTACAGTTAAATCTTTTACTACCGGAAAAGCAGCAGCTCTCCAAGGCTCCACAACTATGGTATCGCCATCTTTGAATGAACGCATGTGCAACTGGCAGGTCGTAACTAAATCTTTTGGTCCGTGCGGACGGCCATTGATAAACATTGAACACATTCCACAAATACCCTCGCGGCAATCATGGTCGAATACAACCGGTTCTTCACCTTTGTTAATCAATTGTTCGTTTAATACATCGAACATCTCTAAGAAAGACATATCCGGTGAAATATCGGCCAATTTATAATCTACCAAAGCACCTTTGGTTTTGTTATCTTTTTGACGCCAAACTTTTAGCGTTAAGTTCATATTTCCTGTACTCATGATATTGAGATTTAGGCGGGGAGCATAGAGCAGAGCGCTTTAACGCACTTTGCACCATGCGCTCTGCTATTTATAACTTCTTTGTGCAACTTTAATATTTTCAAACTTCAGTTCTTCTTTGTGAAGTTCGAAGTTTACACCTTCCTTAAATTCCCAGGCGGCTACGTAAGCGTAATTTACGTCATCACGTAATGCTTCACCTTCCTCTGTTTGGTACTCTTCGCGGAAGTGGCCACCACAACTTTCATTGCGGTTTAAGGCATCAATACACATCAACTCACCCAGTTCGATAAAATCAGCTACGCGGCCTGCTTTTTCAAGTTCAGGATTAAGCTCATTAACTGCACCAGGCACACGAACATCACTCCAGAATTCAGCACGTAATGCCCTGATTTCCTCAATGGCTTCTTTTAAGCCTTTCTCGTTACGTGCCATACCGCATTTCTCCCACATAATGTGGCCTAAACGCTTGTGAAAATGGTCTACAGACTTAGTTCCTTTAATGTTGATCAGCTTATTTAAGATGCCTACTGCCCTTTCTTCTGCCTCTACAAATGCCGGATGATCAGTCGGGATAGCTTTGGTAGAAATTTCTTTTGATAAATAAGCACCTATAGTGTAAGGTAAAACGAAATAACCATCGGCTAAACCTTGCATTAAAGCAGATGCACCTAAACGGTTGGCTCCATGATCAGAGAAATTAGCCTCTCCGGTGCAATATAAGCCTGGTACCGATGTCATTAGGTTATAATCAACCCATAAACCACCCATGGTATAGTGAACTGCCGGATAAATACGCATCGGCGTTTCGTAAGGATTTTCACCAGTAATTTGCGCATACATATCAAACAGGTTACCATATTTTTCCTTAATTACCGCTGTACCTAAACGCATGCAGGTCTCTTTATCCGGATTGTGGTTACCCGCCTTAGCCGCTTCGATTCTTCCATAACGCTCTGTATTGGCTTTAAAGTCTAAATAAACAGCTAATTTAGAAGCACCAACACCATAACCTGCATCGCAACGCTCTTTCGCTGCACGAGAGGCCACATCACGGGGAACCAGGTTACCAAAAGCAGGATAACGGCGTTCTAAGTAATAATCTCTTTCATCCTCAGGAATTTCTGAGGCTTTACGGTTGTCATCTTTCTTTTTAGGAACCCAGATACGTCCGTCGTTACGCAACGATTCAGACATCAGGGTTAATTTAGATTGATGATCGCCAGAAACGGGTATACAGGTTGGGTGAATCTGCGTGTAGCAAGGGTTTGCAAAATAAGCACCTTGCTTATGTGCTTTCCAGGCTGCAGTCACATTACTTCCCATTGCATTGGTAGAAAGGTAGAATACGTTACCATAACCACCTGTTCCTAATACAACGGCGTGACCGAAGTGACGTTCGATTTCTCCAGTAATTAAGTTACGGGCAATGATACCACGTGCTTTGCCATCAATTTTAACCACCTCAAGCATCTCGTGGCGGGTATACATCTCTACTTTACCCATACCAATCTGGCGTTCTAAGGCAGAATATGCACCCAATAATAACTGTTGACCAGTTTGGCCAGCAGCATAGAAAGTACGCTGAACCTGTGTACCACCAAATGAACGGTTGTCTAACAAACCTCCATACTCGCGGGCTAAAGGCACACCTTGTGCCACACATTGATCTATAATATTGGCACTTACTTCTGCCAAACGATGCACATTGGCCTCGCGGGCGCGATAATCACCTCCTTTAATCGTATCGTAGAAAAGTCGATAAACACTATCACCATCATTCTGATAGTTTTTTGCTGCGTTGATCCCCCCCTGAGCAGCAATAGAATGTGCTCTCCGTGGTGAATCCTGAAAACAAAAACATTTAACCTTGTAACCCATTTCAGCCAAAGTAGCCGCTGCTGAAGCACCTGCTAAACCTGAACCAACAATGATTACTTCAATAGTTCTTTTGTTCGATGGGTTAACCAAAGGCACAGAAGACTTATATTTTGTCCATTTACTGGCTAATTCGCCTTCCGGAATATTTGAATTAATATCTGACATATATCTTTTGTGCTAAAACTTAATCAATTAAATGTGTGTAAACTGCAATTGGCATTAATGCGAATACGATCGAAATAATTATGGCATACCATACACCAACACGTTTAATAATTCCATTATATTTTGAATGGTTCCATCCCATTGTTTGGAATGCGGATGCAAAACCATGTAATAAGTGGTAACAGAGAGAAATCATTAACAAAACGTAAGCAACAACTCTAACCGGATCCTGAAACTTCTCTTTCATTACTGCATATAAATCTTCATTGCCGTTGGCATCAACGGTCGGAATTCCTGTAAAACGGGAAACCACCCAAAAATCCTTCAGGTGAATAACAAGAAAAATTAACAGTAAAGTCCCCAACAAGCCCATTGACCGACTGTACCACTTGCTGTTTGCACTACCATTATAAACTGCGTAACCTTCAGGCCTTGCTTTCTTATTTTGGATAGTTAGGTTAACTGCCTGGTAAATGTGCACAAGTAAACCTAAAAACAATATGTACTCGCCTGCTCTAATGATCCAGTTGGTAGCCATAAAATGTGCTCCAATATTAAATTTCAAACCATTATCGTCAAGAAATATTAACGAATTAATACCAGCGTGTACAATTAAAAAAAGTATCAGGAATATCCCTGTAATACCCATTACGTATTTTCTTCCTATTGAAGAAGAAAGTGCATTTCCGAAACCACTCATTTGATTAGGATTTATATCTAAATTTCCTGCAAAAATATCTAATTATGAGTTTAATTTATAAACGATTATGACAAAATAGCGATAAAACATTTATTTAGAAACATTCTAAAGCATATTCGTAATTAATCGAAAGAATATATGCTTATTTAGCGTTTCGATTTTAATATCGGTTAAATGTAGTGGCCTGTTCAAAGGTTTTCAGAACATTGAGCGATCAGAATAACATCAGGTTGCCTGGCTGATACGTTACTGCTATCGAAATAAATGCCCAATTTATTACCAGTTTTTAGCGTTGCGTAATTAATAACGCTTGAATGTTAAATCTGACAAAAAAAACTCCTGATAATTAAGCCAATATCTTGGATAAATGATCAAACATAATTGAATTAAACTTCGTCTTGAAACTAATTTTTTCGTTATATTACTTCACCAATTGATCAATATGAAAAAAAAGCGATACTTACTTATTTTATTCGCCTGCTTCTATTATAGCTGTGATCCTGCTCCTGCTATTTTTAATTTCGAAACCAAAAATTTCGGCCCCAATGCGGTGATCTCGGTCAAAAGTTCAGAAAACGGCGAAACCTTGAAAGTCGAAAATATTACCAATGGAAATCAAACGTTCAGGATTAACATGCCCAAAACAGGTTACGCCATATTGAGTACATATGACGACGGCCATGATGAAGAATATTACTTTTATCTGGATAAGGGGAATTATAAGGGGGTTCTTGACGGAAAAAATGCCGCGACTTACCGGTTTAAAATCTTACCGACTAAAGAAGGTGAAGAAATAACCAGCTTTTACAAACAAAAAGCAGAAATAAACAGAAACCTGCTGGATAGCTTGGCACTCGCAGAGCGTGAATTCAACCTCGCTACCCCTGATAATATTGCAGAAAAGGCGGAAAAGGCTGATATATGGAGAGCAAAAAAAATTAGTTCAGAACTGAATAATATTGAAATTTTTGCCAAAAATTATCCTAAATCCGACGTTACTATATTTTTACTAGACAGATTTGGAAGAGCAGGTTCTGAAGCTAAAAAATACCTGTCGATTTTTAAAGGTTTGGATAAGGAGGTACAGGAAAGCAAAAGAGGCAAAAAACTGCTTTCAGAAATTATGCAGGCCAACCAAATGATGGCCGGAAATAAAATGCCCCACATCGAAGGCGAAACACCTGATGGGAAAAAGTTTAATTTGAGCGTATTGAAAAAAGTTAACCTAATTATCTGCTGGGTTTCCTATAGTGGAAAAAACAGAAAAAACAACCAGATATTGGCTCATCTTTACGAAAAATATAAGGATCAGAACGTAGAGTTCATTGGTGTATCGTTCGATAAGAATAAAGATAGCTGGAAAAAAGTAATTAAAGCCGATAAACTGCCCTGGCCGCAATATTCAGACCTTTTGGGGGAGAAATCACCTAACGCAAAAAACTTAAGTAATTATAGCGCAACATATTTCTTTTTGGCAGATAGAAATGGCATAGTGCTCAGCAATAATGACCTCTCACTTGATTTTGTGGACAGTGAAATAGGCAAACATTTAGCCAATCAATAATAACGCAAACCTGGCTCATAAAAAAAGTCCCGATTTACATCGGGACTTTTTACGATTTATGTATTCGAGTTTTCTTAAGCTACTTTAACATTTACCGCATTTAGGCCTTTTCTACCTTCTTCTACATCGTAGTTTACGGTATCATTCTCGCGAATGTTATCGATTAAGCCTGAAGCATGAACAAAAATTTCGGCATCGCCATTAGATGGAATGATAAATCCGAAACCTTTAGTTTCATTAAAAAATTTTACTGTTCCTTGTTGCATTATATTGTATTTTAATTTACACCAAAGATAGGCTTAAATACCCATAATAAATTTTTTATTTTTTATTATGTTAAAATCTATAAATATATTGACTATTTGCCCTTTAGAGCCTATTCATTAAAGTATTTTGGCCCACGATTTACCGAGTGTTGTTTACGTTTTAGAAATAAAACACCTTCAGAACGACCGTCAACTTTGGTTTTTCTGCCTAAAACGCGTACAGATTGACCATAAAAATAGCTTCATAATCTGCTGTACCTTATCTATGAATAGGTGGAAAATCAGCTAAAAACAAGACTTTTGCTTTGATCATAATTCACCGTCACATTCTCGGAAATCTTTACAACCAATGTTTCGTATTCTTTGGAGCTATAGCTCATGATCAGCAAGTCATCAACAATCTCATGTAAAACAAGTTCCGGACTGGTATAGGTAATGAACACAACATGCGCTGCTTTATTTCGCAGATCTGAAGTATAAATATGTAGCTCAGCATAATCAAAAATGACTGGACGATTTTCAAGGTCACTTAAAACAGGCATTTTACACTCCAGAGCTGCAATGCTGTTCATCACCGCGTACTGAAGCTTCTGATTTAGTGCAATGGCCTTTTTATTGGCTTGCTGCATCTCAGAAAAGGTATGCAGGTGTTGATCTAAACTATATATGGCTGATCTTTTTTGAAATTCTTTATAAGTATCATGAAATATCCGCCTTTCAAAATCCGTTCTGCACATGAAATTGAAATATTGTTTTACGCTGAGGTTAATATTAGCTAAAGCCATAATATTCAGTTTTTTGTTGATTCTAATGTGGAACTATAAAAATTAATCAATCTCCCTAAGGGCTGGTAAACAATCGATGATAACGAAGCTATATCTTGATTATGAAAAACGGATGAATATTGATTTATGTATCAGGAACAAGCCTGAGTAGCTAAGATTTAAGATTTTTTAACAGTTATCGTATATTGGACATAAAACAATATACCACGTGAACTCAATTTAAAAAAAACTGTTTAACAGGCTGGCAGGTTATTATTATAAAAACATGTGTAACTAAAACAATTACAATATGGAAACGAGAAACAACCATGCTTTAATCCAAACCTTACTGGATTGTGCGCTAGCTTGTGAACATTGTGCATCATCTTGCTTGAAAGAAGAAGATATCAACATGATGATCGACTGTATTAAACTAGATCGGGATTGTGCGGATATCTGTACCCAGGCGGCCAGATTATTGCAGAGAGATTCGATTATAGGACGTCAATATTTACTGTTGTGTGAAGAAATATGCAGACTTTGCGCAGCTGAATGTAGCAAGCACGATCATGAACACTGCAGGCAGTGTGCAGTGGCATGCGAAGAATGCGCAGATGCCTGCCATGCCAACCACGAAACAATCAATCAGGATTAAAATAAAAAAGGCTTTCCAAATCAAATTGGGAAGCCTTTTAACTATTTATTACAACTAATTACTGTGCAGGAAAACTGTAGTTATATGAACCTTGCTCGCTCACACCAGAAATGCTTACCATATTATTTCTGCCTAAAGGCAATGCTTTTTGAACATCAGCCACAGAATTTACAGGTTGTCCGTTTACTTTGGTGATAATTAAACCTTTTTCTACTCCAATATTATCGAAAGCTTTACCGGTAGTAACCGATGTTACAACCACACCGCTGTTGATTCCATATTTCGCTTTTTGTGCCTGAGTAGCCGGAGCGAAAGTTGCACCTAGTTTAGAAACTTCCATGCCTTTGCCAGCCGTATTCTTAGCCGTAAGGCCAACGCTTGCTTCTCCTTTTAGCGTTACGGTGTAATCTTTAAGCGCACCATCTCGCAATACGGTTAACTTAACTTTATCTCCAGGATTTAAACGGCCTACCCTTTCCTGAAGATCAGGTGAATCGTTAATCACTACTCCGTCAACTTTTTTAATTACGTCACCTGCTTTAATGCCCGCTGCAGCAGCACCGCCTCCGGCAACTACATCACTCACATATAAACCACTTATTTCATTGGTTCTGATACCTTCAGGCTTTTCTTCACCACTTAATGGCACAAAGTTAACGCCAATATAACCACGTTTAACAGAACCATATTTCATAAAATCGTCTACAATTTTGCGGGCCAGGTTAACCGGAATAGCAAACCCATATCCCTGGTTATATCCGCTCTGTGATGCGATTGCCGAGTTAATCCCCACCAATTCGCCATTGGCATTTACAAGTGCACCACCGCTGTTACCAGGGTTAATGGCAGCATCTGTTTGAATAAATGATTCAATACTGGTATTAGCCGGACGATCTGGTCTTTTGCCGGTACGTTGGTATTCGCGATATTCCTCTTCTGTAATTTCATTACCTTGTTGCTCACGGCCGATTATACCGATGCTACGGTTTTTCGCACTTACAATACCCGCTGTGACCGTGGTATTTAAATCTAACGGGAAACCAACCGCTAATACCCACTCTCCAACTTGTACATTATCTGAATTACCCATCTTTACAACAGGCAAACCAGTCGCATTTACCTTGATTAATGCTAAATCCGTATTGGGGTCGCGGCCAATTATTTTTGCTTCTACCTTACGCCTGTCTGTTAAAACCACTTCAACCTTCTCTGCATTTTCTACCACATGGTTATTGGTTACGATATAACCATCCTGACTGATGATTACACCGGAACCTGATGCTGCTCTAGGCATACGCTGCATCTGACGGCCACCGCCACCAAAGAAATCTTCCATCATGTCAAAAGGAGAAGAACTTCTGCCACCACCACTCTGTGCTGCGTAAGTTGTTTTAATATGCACTACACCCGGTGCCACTGCCGCTGCCGCCTGGGTGAAATCTGCAGTACCTGCTGATGACACTTTTAGTGGGTTATTGGCAAAATACAAATTCTGTTTATCAGTAATTGTACTGCCTGTCTGGTTACGCTCAAATAGCTTATAACCTCCGATTGCTGCTGCCCCACCTATAAAAGCAGCTAACACGGTAATTCCTAATATTTTTTTCATGTTTATGTATGTTTTTTAATGGTCATGATTTATTATAAACTAATTTGCTAGCTAATGGTTTAGCTCATAATATTCATTTATTAAAGTATGTTTGCAGGAGCGTTTTAATTTTGATTTAAGCAGAGTGCTCCAGCAGTTCTCATCTGCTTAAATTTTGTTGAGTAAGTTTGTTCAAATTTAATACCATATAAACGATATTTGTATCATCAAAGCACTTAGTTTTGTGTTAAAAAATGTTAAATCAAAAAACACAAATCATTAACTGGCTTTTCGCATCTCAAATATTGCACTAGAAAATGAAGCTTTCATGAAAATTAATTTCTTTAAATACCAGGGCGCAGGCAACGATTTTATTTTAATAGACCACACCAACGAACAATTAAAAGACATTGACAACCAATTAGTTGAACAGCTATGCCATAGGAGATTTGGCATTGGCGCCGATGGATTAATGTTTATTACAAAACATGAGGATTATGATTTCGAAATGCATTATTTCAATGCAGATGGTAAACCTGGAAGCATGTGCGGCAATGGTGGCAGATGCATTGTGGCCTTTGCCAAACAACTCGGCATCATTGATCGGGAAACAAACTTTTTGGCAGTTGATGGCCCACATTATGCCAGAATTTCAGAAAACGGAGAATGGATCGATCTACAAATGATTGATGTAGATACCATTACAAAAGATAATGAAGCCTACGTACTAAACACTGGTTCGCCTCATTACGTTGCACTGAGAAGTAATTTAAAAGATTTTGATGTTTTTAGCGAGGGAAAAAATATACGCTATAATTCAACCTATGTAGAAAAAGGCATTAATGTAAACTTTGTTGAAGACAAAGGCGATCATTTATTTGTCCGCACTTATGAGCGTGGTGTTGAAGATGAAACCTATGCTTGTGGTACCGGCGTTACGGCGGTTGCCATGGCCATGGCCAAACATAAAAACCAAACCGGTCATATCAAAACTGACATTAAGGTTTTGGGGGGCGACATTAAAATAGAGTTCGATTACGATGGTAAAGTATTTACCAATGTATTTTTATGTGGACCAGCCAAATTGGTTTTCGAGGGAGAAGTGGGCTAGTGCGTTTGCTCAACGATCAATTTTCAGAAACTTAACGTATTTAGTAACGATCGAGCATTTAGTGTAAAATATACACCTATGCCATTTTCTGTTTAGTAAAACAAACAGGACCAATCAAAAAAATAAGATTATTTTAAGCGATTTAACAGCTTTTAACAATTGTCTCAAGTTATTTACAAGCGTCATTTTAGAATACAAAACACGATTAAAATACTGATAAACAATATTTTAATTACACATAAGACGTATCTAACCCCGAAAATAAATCAATCGATTGATTAAATGACAGAATTTGGACAGATATATTTTTGCTTAGGCGCTATTTTTGGAAAATAATTCCGGAAATCGAAGTCATAATTTTTGGCGACGCTCTTAATTCCCGGAAATTCAAATTTATACACACACAGAAATAGTCCATGAGAAAAGTTACAACTCTCTTTTTTAGCATGAGCATTGGTATGCTTTTAGCATCTTGCGGAAACAATGATGATGCGAAAAAAGCAGCTGCTGCTGCGGCAGCTGGTCCACAAGCCTATCCGGTTTTTACCGTAAATACACAAAATACCACTTTAGATTCTGATTATCCGGCAACCATTGAAGGTATCCAAAATATCGACATCCGCCCAAAAGTTGATGGCTTTATTGAAAAGATTTTTGTTGACGAGGGTGCCGTGGTCAAAAAAGGCCAGTTACTTTTCACCATTAATGCGCCTCAGTACGAACAACAGGTACGCACAGCAAGAGCGGCCATCAGTAGTGCAGAGGCAGACGTTAATGCGGCCCAGTTAACCGTAAACAAAACCAGGCCATTGGTAGAAAAAGACATCATTAGCAAATACGATCTTGATGCTGCCCAATTAACATTGCAAAGCAGAAAAGCAGCATTGGCACAGGCAAAGGCTGAACTGGTAAATGCACAGGTTAACTTAGGCTATACCTCTGTTAAAAGCCCTGTTGATGGTGTAGTTGGCAGTATTCCTTTCAGAAATGGAAGTTTAGTAAGCAGTACCAGTACACAGCCTTTAACAACAGTTTCCAATATATCAAAGGTTTATGCTTACTTCTCTTTAAACGAGAAACAACTACTTGATTTTTCCAGAACCTATAAAGGAAATACTTTGGCCCAGCAAATGAAAAACATCCCAGCAGTAAGTCTGGTACTTGCAGATGGTACAGTTTACGCCCAAAACGGTAAAATCGAATCCATTAACGGACAGATTAATACCAGCACGGGTTCTGCAAGTTTAAGGGCCACTTTCCCTAACCCTACGTCATTATTAAAAAATGGCGCCAGCGCATCTGTAAGGGTTCCGCAGCACATTGAGAATGCCATTCTAATTCCTCAAAAATCAACAATCGATTTACAGGGTAAAAAGTTCGTTTATGTTTTAGGTGATTCTGCTAAAGTAATTAACACCGAAATTGAGATTATGGATTTGGCCAAAGGAAAGTTCTATGTAGTAACCAAAGGCCTTAAAAGCGGAGATAAAATTGTTTTGGAGGGCTTCCAATCGTTAAAAGACGGAACAAAAATCAAACCAGAAGAAAAAAGTGCCGATTCAGTTTATGCTGAGATCAAGAAATAACAATATCATGTTGCTTATCACACTTTCATAGTGTAATCAATATTAATTATGTTTAAGAAATTTATAGAAAGACCGGTTTTATCAACGGTTATATCCATCATCATCGTTATACTCGGTGTTTTAGGTTTAGCTACGTTACCGGTTTCACAATACCCGGAAATTGCCCCACCAACGGTGCAGGTTTCTACATCATACCAGGGTGCCAATGCCGATGTGGTGATGAATAGTGTGGTTGTTCCACTGGAAGAGCAGATAAACGGTGTGGAAGACATGACCTACATGACTTCAAGCGCCAGTAACGATGGTACCGCAACCATTACAGTAAACTTTAAATTAGGTACCAATCCCGATCTGGCAGCAGTTAACGTACAGAACAGGGTTGCACGCGCGACCAGTTTATTACCTGCAGAGGTAACCAAGTCGGGTGTGATTACAGCGAAAAGACAAGCGAGTAACGTATTGATATTTGGTTTGTATAGCGACGATCCTTCCTACGATCAGAAGTTTTTGCAGAATTATGCCAATATCAACATCATTCCACAGATCAAAAGGATCAATGGTGTTGGTGATGCGAGTGCGTTTGGAACGCTGGATTATACCATGCGAATCTGGTTAAAGCCCGATGTGATGGCCACTTACGGCCTGGTGCCAAACGACGTTAGCGTTGCCCTTGCCGATCAGAACGTGGAGGCTGCCCCGGGTCAGTTTGGAGAGCTTGGTAATCAGGCATTTCAGTACACCTTAAAATATACAGGCAGGTTAAAAGATGAAGCGCAGTTTGGCAATATCATTATCCGCACAACTGATAATGGCCAGATTCTTCGATTAAAAGACATTGCAAGGATTGAGTTAGGTGCGCAAAGTTATGCCAGTTCGGTTAAATTCAACGGAAAGCAGGCATTGGGTATCGCCATCAACCAAACGGCGGGTTCCAACGCAAAAGAAGTAATCGAGAATTCTATTAAAACGCTTGATGAAGCGCAAAAATCCTTTCCAAAGGGGGTACACTACTCCACATTGGTTAACGTTAACGACTTTTTGGATGCGTCGATTGAAAAAGTACTTCATACCTTAATTGAAGCATTTATTCTGGTATTCCTGGTGGTGTTTATCTTCTTACAGGATTTCCGTTCAACCTTAATTCCGGCAATTAGTGTACCAGTGGCAATTATCGGAACGTTCTTTTTCCTGAGTCTATTCGGATTTACCATCAACCTGCTCACCTTATTTGCCTTGGTATTGGCAATTGGTATTGTGGTAGATGATGCGATTGTGGTAGTGGAAGCTGTACACGCCAAACTGGATGAAGGTTATACTGATGCCAAAAAAGCAACTATTGATGCCATGGACGACATTAGCGGAGCAATTATATCGATTACTCTGGTAATGGCTGCCGTGTTTATCCCGGTGAGTTTTATCTCCGGATCATCAGGCGTATTTTATAAACAATTTGGTTTAACACTGGCGATTTCGATTATTTTGTCGGCCATTAACGCCTTAACATTAAGTCCGGCATTATGTGCTTTATTCTTAAAACCGCATAAAGAAGAACACAAAAAATCTAAAAACTTTTTACAGCGTTTCTACGATGCTTTCAATACCTCTTTCGATGCCGTAACCGGAAAATATAAAAAATCGGTAAGTTTTCTTTCCAGAAAAAAATGGATCGTCGGTTTGGCCATTGCCTTTTTCGTTGGACTACTGGTTTGGACAATGAATACTACACCCAAAGGTTTCGTGCCGAATGAGGATTTGGGAACCATTATGAGTGATATTTCCTTACCGGCAGGAACTTCGCAGGAAGAAACCAGTGTGATCATTACCAAGATTGATAGTATTGCGCACCAGATACCAGAAATTAAAAATACGTTAAGGATTGTTGGCCGAAGCATGATCAGTGGTTCAGGCAGTTCATACGGTATGGTAATTTCGCGTTTAACTCCATGGGATGAACGTAAAGGCCGTGATGTAAAAGCAATTATTGGAGAACTTTTTGCAAAAACAGCAGGCATTAAAGGGGCTAAAATTATTTTCTTTGCGCCGCCAACTATTCAGGGTTTCGGTACCAGTGGTGGTTTTGAGTTCCAGTTACAGGATAAAACTGGTGGAGATATCAAAAAATTCAACGAAATTGGAAATGGATTTTTAGCAGCGTTGAGTAAACGTCCTGAAATCCAATATGCTTCCACTTCTTTTAACCCAAATTTCCCGCAATATCAGATTGATGTAAATGTGGCAAAGGTTAAACAGGCAGGCCTGAATGTTAGTGATGTATTGGGTGTAATGCAAGGCTATTATGGTGGTGTTTATGCCTCAAATTTCAACAAATTTGGTAAACAGTTTAGGGTAATGTATCAGGCCGACGCGCAGTACCGTGCAAATGAGCAAACTTTAACCCGCATTTTCGTTAGAACCTCTTCGGGGCAAATGGCTCCGGTATCGGAGTTTATAACGTTATCCAAAGTATATGGACCACAAGCCATTTCGCGTTTCAACTTGTTTACTTCAATATCGGTAACGGGTAATCCAAATGCCGGCTACAGTTCAGGTGATGCATTAAAAGCTGTTCAGGAAGAGGCAGCCAAAAACCTTCCGGCAGGTTACGGTTACGAATTCTCGGGTTTATCACGTGAGGAGATGGCAGGCGGAAGCCAGACGGTTTTTATCTTTTTACTTTGTGTAATCTTTGTTTATTTCTTACTCGCAGCACAATACGAAAGTTATATTTTACCGTTAGCGGTTTTATTCTCTCTACCAGTTGGTTTAGCAGGTGTATTCGTTTTCGATAAAATCTTCAGTGTAGATAATAACATTTATACGCAGATTACGCTGATTATGCTTGTGGGGCTTTTAGCCAAAAATGCGATTTTGATTGTAGAATATGCAGTAGATAGAAGAAGAAAAGGCATGAGCATTGCCAATGCCGCAATTGATGGTGCAACAGCACGTTTACGCCCTATTTTAATGACCTCTTTCGCTTTCATTCTTGGTTTATTGCCGCTGATGTTATCATCAGGTGTTGGTGCAGCAGGTAACACCTCAATTGGTACCGGAGCGGTAGGCGGTATGTTAATCGGAACTATATTTGGTATTTTCGTTATTCCCGCCCTGTTTATCGTCTTTCAATCATTACAAGAGCGAATCAGCAATAAATCGCCTTTTAACGAGGGCATTGACCATGAACAAACGCAAGAAGAATACGAATTGGCTACTGCGAACAGTAAACATTAATAGTAAGAAAATGAATTTTAGATATAAACATTCCCTTTTAATCGGTTTAGCCATCGTTGCCCTGAGTGCTTGCGTAACTAAAAAATACGAGCGCCCTCAGTTAAAAAGCGAGGGTTTGTACCGGGATAATAACACAACGGATACCACTACAATGGCCGACCTGCAATGGCGAACATTGTTTTCGGATACGACCTTACAGTCGCTGATCCAACAAGGCATAAATGAAAATTTAGACTTGAAACAGGCCATTGAGCGGATCAAAATTGCCGAGGCTACCCTGATCCAAAGTCGTGGGGCATTACTACCAAGCTTACAGGCTGATGTAAATGTAACTGATAATAAACAATCGCAAGCCTCTTTGAACTTTCCTCCCGGGATAAATATTAACTTGGAAACCCAAACCTATAAGGCACAGCTGAGCACCAGTTGGGAAGCCGATATATGGGGAAAATTAACAAGTGCAAAACGTGGCGCATATGCAACTCTGTTACAAACCGATGCGGCAAAAAGAGCTGTACAAACACAGTTAATTGCTACTATTGCCAATAACTATTATACTTTATTGGCACTTGATAAACAATTGGCCATTACTGAACAAACCATTAAAGTGAGAGCTCAGGATGTGGAGACCATGAAAGAGCTGAAACAAGGCGCAGTAGTAAATGGTGCGGCGGTTGTGCAAAGTGAAGCCAATCTGTATGCTGCACAGGTAACTTTGCCTGATTTAAAAAGGAGCATTAAAGAGGCTGAAAATGCATTAAGTGTACTGGTAGGAAAAGCACCGGATGCGATTAACCGAACCACCTTAGATCAGCAGACCCCTTATGCCAATTTACAGACAGGTGTTTCAGCACAGTTATTAAAAAACCGTCCGGATGTGATCGCTGCAGAATTTGGTTTTAGATCAGCGTTTGAAAACACCAACGTTGCTAAGGCCTACTTTTACCCTGCTTTAACCATAACTGCAGCCGGTGGATTATCCAGTTTACAATTACAGGATTTTTTCAGCAAATCTATCTTTTATAATTTAGTGGGCGGTTTAACTCAGCCAATTTTTGCCAGGGGAGCAAACAAAGCCCGCCTAAAAACCGCTCAAGCCAATCAGCAGATTGCTTTTTACAACTTTCAACAAACACTGTTAACCGGTGGCCAGGAAGTATCAAATGCCTTGTATGCTTACCAGACTGCTGCTGAGAAAGAAGAAACAAGAACGAAACAAATTGCCTCTTTAACAAAAGCAGTAGATTTTACCAAAGAGTTACTACGCTACAGCTCGGCAACAAATTATACTGATGTGTTAACTTCAGAACAAAGTTTATTAACAGCTCAATTAAATGGGATTAACGATCGATTACAAAAACTGCAATCAGTGGTAAATCTGTACCGTGCATTGGGCGGTGGCTGGAAATAAATAATCATTAAAAAGTAAATCAAAGGCATTCTGAATTACAGGATGCCTTTTTTTGTGGTTAAATAAAGAGGTAATTTTCATCCTGAGGGATTATTTATTGTATAAAAATCAATATGAATGACAGGTAAATTTTAAGTAGATAGTGTCCATCGAGAAATCGTCATTCCCAACCTGATTGGGAACCACGAAGTGCTCATGAATGCCGCTATATAAAAGCAAACACTGATGAATAATCTTAAAACGTTCGCATTATGATTCCCGCATGCGCGGGAATGACGACCTTACAAGTAAATTCTGTCAATGGTAGCGCAGCGAAGAATCTTAAAAAATAAGATATCTCCTTTGCGGGATCAGAAAATTAAACTACTGCATTACAGTCCCTTTTCAATGTAGCTTAAAATTCAGTATATTTTTATCCCCAAAATGGTCCGGTTTTTTTGATGTAAACGCAAAATATTGTAAGTTTAAATTTTTTTAAGCGCTTAGCTTAGAAAAATTTTTAAACCAATCAATGTTACGTGTAGATAGCGCTAAAGCCTGTAAAGTGGTGTACTCATTGTGCAAACATGAGTATTTGGGCTATTTAATTGAACCACATGTAGTTCAGCTAAATCCACAGGGAGATTTTTCTTTTACTTATCAACGAATTTTCACACATACCGCGGAAGAATTTAATGCCTGTTTAAGTGACATTGATTATAAGCTGATCAGGATTTTGGATGATATTGAGCAGGATTCGCTGATTAAAAAATATTATAAAAAATTAATCAGGCCTACTGAGTTCTTTACCAAAATTTTCGACGATAAGTTTTATGAAAACGTCCGTCCTAAAATTGAAAAGAAACTTGCCGAGGTTTTAGAAATCTTAAAGGTAAAAAATGAACTTTATATAATGGACAAAGATGGCTGGCCTGTAGAGCGTAAAATCGAACTTGCCAACGAGCCTGCATCTATCCTTTTTCATTTCCGGAGGAACGAAACAGAAACCCGTTATTTTCCGACCATCAAATATCAGAACCTGCGCATCGAATTCATGTTTAAAGAAGCGCAGATTATCAGCAATAAACCTGCCTGGTTATTGCTAAACGATGTGTTATACTTTTTCGACCAGGATATCGAAGGCAAAAAATTACAGCCCTTTTTAAACAAACGCTTTATTGCGATACCCAAAACAACCGAAGCTACATATTTCGAAAAATTTGTTGCACCCCTGATCGAAAAACACCACGTATATGCGGAAGGTTTCGAAATCAGGACCGAACAATTTGAAGCTATACCAGTGATTAAGGTATTATATGTTGATGGTGGTCTTTCTCAGATTCAGCTATACTTCAAATATGGAGAATATACTTTTCCGGTAGAAAATGCACATAAAGTTACCGTACGTTTAGAAAAAACGGCTGATAACTATATTTTCCACCGCATTAAACGTTCTGCAGACTGGGAGAAAAAGCAGTTTAACCTACTTCTCTCATTAGGACTAAAGAAAACAAG
Organism: Pedobacter sp. BG31; assembly: GCF_042464845.1. Taxonomy (NCBI): domain Bacteria; kingdom Pseudomonadati; phylum Bacteroidota; class Sphingobacteriia; order Sphingobacteriales; family Sphingobacteriaceae; genus Pedobacter; species Pedobacter sp. BG31. Next base: position 144,600 of record NZ_JBHNZK010000001.1, read on the forward strand.
TTCTTTATTCAGTAATCTGGAAGTAGCTTCTGCTGAAGAAAACCCGAGTTATGCCGCAATAAACTGGGTAAATGAGCATATTGAAATCTTAGAGGCATCGGGTTTTGAAATTGAACAGGCTACCGGGCAGAAAAAATTTGTACTTGGTGCCAGTAAAATCGACCTGGAGGTTAAAGAAGGGAATGACTGGTTCGATATCCATGCCGTGGTTTGGTTCGGTAAATACCAGATCCCTTTCCTATCGTTAAAACAGCATATTTTACATAAAAAACGTGAGTTTTTACTGCCTGATGGAGAGGTAGCCATTATTCCTGACAAATGGTTTACACAATACGGCAGTTTGTTCAGTCTTGCAGAAGCCGGACAAACGCTTAAATTAAAGAAACACCATATTAGTTTAATCAATGACCTGGCAGAAGATAGTTTGGCAAATGTGACCCTCGAACGCAAGCTCCAAAGGTTATCAGACTTTGAAGATATTGCCGACACACAGATGCCGGTAAATTTTAAAGGCAGTTTGCGCGATTACCAGAAAGCCGGCTATAACTGGTTCAGCTTTTTACGCGAATACAACTTTGGTGGATGTTTGGCCGATGACATGGGATTGGGTAAAACCATCCAAACACTGGCCATGCTGCAAAAAGTGAAAGAAGAGGATCAATTGCTTGAAACGCAGACTACCTCGCTCATTATCATGCCCACTTCCTTAATTTATAACTGGTTAACAGAGGCTAAAAAATTTACACCAAAGCTCAAAATACTGGCGCATACAGGCACCAATCGCAATAAAGATGTAGCCAATTTTGCAAATTACGATATTATCATTACTACCTATGGTGTAACCAGGGTAGATATAGACGAATTGAAAAATTTCTATTTCAATTATATTATTCTGGATGAGAGTCAGAATATCAAAAACCCAGCTTCAAAATCGTTCAAGGCGGTTAGGAGCTTAAAGTCGAAACACAAACTGATTCTGAGTGGTACTCCGGTAGAAAATTCGGTAAGTGATTTATGGTCTCAATTAACTTTTCTAAACCCTGGTTTATTGGGTACGCAGGCATTTTTTTACGAAGAATATGTGCAGGCAATAGAAAAGAAAAAAGACGAAGAAAAAGCGCGTAAGCTGCAATCTATTATCAAACCTTTTGTGCTGCGCAGAACAAAAGAACAGGTAGCGGCAGAATTACCACCTAAAACAGAGCAGGTAATTTACTGCGACATGAGCGAAGACCAGGCCGCCTATTACGAAAAAACCAAATCGGCCTACCGTAACGATTTATTGCAAAGTATGGATGATGGAACCTTCGCGCAGAAACAGGTTCAGCTTTTACAGGGATTAACGGCTTTGCGCCAGTTGGCCAACCACCCTGTAATGATTGATGGTGAGTACATATCCGATTCGGGCAAATTTGAAAATGTAATCCATACTTTGGATAATGTACTTAAGGGGGGGCATAAGGTTTTGGTTTTTTCACAATTCGTAAAACACCTGGATATTTTCAAAAAACATTTTGAAGCTGAACATATCCCTTTTGCTTATTTAGATGGCTCAACCCGTAACCGTGGGGAGATCGTTTCTGAATTTCAGCAAAATTCGGACCTGAAGGTTTTCTTAATCTCCATCAAAGCTGGTGGTGTTGGTCTAAACCTAACCCAAGCCGATTATGTTTTCATCCTCGATCCATGGTGGAATCCGGCGGTAGAACAGCAGGCTATTGACAGAACGCACCGTATTGGCCAGGATAAAAAGGTTTTCATTTATAAATTTATTGCAAAAGACACGGTTGAAGAGAAAATCCTGGCTTTACAGAACCGCAAAAAATCTTTAGCCAATTCATTGATTACCACAGAAGAAAGTTTCTTTAAATCGCTGAGCAAAGAGGATATCAGGGATATTTTGAATTAATAGAAAGTATTTACAATCATTGATTAATATAATCCATATGAGTAAGTTGAATTTTGAAGGTAAATCAGCCGTATATGTCACTCTGACCTGTATCGCAGCGAAAAGTACGAAGTAAACCGAGCCTTAAGCGAGCAAACTGAAGGTCATTTATTTCAAGTCTTAATAACCAATGAGATGTTGAAACGAGTTCAGCAGGACGATCCTAAAGGGTGATCCTACATTTAAAATTCTTTTCAAACTCATTCCCTCCTTACTTGTTATACAGTAGAACATAAATTCTACCATTATGACAAATCAAGATTTTAATACCGCAGTAAACAATGTAAAAGAGGCATGGAAATATCCAGAATTATTTGAAAATGTTTCAAAATCAGAGCGTTGGTTATCAGGCGCTGCAGGCACATATCTTCTTTTCAAGGGTATTACCAGCATTTTCTCACATCCTGTAATTGGCTTAACTGGCGCAGCCATTGGTGCCGGGCTACTTTACCGTGGTATTACAGGCTATTGCCCCATGCGCGATCTGGCAGAGCAACGCAAAGAAGATATCGCCCCTGATGAAGTAGTAATTACAGAAACCTATGTTGTTGACGATTTAGGGTAAAATTTTAAATACTAAATTTCTATTTCTTAATAAACTGGTTAACTTTAACAAGTTAAACCACAATCATGAACAAATACACACTATTATTTATCCCGGCACTTTTTGCAGGGCAAGTTATGGCACAAGATAAGAAACCAGATCCTGCCAATGATCCGAAAACAACGGAGGTTTGGGAACCTGTTCCGAAAATTGTTACGCCGGGTAAATTGCCACAGGATGCACCGTCTGATGCTATTATTCTTTTTAATGGTAGAAATTTAGATGCATGGCACTCTGTTAAAGACCCATCTAAGCCAGCAGCATGGACAATTGATGATGGATTTTTTACCGTTAAAAAAGGGACAGGAAATATCGAGACAAATAAAAAATTTACAGATTACCAACTGCATCTGGAATGGAAAATCCCTGAGAACATTTCTGGAGAAGGTCAGGCACGTGGAAATAGCGGCGTATTTTTAGCTTCAACCGGTGGCGGTGATGATGGTTACGAAATCCAGATTCTGGATGTTTATAATAATAAAACTTATGTGAACGGACAAACAGGAAGTGTTTATAAACAAGCAATTCCTTTAGCTAATGCCAACAAAAAACCTGGCGAATGGCAATATTATGATATCATCTGGAATGCACCACGTTTTAACGAAGACGGAACCGTATTAAAACCAGCAAGTGTGACCTTGTTTTTAAATGGTGTACTTTTACAGAACGGATTTGTATTAAAAGGGGCAACCAGGTATATCGGTACTCCTGAGTATAAAAAACATGGTCCGGCTTCGATAAAATTACAAGATCACGGTGATCCGAGCCCTGCCATTAGCTACAGAAATATTTGGGTAAGGGAATTATAATTTCAACAGAACGAAATATGGCCCTCGTTTATAACGAGGATCAACGAGAATTGCGATTGTATCGCTTAAAGGAACTATAGTCACATTAAAAATGTGTATCTCATACATCCCCGTTGCAAACGGGGACGATACAAGTAAGAGAATTATAATTTCAAAAAACAACAATAAAAAACCTGCAGACCAAAAGTTTGCAGGTTTTGTTTTATTTATAATTTGGCTGACAACTATACATTGATACCCTTAACGTTAGCTGTTATAACTTTAACGACTTTGAAGCATTTCCATGTATAACTCCCTGCTGATCATTTCAGCGCCTAAACTCATTAAATGATCATTTGGCAACTGGCAATCGATCAAATCGATATTCATTTTACTTAAAAAGATTAATGCTGCTTTTGAAGCATTACTTACATGGCTGAACATACTTTCTCCACAAAAAACACGGTTAATCTTTAAACCATACAAGCCCCCCACCAATTTCTCATCCTGCCAAACCTCTACGCTGTATGCATATCCATGGTTGTGGAGCCTGATATAAGCTTTTTGCATTTCATTGGTAATCCATGTGCCATCCTGCCCTTTTCTAGGCGATGTGGCGCAGTTTTGAATCACCTGGGCAAAAGCCTGGTTAAAAGTAATTTTAAAAACCGCGTGGTTTAAAATTTTTCTCATGCTTTTACTGATCTTGATTTTATAGGGGTAAATCACACAGCGTTCGTGCGGCGAATACCAGAGAATCGGTTCACCTTCACTAAACCATGGAAATATACCATTTGAGTAGGCAATCAGTAACCGTTCCATACTTAAGTCGCCTCCAATGGCCAATAAACCATCGTCCTCTGCCAAAGCCGGATCAGGAAAACCTGGGTGATCATCTAGTAACTGAAAAAGCATGGTCAAAAATAAGAAAGAAAACAAAGATTAAACCCTTGGGTTTTAAACAAGTCATATTGTAAAACGGTCCATTATGAACACGAAAGATAATTTTTTAAAAGTAAAACATCTTTACAACCGGGCAGGCTTTGGCATTTCTTATGCTGACTTACAAAAATTAAGCAGAAAAAAACTAGATAAAGTAGTAGACAATTTGCTTAAGGATTCCCAAAAAGACGATCCGATTCAATTAGTAAATGATTTTGAATCAAGACGACAACTTTTGGTACAAGCCGGTTTATATGCGAAAAAAGATCTTTCAGAAGACGAAAAGAAAATGCGTCAGCAGATTATCCGTGAACAGAATGAAGTGAGCCGCGACCTGAATATTGCTTTCGTTACCAAAATGATCAATACTGATGCTCCACTGAGGGAAAAGATGACGCTGTTTTGGCATGGACATTTTGCCTGCCGCAGTAACAATCCGTTTTTTGCGCAACAATTAAACAATATCCAACGGGCAAATGCCTTAGGCAGCTTTAAAACCTTATTGGTCGAGGTATCTAAGTCGCCTGCCATGCTGCAATACCTCAATAACCAACAAAATAAAAAGGGTAAGCCAAATGAGAATTTCGCCCGGGAGCTGATGGAGCTTTTTACCTTAGGAAGGGGAAATTATTCAGAACAGGACATTAAAGAATCTGCCCGTTCCTTTACCGGCTGGATGTACGACAAAGACGGTTCGTTTATTTTCAGGAAGAACCAGCACGATAACGGCACAAAAACGTTTTTCGGCAAAATCGGGAATTTTGAGGGCGAAAACATTATCGATATTATTCTCGAGAAACCAGAAACCGCAAAATTTATTGCCTGGAAAGTATATAAATTCTTCGTTAATGATCATCCAAATGAGACACACGTTGACGAACTCGCCACACATTTTTATAACTCGAAATACGATATCGCGTCGATGATGAAAAAAATGTTTACTTCCGATTGGTTTTATAGCCCGGAAAATGTAGGCACAAAGATTAAATCGCCAGCCGAATTTTTAGTTGGTTTAAGCCGTGAGTTTTATGTTACGTATAACAAACCTCAGGTTTTAATACAGCTACAAAGCAGTTTGGGCCAATATTTATTTAACCCACCCAATGTTGCGGGCTGGCCTGGCGGACAAAGCTGGATTGATAGTTCATCGTTAATGTTAAGGATGCGGATTCCTTCGCTTGTGCTAAATGATGGGGAAATTGATTTTAGCGGAAAAGCCGATCCTGAAGATGAAGCTGTAATTGCTTTGAGCCGCACGGCAACCACTAACGCAAATGCCAATGCAAAACCAAAATCATACGTCAATGCAAATGCAGATTGGCCTAAATTTTTAAGCACTTTACCAAAAGGATTAACGCCGTTGCAGCTTACCGAGTTTTTATTGCAACCCAAATTAAACTCCAAAATCACCACCATGGTGAGTGATAATAAAGGGTTGCGAAGTACAGCAGTAGAAATTACCAGCATGCCGGAGTACCAGCTGTGCTAGACTAAATGTTGGCTGATGGTTTGATGGCTGATAGCCGTTTGACTAAAAAGCCAGACCATCAAACAGAACAAGTGAACAAAAACACTAACAAGATGAACAGAAGAAATTTTTTAAGAAATACAGGGTTTGTTGCAGCAGGTTCGCTATTTGTTCCTGCTTTTATGAAACCGCTTGAGGCTATGGCGCTTGATGAATTAAGCCTCTATAAAAATCTGGTTGTTGTACAGCTTTCTGGCGGAAATGATGGCCTTAATACAGTTATTCCTTTTGGAAATGATATTTACTATCAAAAGCGAAATAGTATTGCCATTAAACCCGAATCAATAATTAAACTGAATGATATGCAGGGGCTAAATCCCAACATGGCTGCCCTGCAAGAAATTTACGATCAGGGCTGGATGGCGATAATCAATGACGTTGGCTATCCGAATCCCGACCGTTCGCACTTTAGATCGATGGATATCTGGCAAACCGGCAGTGATAGCAATCAATTTTTATCAACCGGATGGATTGGCCGCTATTTAGATAGCAATTGTCAAACCTGCAAATTCCCTTATACCGCGATAGAAGTTGACGACTCACTTTCTTTGGCCATGAAAGGTCAGACTAAAAAGGGAATTGCGTTAAAAGATCCTGCAGCTTTGTTCCGCAATACCAACGATCCGTTTTTTAAGGCCATGTTGCAGAATGATAAAGAACATTTGGATGAAGATAACTTAGGTTATTTATATAAAACCATGATCGAAACCTCTTCTTCAGCCAGTTATATACAAAATACTTCCAAAGTTTATCAGTCTAAATTTGCCTACCCTAATTCAGGCTTTGCCAATCAATTGAAAACGGTTTCAAAATTTATCTCTTCAGGATTAAAAACAAGGGTGTATTATGTATCGTTAAGCGGTTTTGATACACATGTGAACCAGATTGGTCAGCAAGGCAATCTGCTTAAACAATACAGCGAGGGTATAGCTGCTTTCTTAAAAGATCTAAAATCGAACAATAAACTTGAGGATACCCTGGTGATTACATTCTCTGAATTTGGCCGTAGGGTAGAGCAAAATGCCAGTAACGGTACCGATCATGGAACCGCAAATAATATGTTCGTTTTTGGCGGCAGATTGAAGAAACAGGGGATTTTCAATCCAGCACCCAACCTGAGTGATTTAGACACCGGAGATTTAAAATACCAGTTGGATTTCAGACAGGTTTACGGTACTATTTTAGATAAATGGCTGGATGTAAATAATGCTGACATCCTGAATAAGAAATTTAATACCCTGGATTTTATATAAGGTATACAAAGAAGTCAAGTTTAATAACCGACTCTTGCTATGAAAACTTGACTTCTTTATTATTTACTTCCTTTTTAATACATATACCGGCCTATTGTTGTCATTATCAATCACATCAGTGTAGGTACTAAAAAGTTCATAGCCATAATTCCTTAATTTATTCAGGCAATCTACCCGAGAGTTAAAAAGTAAATCATTACCATCATCATCTCGTACATTCAAATCTTTTAAACGTTTAAACTTTTGTCCAAAGTCTATTCTGGCGATATAAGTGTCAGCACCATTATAAACAGGTCGAATTTCGATGTATTCTACTTTAATTTCGCTCAGTTTAACGCCATTAACATTTTGTGTTTGGCATTAGATAGGCCAAAGCCTGCGACTATTGCCGCTGCAAGTGTCAATTTTTTCATATTGTCTTTCCTTTGTGTGTAATTCTAAATTACAAAGAATCCAAATAGAATATATGAATGAGCTGTAACAAAATATCCGATATTAAATCTTAACGTAAAAAACACCATGAACTTTTTAGGCAATATTATCTGGATTATTTTTGGCGGTATCTTTATTTTCTTCGAATATGTTATCGGAGGGTTAATCCTTTGCCTTACCATTATTGGGATTCCTTTTGGCATTCAGTGCTTTAAATTTGCCATTGTAGGCCTCGCACCTTTTGGGGTTAAAATAACCGATACCTCCTCAAATACCGGCTGCCTGTCTACCATCATGAATCTAATCTGGATTTTCTGTGGTGGTTTCTGGATTGCCCTAACGCATTTGTTTTTCGGCGTCCTGCTTTGCATTAGTATAGTGGGCATTCCGTTCGGTCGTCAGCATTTTAAGCTAATGAATCTGGCCTTTACACCTTTCGGAAAATCGATTTCCTGATATTATCATCTATATAAATCCATCATTTCGACCGTAGCGGAAATCTGCAATATAAAGTTCTTCCATAGATTTCTCCATTCCGCTTCGCTCCAGTCGAAATGACGACCGATCCTTACTAAAAAATCTGCGAGGCCGGGTTGCAGGGAGGAGATGGGATAATTGGAGCGATTTCTTTCTTCCAAAAATCGTCATCTCGACCGTAGTGGAGAGATCTTTGGACTTTAAGCATAGAAAGATTTCTCTCCCGAACGTTCGGGACTGCGCTCCAGTCGAAAAGGACGGCAACTGTTCCTATGGTATTTTCAGCATGGTAATAAGTTAAGCTATACAAATTTAAGAAGAGACCATATCATCTACACAATCAATCCTATTAATTTAGAATGCGCTATCGCCTCTTCACTATCTCTAAATAAACAAGCTTCCACTCCTTTGTCTTTTACTTTTTTGAGCAATTCTATGGTTTCCACCTCTTTTTCAGGCCGGATATTTCGAATATAAACTGCTTCAATGTTTTGCGGGTATTTTTCTACTATCGAACTATAAATTTTCGGGTCCTGCTGCGAGTTATCGCCAAAGAACACGAACTTTTGATTGGGGAAGGTATCCAAAATCCTCATCACCCGTAATAATTTGCCTTCATGGCCGGTTTTGCCTGTTCTAATTAAATCTTTCCATCTTTTAATTGTATTTAACAGAAAAGCACCATCAGGCAGTTTATTAAACCTGAAAGTTTCGACCAAATAATCGTAAAGGTTCCATTCACTGCTGCTGACATAAAAAAAAGGGTTGGGTTGATTTGGCTCCGTATGTGAAAGGGCGAGTTGCTGATAGTGACTGGCTGTATCGGAAAAGGTTTTACGGGTATGCGGATTCTTGATAAACAACTCTCTCAACCTTCTGCCAACAGTTGCCGAGTGAGAAACCATCACGGTATCATCCACATCAGAAATAAAAGCGTATTGAGTAATGTGTGGTACATATACCCTGCCCTCTCCGGTATTCAAAACAGATCCATCCTGATCAACAGCCTCCACTTTAACATCGTGCCAGCCCGCCGGAACATCATGTCGGGCATCCCATTCAAACTTAAAAAAACCATCTCTTTCGGTTTTATGGTAAACCGTCTGATCCAAAAATTGCAACCGCACCTCAACGAAAGCATAAGGTTTCAGGATAAAGAGTTTTAAAAGATGGATAATGTTCACAAACAAATTGTTACTGTAAACCTGACGTGTTTTCGCCCTACGTTTAAAAACATGACCATAAACAACCAGATTGTGCGCATGGCCATAACCGTGATATACTTTTACACTAACAGATTTATTCATCTATTTTAAAACAGAGTTTATTTAAAGTTGTTTGTTGATTAAACCATTAGGTAACACATGAAATTATTATTCGTCATCAATCCGGGCTCAGGCAGCCATGATACTAATTTAAAGAAAGTAATTTCTACCCATTTCGATTCAAAAAATACAGTAATTGATCTTTTTGAACTACCGGAAGACTGCTCTTTAGAAAAGATTAAAGAGAAGATCAAAAGTGCAAAAGCAGATCGTGTGGTAGCCGTTGGTGGCGATGGAACCTTAAAATTGGTTGCAGAATGTTTATTGCATACTGAAACTCCCATAGGTATAGTTCCTGCGGGTTCGGCTAATGGGATGGCAAAAGAATTGGGTATACCTACTGATATTGAACAGGCTTTAGACATTCTGGATGAAGGCCATCTGCAAAAAATCCACGTGGTTAAACTTAACGACGAGATTTGCATCCACTTATCCGATTTGGGCTTTAATGCCTATCTGGTAAAGAAATTTGATACCCTGCCACAACGTGGTATGTTGGGCTACGCAAAAGCTACATGGCATGCCTTGTGGAACCATAAGCGAATGGATGTACAGTTGAAACTTGAAGATAAAACCATTACTTCTAAAGCAGCTATGGTGGTCATTGCCAATGCTACCATGTACGGAACCGGGTTAAAGATTAATCCTGACGGAAAATTAGATGATGATCTTTTTGAAGTGGTTTTAGTTAAAGATTACTCCTACCTGGAAATTATAAAGATATGGATCACTAAATTACCCTTCAACCCAAAAAAAATAGAGGTGTTTCAAACTGCTGAAGTAAAAATTTCCTCTAAACATAAAGCGCATTTCCAGGTAGATGGAGAATACATTGGAAAGTTAAATACAGTCGAAGCAACAATCCTTCCTGCCGCCATAACAGTGGTTTTACCTGAGGCATTAAAAAACTGATCGATGAATTTTGATCGTAAAATATAACCTGAAAAATTCGGCAATAAAACAGATTCGGAATAAAATATCAAACCACCTATCGTCCAGACTTAACATTTCAGGCAAAAAAGTGATAAAACCGATTGAAAATACCCATACGATTAAACGGAAGGGAAATTGAATGTAATAGGTAATAAAACCAAATTTCTTAAATAAGATTAATCCGATTGCCGAAATAAACAATGATACAAATAAGGGCAATAGTAAAATTACTTTAGCCTGTGAAAGGATCTGATCAGGGATTTCATTTAAATGCGTTAAAATTTGCCAAAATTGTCTGGCTAACAAAACAATACTGATGAGATCCAAAAAAGCAAAAAATCGGCCGGTGTTCTTCATTACTTACAATACTTTGCTAAATAAGCATCTGCTTTTTTGCTCCCCATGTATTTAACAAAAAGAAAATCTTCACAGGCGCCTTGTTTATCGCCCTGTTTTATCTTTTTTAAGCCCATTTGAACGCGGTCGTCGAGGTATTCATCATCTATACCCAGCTGATTTTTGATTGCTATAATCTGAACTTCTTGTCCGGGTTTGGCCTGATCAATGTTCTTATAGAAATTAATTACTGAATTGGTGAGTGCCTCTTCAGCCTGATAATTGCGAATGGCTTCTTGAACCGCTTCATTTGATTTCCCTTCGCAATTGTAGCCTTGCAGTTTAAAATTAACCGGAGCCACGATCGAAACGGTTGTATCATAACCCGCCGGAACCTGCCACTTACCGCTGCTCATTCTAATTAAGCGTAGTGCTTCTTGGTCTAAGTCAGATAATATGCCTTTGCTCACTTTCGAAAAATAAACTTTCCCCTGTGCATCAAGCTTAAAACTGATGTTCACTGTGCCCTGGATACAATTATCTTTAGAGAACTGTGGATAGATGGTATTTTGCGTTAAGAAGTTTGTAAAACCATTTTTACCGGATTTAAACTGAACCTGGGCTATGGCCAGCGAGCAAGAGAAAAACAAGCAAATGGTGAACAGTTTTTTCATTGTACTAATTTACTAAAAAAAGCTGAAAGCATTTTACCAAAGAGAGACACCGAGTTTTTCACCGAGAAAATGAGCGTTTTAATTTAAAGGTAAGGTCGTCATTCCCACGCAGGCGGGTAATCTTAAAGCGCATTCTTGTTATATGATGTTCCCCGCAGCACGTCATCGCAAACAATTCTCTCTCTGTGGTCTCCGTGCCTTCCCCTCTATTTTCTCTGTGGTTAAACACTAAGAAAAAGTTGTTCTCAAAATAAACTCCGGATCAGGGCAATTGGTTAGGTATTTTTTGCGCTCACTAAACTTACATACACCCGGATAGTCGCCTTCTAATCCGTGCATATCTTCGATAAGCTGAAAATGAAGGTGTGGCGGCCAGCAACCGTTTTCATCCTTATTACCGAATTCGGCAAATCTTGCACCTGCTTTTATTTGCATTCCTTCGCTTAGATTACTTAAAGAAGCTAAATTCAGGTGCCCGTAAAGTGCATTAAATTTATACCCTGCAATATTATAAGTCAGAATGATGGTTGCACCGTAATCGCCAAAGTTGTTGTTATTGGCAAAGCTATGAACGGTTGCATCGTAAAAATTGTAAACTGGTGTTCCTGCCATCCCCCAGATATCTACCCCTAAATGCAATCTGCGGGGTTCTTCTTCCGTATCAAAATGTGCGCTTCGCGAATAAATGCTACGGTGCTCGTTGTATCCGCCAATTCCGTATCGCGCATCATTTTTAAGCAGCTTTTCATTTACCCAATCGGAAAACATATTGGTATCGTTCAAAACCTCATCTGTTAATTCCGTATTGGATGCGGTAAAATCCAGGGGCAAAAGCCGATCGTTTTTTACATCGAAATCAACAACCTTTTGGATTAATGCAGCATTTGATTGAATAACCTGACCGAAAGTTCGCATCTGTAATTATTTAAAGATATACACGAAATTATAAATGTAATGCGATAATGCACCACCAATTACAAATAGATGCCAAAGTTCGTGGCTGTGCATCCACCTGGATAATTGCTTATCTTTTGCATAATAATAAGTGCCGCCTATATAAAAAATACCGCCCAAAAGCAACCAGAAAATGGCCCCTAAGGGCAAAGTCCCCAACATTTTCTGAAGCAAAGGAACGATTAAGCAGCCCATTAAGATATAGATGGATAACGATATGGCTGTACTTTTTAAACGGTTAAAAATTTTGAGCAGACAGCCGGCAATGGCAATAATCCATACAACAGCAAACAAGCCCCAACTTAGCCAGCCATCAAAAACCATTAGGGCTGTAGGACTGTAAGAGCCGGCAATCATAAGGTAAATACAGCAATGGTCAAACTTTTGCCAGAAACGTATCCCGTAATCGGTAGCCGGATAACCATGATACATGGCACTAACACCAAAAAGAATAAAAGTTCCGATGCTGTAAATCCACGCAGCGGTATATTCAATTGGTGTATTGCATTTTTGGAGCAAAAAGTATCCGGCCGGGATTGCTACCAAAGCCGGTATAAAGTGCGTGAAGAAATTAACGGGTTCCCTTAGTTTCCTCACAAAAATTATTCGCTGTCCTCGTCTTTTTGCCTCGGCTCTTTTGCAATCTTATCAAAAAGATGATCCATGCGTTCTACATACTCGTTGGTATCATCCACAAAGAAAGTAAGTTCTGGCACCACCCTTACCTGGTGGCGGATTCTGCTTCCCAGTTTATACCTGATTTCTCCGGCATGCGAATTCACCGTATTGATTGAAAGTGTAGTATTATTGGTATTTAAAAAGCTGAGGTAAACTTTAGCCACTGCCAAATCAGGCGAAACCCTTACGCGGGTAATGGTTACCAATGTATTAGGCAAAAATGCAGCACCTTCACGCTGAAAAACCTGTGCCAACTCCTCTTGTAATACTCCTGCAAATTTCTGCTGACGTTTACTTTCCATAATGTTATAATTATCAATTACCAATGATCAATTACCAGACGATTCAATCCAGATAATATCGATTGATAAGGTTTTAAAATCATCAATAACCAATGTTCAATTATCAGACCATAACTCATCTGCTAATATTAAATGGCATTAACAATAATATTCTAAAAAACTTTTGAAACCTCACCACCTGGACTCAATTAATAATATCCTATGCATATCGTCATGCTGAATTTATTTCAGCATCTCTCCAGCAAATAGACCCTGAAATAAATTCAGGGTGACGATTCTAAGTTCAAAAAATACGTAGAAGCATCTTAGTAGAAATTATATAATCAAATCTGTGGTTTAGGTTTAAAAACTAATGGCTTATTTCTCTATTTAACAACGGAATTTAATCTAATAAAGCAAATTGCTATCATACGGATACCTTGCTACATGTGCAGCCCTGATTTTATCGTATAACAACGTTTTAAATTCTTCTATATTCTCTTTCTGAGTGGCTGAAATAAACAGGACTGGTACTTTGCCATGACTCATCCAGCTGTTTTTAAATTCTTCCAGTGTTAATTTACCGTCGTCGTCGTCTCCTTCTACTTCCGGCGAAACGTAAGCGTCAATTTTATTAAATACCAGGATCATATCCTTATCAATTGCACCAATATCTTTTAAGGTTTCATTAACGGTATTGATCTGATCTTCGAAATTTGGATGCGAAACGTCTACCACATGGATCAGCAAATCTGCTTCCCTAACTTCATCCAAAGTAGATTTAAAGCACTCTACCAAATGGTGAGGTAATTTGCGGATAAATCCAACGGTATCAGAAAGCAGGAATGGTAAATTCTCGATCACTACTTTGCGTACAGTGGTATCCAAAGTAGCAAACAGTTTATTTTCTGCGAATACTTCCGATTTCGACAACATATTCATGATGGTTGATTTACCCACGTTGGTATAGCCTACCAAAGCTACCCGAATCAGCTGACCACGGTTTTTACGCTGTGTTTCATTCTGCCTGTCGATATTTCTTAAACGCTCTTTTAACAAAGAGATTTTATTTAAAATGATCCGCCTATCACTTTCAATCTGGGTTTCCCCCGGACCGCGCATCCCGATACCACCTTTCTGGCGTTCTAAGTGCGTCCACATCCCCGTTAAGCGAGGTAAAACATACTGCAACTGGGCCAGTTCTACCTGAGTCTTGGCCTGAGCAGTTTGAGCCCTGTTGGCAAAAATATCAAGAATTAAATTACTCCGGTCTAATACCTTAACACCCAGTTCACGGTCTATATTCCGCAGTTGCGATGGTGATAATTCATCATCAAATACTACAGTATCAATTTCTTCTGATTTTACATACGCTTTTATCTCTTCCAGTTTTCCGGTTCCCACAAAGGTAGCACGATCAGGCTTAAGCATTTTTTGCGTAAAAACTTTCTCCACCTTCCCACCGGCTGTATCTACCAAAAAGGCCAGCTCGTCTAAATATTCTTTTGTTTGGGCTTCCTTCTCGCCAGGCGTAACCACACCGACTAAAATTGCCCTTTCCTGCACTACGGCAGTATCATAAAATTTTTGTTTTCCCATGTAATTGATACAAAGATACAAAATTTGCGAACGTGTATCTTTTTTGTTCAAACCCCGCAGGTTTTTAAAACCTGCGGGGTTTATAAAAGGCTAAATCTGCGCCACAAATTCTTTGATAGAAGCTCCGGGATTATCGGTTTTCATAAAATTTTCGCCAATCAAAAATCCGTTAAACCCTGCGGCTTTCAATTCGTTTATGGTCTGCGGATCACTAATGGCGCTTTCCGAAATCTTTAAAAATTCATCCGGAATTTTATTTACTAAATCGAACGAAGTCTGGATATCGACTGTAAAATCAGCCAGGTTCCGGTTGTTTACCCCAATAGCATCTAAATGAGGCGAAATACTTCTTTCCAGCTCTTCGAGGTTATGCACTTCTAAAAGCACATTTAAACCAAGATTATGTGCAAACTTTCCGAAATCATTGATCTGTTGCGGTGTTAATATCGAAGCAATTAACAGAATAATATCAGCACCCCAGGCTTTAGCTTCAAGGATCTGGTATTCATCGATCATGAAGTCCTTTCTTAAAATCGGAATATTGTTTGCAGCGCGTGCAGCCAGAATATCATCGGTTTTACCACCAAAAAAATCTACATCTGTTAATACCGATAGTGCAGATGCCCCGGCAGCATTATATGCCTGCGTTACTTCTCCAACATCGGCAATGCCATTAATTAAACCTTTTGAAGGAGATCGGCGCTTAAATTCGGCAATAATACCCGTCCGATCTTCAGCTAATAAAAAGTCTTTAAAAGAATAAGATTTCCGCTTAAAATGGGGCGAATTTTCTAAATCCGTTATGGAGACCAAGGCTTTCGCATCAGCAATTTCTTCTTTTTTTCGTATTACGATTTTATCTAGTATGTTCATCTATCAATCTGTTAAGAGGGGCATCATCAAATATGTAATTTCCATCCCGGGCTTATTGAAGAAGTTTTAATAACTTCTTGCGCGGCGTTTTCGACAGGCTCAACGTAACAAAATTTTAAAAAAGGTTGATATACCTCATCTAAAATTTTATCATTTCAATCAATTGAAACCCTGATGCAAATTCAGCATGAAGACCGGGTGAAAAAAGTGCTAGAACGAAGCGGTTAACCAATTCTCCATCATTTGTTTGCCATGTTCTGTAAGCACACTTTCAGGGTGAAACTGTACACCACGCACATCCAGCGTTTCATGTCTTAACGCCATAATTTCATTCTTATGATCTCTGGCTGTAATTTTTAAACATGAAGGAAATTTATCCTGACTCACTACCCAGCTATGGTAACGTCCAACGTTAATGGTTTGCGGACATTCCCAGAACAAAGGCTCATCACCATCTACAACAGTAACCGGCGTAGCAATACCGTGCATTGGCCTGCCTAAGTTGTACAATGTACCACCAAATGCTTCTGCAATGGCCTGTTGCCCTAAACATACCCCAAAAATACTTTTTGTCGGCGCGTAAGTTCTGATTACATCCAGCAATAAACCCGCTTCTTCCGGAATACCCGGGCCTGGTGAAAGCAATATTTTATCGTATTTCTCTACATCAGCCAAATCGAATTTATCATTTCTCCAAACTTCAGCTTCATAACCAACTTCGTTAATTAAATGCACGAGGTTGTAGGTAAAACTGTCATAATTATCGATCACCAGAACCACCCCCTTGCCCTCTGAATGGGGATTATTATTTATATTTTTTTCCATTGTATTCCTTACTATTGGATTTTACTCCAAACTCCAAACTAAATCTGCTCTGCCATTTGCACCGCTTTACGCAATGCGGCAATTTTATTGTTTACTTCCTGCATTTCGGTTTCAGGTACCGAATCGGCTACAATACCCGCTCCCGCACGGTAATGCAGTTCGTTGTTTTTGCTCATAAAAGTCCTGATCATGATGGCATGGTTAAAATCCTCATTAAAACCCATAAAGCCAATGGCTCCTGCATAAAAGTTCCTACCCAGCTTTTCATTTTCATCAATCAGCTGCATGGCTTTATACTTTGGTGCCCCGCTTAAAGTTCCTGCCGGATAAGTGTCGGCAACTACCTTAAAAGCACTTACATTTTCCTGCAAATGACCGCTCACTTTACTCACCAGGTGAATCAGGTGCGAATAGTACTGCACTTCCTTAAAAGATTTTACTTCAACGCGGTTACAATGCCTGCTTAAGTCGTTCCTGGCCAGATCAACCAGCATTACATGCTCGGCACTTTCTTTAGGGTCTTGTTCCAATTTTCTGGCCTGCTCTGCATCTTCAATGTCGTTTCCACTTCTTTTAAACGTTCCTGCGATTGGAAAAATATTCGCCGAATTGTTTTTAATCGTAATCTGTGCCTCTGGTGAGGAACCAAACAATTTAAAATTACCGTAATCGAAATAAAACAGATAAGGTGATGGATTGATCGAACGCAGACAACGGTATACATTAAATTCATCTCCGGTAAAAGCTTGTTTAAATGCCCTTGAAGGCACAATCTGAAAAACATCACCACGATAAATATGCTTCTGTAGTTTTTCTACCAGATCCATAAAACCCTGATCAGTTAGATTTGAACTTTCCTCACCACGAAGCTGGAACTTGTATTCAGGATAATTTTTATTCTGGATCAGGTATTCCATTTTTTCCAATCCACCCTCTTCTTCTCCATCGAAAGTATTTTTGAAAAGCGTAATTTCGTTCTTAAAGTGATCAATGGCAATGATGTAACGATACAAGTGGTATTGCATTTCCGGAATTTCTTCTCCTTCGGGTGTTTCGGAAGTGAACTTGATATCTTCAAAATGCTGCACGGCATTCCAGGTAAAATAGCCAAACAGGCCGCTTGAGATGAATTTGATTTCGGGCAGTTCAGTTTCCTTAAACTTACCCTTAAAATCAGCAATTTCATCGATCAGATTTTTGCTCTCGGTAATCTCAACCGTACCATCAGGAAAATAGGTTTCCAGTCTAGAACCTTTTAAAATGATCCCTGCAACCGGATCGGCGCAAACAAAACTCATGGAATTTTCACGACTGTGGTAATCTGAACTTTCCAGTAAAATGCTGTTTGGATAAACATCGCGCAAGCGCAGGTAAATGCTTACCGGCGTGGTGGTATCGGCAAGTAGTTTTTTGTAGGTCGTATTTATTTTATACATGATTTTACTATGTTGCTATTGCTTCGTGCATCGCAATAACGTTTAAATTATTTTTAACAATAAAAAGCCCGGCGTGTGGTTCTACGCCGGGCTTTAATGGTTCTTTAATAAGGTTTAGGTTGATAAACTATATTTCTTTCATACGCAGCCAGCGCAATCCGTTTTCGAATTACTTTGCCAAAGCCAGGTATGTATATTGTTGATCATGAGCCACAAAAATATAAAGAATTTTGAAAAAGCAAAATATTTATGAAAATAAGTTTAGTTAGAAGTTATGAGTCCCAATCCCCTTGTCACCCCGATTGTAAAGAACGGTCTTTATATTAGATTTCTATTTAACCGAAACGAACGCGAAGGTAAACGCAAAGCAGCGAGAAATTAACATGATCTGTCATCCTGAGGGATAATCCCTCATGTTACCGTCATTTCGAGCGGAGTGCAACGCAGTTGAGAAATCTAACTAAATAGATCTCTCCACTTCGCGTTGCTCCGGTCGAGAGGACGACCATTCTATTGGAGTCTGTCAATGGTAGCGCAGCGACGAATCTTTTACATAAGGCGGCATTCAATGACCTGTAGTTCTTCGCTTTCAGATGCTTCATTGCATTCAGCATGACAGCTTACAACAAAAAAAATCCCGCTCTTTTAAAACGGGATTTCATATCAATTACAGGATATTTTCAATTAAGAAATTCCAAAAAACGATCTTCCCGGAACTGCCTTAACCATTAATAAAATAGCTACTACAATTAGAACTAATGCCAATCCGAAGAAAATAGCAATGGTTCGGTGCTTAGCTACGGCATCGGTTACTTTTTTCGACCTCGCATTACCTACTGTAATTAAAATGATTGCTATAAGCATCATTGAGGTGTGCTCAGCTTTAAAATAGCGGCCAATGGTATCGCTCATTGGCAATTTGGTTAGCGGACTTAGAAAGAATAATACCAAACCTATCAAAAATTGGATATGTGCACTAATTAGCGCAAATACATTCAGTTTGCGGTTACCTTCTGTGTATGTTTTATTTCCAAACCAGCCCGATAATGCATTTACTACCGCGATAACCAATAAAATCAATACGATGTAGCGCCATCCGGAGTGCGCAGATTTTAAGATATTGTACATTTTTCTAAAATATGTTTAATCAAAAGTAGGAATTAATTGTAAAAAATAGGATATTCTATTAAATGAACGCTTATTTATATTAGTTTTAAGCAATTAAAACCTAAACTTACTATGAAGAAAATTTTACTTGCCCTTGGGCTGGTATTTTCTGCTACCTACCTGTTTGCACAGCAAACCTCCTTCCCTGTTAATGGCTCTTATGATACCAGACCCGGAATGTTTGCCTTCACCAATGCAACGATAGTAGTAAATGCCAACCAAACCTTAACAAATGCAACCCTTTTAATTAAAGGCTCAACCATTCAGGCTGTCGGGACCGCCTTGGCCGTGCCAAAAGGTTATGTGGTGATCGATTTAAAGGGAAAATTCATTTACCCATCAATGGTTGACGCCTTTAGCAACTATGGACTTACTGAAGTTTCTGCGCAACAACGCGGTTTTGGTGGTCAGCGTCAATCTATCTTTGTCTCAACGAAAAAAGGTGCTTATGGCTGGAATGAAGCGATCAGGCCTGAAACCTATGTAAAAAATATTTTTTCAACTGATAGTAAAAAGGCAGATGAATTGCGGAAAGTCGGTTTTGGGAGTGTAAATGTAATTAACCGCGATGGCATTGCACGTGGTATTTCTGCGGCGGTAACCTTAAACGAGGGTGCTGATAACAATGTATTTTTAAAAGATCAGACCGCAGCAAACTATTCCTTCAACAAAGGAAGTTCATCAAACGATTACCCGACCTCCTTAATGGGATCTATTGCATTATTGCGCCAAACCTATTATGATGCACAGTGGTACAGTAAACAAAAAGATGAATATAATATCTCGTTGGATGAATTTGCCAGGCAACAAAATATTCCACAGATTTTTGAAGTAGATGGATGGCAAAACATCCTGCGTGCGGATAAAATAGGTAAAGAATTTGGCAAGAAATACATTATTAAATCTTCCGGCGATGAATACCAGCGCATTAATGAAGTTAAAGCTACCGGCGCAAGTTTAATTATCCCTCTAACTTTCCCTAAAGCTTACGATGTGGAAGATCCTGCAGAAGCCAGAAATATAACTTTATCACAAATGAAAGGCTGGGAACTGGCGCCAACCAATCCTGCAGCTCTGGAGAAAGCGGGAATTAGATTTGCCATCACGTCATTTGGTTTAGAAAACAGCCGCGATTTCTGGGCAAATCTCCGCACCGCGATAGAAAATGGCCTGACTGAAAAACAAGCTTTACAATCAATCACAGAAATACCTGCCTCGCTTTTAGGCATAAGCGATAAAGTAGGTTCTTTAGAAAAAGGAAAAGTAGCCAACTTTTTGATCTCATCCGATAACTTGTTCAAAAACGGAAATATTATTTTCGAAAACTGGGTACAGGGCAAACGTTTCATCGTAAATAAGATGGATGTGAGCGATTTGCGCGGCACTTATAATTTAAATGTTGATGGTGTTGGTGCTTTAACCTTAAAAATAACCGGCGCAGGTGGTGGCTCTGCCGGAGCAATTGAAAGGGTTGGTGTAGATAGCATCAAAACGACCGCTACCTTCACCAGGAACGGCGATTGGGTAAACATCAATTTCAACTTAAAGAAAAATCCTAAAGGCGATATCCGTTTAAGCGGTTACATCACTTCAGCCAACCCGGTTACCTTAAAAGGCGAATCGGCATTAGCTGATGGTACTATCGGAAAATTTACCGCTACTTATAAAGAAGCAGCTAAAGAAACAGCTAAAAAAGATGAGCCTAAAGCGGCTTTAGCCATAGGACCTGTAATTTATCCTTTCTCTGCTTTTGGAAATACGGAATTGCCTAAACAGGAAGCCGTACTGATTAAAAACGGTACCGTCTGGACAAACGAAAGAGACGGCATCCTTCAAAATGCGGATGTACTCTTAGAAAATGGGAAGATTAAAGCTGTGGGCAAAAACCTTTCGGCAAGCGGTGCTAAAATAATTGATGCTACCGGTAAACACGTTACCGCAGGTATTATTGACGAGCATTCACATATTGCAGGCTCCGGGGGGATAAATGAAGGTGCACAATCAGTTTCTGCCGAAGTACGTGTTGCAGACATCATCAACTCTGAAGATATAAACATTTACCGCCAATTGGCCGGAGGGGTAACAACTTCACAAATTCTGCACGGTTCAGCTAATCCCATTGGTGGACAATCACAGTTAATTAAATTACGCTGGGGTAAATCTCCGGAAGAACTAAAATTTGCAGGTGCGGATGGCTTTATCAAATTTGCATTAGGTGAAAACGTTAAACAAAGCAATTTCGGTACCGGTGCCCGTTTTCCCGTTACGCGCATGGGTGTTGAGCAAACCTTTGTTGATGAGTTTACCCGCGCAAAAGAATATGCCAAAGCCCTCGCGGTGAAAGGCAACAACGTACGACGCGATTTGGAACTGGATGCGGTTGTAGAAATTTTAAACAACAAGCGTTTCATTACCTGTCACTCTTACGTACAGAGCGAAATCAACATGCTCATTCACGTTGCAGATAGTTTAGGCTTTAAAATCAACACTTTTACACACATTTTGGAAGGTTACAAAGTGGCCGATAAGATGAAAGCACATGGTATTGCCGGCTCAACCTTCTCTGACTGGTGGGCTTATAAAAATGAAGTGGCCGAAGCTATTCCTTACAACGGAAAAATTATGCATAATGTGGGCGTTACAACAGCTTTTAATTCGGATGATGCTGAAATGGCCCGTCACTTAAATCAGGAAGCGGGTAAATCAGTATTATATGGAAATGTACCTGAAGAAGAAGCTTTTAAATTTGTAACCTTAAACCCGGCAAAAATACTGCACATTGATGATAAAGTGGGCAGTTTAAAAGCAGGTAAAGATGCCGATGTAGTCATCTGGACCGCCAATCCGCTTTCCATTTATGCCAAGGCAGAAAAAACCTTTGTAGATGGAATTGCTTATTGGGATATGGAGAAAGATGCTCAGGCTATTAAAGCCATGCAGCTTGAGAAAGCCCGCCTGATCCAGAAAATGTTAGATAGTAAAAGTAAAGGTGGCCGTACACAGCGCCCCTTGGGTGATGCACCACGCCTTTACAATTGCGAAACTTTAGAAAATTATTCAGCAGAATTAACTGAGAAAGAACATGCACACTAACATGAAAACATATTTAATAAGCCTGGCTTTATCCGCAACAAGCCTGATGGGTTTTGCACAAGCCAACATTTCGCCAGCTCAAAAACAAAGTAAAACCATTGCCATTACCGGTGCAACCGTGCATGTGGGTAATGGTACGGTGATCGAAAATGGCACCATCCTTTTTGGAAATGGGAAAATTATTTCTGTAACTGCCAATGGACAAGTACCACTGGACAATGTAACGCGTATTATAGCCACAGGAAAACATATTTATCCGGGCTTTATCGCAGCTACCACCAATTTAGGATTGACAGAAATCGAAGCTGTAAAAGCAACGCTTGATTTTCAGGAAATTGGCGATTTTAATTCGCACATCCGTTCTATAGTGGCTTATAATACCGATTCGAAAGTTCCGGCAACTTTACGCAGCAATGGAATTTTAATGGCGCAGCCAACACCACAGGGTGGAACAGTTTCGGGCAGTTCGTCTGTTGTTCAGCTTGATGCCTGGAACTGGGAAGATGCAGTACTTAAAACTGACGATGCCATGCTCATGACCTGGCCGGTTACACCGCGTTTTAGAAATGGCTTGGGTCGTCCGCAACAGTCGCCAGAAGTTTTAGCCGAGAGAACACAGGCTGCCATTGCGCAGTTAACTTCATTTTTTGCGGAAGCTAAAGCTTATTCTGAAATGGGCAAACCAGAGGTTATTAATACCCGTTTCGAGGCGATGAAAAAGGTATTTAAAGGAGATGAAAAGTTGTTTATCGCAGCCGAAAGCCAGAAAGATATTGTTGCAGCAGTTAATTTTGCCAAAAGGTTCGGTATTAGCCCGGTAATTACCGGAGCCGACGAGGCTTACCTGATTACTGATTTCTTAAAAGACAACAACATTACGCTGGTGGTTAAACAACCACATGCCTTACCAAACAACAATGATGATGATGTAAACATGCCTTACAAAAATGCTGCAATACTGGCCAACTCTGGCTTAAATGTGGTATTGAGTATTGATGGTTATTGGCAACAGCGCAATCTCCCTTTTATGGCGGGTACCGTTGCAGCCTGGGGTTTAGACAAAGAAAAAGCTTTATCGACCATTACCTTAAATGCAGCAAAAGCCATGGGTGTAGATAAAACTTCCGGCAGTATCGAGTCTGGCAAAGACGCTACGTTCTTTATTTCTGCTGGCGATGCATTGGATATGCGTACCAACAAAGTTGAACAGGCATTTATTCAGGGCAGGGATATTAACCTGGATAACCTGCACAAACAATTGGATAAGAAGTTCAGTGAAAAATATAGTGCAGAAAAGAAATAGATTTCAGGTGGTTAACTGGTTAATTGTTTAAATCGTTGATCGACTGTTAAGCTTAAAATTAGAAGAGGCTGTATCCTAGGCGGTATTTAAATCGAATTTGTTTGTCACGTTGAGCTTTTCGAAACGCCTTAAAAGCAGTTAAACAAAGGTCGTTCGACAAGCTCAGGATTGAAATTCCATATTTATGATACAGCATTTTTCTGGATTATTTTCACACCAATCTATACTTAACAACCTCAATTCTCGTCCCTAAAAAACATAACGTCATTAACATTAGCTTAACAATAAGCCAAAAAACTAAATAATCCTAAACCATTTCATAATCTAGAATCCAAACCGGCTTAATACTGCAACAACACCTTTGCATCATAAATCAGAAAATTAATTATGATGAAAAATTTACTTATTGCAGTGATGCTGTTTTTATGTTATGCCAGTAACCCTGCCATGGCACAAACTACCCAAGCATCAATTTCCGGAGTTGTAACAGATAATCAAAAGAAGCCCATCCCCGGCGTTTCTGTTCAAATTAAAAATAACTCTACTGGTTTCACCACCAGAACATCTACTAATGCTCAGGGAGAATACACGTTTAAAGAGCTTCCTTTAGGCGGTCCTTATACTATTAAAGCCACTTACATTGGTTATGCTGAGCAAAACAGAACAGGTTATATGCTTAACCAGGGCGATGCTGTAATGGTAGCGGTTAATATGCAGGAAGATGCGCAAACGCTTGATGCTATCACCGTTAATGGATCAGCTTTAAGGAATAAAGTGCAGCAATTTGGTGCCTCAACAGAAATTTCATCAAAAACGATGAACTTGCTACCAGTAAACGGCCGTAACTTTTCCAGTTTAACAGATCTGTCGCCATTAGCAGGTCCAGGTGGTATTTCAGGTCAGTTAGGTTCATCTACCAATTTCACTATTGATGGCATGACAGCCAAAAACCCAACTTCGGCAGGGAGTACAACAAGCCGTAGTGGTGCACCATACTCTATCTCCATTGAAAGTGTACGTGAGTTTAAAGTAGTAACCAATCAATACGATGTCAGTTTAGGCCGTTCTGGTGGTGGTACAATTAGTGCAGTAACCAAATCTGGTACAAATGAGATTACAGGGAGTGCATTCGCTTATAACCGTGCTGATTTCCTGGCGAGTAAATATGACATCAGAGGAAACAGAAGAACTAATGATTTTTCAACCTATCAATATGGTTTTAGCTTAGGCGGTCCGATCATTAAAGATAAATTACATTATTTTGCAGCCTGGGATCATCAAAGAGATTCTCGCCCATTAATTATTGCTGATATCAACTCGGATGCGGACGTGGCCCGTTTCAACATTACAAACGCCACATTAAACAATTTCTTAGCTGTTGCAAGATCAAAATATGGCGTAGCTAACACGCCACAATTTGGTTCTTTTCCAAAAAAGAGAGGCACCGATGCAGGTTTTCTTCGTTTAGACTGGCAGATTGATGATAAAAATTTATTAACCGTTAGAGATAACTATACCAACGACAGAAACCCGCTGGGATTAGCAGATAATACGGCCATCAACTTTTACGAAAGTTACGGTAACGATAAAAACGTTGATAATAGTTTATTGGCTACCTTACGCTCAACAATCAGCAGCAAAGTTACCAACGAATTAAAATTACAGCACCTGTACACCTATCAGGCCAGTACGCAAAATGATGAACTGGGTTTTGCCATCCCAAGGGCTGTTGTGTCTAACTTAGAATCTACCTCACCTACAGGAAGCATATTAACTACTGCAGTTCAAATTGGAGGGCATCGTTTTGGACAAGAAGGTTTCACTAATAACGTTTTCCAGTTAGTAGATAATTTATATTACAATACAGATAAAATTAAATACACTTTTGGTGTAGACATTATGTATACCCACGCTTTGTCATTATATGGTAGCGAGGTAAATGGACGTTTTACGTTTAACAGATCGGGTACTGCCGAAGCAGGAAACCAGCAAACTGCTTTACAAAATTTTAATAACCTGATACCCATAAACTATTACAGGGAAGTCCCTTTAGTTGCTGATCCGAGTGTTGTTGGTAAGTTATGGAACACCGCAATTTACGGCCAAATGCAAACCAAACTGGGTAAAGGATTGGATTTTACGGGTGGTTTACGCTTAGATTACAGTAAATATCCAACATCTCCGTTAAACCAACAATTGTTTGATGCCATAGGGGTAAGAACAGACCATGAATTAAAGCAATTTTTAATTCAACCGCGTATCCAGTTCAACTGGGATATTAATGAAAACCATAGCGACTACGTTCGTTTGGGAGCCGGAATTTTTGGATCGGACGTAAATAATTATGTTACCATTAACAACTTAACTTTTGATGGTAAACACCTCGCAACAGTTGATGTTACCGGTTCGGGCGTACCAACTCCAGACTTTATCGGTTACAGAAATGGGACCGCTACGGCACCAACGCTACCCGGATTACAGATCCCTACCATCAATACCTATGCCGATGATGCCAAAGTACCGGTGGTTTATAAAGCCAATTTGTCCTATAATAAATTGATTAACGATAGAATTAGAATAGGCATTACCGGTTATGCCACATTTGCACGTCACAACTATATGTATGTAGATAGAAATATGGTTGCCGATCCTTTCTTCAGATTATCAAACGAAGGAAACAGAGGTGTTTTTGTACCTGCTAATACAATTAATACAGGTAATGGAAATACTGACTGGAAAACAGGTCGTTTAACTAATATGTTCGGCAGGGTGTTAGAATTGAACAGCAAAGGGAAAGTAAATCAGTTTGCTGTTGTTGTAGATGGTACCTGGAGATATTTTAAAGATGGGGAAATTACGGCGAGCTACACCTGGAATGATACAAAAGATAACACCTCGTATAATGGTAACGTAGCCAACTCAGCAACTTTATCTTTGCCCGTAGTTGATGATCCGCGCGATTTAAGTAGAATGACTTATTCAAATGGTCAATTTAGAAACAAAGTAGTCGTTTACGGAACACTACCATCATTTAAAGGTATTAAAGCCGGAATTCGTTATTCGGGCATTGGCGGTACCAGATATAGTTTATTATCGGGTGGAAATACCAATGGTGATTTCGTGGCAACAAATGATTTGGCCTACATCTTCAACAGATCAAATACCAATGTACCAGCTACGCTTAGAACTGCTTTACAAACCTTATTAGATAACGGGGCTGCAAGCCAGAGCTTGAAAGATTATATCACCAAGTACGAAGGTACATTTGCAGAGCGTAATGGCGGTATAAACGGTTTCTATGGCACATTTGATTTAAGATTAGCTTACCAGATTAAATTCGGCCGCGGTAAAAAACAAAGCATTGAAATTTCTGGCGATTTATTTAACGTAGCCAATTTGTTCAAGAAAACCTGGGGTACTTCAGAAACTTTAGGAACACAGGCACTGTATGCCGTTACCGGTTTTGACGCAGCAAGTTCTAATTACAAATACCGCTTAAACAATACCGGAATTGTAATTCCATCAGGTAACCCATGGCAGGCACAAATCGGTTTACGTTATGGATTTTAACCTTTAACTTAGCTAACTTTCTTAGCTTAAAGTCATAAAAAAGGGGAATGGATTTTTATCCGTTCCCTTTTTTTATGTTTGTAATAAAACAACAAAACTTAATGGGATTATTACTCAGTTACCTGAAAAGCCATAAATGGATTGTGGCTTTGGCGTTATTGCTTGCAGGTTTAAATATTGGCTTTTCTTTGATGGATCCGCTTATTACCGGAAAAATTTTAGATCGCTTCATCAATAAAAAAGACACGTTAACCTATGCTCAATATCTTTGGGGTTCAATAGGCTTAATCGGCCTTGCAATCGGGGCAGCCATGGTATCGCGGATTGCCAAAAACTTTCAGGATTATTTTACCAGCGTTATTGTGCAAAAAGTTGGTGCAAAAATGTATGCAGACGGTTTGCAGCACTCGCTAAAATTGCCTTATCAGGTTTTCGAAGATCAGCGCAGTGGCGAAACCCTGGGTATTTTACAGAAAGTACGTTTGGATTCTGAGAAATTTATTACCGCATTCATCAGTATCTTATTCGTAAGTTTAATCGGAATGGTATTCGTGATCGTGTATTCGTTCACGGTAAGTTATAAAGTTACCCTGGTATATTTTTCAGCCATTCCTGTCATTAGCTTCGTCAGCTGGTTTTTGAGTCGAAAGATCAAGACCATCCAGCGGGCTATTGTTGGTGAAACTACTGCTTTGGCTGGTTCTACTACCGAATCGCTCAGAAATATCGAACTGGTAAAGAGTTTAGGGCTGGCCGATCAGGAAATTGAAAGATTGAACAAAACCACCTATAAAATACTTGGTTTGGAACTTAAAAAAGTCAAGTATGTGCGGAGCATGAGCTTTGTACAGGGTACAACCGTAAACCTGGTACGCAGTACCATGGTGTTGGTTTTATTATTGCTGATTTTTGACAACACCATTTCTGCAGGTCAGTATTTAACATTTTTATTTTACTCATTTTTCCTGTTCGGACCATTACAAGAGTTAGGTAATGTAATTTTAGCCTGGAGAGAGGCTGAAGTTTCGCTTGGTAATTTTAAAAAGATTTTAAGTACACCGATAGATAGGAAACCGGAGAATCCGACCGAAATTCAAAAAATTAATGATTTAACCTTTAACGATGTTGGCTTTAAACATCAAACTGCTAACCGCAATGCTTTAGAAAACATTTCTTTCAGCACACATAACGGGCAAACCATTGCTTTTGTTGGCCCATCGGGCTCCGGAAAAACAACTCTTGTAAAACTATTGGTTGGTCTTTATCCGCCAAAACAGGGTGAAATTTTATACAATGGCATTTCCAGCAAGAAAATTGATTTAGATGCCCTGCGTGAAAAGATCGGTTTTGTGACCCAGGATACACAGCTGTTTTCGGGTACGATCAGAGAAAACCTGCTGTTTGTAAATCCTACGGCAACTGATGAGGAATGTTATAAAGTATTAAACCAGGCTGCTTGTCAAACTTTATTGGCCCGTGCAGACAAAGGGCTGGATTCAATCATTGGTGAAGGTGGTGTAAAGGTTTCAGGCGGGGAGAAACAGCGTTTATCTATAGCCCGTGCTTTATTGCGCCAGCCGGATATCCTCGTTTTTGATGAGGCTACATCTTCGCTCGATTCGATTACGGAAGAAGAAATTACCAAAACCATCCGCTCAGTATCAGACTTAACTGATCACATTACAATCTTAATTGCGCACCGCTTATCAACTATTAAACATGCCGATCAGATTTACGTACTGGAAAAAGGCCATATTATTGAGCAGGGCAAGCATGAAGAGCTAATTGCACAAAATGGCTTGTACCAGGCCATGTGGCGCCAACAAATTGGCGAGCGGATTGTTGAAGCTTAAGTAATTAAATTCAATCGGATGTTATTAGCAGAAATCAACAGCAATCAGGTGGCCCTTTTCGTGATTATACCGGCCGTTTTATGGCTGGCCTTAATCTTGATCGCCCTTTATCATATCTCCAGAAACAGTTCGATGGGTTTTAGTGTAAAGGTATTGTGGTTTATCATTATCCTGCTGGCACCTTTCCTTGGTTCTATTATTTACCTCATGTGGGGTAAAAATAAGAAGTTTTAACTTGTGAAGTTGTCAACTTTCTAGCGCTATTAGCTGTTCAAGTTGACAACTTTTTAAATAAATATTACCCAATGGTTTATTTGAACACCTGGCCTGTTAACCATTAATAGCAGCAAAAGCACAATTGCACTAAACCTGACTGTACGGAAATACTTTTTGTTGCACTGAATTAAGCCGATCAACACCTTTAACAAAAAGATTTGAGGAAAGGCAGGGCCTCCGAAAAATTTTGCATACTACTGCTTTCCTGTCTATAAAGAGAACTACGTGTATTAACCGGTCTTAGCCGTTTGCGCATTGATATACTGTAAACTTAGTTTGGTTAACGATCTTGTTTTTAACCAGGTAATGCCAGCAATGGCAATTGTCATGCTTCCTCCAAACACAACCGCAGGAACCAGGTTCATCAGTTTAGCCGTTAAACCCGACTCAAACTCTCCAATCTCATTTGACGAACCAATAAACATACTGTTTACAGCCGAAACCCTGCCCCGCATCTCATCTGGAGTAAGTAACTGCATAATGGTTTGCCTGATGATGACACTTACACTATCAAACGATCCCTCCAGGAAAAGAAAGAATAAGGTGAGGTAGAAGTTTTTAGATAAACCATAGCAAATAATGCTGAGGCCGAAGCCAGTTACTGCAATTAACAAGTTACGCCAGGGTTTGCCCATTGGTGAAAAACGGGTCATGGCCAGCATCGTAACTACAGCCCCTGAAGATGCCGCACCGCGCATCATGCCCAATCCGAAAGATCCCAAATGAAAAACATCTTTGGCAAACATGGGCAGTAAGGCTACAGCGCCACCAAAAAACACCGAGAACAGATCTAAGCTCATGGCCCAAACCATCATTTTCGTTTTAAAAACAAATTGGATGCCTTCTTTTAAACTATGAAATATATTCTGCGTAGGCACATAAGTGGCTGGATGCTTTTTGAAGGTAAATATGCAGATCAACGATACCGTAACAAGGGCCACAATGACACTATAGGCTGCTGTAATTCCCCATAACCAATTTACCAAACCACCAAGCAATGGACCAATAATGGTAGCCAGTTGCCAGCTGCTGCTGTTCCAAGTACTGGAGTTTGGATATAATTCTTTAGGTACGATCTTCGCCATTAATGAAAACGTCGCCGGACCAAAAAATCCCCTGGCCAGGCCAATGCAGAAAACCAAGCCATACATGATCAACACGATAAGGTCTTCCCGGAGATGAAAATATTTACTGGTAATAATCAGCATTAAAACCGATGCCAGCCAAACACCTGAAAATATTTTGATCAGCAAACCACGTTTTTCACTTTTATCGGCAATATAACCACCGTATAATGCGATCCCAATGGCTGGAATAGCTTCGCATAATCCAACCAGACCGAGTTTCAGCGGATCATGTGTTAAATCGTAAATGTGGTAGCCAATAACAACGGCCTGCATTTGATAAGCAAGTGTAAAAAAGAATCGCATGCCTAAAAATGATCTAAATTCCTTATAACGCAAGGCTGCGAACGGGTCTGGTTTTACAATAACGGGGTTAGGGCCTGAATCTGCCATGGAAAAAAAATATTTGCAAAACTAAGCTTTGAAAAATCAATACACGAATAGAAAAAGCTCAACCTTAATTATTTAAATTAAAAATTAAGATAACTGATTAACAACCCAAAGCTTTAAGCATAAAAAAACCCGATAGATAATTATCCATCGGGTTATATAGCATGGCCAGTTTAATAGCCAGGATTTTGTTCAAGTAAATTATTTTTATTCACTTCATCTCGGCTAAATGGCCTGAAGTAAAGCTTATTGTCCCAGCTTCTGTTTTCCTGCGCATTTTCCTCAACCGGAGTATAAGTATAATCGTATACGGTTGGATCATAATGATAAGGCGATGTCATACTTTTACCAGACTTAAACTTACCGGTTACTTTAATATAAGTAACTTTTCTACCTAAAGTTTCACTAGCAATTAACCACCTGCGTGCATCATGATAACGTTGTTCCTCATAAGCCATTTCTATACGGCGCTCATGGCGGTAAACAGCTCTAAGTCCAGCCTGATCGGTAGCGGTTACCGCAGGCATGCCTGCTCTGAAACGGATTTTATTTAACCAATTTGTTGCATTACTAAGTTCTCCTAACTCGATACTGGCTTCAATATAATTAAACACCGCTTCTGTATACCTAAAGAAAGGCCATGGTACATTCTGCGACATAGAAGCATCTACAATCGTTGGATCCGGATCGATAAACTTATGATAGTAATAACCTGTCCAGCTACCGTTCCAGTTCTCAATCGAACTTCCACGCGTATCCAATCCTTTAAAGTCGAACCTGCTGCCTTTATCATCTAACAAATCATAAATACCGGTTTGAATCTGGCTGGCGGGATCCACATTTCCGGAAGCCTTATCACGTGGTTTCCAACCTGCTCCATCATATAAAATGGTAGCATAAAAACGAGGGTCTCTATTTTGGTAAGGATTAGCTTTTTGCGCGGCATTGGCCCAGCTAAACTTACTGCCATCATTCATCTCATAATCATCAACCAATAAACCTATCGGCGTATTACCTGCCCAGTTATGATACCCATTAGGACCATTTTGCTGTGCATGTTTATTATTATTCTGGATAATAAAATAACGGGCAAAAATGAGTTCTGATGCGGCACTTGCATCTATACCAGGAGCTTTACTCCCTCCCCCCATGGCAATGCTTTTGTAATTTAACTGACCATCTGTAGCGGGCACAGAAAGATTTAATTTATAACCTGTACCTAAATCCATTACCGCTTTGGCTGCAGTTTGCGCCAATCTGTAGCGATCAGCCTGGTTACCGCTGGCATAGCTTAAAAAATCTAACTTTTGAGCAGCAATATTGGTAACTTTAGCAGTAAGCTTTGCCCTATCGTGTAAGTCACTGGCCGCATAAATTAATACTCTTGACTTTAATGCCAGTGCAGCAAGTGCTGTAGTACGTCCTTTATCGAGTATTTTCCCAGCTAACAACCTATTGGCTTCATCGCAATCTTTAACGATAAAATTTACACACTCTTCATATGTATTTCTTTTTACTTTATAGTCATCATCTAGCACATAGACTTTTGTGATGAGGGGTATAGCGCCATAATAACGCAATAACTGCTGATAGTAGTAGGCCCTTAAAAAATAAGCTTCGCCTAACAGCTGATCTTTTAACGATTGGCTGCTCAAACCATTATCACCACTAGTAATTTTTTCGATGGTAATATTACATGCTCTGATGCGGGTATACATCTGTTTATATCCCCATGTATCGTCTATCCAACCCAGCGTAGACGGATTGATAGTTGCATTGTTGATCAAATCAATACCACGTGTAGGATGGGTAAATAAAGCTTCATCAGAAACCGAAGCCAACATTTGTTCAGAGAAACCTCCATTACCCAATCCGTTATAGATATCATTAACAAAGGCCTGTGCAGTTGCAGGGTCTTTCCATACTGATTCTGCCGGCACCTGGCTAGGGGAATCTACATTTAAAAAATCTTTTTTACAGGAGACTGCAAAAATCGTTGTGAAAATTAATATGTAGACCTTTATATTTTTATTAATTGTTTTCATATTCTTGGTTGTAATTGATAAATAGCTATACATTAAAACGCGGCTTTAATACCAAAATTGATTACCCTGGCCTGCGGATAATACTGACCGCTTGAATTAGTTGACTCCGGATCCCAAACTTTGATTTTATCAAGGGTAGCCAGATTTAATCCATTTGTATATACCCTTACACTGTTTAAGCCTACTTTTTCAACCCAGCCAGTTGGCAAGGTGTAACCTAATTCCACATTTTTAAGCCTGATGTAATTATTGCTCCGCAACCAATAGGTATTATTCAATGCATTATTGCCATCGGTGTAATAAGTAGCGCCACGGTTAGATAAACGTGGATCTACCGAACTTGGATTCTCAATGCTCCAACGGTTTTTGTAAGACCATTCTAAGAAATTACCAATATCGCCAGATTCTGTAATCCCTACGATCTGCATCCCGCCGGTTGCACCTTGAATCAGCACTGACAAGTCAAATCCTTTGTATTGTAAGTTTAAATTAAAGCCCCCGGTAAAGGTTGGCGTACCATTCTTATCCAGACGTATTTTATCATCTGCGTTGATTTTTCCATCACCGTTAATATCTTTAAACTTCATATCTCCAGGACGTAAATTGCTGGTTAATGCACTATAGTTAATTGTATTGGCATTAATTTCTGCCTGATCCTTAAAAACTCCATCATAATCATACACCAACCACGAATTGGTTACCCTACCAGTTGAACGTTGCCATTCCGGAGCGCCGGGGGTTTCATCCCAGAAAATGATCTTGTTTTTTGCATAACCGCCATTTACGCTTACGCCAAAATCTAAATCACCAATCCGATCATTATAGCTCAATTTGAACTCGAAACCTTTATTATTTACCTTCCCTAAGTTAACAGGAGGTAAACGGTCAGAAATACCTGAGCTTTCAGGTACTGAACTTCCTCTACTAATCAGGATATTAGTACGTTTATTATAGAAATAATCCAATTCAAGCGATAGTTTGTTATTTAAAAATGATGCATCTAAACCTACGTTGGTATTATTGGCAACTTCCCACCCGAAATTGAAGTTAGGTACTTTACCCTCTGTTAGCGTTTTGGTAACCAGATCATTAAAAGTATAAGTTCCAAAGTTCATTAAACTGAGATATTGATATTCTTGAAGAGCATCTCCAAAATAGGCCTCAGCCCCCATCTGCCCGTATGATGCCCTTAGTTTTAGATTGTTGATGAACTTAACATTTTCTTTGAAAAAAGACTCTTCAGATAAACGCCATCCCACAGATACTCCAGGAAAAAAACCAAAACGTCTATCAGTTGGAAAAATATAAGAGCCATCTACCCTCCACAAAAATTCCGCAAGGTATTTTTCTTTATAGTTATACCCAGCCCTTCCAAAGTAGCTTAAACGCGCCCTGTTAAACAAATTGTTCGGATCTCCCGGATTATTACCTAACGATTGTTCTCGTTCATCACCTGCAAGCAGCTCCTGAACAGATGTTGAAATAAAATATCTCCTAAAAGCTGTAAATCCATCATTTGCTACCTTTTCGCGGGTTACACCAGCCATTAAACCAATATTGTGATCACCGATTTTTTTATCATAATTGATCATGCCGGTTAAGTTGATGGCCAATTGACCGCCAGCTGTTTCTCTTAGTCTTGGATCAGTATATTGCGATCTTACTGTACCTGATAATACTGGCGTTACCCCATCAGCTTCAAAAGTTTTTTTGTCCCAATCATAAAGTGTCCATGGCAATTGCCAGTTTTTCTGCCTACCAGAATATTTATCTATTGCAGCAGTTCCCGTTACTTTTAATCCTTCAACACCAGGAATTTTAATTTCGACTTTACCAGTAGTTTGAAAATAATCCCTGATATCCTTATTGTAACCCGTTAAATCTGTAGTAGATACCACCGGGTTATAACCATATTCGATATCTCTTCCAGGTTTACCATTTGGCCATACCGCAATCTCATTCGGGCGCCCTCTCATTAAAAACCTGAAAATATCGCCTGCACCCACGGTTGGGAAATTACGGTCTTCTTCTCTGGCTGTTACCCCTAAAGTTGTGGTAATGTATTTACTCAACTTTGCTTCAAGATTAAAACGCATATCATATTGTTTGTATCCCGTTGCGGAGTTTTTATAATAGCCATCCTGATCAAGATAACCCAAAGAAACGAGGTACTTTACATTTTCACTACCGCCATTGATCTGAACATTATGCCTTTGCTGAGGCGACCAGTTTTGAAAAGTGGTTTTAAACCAATCAGTATTAGGATATCTTAAAGGATCTGATCCATCAGCAAATTTCCTGATCTCATCTGCTTTATAAGCAGCATTAATTGTTTTTCCTCCTGTAGAAGTATAGGAACCCGTAGATTTAAAACTGTTCCATGCGGCAGCCCATTCGTTAGGGTTAATGTCAGAACCGAAGATGTTAAGCTCATTCAGAATTTCGGCATATTGTACCGAATTGGTCATTTTTGGTATCCTGGTAGGCTGTTGCAAGCCATAACTAAAATCGTAAGAAAACTGGGGCTTTCCAGATTTACCCTGCTTGGTGGTAATTAAGATTACCCCATTGGCCGCTTGCGAGCCATAAATAGCAGCGGATGCGTCTTTCAACACTGATACGCTTTCAATATCATTTGGATTTAAGCGCTCGATACCGCCCGCACGGTTGGGTATCCCATCAATTACGATCAATGCATTATTGTTCCCAAGTGAGTTTGTGCCACGAATCCTGATGGTCGACCCATCGTAACCTGGCTCACCACTGCCTTGCAATGCGGTAACACCAGGCAATCGCCCAGCTAATGAGTTGGTTAAATTTACCGATGAAGATTTAGCAAGTTCGGTACCTTTAACAGAAGCAACAGCACCAGATACAACAGCCTTCTTTTGTGTACCATAACCTACTACAACTACTTCAGAAAGATTTTGGTTATTCTCTGATAACTTTACACTAATATTGGTTTGGCCCTTTACCTGAACTTCCTGATCGGCATAACCGATATAGGTAAATACCAAAGTCGCATTTTCAGGAACTTTGATACTGAAGTTCCCAGCGCCATCGGTTACCGTGGTTGCTGTGCCGCCTTTCAACTTCACGCTTACACCTGGAACCGGCCCGTTTGCATCTGTAACTTTTCCCTTCACAATAATATCGTCGAAGGGGATTTTGTAAAAATCAAAAGGTTCCTTTTCATGCAATGATGCTTTGGCAGACATGCTGGCAAGTGGAGAAAAAACAAGACAACCACCGCAAACAAGAAACATGCTACCTCTGGCAAAAGTCCTCAATAGATTTTTTTTCATAGTTTTTCAATTAATTTTGGTTAGATATTGATTGTAATACAATTTAATATTCATGAGTAATCATGAACTGTTCACTTTTGCATTATTAAAGCTTCATTTTTAGTGTAAGCCATTTACATTAATCTTCCAATGGAAAAAATATTGGCGTAGTAAAGCTGATCAATAATCACATAAATCGTGTATAAATCCCCTTATCTGACACACGAACGAATTACTTTATATAAACTACTGGATAACACACCATAATCATTCAGAGTTGACGACTAAACAGTTCATAATTGGTTACACACGCAAGGTAAGGATATTAGCAATTAAAAAAAGGGGGTAAAATAATAATTATAAGGGGCTGACTCGTAAAAAAAATATTACAGAAATTCGTCAGGTAAAACAAATAATACAATATTAGATGTTATTGCAAAGAAGTAAGAATAATAAGTCAATGGTTAAGCTAACTTATTTTATCAAAAGAAATCCCTCTTTCCAGTTTTTGCAGATGTATCTTTAAAGTCGCATGTTGAGGCATCTCTAACTGTGGATCTTCCGAAAAAAGTTCGATTACTGTATTGCGTGCTTCAGATAAAATCACCTGGTCTTTTGCCAGATCGGCAAGCTTTAAGTCCAGCACACCACTTTGCTGCGTTCCGGTAATATCACCGGGGCCACGAAGCTGCAGATCAATTTCAGATATTTCAAATCCATTATTGGTTCTAACCATCGTTTCTAAACGGATTTTGCCTTCCTTACTAAGTTTATTACCACTCATTAAGATACAGAAAGATTGTTCTGCACCACGGCCTACCCTACCGCGTAACTGGTGGAGTTGAGATAGACCAAACCGTTCGGCGTTTTCAATTACCATTACTGAAGCATTAGGTACATTAACACCTACTTCAATTACGGTAGTTGCTACCATAATCTGACTTTTACCATCAATAAACTGCTGCATCTCAAATTGTTTATCTGCATTTGGCATTTGTCCATGCACAATACTCATCTGGTAAGCAGGGCGGGGAAACTGGTAACTTAACTGCTCAATTCCAGCCTCGAGATTTAAAAGATCTAATTTTTCGCTTTCCTTAATCAAAGGGTAAACAATATAAACCTGTCTGCCTTTGGCTATTTCCTGCTTCATAAAACCAAACATCCTGAGCCGTTGGCTTTCAAAAAGGTGTTTTGTTTCAATAGGTTTTCTTCCGGCCGGTAATTCATCGATAATTGAAACGTCAAGATCACCGTATAAGGTCATTGCCAGCGTACGTGGAATCGGAGTAGCAGTCATAACCAGGATATGCGGAGGGATAATATTTTTGCGCCAAAGCTTGGCGCGTTGTTCTACACCAAAGCGGTGCTGTTCATCAATCACAACCAGACCTAAATTTTTAAACTGGACCTTATCTTCAATCAATGCATGTGTTCCAATCAGGATATCGATCTCTCCATTCTCCAACCGATCATGCAAAATGGTACGCTCTTTCTTTTTGGTATTCCCGGTTAGAATAGCAACACGTACCAAATCATCGGTTACAAGCTCAGTAATAGAAGCGTAATGCTGACGAGCTAAAATCTCTGTAGGCGCCATCATACAAGCTTGATAGCCATTATCACTAGCCAAAAGCATACTCATTAATGCAACAGCAGTTTTTCCACTTCCTACATCTCCCTGTACAAGCCGGTTCATCTGAACACCACGCTGTGTATCAATTCTGATTTCTTTAATTACACGTTTTTGAGCATTGGTTAACTCAAAGGGTAAAAATTCCTTATAAAAGCGGTTTACCTTATCACCAACTTTATCGAATGTGGCGCCTTTAAATTTTAACTGGCGTAAATGTTTATTGTGTAAGAGCTGTAACTGGATAAAGAACAGTTCCTCAAACTTAAGACGTCTTTCCGCAGCATTTAAATCCTTTTGATTTTTGGGGAAATGAATATTTAGCAAGGCCAATCTTTTATCGGGTAGCTGGTACTTATCTATAATATATTGCGGTAAATTTTCCGGAACCTGCGGGATAATCTGATCAAGCAGGCCCGCAATTAAACGCTGTAAACCTTTTGAATCAAGATTAAATTTTTTAAGCTTTTCTGTTGAATTATAAACTGGTTGTAGGGTCAGATTACCCCTTCCTACCTGTTTGCGCTGATATAACTCCATCTCAGGGTGTGAGATACTGAAAGTCCCGTTAAAAAAGTTCGGTTTCCCAAATGCTACATATGCGGTACCAACTGCGATGTTTTCATCAACCCATTTTAAACTTTGAAACCAAACCAGTTCCATCATCCCGGTTTCATCTTTAAAAACCGCGACAATACGTTTTGCTCTTTTATCGCCAATCACCTTTTTGCTAATTACCCGACCAATAATCTGGATATACTGCGAATCTGGATTGATCTGATTGATCTTGAAATATTTAGTACGGTCGATATACCTGAATGGATAATGTGCAAGCATATCCTGATAGGTAAACAGGCCAAGATCTTTTTTCAAAACATCAGCACGGCTTGGCCCAACGCCTTTCAAAAACTCAACAGGTGTATCTAATACCGAATTAAACAAAATATTTTACCGTTTCTTGTAACAACAATTTTTAGCAATTGTGCGTTAAAAATAACGATCGATAGCAGCAAAAGCAAATAAGCAGAAAATGGTGTACATCCATTTTCTTTTGAAATTGAAAAACGAGGCTGCAAAAACAACATTTAAATTGATGTAGATTAAAATAATGAGGCAACATTAATTTGAATTTATTACACGTGTTAACGATTTTAGAAATTCAGATGATTTCGTAATCTTTCTCTCATGAATAAACTAATGGCCAAATTAATATGGAAGCGAATATTCTATAATAGAATTTTTTTGTGGCAGGAAATCCCTTATGGCAAAGGTATAGACATTGTTCCCCAGCTGATTTGAAGAACAATGCCTGATATCAAATATACTCTTTTTCTGTCAACTAGCCTATAACAGCAATTACCGAGATTTCCACATTCACATTTTTAGGTAATACTGAAACCTGAACTGTTTCGCGGGCAGGAAAATCAGCAGTAAAGTATTGGCCATAAACCTCATTAACCTGAGCAAAAGTACCCATATCACTTAAAAAAATAGTAGACTTTACCACATGATCAAAAGTTAAGCCAGCCTCAAGCAAAACAGCTTTAAGATTGCGCATTACCTGATGTGTTTCTTCTTCAATATTGCCAATATTCAACTCGCCACTTTCAGGATTAATGGCAACCTGACCTGATACGAATAAAAAGTTCCCGGCCTGTACAGCTTGGCTATATGGTCCAATTGGAGCTGGAGCATTAGTTGTTTTAATAATTTGTTTCATAAATTTAGAGTTATTTGGCAAGCCACTGAATAAGCTTGTAGATGATACCTGCAAGAAAAATTAAGATGGCCAATGCATTGATAAAATGCATAATCCTCAAATTAATATTATTTGGCCGGTTTGGATCTTTTTTTCTAAAGAAGTACATGTACAAACTTAGCTAAAAAGCTTTATACACGAAACTAAAAGGCATAAAAAAAGTCCCGATTTAAATCGGGACTTTCTTAAATTTTATATTGAAATACTAGTTTCTAGCAGTTTCAACACGACGGTTCTGGATACGACCTTCTTCAGTATCGTTAGAAGCAATTGGGTTAGCTTCACCATAACCTTTAGTAGCAACTTGACTAGCGTTAACGCCAGAGTTTACTAAGTATGTTTTAACAGAATTAGCTCTGTCTTTAGATAATTTCATGTTATATGCAGCAGTACCTTCGCTTGAAGCGTAACCGTTTACAGTTACTTTACCACCGTTTTCACGTAACACTGAAGATAATTTATCTAAAGTAGGGTAAGATTCAGTTTTTAAAACTGAAGAGTTGAAATCAAAACCGATTCTTTCGAAACCAGTCACGTTAGAAGCTACTGTATCTGTAGTTGCTTTTGGAAGAGGACAACCTGAACCATCAACAGCAGTACCAGCAGGAGTTCCTGGGCATTTATCGAATTGATCAGCAACACCGTCACCATCAGTATCTTTTTTCAAATCTTCAACAGATTTCTCAACAGCAGAAACACGGTTTTTCAATGCTTCAACTTCCTGACGTAAAGTTGGATCTTTTAACTCATCGTACATAGTAGCTAGTGGGTTAGTCCACTCTAAACTTGGTTTAGCAGAAGAACCTAAAGAGAATTCTAAACCAGCATAACCGTAAGAGAATTTATCTTTAGTAGTACCTTTAGCATAAACTCCATCTAAGTTATCAGCATCAACAAAGTTCATGGTATAACCTAAGTTGAAGTTAACACGCTCAGAAACTTTGAATTTAACACCAGCACCAACTGGAATATAGAAACCTTTTACATAATCTTTAGCATCATGTCTGTCATCAGCAGGACCTACAGCATTACCTTTCCAGTCAATTACCTGACCAGTACCAGTAGTGATTTTTGGTGCATAAGCTAACATACCAGCACCAGCTGTTACGAAGAAACCTACGGCATTTTCACGACGTAGGAAATCAATTGAACCTACGTTTACAACACCGCGTAAATCTACAGCATATTGTAATTGAGTTTCGAAATCTCTAACAGCTGGATTAGTGATACCTTCGTTGTTACCTGAAAGTTTACCACGTGTTCCGTTTAATTCTAAACCGAAAGAGTGACCTAATTGCTTACGGATGTTTAAACCGTAACCTAAATTAGCATCCCATTTGTTAAAATCGTTTGATCCACCGATAGCAACAACTGGCATTAAAACACCACCGTGTACACCGATAGACCAAGTTCTGTACTGGCCTCTACCACCAAATACTTTGACAGCAGAAGAGGTTGCAGGAGCATCCTGAGCGACAGCAAGAGAAGCAACTCCTGTTAATGCCACTAAAGAAAGCGCAACACTTTTCTTTAAAGTAGAATAGTTCATAATCTTTTTTCTTTTTTAAGGGTTAAACAATTTAATTGATTAATTTTTCAGTAATGGCAAAATTAATCAAAATTTTAAATTTTCAAACTTTTATACAAACTCCGTTCCAAACTTCAACAGTCATTAATCATTTTATTACATTTGGCCTTTGCCCACATAAAATACTTTCTCATGAAATACCCTACTATTGATCAGTCATTATTTATCTTAAATCGAAAAAATTTCTGCAACACCTTAAAAAACAATTCAATAGCGATATTTAACTCAAGTGATGAGTTTCCTAGAAGTGGTGATCAGAATTTCGTTTTTAAGCAAAATCCCGATTTATTTTATTTATCAGGGGTTGATCAGGAACAAACAATTTTACTGTTATATCCCGATTGTCCTAATCCTTTGTACAGGGAAGTCCTGTTTTTAAGACAGACAAACGACTACATCAAGGTTTGGGAAGGATATAAGTATACCAAAGAACAGGCAAAAGCTGCTTCAGGCATCCAGTCTGTATATTGGGTGGAAGATTTTGACAACATCTTACACAGCATTGTTAATTATGCGGACAATATTTATTTAAATACCAATGAGAACGACAGGTATGCCCACGAGGTTCCTTATCGGGATATCCGTTTTATCGAAAAGATGAGGTCAAAATACCCATTGCATCATTATGAACGCTCGGCACCGATGATGCGAAATTTACGTGCAGTTAAATCTGATGTTGAGATTGAGCTGATTAAAAAGGCGTCGGCAATAACCCGTGACGCTTTTATCAGGGTATTAAAGTTTACAAAACCTGGTGTTAAAGAATATGAAATTGAAGCGGAGATCATACACGAATTTATCCGTCAGGGTGGAACAGGACACGCCTACACACCCATAATTGCTTCCGGCCATAATGCCAACATCCTGCATTACAATGACAATAATCAGGTTTGTAAAGACGGGGACGTAATACTTTTCGATTTTGGAGCAGAATATGCCAATTATAATGCAGATATGAGCAGGGCCATCCCTGTTAACGGCAGGTTTACAAAAAGACAAAAGGATGTATATAATGCGGTATTGCATGTAATGAAAGAGTCGATCAAATTAATTGGCGAAGGAACAATATGGAATTCTTACCACGAACAGGTTGGTGAAATCATGACAGAACAATTGGTTAACCTTGGCTTAATCTCGTTAGAAGATGTAAAAAACCAAAACGCCAGCTATCCTGCCTATAAAAAATATTTTATGCATGGTAATTCACATCACCTGGGTATCGATGTGCATGACTTTGCAGGAAGATACACCCCTTTTGCCAACGGCAATATCCTTACGGTTGAACCAGGCATTTATATACCAGAAGAGGATTTAGGCATCCGTTTAGAAAATAATATTCTCACCACTGCAAACGGAAATATAGATTTAATGGCTGATATACCATTGGAAGCAGAAGAGATTGAAGATATTATGAACAGTTAGTCAGTTGCGGTTGGCAGTTAACAATTGGCATATTACACTTACAATTAATCATTATTACCAAACTCATCAGCAAAACGATAAATATTAAAATCACCTTGTTTTAAGGCTACCTGAACCTTTTCATGTAGCCTTTTCTTATCAATATACTGCATTTTTTGATGTTGTATAAGCTTCCATGCTTTTTCCGCAAACAAAAAAGATTTTCGGCTTTCATCGAAAACTTCAGCATTGATAATCCATCTACACAATTCGTCTATACCTATATCTTTATCAGCAATGGTTTTTAGGATTGGAATAGCCTTTATGCCCTGATGAACGATTTTTTTCAGGTTATTAGCAAAAGTATCCGCGCCATCCCGATCAGCTTTATTGATTACGAAACAACCAGCAATCTCCATCAAACCCGATTTGATATGCTGAACTTCATCTCCTGATTCGGGCACCAATACAACGATTGTTTTATCTGCCAATCCGGCAATTTCTACTTCCGATTGCCCTACCCCAACAGTTTCAACAATAATCAGATCAAAATCAGCCGCTTTTAAAACATCAACCATTTCTATGGTTTTTGCCGAAATACCGCCCAAAGCGCCACGCGTGGCCAACGAACGGATAAAAACATTTGGATTGTTAAACTGACCAGCCATCCGGATGCGATCGCCCAACAAAGAACCAAAATTAAAGGGTGACGTCGGATCTACCGCCAATATGGCAATGCGTTTCCCTTCAGCAACAAAATGGCTCGTTACTGCATTTACCAGCGTACTTTTTCCTGCGCCCGGCGGCCCTGTAATACCTAAAACAGGAACATCTGTTTTACTATCTAAACTTCTTAAAATCGAATCGGCCGGTTCAATATCGTTTTCAACAAGCGTGAGGGCTCTTGCCAAAACCTTATAGTTTCCCGCCTTTACTTCGCTTAAAATGGATAGATGCGTATTCATCAATAAAACTATCTTTGTACAAATAAACAAAAATTATTAGCTACGAGGTGCCCCAATAATGAAAGTTACCGGTTTTACGTTTTTAAGAAATGCTATTGCTAATGATTATCCTGCAAAAGAAGCTATACTTTCTGTGCTGCCATTGTGTGATGATTTTATTGTAGCGCTAGGAAATTCTACAGACGAAACTTCTGAAATGGT
Organism: Pedobacter sp. BG31; assembly: GCF_042464845.1. Classification (NCBI taxonomy): domain Bacteria; kingdom Pseudomonadati; phylum Bacteroidota; class Sphingobacteriia; order Sphingobacteriales; family Sphingobacteriaceae; genus Pedobacter; species Pedobacter sp. BG31. Next base: position 188,138 of record NZ_JBHNZK010000001.1, read on the forward strand.
GAGAAGCATTGACCCTAAAATCAGAACAATCGATACCGTTTGGGACGAAAGTATACGTGAAGGCGGGCGTGTCTTTGCCGATGAAACCAATAAGGCTTTAGCTGAAATCAGCGCAGATACCGATTGGATGATTTATATCCAGGGCGATGAAGCTATACATGAAGATTACCTTCCATTGATCAAAAAAGAAATGGAAGCTGAACTGACCAACAGCCATGTGGAGGCCTTACTTTTAAAATATAAACATTTTTATGCTTCTTATGATTATCTGGCCCAATCCAGACGTTGGTACAGAAGAGAAGTTAGGATCATTAAAAACCTGCCTGGAGTACACTCATACCGGGATGCCCAGGGTTTTAGAATCAATAACAGAAAACTTAAGGTTAAACTGATCGATGCATACATTTACCATTACGGCTGGGTGAAACCGCCAAAAGGACTTCAAGGCAAAGTCCGGAATTTTAATCAGTTTTACCAAACAGATGAGTGGATTGAAGAAAACTATCCGGTGCAGGAAACTTACGATATGCACAATGCCGATCGTTTGGTTCATTTCAAAGGCAGCCATCCAAAAGTAATGCAGGCCAGGATCGCAGCCGCAAACTGGAAATTCGACAAAGATCTAACGAAGGAAAATCCTAAAATGAATTTCCGCAGAAGAATTTTACAGAAAATTGAGGATATGACCGGATTGCGCTTATTCGAATACCGCAACTATAAAATCGTGAAATAAGCATCAAATTAAATCTGCTTATATTTGCATCATTAAATTAATTATTAATGAAAAAGCCCAATGTTTTAGTAACCTTTGATTCGATGAAAGATGCCAATTGTGGTTATTTTTCATTTGGAAAGGGATTGGGCGATGCATTGATCAAAGAAAACAAGGGTAAATTTAAGCTTAAGTTTTATCTTTTTAAACGCACTCAATATCTTTTTAATGGCCTGGTTGACATTGTTTATCTATCCAGGTTAGACCGGTTGTTCTTTAAGAAAAAAAATGACTTCGATGTTGTTCATCTCTCCGATCAAACCTGCAGATTAAGACCTGGCAAGGTTGATGCAAAAAAGATAATGACGGTGCATGATATGAACAAAGTTCATTTGAAGTTTAGCAAACCACACAGAATCAAGGTATATTTAAAAAAACTGGGTAAACTTATCTCACAGTGCGATAAAGTGGTATGTATTTCGCAGTTTGTTGCAAATGATGTTATTCATTACTTTCCTGAAGCGAAAGAAAAAGTTAGTGTGATTTATAATGGTGCAGATAAATTGATTCCGGATGAAAAACATCGCCCGGATTTTATACCTCCGAAACCTTTTTTATTTACCATCGGATTATTATCGGTACAGAAGGGATTCCATTTGCTGCCGGCTTTATTAAAAGGGAACAACTTTCATCTTGTCATTTCAGGCAAAGAAACCCCACACAAACAAACGATTTTAGCAGAAGCAGAAAAATATGATTGTTTAGAGCGGGTGCACATTACGGGACCAATTTCAGATGAAGATAAAACGTGGTATTACCAAAATTGTGATGCTTTTTTATTTCCTTCCATTGCTGAAGGCTTCGGCTTACCTATAATTGAGGCGATGCATTTTGGGAAACCTGTATTTCTATCCAAATTTACTTCACTTCCTGAAGTTGGCGGCGATGTTGCCTATTATTTTGACAATTTCGAACCAGAACACATGCAGGAAGTATTCAGAAGCGGAATGAGGGATTTCAATCAAAATAACCGGGCTCAGGAAGCTATCGCCCAGGCTGAAAAATTTTCGTGGGAAATAGCAGCCAATCAATATTTGCATTTGTATCAGGAATGCATGCTAAACAGCGATTCGAATTAATTTCCTTAAAGACCTCCGATTGCTATCCATTCTTACTCAAAGAACTGTAATTTTATTCGCCAATTATCATCATCATAATGATGTACACTAAAAACCGTACATTTGCCTGAACTTTATTATTTTTTTAGGGTTTGGTTTCTGGCCTAAATTCCGTTTTACACATTATTTAATGAAAACTTATTTTCGTTTATTATCATTTGCGAAGCCTATTGAAAAGTTTGCGATACCTTATGTTATTGCGACCCTGCTTTCGATTCTATTTGGAACATTTAACCTGGCATTGTTGTCACCACTATTCGAAACACTTTTAAACGCAAACAAACAGGCTTGCCAAACACCAAGTTTAACAGATAAAGCAGCCTCCTCATTTAGTTTACTAGGAAAGTTAAGAGATTTTGTTAACTATTCAATTAGGGTTAATACCATAGAAAGCACACTGATGTATATTTGCATCATTATCGTTATCTCGGTGTTACTTTCCAATTTGTTCAGATATTTTTCTCAACGTTTCATGGAAGATTTAAGAGTGCATACATTACTCAACTTTAGGAAGCGTGTTTTCAATAATGTGATGAACCTTCATATAGGATATTTTAACAATGAAAGAAAGGGTGATATTATTTCTAAAGTAGCATCCGATGTGCAAGTGGTTCAATTTACAGTTACCAATACTCTTCAGGTTGTTTTTAAAGAACCCGTAACGTTAATTGTATATGTTATTCTTTTATTTAATATATCAGCAAAGCTGACGTTATTCTCTTTATTGGTAATTCCGATTTCAGCATTTATTATCAGCAAAATTGTAAAAAGATTAAAGCAACAAGCAAAAGAATCGCATGAGTCGTTTGCTAAGATGATTGGCTTTTTAGACGAAGCATTGAGTGGAATTAAAATTATTAAAGCCTTTAATGCAACAGAACGAATTAAAAATAAATTTAACCAGGAAAATATATTCTATTCTAACTTAACGCGCAAAATGGTCAGGCGTCAACAGCTAGGCTCGCCGGTTTCTGAATTCCTAGGTGTTTTAATGATTTCAGTTATCGTTTGGTATGGGGGATCATTAATTTTGCATAACGATAAAAACGCACTGGCCGCGTCAGATTTCATCGCTTACATCGCTATTTTTTCTCAGGTAATGCGCCCTGCAAAGGCATTAACGGATTCATTTAGTGGAATACATTCAGGAATAGCAGCAGGTGAAAGGGTCTTAGAACTAATTGACACCAAACCATTACTATTAGATCGATCGAATGCCAGAACGCTTGATGGCTTTAACAATACAATCAGTATTCAAAACATATCCTTCAACTATGGAGAAAAACAAATATTAAACTCAATAAGCTTTGATATAGAGAAAGGCAAAACAGTAGCTCTTGTAGGCCCATCCGGAGGTGGAAAAAGCACTTTGATGGATTTATTGCCACGTTTTCATGATCCAAAATCAGGGAGTATTAAAATTGATGGTTATGACTATAAGGACCTCAATGTTGAAAGCATCCGATCACAAATGGGCATCGTGAACCAGGAATCGTTTTTGTTTAACGATAGCATTTTTAATAATATCGCTTTTGCCAAACCTGATGCTACAGAAGAAGAAGTAATTGCAGCTGCAAAAATTGCGAATGCGCACGATTTTATATTGAATACAGAAAATGGCTATCAAACCAGCGTTGGTGATAGGGGCAATAAACTATCGGGAGGACAAAAACAGCGGGTGTGCATTGCCAGGGCAGTTCTAGCTAACCCTCCAATTATGCTTTTGGATGAGGCTACTTCAGCATTGGATACAGAATCTGAAAAATTGGTGCAGGATGCTTTAAATAATTTAATGAAAAACCGTACCTCAATTGTAATAGCGCACCGCTTAAGTACCATACAACATGCTGATGAGATTGTGGTGATTGATAAAGGTGAGGTTGTAGAAAGTGGAAGCCACATGGAATTGATTAATAAAAATGGTTTATATAGGCGATTAATCGATATGCAAGCCTTTAACGATTAAAGATCGGATGAAGAAAGTGTTATTTTTTATGCCCGATAATCCGTTAAAAAAAAATGCGGGAAACAGAACCAGGGCTTTAAGCATGTTAAGTTATTTTAAATCAAGAAATTTTGAAATTGATTTTGTAAGCGAATATTACACCGGTCGCTGGGATGAAACGGATATTAAAGCCTTTGAGCAATCGGGCTTAGCCAACAATACTTATGTAATAAAAAAAAAGCCTTCTAAAAAAAATATCCTTTATTACCTGCTTTTTTACAAACTCCCAAATTTCTTCTATCAAAATAAGGCCTGGTTTTTTCCTCTCCAGTTTCCCGAGTTAGTTACCCTAAGATTTAAACGGGCCTTTAATAAAGTCCTAAAAAAAAACAATTACGACTATATCTTCATCAACTATGCCAGTTGGGCTACATTGATGGCGCATAACCATTACACTAAAAAGGCGATAAAAGTAATTGATACCCATGATTTTATAACGGCTCAACTTCAAAGGAAAGTTAATATCGGCCAATCTTTTAAAGAAGAGATGAGAAGGATTTCGCTATTTGATATTGCACTGGCTATTTCTGTTGAAGAGCAGTATATTTTTAGCCAGTTCTGTAAAAACAAAGTTGCTTTAGCACCAATGATGCTGGATAGGCCATCAACCATCCATTCAGTTGAGAAAAAAACATTTGATCTGATTTATGTAGCCAGCGATAATATACACAATCAAAAAGCTGCCAATTGGTTTTTTAAGGAGGTATACCCATTGTTGCCCACCGATGTGCAAATATGTGTTATTGGTCAGATTAACGAGCACCTTTCGATAAAGGCATCTAATATTACATCGGTACACTTTGTTGAAGAGCTGTCAGGCTACTACCTTAATGCTAAAGTAGCGCTATGCCCCATGTTAACAGGAACAGGAACTAAGATAAAGGTTGTAGAAGCGCTATCTTACGGCATGCCTGTAGTTTGCAATACAAGAGGAATTGACGGTTTGATTGACAAAACCAATAATGGCTGCCTAGTAAGTGACGATCCGGTTGAATTTAGAAATTGCATTGTGCAACTGTTAACTGAGGAATCGGCATACCAAAAACAATCAGAAAATGCATTAAACACCTTTAATCTTAATTATGAAAAGGAAAGTTGCTATAAAAAACTCGACATCGTTTTCGGGATAGCGAATCCATCTTAAAAATTAAGGACATTTAATACCTTTGGTTATAATACAGGTTAAGCAGTATTCAAGATATCTAGTTGCGATCTGGATTAAACAAAAAGAGCTGTAATAATCTAAATTATAACCTGACTAGAGCTAATCATTTTTATAATAAATGAAGTTGTTAGCAGACAGATAAATACATTTTTTCGAAATTTTATCATGAGTAAGAAGTTATCAATTATAACGATCAATTATAACGATAAGGAAGGGCTACAAAAGACAATTCAAAGCGTGGTAGGTCAAACCTGGCAGGATTTTGAATATATTGTTATTGACGGTGATAGTTCAGATGGAAGTAAAGATGTTCTTCATGCCTATTCTTCTTTTCTTAACTATTCGGTATCTGAACCTGACAGTGGTATATACAATGCGATGAATAAGGGCATTAAGATTTCAACTGGTGATTATTTAATGTTTCTAAATAGTGGGGATTCTTTGATTGACAATACTATTTTAGAAAAATTGAACACTGAATTAAATGGTCAATACGACATTTACTACGGAGATATATTACAAATAGATGGAATAGAACAAGAGATTCGCACTTTTCCCAAAAAATTAAATTTCGCTTTTTTTTATGAACAAAATATTTCGCATCAGGCAAGCTTTATTAAAGCAAAGCTGTTTAAGGATATTTTTTTATATAATGAAAATTTCAGAATTGTATCTGATTGGGAATTTTTCACTTATGCAATCTGTAAACGTGAAGCTTCATATAAACACTTAGATTGTGTAGTCGTGACTTATGACGGAAATGGAATATCTGCGAAGTCAGAAAATCATTTAGAAATCAGTAAAGAAAGGAATGCTTCCTTGAATAAATATTTCCCTGAATTCGTTAACGACTATGAATATCTGAAAGAGATAAAGTTTAAAAAGGCGGAACAATTTATGTATATAAAAAAGTTTCCTATAGCATATAAGATATTGAAAGGCTTTATGAATATCATACTTTTATTTTTACCAAAATTTAATAGAACCTAAATGGAGAGTTCCTGCGTAGTTGTAATACCTATTTATAAGGCAGAACTTTCAGCCTATGAGAAGATCGCTTTGAAACAATGTGGAAAGTTATTGTCTGAATATGATATTGTAATAGTAAAACCAGATAATTTGGAAATATCGAATTTAGAAATAGAATTCTCTTATAGAGAAGTGTCTTTCCCAGGTTTTTATTTTAAGGATGTATATGGGTATAACGATTTAATGCTTTCGGAAACCTTTTACGAGAAATTCCTGGGCTATAGCTATCTACTGATTTACCAATTAGATGCTTTCGTATTTAAGAACGAATTGAAATATTGGTGTAGCTTAGGTTATGACTATATAGGTGCCCCATGGTTGAGAGAAAAAGAATTCCCAACTTTATTTAAAAGGACTAAAGAGAAAATCAGGTCTTATAGGCACAGAAAGTACAATTTACTGGATAAACAGGGTAGACCTGATATTGAGCGACAATTATACAATTATGTGGGCAACGGGGGCTTTTCGCTGAGAAAGGTTGAATCTTTCTATAATGTCTGCATTCAGGAAAAAGAGCTCATACAAAACTATATTGGCCGTAAGAGCAGTGATTATAATGAAGACATGTTCTGGACCATAGAAGTGAATCGAAAGAAAAAGAGAATAAAAATTCCTGATTACAAAGAAGCATTGAACTTTTCAATAGAAACTGCTCCACAAAGAGCAATGGCTTTACTTCAGGGAAATATGCCTTTTGGCTGTCATGCTTGGGATAAAAACGTTCATTTTTGGCAACCTTACTTTAAAGAAGCGGGTTATCAGATTTAACTGCGCCAAATTTCTTTATTTAACATTAAAAATAGACTAAGGTTGTTTTTTAGTCTACTTCGCCAAAATATTTTAAATATTTCTATCTTTTTATACCCGGCTATTTTCATCTGCGTTAGAAAGAATTTAAATGTATGTTTTTCGGCGAAGAAAATTTCCTTTGTTGATAACCTTTCCAGATCTATGGGTAAATCAGCAGCCCATTTTTCATGTAACTTTAATGTTTCCTCTATCCAGGTTTTACTATAATTTCCTTCAGAGAAATGCTCTAATAATACTTGAAAAGTTACAACCGCGCGATGTGTTTGATGCACTTGAAGTGAAAAATCCAGATCATAGCAGTGAAACTTTTTAAATGTTTCCTCATCAAAATTATGGGCTTCAACTATTTTCTTTTTGGTACAGAACCAAACTCCATCTACCACAACAACGCTTGAATATTTTTCATTTTTTAAATTTTCAGAAATGTGTTTTGTTTTGGCCTCATTAAACTTGTAGCGTTGTAGAATATTAATATAATTGATTTTTCTTTCACCGGTACTACAAAACCAACCAGAAGGAACTTTAGTTTTGTAACTACTGCCTGCTATACCAATCAATCCTATTTTCTGATCTTCATTAAAGATATGTGCAACGATAATGCCCCAGTCTTTCGTTTTAATACTAATATCCTCGTGCATATAGCAAAGTAGTTCATAATTGGCGCGCTTTGCCCCTTCATTATAAATTTCACATAATCCCCGTTTGCCATCAGCATTATCAAAACTAATAATTTCGTATTCTACTCCTATAGTTGCGGCAATGTTCTCCTTAATATCAGCAAGCTGATCTTTATCTATCGAGGCTATAATTATTGATATCATAGACCTAATTAATACTGGCTGTTGTTTGTTTACATTTATTAATTTTATTCCAATATTCCTTTATAAATAGGAATTTGCCTTTACTTAAAAATTTCCTCCGCTTTTGTAAAGGAAAGAGTATATTATAGTGATTGAAAAAGAAAAAAAGATTTAAGGTGCGGCTAAAAAAACCTTTTTCACCTAAATACAAATCCATAAGATGATTAATAAATGATTCCTCTCCCTTTAGCGTGAGAAAATTATAAAAATATTGCAACTGGTTCTTAGTTGATTTATAGTCCATTATTTCTAGGGCCGATAGGTCGGAATCAGACAAAAAAACCTCTTTATGTACAACCGAATTTCGATGAATTCTATAATCTGTTGTAACTTCATCAAGATATATAAGCTCGTTATAATAACTCGACACGAATCCAATCCACCAATCGTAATAGCCATGTTCAGGGAAAGGCAATGTTTTTTCCAGAAATATTCTTTTAGCCAAAATGGTATGCCCAGTTACGTAATTATTTATTAGAATAGATTTATAATCAAATTTTTCAATCATAGGTTGTTCTAACAATAACTTCCCTATTGGCTCACCTTTTTCATTTATTAATCTTGAATTTGAAAATATTACTCCTTTATTGCCTATTTCAAGCTGTAGTCTTTCCAACTTATTGCTATACCAGATATCATCCTGATCGCAAATTGAAATATATTCTCCCTTTGAAAGTCTAATAGATTTTTCGAAATTTTTGTTAAAACCTAAGTTCTCTTTATTAAAAAATAATTTTATTGAAGGATAACGCTTTTGGTAGCTTAGTAAAATTGATCTTGTATTATCGGTAGAGTGATCATCTACTATTACAATCTCTATGTTTTTATAGGTCTGAGTTAGCAAACTATTTAATTGATCAATTAAGTACTTTTCACCATTGTACGTACACATCACAATTGATACTAATGGAAAGTTTGAATTATTCATCAGTTACGAAAGTAACAATTTTATTCAAAATTAGCACTTACTTCCTCCTACACATCATCTCTGCTCTCCAAAATGTTAAAACAATTTAGATAACGCCCTTTAGTTATTATTTTTACTGCACATATGCTTACCAACACAAAAGAAAAAGTTAATTACGATTTTATAGATTCATTACGATTTATTGCTATTATCACAATTGTTATTGAGCATAGCTATTTTTGGCCATACTCTATTTATTTTGAAAATCTGGGCGAACAGATAATTCAAACCATAACCATGGATTTATTTAAGTTTGGAACAATAACATTTTATATCCTTGCTGGATTTTTGATTGGTGACAAGCTGAAAACGACATCATCGCTTAATTACCTAAAGCGGCGGTTTGATGGAACCTTCAAACCTTGGTTATTCTGGATAATTATTTTTCTAATCTTGATTTATGCCGATATTGTTGTGATTTATTTTAAAGGAAGTGATGTAGAGGCCTTTAAAAAACCAGTTCATTTTTTCTTAGAAAAGGTGAAGTATATCATCGTTGAAACAAGTTTTTGGTTTATTTTAAACTTTTTAGGGAGCATATCCATTCTTTTAATATTTAGAAAGTATATTTATCAATATTGGGTTGGAACAATGTTGGCAATTTGTTCCCTTTTCTATTCGTTGAACCTTTATCACGAATGGATACCGTCTAGACACACAACAGCCATACTAGGTTTTGTATTTTATTTATGGCTGGGTGTAATTATGCACAAGTATTTTGATGCATTTAATGCTTGGATAAAGAAAGTCAAGGTTTGGTCTCTGGTTATCCTAACAACTATTACATTCGTGCTTTCTTGTATGGAAAGTTTATATATCACAAACTATTCAGTATTAAGGGTTGATCCATACAATACACTTAAGGTGACGAACATCATTTACTCATTAACGGCATTTCTTCTATTATATAAAATTGGTGATGTAAAGTGGATAAAAAATCTAAATCCAAGAAGCTCAACTTACGGTATTCATTTAATTCATTACATTATTATAGTCCAGGTTTTGCCATTGATTTTTATACCTTTAAACATTACTCCAGTAGGAAAATCTTCTTTCGATCTGGTATTAGTCCAATATGGGCGATTCTTATTTACCTATATTGTAAGTTATATTCTGGTTTACGTTATCAATAAAATAGATCGTATAAAGTGGATCGTAGGACAATAATTTATCCTTAGATAAGGATAAATTGATAAATATAAAGCTTACACATATGTTTATTCTTGGTAAAACCGAAACGAGAGTACCTTTAGTAACTCTCGTTTTTGATTTATATAAGACGTTTATAGCGTCATATTTTCTCCAATAGTGTAACCATTTATGTTACCCACATTTTGTACACTGTTCCAGTTGAAATGATACCTAGTTTTAATTTCCCATGTTGGGATTCTCCTTATTAAATTACCTTCTCTAAAGTAGACAACACCACTAGGAATATTATTAATCAATCCATTATTAGGACTTATTGCTGACCCCATTGGAAATTTAGAAATTTCATCATTGCTATAATGGTTTAACATCGATTCATTAAATTCGAATAAACCGTAAAGAACAGATTGATTTGGAATATATCTAAGTTTACCATCCATTACAATGTAAACTTGTCCAGTACTTTCATTACGCAGAAAGGTGCCATTTTGCGGTGCAGGAACCTCATTTATCATTTTAATCTGACGATCTAATATATACTTCTCCACTGCATCTTTAGTCTGCTGTTTTTTAGTTGGATCAGTTATAAATTCATAGATAGGAACTGATCTGTTTATACCAATCAATGATGCATTAGTAACATTGATACTTTGTTGCCAAGTAACAAGATTTATAGATTGAGAAGTATTTCCTAAGGCATCGCCAGAAAAGCTAGTTCCCGAATTATTACCACCATAAAAAGTACCTGCGAATAATTTATCTGTCGTTTCGTTTGAGATTGTTGTTTTTTCCTCTTTGCTTACATCTGTACTAAGATCAATACTAAATATTTTTGCTATACCAATAGAAAATCCTGCTTTTATAGCACGTAGTTTTCTATCATAAGTCGATTCTTTAACAATAGCACCTTTATAGTCGTATTTCAAACGTCCTCCTATGTCAATTCCGAGTAAGATATGGGTTCCATAAGTTTGTACTATCTGTTCTGCACCATAATTAGAAAGATAGGCCAAAAAATCAGCAGTCAAATAGTTTTTTAATAATTCAACGGTAACATCATCCGTAAAATCTATGCTTTTTATCCTGTACCACGATTCATAAGTTGCATAAGAATATTTACTATTATATGTATAACTACTTTGATTATCATTTGTTAAGGAAAAATTAGATGTAGCGTATTGAGTTTTATCTTTATCTCCTCCCGTGATAGTGGCTCCAAAGGTTTGCTTGTTATTAACTTCTTTTACATAATCAGAAGCATTAGCACCGTAGTAAACATTATAACCTCCTTTTGTATCTGTTGGTGTAACAATTTTTGTAGGATAATCTGAGTAAAACCTATTTAGATCAAAAATAGAAACCTTCGATGTATTCTTTCTTTCAAATAATTCACCTGTCACGTCATAACCATGCCCTAATAGGTCCCATTTTCCATCACCAGCAATCGCTAAATTTTTATGATTACCAGCTAGTCCTTTCTCTTCTGCAAGTTGATTTTTCTTGCAACTGCTAAATGCCGCTGTTATTATGCACAGCATACAAATAGCCTTTAATTTGTAATTTTTTTTCATGTAAGTATTTGTTATTTTTTTCAAAACTACCGACAAGAAAAATCAATTATGATAAGGCTAGATTATCATATTGCCAATTAAATTTTCTAGATAGGATTAAATAGTTTGGAGCATAAAAATGTGATTATATACCATTCGATTAAAAAAGGCATTAACGTCTCAACTTTAGCCTATTTTCGATCATCCCAATAGAATCCATACTATTAACTAACATAGGGGTTGCATTTGATCTCCGCTTTAAAATACTACCGCTTTTTTCGGGTTGAATTTGAATCATTCCATTAATCAAAGCCAGTGTAGCCTTTAAACATGGCTCTTCTGGATCACCTAATATCGGATTGTTAGGCATAATAATATTGAGATCAGGTTTCATTCCATTAAAGTAATCAGACCATGATTGGGCATTTTTAATTAGGAAGCTACTTAAGTAAACACTATATTGATCAATGTTAACCGCAAAGAAACCAACCGGTTTTCCATAGGTCTTTTCGCCAATTAACTTCACGTTGAAATAAGGTTTAAGACAACTGATTAGTAATTCGCTGGCAGATGCCGTTCGTCCAGATACGACCACATAAATATCCTGAATACTTTCCAAGCTGCCTTTTTTATTAAATTTGTAGGTATTACCAACTTCGGTATAATCAACATCAGCCAACGTAGCCATCCGTCCATTGTACATCACAGTTTTCCCTTTTTCATCTAAATAAGGCTGATGTCTTAGAATCGTTGCTTTGCCATTTTGAAGAGTAGGATTAAATTCTTCTGAATACATTGTTCTGCGGTTTAATAAACTTGGCGCAATTAAATTAGCAACATATTCTGCAGTTTCTACATAACCACCACCATTTGAGCGCAAATCTAAAATCAGATATTTCGGCTTATCTATAGCCGCTTCATCAAAAATCTGATCAAGTTTTGACTTAATGTTATTGAGTTGGGGAAAAGAACCCAAAGCTATATATGCAATAACCTTGTCTTCAGAACGGATTATACGATTAGCTAAAATAGCTGCATCATTTACGATTCCCGCACGAGCACTACTACCATTTCTACCTAGTTGAAGATACGAGTATTTAGGTACATTACTATAGTTTGAAATTTCAAATGGCTTGCCTGTTGCCTGGTTAACTTTAAATTGGGAAATATCAAAAAGTTCATTTCTAAATGCACTGATTTCAGATTGGGAATTGGCATATCTTTCTCTTGGCCTAAAAGCACTGTAATCGGGCAGCACATCATTCCATAAATAAATCTGTTTAGCATATAAAAAAACAGAATCGAGTGTGAACTGAGTCCTTGTTCCGGTAGTTGGCGACACAATCTCATCTTCATTATTATCACTTTGCCGCTCCTTTTTGCAAGAAGAATAAGCTGAAACCATTATTAAATAAATAACCAATTTCATTAATATCCCAGAAAGCGTATGTCTATTATTATAAGTTTTCAATTTTATAAGCAAAGATTTAAATAAATTAAAACCATTTACAAGAAACGTTATTTTTTTCCCATAAATTAAACCTACAGCAAATAAACATATTTAATTTATTAATTTTGACAATCACGTATTATCACAATGTATTTATTAACTCACAATAATTACATCAAACAAAATACAGTCTATCAGTGCTACTTAAGATGTTGGATATAGGGATTACTTTAAGAAAATATAGAAATAAATATAAGTTTACTCAACAATGTGCAGCTAATGTAATTGGAATAAGCAGGGTTGCTTACCGAAAATGGGAAAATAATGAAGTCGATTTTTCGCTTTCACAACTTGGTAAAATAGCCGAACTCTATGAAATTTCCATTCAGGATATTATTATAGAATCAGGATTTAAGGAGGCTAAAGTAGTTTCCCAAAAGCAGAAAGCGCATTTTGTTTGATGCAGTATTTATTTACCTTCAGGTTATCCAGCTACAACCGAATCGCTTCTATTGAATCATCTTTGGTAATCAGTTTACAAATACAAGCCAAATTGAAGTCAGAATATGCTTCTAAAAATTTCTTATACTTATTAGGCTTAAACTGTACATCGTTATATTTTACTTCATAGGCCAATCCTTTGTTGAGCTGTTCTTCTACCACAAAATCTACTTCATTACCATCAGCCGTGCGCCAGAAATGCAGATGATCGGCATCATACAATTGCCTTAACCTGCAATAAACATAATTTTCCAGCAATTCACCTTTATCAGACCTATCGTTTAACTTCGAAAAATTATTTAACAAGGCATTACGCAAGCCGTTATCGTTAAAATAAACCTTTGGCATTTTGGTTAGTTCTTTCCGCACATTGCCGTAAAATGGAGAAAGCAACCGAACAATAAACGTTTTTTGCATCAGGTAAATGTAATTCTCTGCTGTAGAACTTGCCATCTGCAGGGTATTACCCAACTCATGGTTATTCACCAAATTGCCGGTTTGATCGGCTAACAACCTTGCCAGCTGAAAAAACTTGAGTTCTTCCTTGATTCCTGCTTCCAAAGCATCTTTTTTCATATAACTGTTTACAAGCTCTTTAAGCATTTCCTGCTTTTCCTGTTCTGTATCAGCCAAAACAACAGCCGGATAACCACCGTAAATCAAATATTCATCGAAAAGCGCATTTATACGGCTACGCTGTAGTCCCTGGTAAGTAACTCGTTTTTTCATTTGTTCCCACTCAGTAATTAAACCATCTTCACCTTTAAAATGGAGAAACTCATCAAAGGCCAAAGGAAAAAATTCGAATACTTTTTTCCTACCGGCCAGGCTATCTTTAAAACTTTTATCTATGTAAAAGGCGCTACTTCCCGTCGCGATGATTTTTAATTTTGGCGAGTATTTATCGTATAAAAGCTTTAAAAATTTACTGGGGTCTTTTGCATACTGAACTTCATCAATAATAATATACAATCGTTTATCTGCTGGTAAATCAGCAGGTAACAATGTATAGTTAAAAATATTTTCGGCATGCTGATTTACAGCCTCTAAAATGGTAGGATCTTCAAATGTAAGAAAATAAACCACTTCGTTATCTCTTTCTAGCTGCTCTGCCAATTGCTTAACAAGTGTAGTCTTCCCTATCTGCCTTGAACCTATAATAATGGTATGCTGAGGTTTGACTAAGTGATTTTTTAACGATTTCAAAGCCGCTGATCTTTCCATAACAATAAACATCAAAAACACAAATATCGATAATTTTAAGATAACAAATCAAAATTATCCGATATTTTTAATATATAAACTAAAAATTATCCGATATTTTTAAGGTAATCGATTTATTATTATAAAAAAAGTGGCCCTTTTGAGGCCACTTTAAATCATATATTTTAAACTAATTAAAGTTTTCTTGCTACTTCAACCTGTTCGTAAGCTTCTACAATATCACCAACTTCGATGTTATTAAAGTTTTGAATATTTAAACCACACTCATAACCTTTAGATACTTCTTTAACATCATCCTTATAGCGTTTTAAAGATGCCAACTCACCTGTATACACTACAACACCATCTCTAACGATACGGATTTTGCTGTTACGGGTAATCTTACCATCCAGTACCATACAACCCGCAATGGTACCCACTTTTGTAATTTTGAATGTTTCGCGAATCTCCACGTTAGCCACAATTTTCTCTTCAAATTCTGGATCCAACATACCTTCCATTGCCGATTTAATCTCATTTATCGCATCGTAAATGATAGAATATAAGCGTATATCTATCTGTTCAGCCTCAGCCAGTTTACGTGCACCTGTTGATGGACGAACCTGGAAACCGATGATAATCGCATCTGAAGCCGAAGCCAGCAATACATCAGACTCTGAAATCTGACCAACACCTTTACTGATGATATTGATCTGGATTTGCTCTGTAGATAATTTCAGTAATGAATCTGATAACGCTTCGATAGAACCATCCACATCACCTTTAACGATGATATTAAGTTCTTTAAAGTTACCGATTGCTAAACGACGACCAATCTCATCCAAAGTAATGTGTTTTTGCGTACGTAAGCCCTGCTCACGCTGTAACTGCATCCGTTTGTTTGCAATATCACGTGCTTCGGTTTCACTCTCTAAAGCATTGAAACGATCACCTGCTGTAGGTGCTCCCTGCATACCCAAAACCTGTACGGGTTGTGATGGACCTGCTGAATGAACTTTAGCACCACGTTCATTGGTTAACGCTTTTACCCGTCCACTGTAGCTACCCGCTAAGATTGGATCTCCAACTTTTAAGGTACCGCCCTGAACCAATACGGTAGTTACAATACCACGTCCTTTATCTAAGGCCGATTCGATTACCGTACCTGTAGCACGTTTATTCGGATTGGCTTTCAGCTCTAATAACTCAGCCTCTAATAAGACCTTATCTAAAAGCAAATCAACATTTAAGCCGCTTTTGCTTGAGATTTCCTGCGATTGGTACTTACCACCCCAATCCTCAACCAGGATATTCATCACCGATAATTGCTCACGTACCTTATCTGCATTGGCACCTGGTTTATCTACTTTTGTGAAAGCAAATACCAATGGTACGCCCGCTGCCTGTGCGTGGTTAATAGCCTCTTTTGTTTGAGGCATCACTGCATCATCAGCTGCAATAACAATAATGGCAATATCGGCTGCCTTGGCACCACGTGCACGCATCGCAGTAAAGGCTTCGTGACCCGGAGTATCCAGGAACGTTACTTTTTTACCTGAAGGAGTAGTTACCATATAGGCACCGATGTGCTGGGTAATACCACCGGCCTCACCAGCTACTACATTTGCTTTACGGATATAATCCAGCAATGAAGTTTTACCGTGATCGACGTGACCCATAATTGTTACAACCGGAGCTCTTTCAATTAAATCAGCCTCATTATCTTCTTCCTCGATTACATTGTCCTCCTCTTCATCTGGTTTTATGAATTGAATTTCATAACCAAACTCATCGGCCACGATGGTTAAGGTTTCAGCATCTAAGCGTTGATTAATGGAAACAAACATACCAAGACTCATACAAGTACCAATAATTTTGGTAACCGGTACATCCATCATGTTCGCTAACTCATTAGCTGTAACAAACTCTGTTACTTTTAATATTTTCGACTGCGATTCAAGCTCATTTGCCGCTTCCTCTGCATTAAATGCTACGTCATCACGTTTCTGACGACGCAATTTAGCACGTTGTGCAAATTTACCAGATTTACCCGCACCACTTAAACGGGCAAGAGTTGCTTTGATCTGATCTTGAATTTCTTTCTCAGTAGGTTCTTCTTTAGGACCGCTTGGTGTAGCGTTTCTATTTTGGAAACCTGGTCTGTTATTGTTATTTCTATTTCCCTGATAAGGCGTTCCACCCTGTCCGGCTGGTCTGTTACCCTGGTACGGTGTACCGCCACCTTGCCTGTTGCCCTGGTAAGGCTGGCGAGGCTGACCTGGTGCACCACCCTGACCTGCAGGGTTATGCTGGCCTTGCTGGCCCTGACCACCTTGCTGACCTGGTTGTCCGGGTGCTCCCGGGGTTTTCTTACGTTTACGCTTACGTTTAGCAGCTTCACTATCACTAGATGATGCTACCGGACCGTTTCTCCTATCCGGCGTTGTTGGTAAAACAATTTTACCAATAATATTCGGACCTGTTAATTTAACCGTACGTGCTTTAATTACTTCAGGCTCGTTGCTTGCCGGTTTTGCTTCAGCTGGTTTCTCCTCGGCCTTAGGCTGTTCAACCGGTTTCACAGGCTCAGCTGCTTTGGCTACTGGTGTTTCCGCAACTGGTGCTGATACAACAGGAGCTTCTTCTTTTTTAACCTCAACTGGTTTTTCTTCCACTTTGGGTTGTTCAACCGGCTTTACAGGTTCTGGCGCCTTAACTGCTGCTGGTTCTACAACAGGCGGTGATGCAACAGGTGTTTCATCTTTTTTAGCCGGGCGTGTTTTTGGGTTAAGATCATTTAAATCGATCTTTCCTACAATTTTAACCCCAGGTAATCCGGTTTCTTCAGCTTTATTTTCTTTTACTGGTTCTACTGCTGCCGCAGGTGCTGGTGTTGGCGCTTCAGCTTTAGGCGTTTCTACCGCCTTAGGTTTTTCTACCGGAGGGGTAAATGATTGAGCATTTTTAATTAAAATCTCCTCATTTTTCTCAAAATCGGCATTTTTCTTCGGCGCTTCTACTGGCTTCTCAGTTTCAGGCTCGTCGCGACGTATTTTACCAATCACTATTTGTTTGGCTTCTTCTCTTACGATCTTATCTCCCTGATACTCTTTCAATAAGGCATTATACATCTCACCCGTAAGTTTAAACATAGGGCTCTTCTCGGCAGAGAAGCCTTTTTTGTTTAAAAACTCAACGGCTGTACCCATGCCTATATTAAGTTCTTTAATAGCTTTAATTAAAATGATTGGTTTGTCGTCTGACATTTAGCTCCTGTTATTTTTTATAATAAAACAAAAGTAGTGTTTATTTGGCAATTACACCACTTATTCAAATTCTGACTGTAAAATCTGAACCACTTCTTTAATGGTTTCTTCTTCTAAGTCGGTGCGTTTTACCAAATCTTCTACTGTAAGTGCTAAAACACTCTTAGCAGTATCGCACCCGATAGCCTTTAATTCATCAATGATCCAGCTATCAATCTCATCTGAGAATTCTTCTAAATCCACATCCTCGTCACTTTCTTCACCTGCTTCACGGTACACATCAATTTCATAACCAGTTAATTTACCCGCCAGTTTAATGTTATGTCCGCCACGTCCGATGGCCAATGAAACCTGATCTGGTTTTAAGTAAACCGATGCATGTTTGGTTTCATCATCCAATTTGATAGATGTGATTTTAGCCGGGCTTAAAGCACGGGTGATGTATAATGAAATATTATTAGTGAAGTTAATCACGTCAATATTTTCGTTTTTCAACTCCCGAACAATCCCGTGGATACGTGATCCTTTCATACCTACGCATGCTCCAACCGGATCAATACGGTCATCGTACGATTCAACCGCAACTTTAGCACGCTCTCCCGGTTCACGAACAATTTTCTTGATGGTAATCAAACCGTCGAAAATTTCCGGAACTTCCTGCTCGAACAAGCGTTGTAAAAATTCTGGTGCTGTTCTCGAAATAATAATTTTCGGATTGGCATTGATCATTTCTACTTTAGAAATCACTGCTCTTACAGAATCACCTTTTTTGAAATAATCAGCAGGAATCTGCTCGGTTTTAGGCATTAAAAGTTCGTTACCTTCATCATCTAAAACCAAAGTTTCTTTTTTCCAAACCTGATAAACCTCGCCGGTTACAATTTCCCCAACACGATCTTTATATTTTTTGAAAATTTCATCTTTCTCTAATTCCAAAACTTTAGAAACGAGTGTTTGGCGTGCAGCTAAAATCGCTCTGCGACCGAAGCTCTCTAGCGTAATCTGCTCAATATAATCGTCGCCAACTTCTAAAGTCGGATCAAGTTTATGTACATCAGCAAGTTCGATCTCTAAATCATCATCCTCAGAAAACCCATCCTCCATTACTTTTCTCGTTCTCCAGATCTCCAAATCCCCGTTATCAGGATTCACAATTACGTCACAGTTCTCGTCTGTTCCGTATTTTTTACGCAACATGCTACGAAAAACTTCTTCCAGCACACTGATCACCGTTGGGCGATCTATATTTTTGAAATCTTTGAACTCTTGAAAAGAGTCGATCAAATTAATTGTTGTAGTACTCATTTTACTTAAATGAAATTAACACACTTGTTTCTAATATATCATTAAACGGAACATCTGTCTGAATTGCTACCGCCTTTTTCCCTTTTTCTTTAACCGATTCTTCAATCAGCAGATTATTTTCTGTAACCGCTAGCAGTTTCCCTTCTTTTTTTGACCCTTCTTTAAACTTAATGCTTATTGTACGGCCAACATTTTTATTGTACTGACGGATTAATTTTAAAGGCTCGCCAACGCCCGGGGAAGAAACTTCTAAATTATAAGCCTGCTCTATTGCATTCTCTTCTTCGAGATGAAAACCAACATGCCTGCTTATGGCTACACAATCCTGTATGCTAATACCTTCGTCGCCATCAACATGAATAATCAATTTATTGTTTGGTAACATTTTCACATCAACCAAAAACAGTTCTGGCCGATCTGCAATTTTTTCCTCTACGAGGGCTGCAACTCTCTTTTCTACCTGCATATTTCAACCTGATTTCATAGAAAAAGGGGACATTGTCCCCTTCTCTTTTCTTCGATTACGATGCAAATGTAGTAATTTTTTACAAAAAATCAAACACCTGTACGAATTATTATGCTGATTATTACCGTTTAAGTGTTTGCTGCTGTGCTTTTAAGTTCTGCTTACCCTTTCCCCTAATCAGATCGCCAGCAGTCGCAAATTTTACCCCAATATAACTTTCTACCAGATACTCCGTACCCTTTGAGAAAGGCCGGTCAGGACTAAACACAAGCGAATCGCCTAATATTTTGATTTTTCCAGGCACTTCCCGTTCATCCTGAATAGTGTCCAGATCGCCTGGCCTGATCAAAACCGAGATCAAATTAGCGGTATCAGCTTTGCTCCTATAAGCATTTCTAACCTGCAAAAGGCTCGCCTCATCAATATTCTTAATGATAATCGAAGTGCTATCTCCAGAAAACTTAATCACCGGTTTATTGTTTCTATTCGAACATGAAAACATGGATATGGAAATCCAAACGATAACCGAATAGGTAAAATAGCGTTTATACATTTACAAAAACAACAATTATGAGATTTATTATTGAAATCCTGCTAACAGGACTGGCGTTTTTTATAGGCGCAAAACTAGTGCCGGGGGTGAGTATCGATGGCTTCGGAAATGCCATTATCGCTTCAGTGCTGATTGCACTTGCAAATGCAACAATTGGGTTCATTCTAAGGCTATTAACTTTCCCGATTAATTTTTTAACCCTGGGATTGGTATCATTTATCATCACCGTTTTAATGATTTTACTGGTTGATAACATGATGACCTCTTTCAATACATCAGGCTTTATTGCTGCAGCATTTTTAGCGGTTGTGGTTGCTTTGATAAAGGCTGTATTTAGTGCCATTGCGGGAGAGAAGGAATAAGTTTGGAGTTAGGAGTTTGGAGTTGAGAGTTTGGACAAGTGACTCCAAGCTCCCAACCTCAAACTCAAAACTAACGGATAACCTCTCTTGATATCACCATTTTCTGGATCTCAGAGGTGCCTTCGTAAATCTGGGTAATTTTTGCGTCTCGCATTAACCGCTCTACGTGATATTCTTTAACAAAACCATAACCGCCGTGTACCTGTACAGCTTCTACAGTTACATCCATAGCCACTTTCGAA
This sequence comes from Pedobacter sp. BG31, assembly GCF_042464845.1. Taxonomy (NCBI): domain Bacteria; kingdom Pseudomonadati; phylum Bacteroidota; class Sphingobacteriia; order Sphingobacteriales; family Sphingobacteriaceae; genus Pedobacter; species Pedobacter sp. BG31. Next base: position 208,911 of record NZ_JBHNZK010000001.1, read on the forward strand.
GCAAACAATTTCGCCATGGAACCCGCTTGTGTATAGGGCAAACCCTGATCTTTTAGCCAGGCAGCCTTATAAACCAACAACCTGGCGGCTTCAATCTGCGTCGCCATATCAGCAAGTTTAAAAGCAATAGCCTGATGCTCAGCAATAGGTTTTCCAAATGATTTACGCTCTTTTGCATACTGCGTTGCCAATTCGAAAGCGCCTTGTGCAATACCCAAGGCCTGGGCAGCAATACCAATCCTTCCTCCTTCTAATGTTTTCATGGCAAATTTGAACCCAAAACCGTCGTCACCAATTCTATTTTCTTTTGGCACTTTAACATCGTTAAACATCAACGAATGCGTATCAGAGCCACGGATGCCCAGCTTATTCTCCTTTGGCCCAACGGTAAACCCCTCCATTCCTTTTTCTACGATAAAAGCATTTATACCTTTATGTCTTAATTCGGGATGGGTTTGTGCAATAACCAGGTAAGTTGATGCAGTACTTCCGTTTGTGATCCAGTTTTTGGTACCGTTAAGCAGATAATAATCTCCTTTATCTTCGGCTGTTGTACGTTGCGATGTGGCATCAGATCCAGCTTCGGGCTCTGACAAGCAAAAAGCGCCTATTTTTTCGCCGGCAGCCAGCGGCTTTAGATATTTTTCCTTTTGGGCTTCAGTACCGTAGGCTTCTAAACCATAACAAACCAATGAATTATTTACCGAAACCACAACAGATGCAGACGCATCTATTTTTGAAAGCTCTTCCATGACCAGCACGTAAGAAATGGCATCAAGTCCGCTTCCATTATATTTTTCATTCACCATCATCCCTAAGAAGCCGAGTTCTCCAAGTTTTTTTATCTGCTCGGCCGGAAATTTCTGATGCTCATCTCTTTCAATTACGCCAGGCTTTAATTCTTGCTGCGCAAAATCGCGGGCAGCTTGCTGAATCATTAATTGCTCTTCACTTAATTCAAAATGCATAACATTTATGTATAAAAGGTTAGTAAATCAAATGTAGCATTTCTGATTGAAATTACTATGGCTGCATAGTAATTTATTTTTAAACTCGTTGGCTGTTGTAAGGGTATATTAGTAAAGGCCTATTGCTTTAACCAGATGTTTCTTTTATTTTTTTGGAAAGCAAGAGCAGTAATTACTGGGCTCCGATAGCCCTGCCCTTTGCTTTATCCGGTGAAAACTGTGAAACAGGCATGCACACAAAAAAACAAAAAGAATAGTGCATGAACCGGTACAACGCTGCCGGTCAGGTTTATTAACAAAAAAGCAGCTGTACTATTAAGCCAACTAAAAACCCGTATAGCCGCAATAAAAGATTTATCTAGTGGTATGGTCTGCTTTAAGAATGGAAACATCCCTTTTGGTTAAGATGAAAAACAAACTTAAACTCCCTAAAACCAGGATTAGCAAAAACTGTGAGGAATGAATAATGGTTGAGTAGGCTAAGCCATCTTTGAAAGATATGCCATACAATACCAGTGACTGGGCAACCATCCAGTGAAAAACACCGATACCGCCCTGAACAGGTGCCGCCATAGCAAAACCTGAAAATACAATTGCTGTAAATGCGGCATTTAAATGTAAATCTGAAGTACTTGGAATGGAAGAAAAAGCAAAATACATAGAAAGCAAGTAGAAAGCCCAAATACCAAGGGTGTAGGTTAGGAACAAACCTTTTTTTTTCAACTTGCTGTAAGAGCCAAAACCCTGACGAAGACTTACAAAAATGCGTAAGAATTTTTTACCAAATTTTTGACGGAGAAAATAGATTGAAACAACAATGAGCAGCAATATAACAGCACTAAAACCAACTAACCACCAATAGTTAACCGCATTTAATTTTTTAGCCAGATTGAGATATATGGTTTGATAAAGGAAGTCGGCTACGATATCATATTGAAAGATCAGCATCGCCAAACTAGTCAGAAAAAGCATCACTACATCAAACAGCCGCTCGGTAATTACGGTTCCAATAGAAGCAAACATAGGTACCTTTGCTGCTTTACGGATAACGGAACAGCGACCAATTTCGCCAAAACGCGGCAAAGCCAGATTGGCCAGGTAACCGATCATTACAGCGTGGTACGCATGCCAAAAGTCTACATCGTAATGAATAGACTGATATAACATCCTCCAGCGCAAAGCCCGTAACACGTGAGCAATTAAAACCGCAACGGCAGAAATAATTACCCAAAAGTAATTTGCTGTTTTAATTTCCTGCCAAATCTTTTCTAAATCCTGACCCCGAAAAGCTAAATACAACACCCCTATCCCTATTAAAAACAGGATGATAAATTTTAGCGCTGTTTTGAGATCGAATGTCACAAGGTTATTTTAGCAAATGATTATTATCATCAGGGAAAACCAATATCGGATTATATTTTTTGGCCTCTTCTATTGGCAATGCACCATATGACATAATAATGAGCACATCACCTAACTGAGCCAAACGGGCTGTTGCACCATTTAAACAAATGGTTCCCGTTCCGCGCTCACCTTTTATTACGTAAGTTTCAAAACGTGCACCATTATTATTATTTACAATTTGCACCTTTTCATTAGCAATAATGTTAGCCGCATCCATCAAATCCTCATCTATCGTAATACTGCCTACATAATTCAATTCGGCTTGTGTTACCCTAACACGGTGTATTTTCGATTTTAATATTGTGATAACCATTTGGCAAAGTTAGTAATCAGTTTGGAGTTTCACACTAAAGGAAGACGTAATATGGAAAATGGATGATGGTTGGTTATATACGTCATGAAAAGAGTGATACATGATCGTTCATGGTAAATAGCTTCAGGACCCCTGCCGTTAACCATAAGACGATGACCAATTATCTTAAACCGCTTTCATCTTACCGCTCCTATTTTCCATCACTTTATAATCATATTATCAATCAACCTCGTTGAACCCACCTTTGCAGCAACCAGGGCGACCAGGTTATCTTCATCTTTTGATTTGGCCGGCTCCAGTGTATTGCCATCGGCAATGGTAAAATAATCGAGTTCAACCCCTTCTATGCCCTGATAGCATGCTTTTGCCTTATCTACCAGTTCTGCAAGTGAATATTCATTAAAATGATCAACAACGAACTGCAGCGATTTACTCAAGACAAGTGAATGCAGGCGTTCATCGGTTGATAAATGGATATTCCGGCTGCTCATCGCTAAACCATCATCTTCGCGGATAATAGGACAGGTAATAATGGTAATAGGCAATTTAAAATAAGACAGCATATTTTTGATCATCAATACCTGTTGGAAATCTTTTTGCCCGAACATCGCCACATCGGGTTCTACCGCATCAAACAGTTTTTTTACAATCTGCGTTACGCCCTGGTAATGGCCTTTCCTAAACTCGCCTTCCAATAAAAATTCGGCTTTACCTAAATCTATATGCCATGCCTCATCAGCACCATTCGGATACATCTCTTCAACATTTGGCATAAACACAGCATTACAGCCGGCATCGGCCAGCATCGCCAGATCATGCTCGATCGGCCGTGGGTATTTTTCCAGATCTTTAGGATCGGTAAACTGTGTAGGATTTACGAAAATACTGCAGATAATAACATCTGCATTTTGCTGGGCCAGTTTGATCAGTGAGATATGGCCGTTGTGCAGAGCGCCCATGGTAGGCACCAACGCTATTTTTTTAGCTGAAGCTTTTAATGGCTGCAAAAAAGCCTTAAGCGCTGCTTTGGTTTTAAATATTTCCAATTTTGGACAATCTAAATTAAAGCTGTAAAGGTGTAAATTAATCTAAATGAAACCAAACAAATGCTTGCTATATTGATAAATAGTATTATTATGCTTACCTTTGCAGCTCATTATCTTTTATTTAACTTAATATTTTCTTAAAATATGGAGATGGCAAAAACGAAGCTGCTGATTGTTACACACGAGATGTCGCCTTTCCTCGAGCTTACTAAAATTTCTGAAATTACGCGTCAATTGCCACAGGCTATGCAAGAAAAAGGATTCGAAATCCGCATCTTGATGCCAAAATTTGGTAATATCAACGAAAGAAGAAATCGTTTACATGAAGTAATACGCTTATCGGGAATGAACATCATTATTGATGACAACGATAACCCTTTAATCATCAAAGTAGCCTCCATCCCAGCTGCACGCATGCAGGTTTATTTCTTAGATAACGAAGAATATTTCCAGCGCAAACAAGTATTCAGAGATGCCAGCGGAAAATTTTTCGATGACAATGATGAACGTACGATTTTCTTCTGCAAAGGCGCATTAGAGACGGTTAAAAAATTAGGTTGGGCACCAGATATTGTTCACTGCCATGGCTGGATGAGTGCTTTGGTTCCTGCTTACATTAAAACCACTTACAAAAACGATCCTACCTTTAAGAATTCAAAAGTAGTTTATTCTGTTTATGAGGATGGTTTTACAGAAAAATTGAATGCAAATTTTGCTACCAAAGCAGTGATGGCCAATATGACGGAAGATGACACTAAAGCATTTTTGCCATCTGACTGTGACAGCATGCACATCGGTGCTATAACCCACTCAGATGCAGTGGTTTTAGGAGACGAAAACTTAAACCAGGATGTGTTAAAATTTGTTAAAGATTCTAATAAGCCAACATTAGCTTTTAACTTAACCGAGAATTTTGAAAACTTCTATAGCTTCTATGAAGAGATTTCAAATGATGAATTGGTTTCAGTAGCTTAATCAGGTATTATTATTTTAAATATGAAATTTACAAAACAAGACTTATTAACCCTGTTGATAAGTCTTTTTCTTTTTGCATCATGTAAAAACCCCGATGGTGTTGGTTTAGATGTTGACCCTAATACGGCTATTACCGGAACTTTGGTAGTGTCTCCTGTTACCACACAACTTGTACCAGAAGCGGCCGCTAATACTTCAGGGCTGAACCGCTATCCGTTAGGTTACATGACCGATCCTGTTTTTGGTAAAACAGAGGCAGGTATAGCAATGACTGTTTATCCGGCAAGCACCAGTTATGATTTTGGAACGGCACCTCAACTTGACTCAGCCATTTTAGTATTAAAGTTTGACGAAACGAGCACGGTGACCAAATTTTATGGTGACACCACAAATTCTAAATATAGCATAGATGTATTCCAATTGGCCAATAAGGTAACCAATTATAAAAGTTCTGATGTCCAGTCCATCAATAATACTTTATTAGGCAATTTTACCGGCAAACTGGCTCCAAACACGAAACAAAAGGTATATGATATTGTTAGCGGCAAAGCCGATACTTTAAAGACAGTACCTGCGCAGATCAGAATACCCTTAAACAAGGCATTTATACAAAACGCCATACTTAATCAGGGTACCGCAGGAACAGCAACAGAAAGCAAGTTTATAGAATCTTTTAAAGGTTTGTATGCACAGGTTAATAAAACATCTTCTACAGGCGTTGGCGGGATTGCATTCTTTAACTTTTCAGGAACTGACTCATACCTGCAACTGGTTTGGAAAAAAACGAATACTTCCAACGGCGTAGATACTGCAACTGTAAATTTCCCTATCGGAAAACTGGTGTCAAATGGTAGTGGTGGTTCTTTTATTTCGGGTATAGCCGCCAATATTAAACACGATTATACAGGTACAGAAATAGAGAAACAAATTGCTGTCCCAGTTCCACCAGATCCAGCTCAACAGTATAGCGTAACCTATTTACAAGGTTTAGCCGGTGTGAAAACTAAATTAAAGTTCCCGGAATTGATAAACTTTACCAGCAATTACGGAAAAGCGGTTATCAATAAAGCAGAATTAGTGGTAGAAATTGGCGAAAGTGCACCTGCATATCCTTTTAACGCCGCACAACGACTTTCTTTATATCGTTGGGATATTGCACAGCAGCCTGCAAACATACCTGATTACACAACATTTTCAAGTAGCACTTCTGGCGGTGCTGCACTTTTTGGAGGTTATTTCGACTCGTTGAAAAAACGCTACATTTTTATCGTAACCAGCTATGTACAAAGCCTGATTGATAAAAACATGGAAGATTACGGTACATTTTTAGCGCCTACATCTTATACTGATTTTCAGATTGTGCCAAGTGCCACATCTGCTGAAAGATCGGTTATAGGCGCTGGCAGTACAACCCCAAATAAGATCAAGTTAAATATTTATTATACGAAGATTAATTGATAATCTTCATGAGATCATCAGAACTCCTGTCTGTAAACCGGCAGGAGTTTTTTGTTTTAAGATTAAAATTAAGCGATCGAGTAGGAAGATAGGGATTAGTTCCCTATCTGTCCTCTCACACCACTGTACGTACCGTTCGGTATACAGCGGTTTGTTGAAACAGTATCTCTTGACAACCGATGATATTCACCTATTGCCAGGCATTGTGCACATTGCTTGCACGGCTCGGCTCAGCTCCTCTTATATTTTACTCTTGGATTCCGTCCTACCCTCATATAAGCAGTTCTCTAATGTAATTCCACTGTAAACGCCCTGCCATAAACTTCCTGTTTCCTTTGCCATTTCAACATTTGGTCCTTCCTGCACCTTAAAATGCAGTACTACGACCGCTGCTGACTTCTAAGTGAGCCATTGAACGTCCCCGCCAAATGTTTCCTCTCCTGTAATCGCGCTTACTCTTGACAGAACTCATTCAGATCTCCCGGGGTAAGACAATCTACTTCCTATGGATGTGGCCTCTGTATTTACGTAATAGTCTCCGTGCAGTATTGGGCTTCTGTTTGTATGGCAACATCACCCAGACTAGATCCGCCTCATATACAGTTTCTGTTCGTAAGCCCCCATATTTGCCGCCGACTTCCTTCAGATTCGCAGTCACCCACGACACCCCTGTCTTTAGCTAACACTTCCTACTGCTAAGCGTGTTCGGGACTCTAACCCTATAGTCGATTGCCATGCCCGGCGCACCATAAAAAAAGCTACCTCTCATCAGGTAGCCTTTAAAAATTACTTTACATTCCTGATTAAAACGGAAGATCACCGTTTTCATCTGAAGGGCCAATTGTAAATTCATCATCAATTTTAGCTTCAGTGTGTTGATGGGCAGGCGTTGTCGGATTTTGCTCAAAATCGCTTTTTCTACCCAACATGGTAAAGTTCTCTGCAACGATTTCAGTTACATATTTTTTTACCTTTTCTTTATCTTCAAAGGATCGTGTTCTTAGTTTGCCCTCTATGTAAACCAGTTTACCTTTTTGCAGGTATTTGGAGGCGACCTCGGCCAATCCACGCCATAATACAATATTGTGCCATTCTGTTTGCTCTACTCTCTTACCGTCTTTGTTGTATGTTTCTGATGTAGCTAATGGAAAGCTGGCTACTGTTACGCCACCGTCTAAATGCCGTACTTCAGGGTCTTTGCCTAAATGGCCTACTAAAATAACTTTGTTAATCCCAGACATAAATATTTTTGGTTAGTTGTTTTCTTTTACAAATGCGCCATATAAGATGGTTATTATTCCATTTTGTCCTTATAAAAATATTCCTGAACAAAATCATGGATTACTTTTGGCTGCGGCAACTCATCTAATTTATTCAAAGAAACCCAATTAAGTTCCTTTTGTTTATTAAAGTTAAATATATAATTTTTTAATGCAAAAAATTGCACATGGATTATTTGGTGTGTTAAAACGTGTTTTTTAGCACTTATCAAACTAAATTCGGCATGATTTCCAAATACCGATTTTACCTGATCAATAAATAATGAATCTTTCCATTCATATTGTTGAGTCGTTTCTATACTAGGGAAATCATATAAATGCTGCCAAACATCACCCGCCTGCCTCTCTCTGATCAACACCCTATCATCTTCAAAACAAATAAAATAATTGAGGTATCGATGTTTCTGTGCGGCTTTACGGATTTTAACCGGTAACGCATTTACCTGATCATAATTGAACGCATAACAATCCTGACTGAGCGGACAAATGCCGCAATTGGGCGATTTTGGTTTACACTGTATTGCCCCAAACTCCATAATAGCCTGGTTATAAAGGGCAGGATCTTCCTTATATAACAAATCGTTCGCCAAAGCATAAAACTCTTTTTTACCAGCAGGACTATTTATTGGAGTAGCTAAACCATAAAACCTGGACAGCACCCTAAACACATTTCCATCTACCACAGCCCGTGCTTCTCCTGAGGAAAATGAAGAGATTGCTGCAGCAGTATACTCACCAATTCCTTTTAATTTTATGAGCTCATCATGCAGATTCGGGAAGATTCCACCATAATCCTGCACCACAATACGGGCTGTTGCATGCATATTCCTTCCTCTGGAATAATAACCCAAACCCTGCCAAATCTTTAGAACTTTGGCTTCTGTTGCATGGGCAAAGTCGGTAACTGTTGGGAAATTTTCCAAAAACCGATTGAAGTATGGAAGCCCCTGCTCTACTCTGGTTTGTTGCAATATAACCTCTGATAACCAGATGATATAAGCATCATTGGTGTGCCTCCATGGCAGGTCCCTTTTATTGATCAGGTACCAATTGATGAGTTCATTTTGAAATGTCATTCCCGCAAATTACGGTCTATTTATCCAATTAAAAAAAAACTTGCAATAGTCTGATAACCCTGCCGATAAAAAAATCATCTTTTATTTCCCTATCTCATTAAAAAGCAATACTTTTGCAACCCCAAAACAGTAGTAATATTAAAACATAATATATAATAAATAATAAAATATGACTAAGGCAGATATTATTTCAGAAATATCAACAAAAACCGGAATTGAGAAGGTTGATGTACAGGAAACAGTTGAGGCATTTTTCAAGGTTATCAAAACCAGCATGATTGGCGGTGAAAATGTATACGTTAGAGGCTTCGGGAGCTTTGTTGTTAAAAAGAGAGCGCAAAAAACTGCGAGAAATATCTCAAAAAACACTGCAATAATCATCCCTGAACACTTCGTTCCTAGCTTTAAACCAGCAAAAGTATTTGTTGATAAAGTGAAAAGTAATTCAAAAAAAATTAAAGTAGAAGCCTAAGTCTTAATATATGAATAGCAACATCAGATCAAAACAAACCATTGTTATTGGAGCGATTGTATTGCTTGTTGCGTTCTTATTTACCAGAGACATTAAGGGTTTGGTTAAGCCAACGGAAGAAAATGGAAAAATGCCTTCAAGTGGCCAAATGGCCGGAGCGGCATCTCCATCACCAGCATCGGTACTAAACCTCGAAACTTCCTCTACAGCTGCAAAGAATGTAATCAATAAAAATTTGGCTACAGATATTACAGCATTAGAAAACAGCTACAAAGGCGCAAATGGCACAGAAAAGATTCAATTTGCCAAACAATTGGCCCAGAAATGGGACGATGTTGAACAAATTACCCCATCTGCCCTGTATTTAGAAGTTGTAGCCGAAGGCGAACCATCCACAAAATCGTGGTTAGCTGCCGGAAATCAATTTATAAAAGCTTTTGAGAGCACACAAGACAGCTTAGCGCAGCCTGCTTTACTGCAAAAAGCCAATATGTCTTACAAAAAAGCATTAGAGAAGGACTCTACAAACATTGAAGCTAAAACAGGCTTAGGTGTAACCATAGTAAACGGCTTGGGCGCACCAATGCAAGGTATTGCAATGTTGTTGGAAGTTGTGGCTAAAGAACCTAAAAATGTAAAGGCCAATATGAATTTAGGGTTGTTCTCGATAAAATCAGGTCAGTTTGACAAAGCAATTCCCCGTTTTAATACGGTAATTGCTACAGCTCCGACCCCTGAAGCCTATTTTTATTTAGGAACAGCTTTAGAAAATTTAGGCAGAAATAAAGAAGCAGTTGATGCTTACCTATCAAGCAAAAAATTAGCGGCTAACCCAACCTTATCTTCTTTTATTGATAAGAAGGTGGCTGAACTAAAGAATAAAAATTAATTAACAGATTAATAAAAACATTTAAAACTTAAAACTATGCCAAGCGGTAAAAAAAGAAAAAGACATAAAATGGCCACCCACAAACGTAAAAAACGTTTAAGAAAAAACAGACATAAGAAAAAATAGTTTCTTATTTTGATTAAGCCAGTTAAACCTCATAGCAAACGCTATGAGGTTTAAACAATTTATATGATTTTTAAATTGTATATCTTTTGGCTACGTCACTGTTTTTATTTACTATCCATTTGTTAATAGGCGAAAGCCTTAAATCTGTAGCTGTTGGTAAAAGAATTAATTATCAATTCGACTCCTGCCGGAGTTACCATAGCGTTGATTGAAGACAAACAACTTGTTGAGCTTCACAAAGAACAAATCAATACTAATTACGCCGTAGGCGATATTTATTTAGGCCGCATTAAAAAAATTATGCCGGGCCTGAATGCTGCTTTCGTGGATGTTGGTTATGAAAAAGATGCTTTTTTGCATTACTTTGATTTGGGCCCTCAGGTGCAATCTTTAATTAAGCTAACGAAGATCAAGCGTAATGGCTCGGTTACAGGCACATTATTAGATAATTTAAAGCTAGAAGCCGATATTAATAAGGCAGGCAAAATTTCTGATGTGCTGAGTAAAAACATGCTCCTACCTGTACAAATTGCTAAAGAACCAATTTCTACAAAAGGTCCGCGTTTAAGTTCCGACATTTCGATTGCCGGCAGGTATGTGGTACTGGTGCCATTCTCCAATACCATATCCGTATCAAAAAAAATTAAAAGTAATACCGAACGTAATCGGTTAAAAAAGATTATCGAAAGTATTAAACCTCAAAATTTTGGGGTCATTATCAGGACCGTTTCTGAGGGCAGAGGGGTTGCCGAAATGCAAAAAGATCTTTTGGATTTAATTGCCAAGTGGGAAAACTTCGTTAAAAAGATGCCATCTACCGAACCTTCAAAAAGAGTTTGGGGAGAAATGGACAGATCATCAACGTTAATCCGTGATATTCTGAATCCTGATTTTACAAACGTTTACGTTAGTACTCCGGATCTGTACGATGACATCCGTTCTTATGTTCACGATATTTCCCCTGAAATGGAAAAAATCGTAAAACTTTATAAACAGAAAGAACCGATATTTGATCATTTTGGTATAGAAAAGCAGATTAAAAATGCTTTCGGAAAAACAGTAAACCTGCCGGGTGGTGCCTACCTGGTTGTTGAGCATACTGAAGCACTCCACGTAATAGACGTGAACAGTGGAAACCGTACTGCCAGTAAAGAAAATCAAGAAGAAAATGCTTTACAGGTAAATAAAGAGGCGGCTAAAGAAATTGCCCGTCAATTGCGCTTGCGCGATATGGGCGGTATTGTGGTAATCGATTTTATCGACATGCACAAACCAACAAACCGTAAAATACTATTCGATTATTTGCGTGAGCTGATGTTATTGGATAGAGCCAAACACACTATCCTGCCTCCAAGCAAATTTGGTTTGGTACAAATTACCAGACAGCGTGTTCGTCCGGAAATGAATATTGTTACGGTAGAAAAATGCCCGACCTGCGATGGGACCGGGGAAATTAAAGCGAGTATCGTTTTAATGGATGATATTGAAAACAACCTTAATTATATTTTAAGAGAACAGAATGAAAAAGGGGTAACGCTTTGTGTGCACCCTTACATTGAAGCTTATATTACAAAAGGCATTTTCAACCTTCAACGCCGCTGGTTCTTTAAGTACGGCCAGTGGATTAAAGTTAAAGCGCAATCATCGTATCATTTAACTGAGTTTCACTTTATCTCTGCTAAAGACGAAGAGATTAAATTGTAACTGAAAAAATTAACTGAAAGCCTGGGTCAAATCCAGGCTTTTTTGTTTTTACCGGTAGCGATTTGTAGTCCCCATTTCAAAACAACGGATTCTTTTGTTGATTATAAATCCACTATTCATATGGTTGAGATAAATCTCGACCAGTGGTATTCAAACCTCAATGAGAAAAACTAAATTCGTAATCTAAATTTTAATCAATTGGCAAAATCAAAAACCGCATACTTCTGTCAGAGCTGTGGATACGAATCAGCAAAATGGCTAGGCAAATGTCCTTCCTGCAATCAATGGAATACCTTTGTAGAAGAAATTGTAGAAAAAAGTCCGCCATCAGTTCCAACCTGGAAAAGTGATACCGCAAGTCGCAAACTAAGCAAGCCGAGCAAAGTCAGCGAAATACAATCTTCAACGGAGCGTAGGATATTAACGGGTGATAAAGAATTGGATCGCGTATTGGGAGGTGGCCTGGTAGAAGGATCATTGGTATTAATCGGTGGCGAACCAGGCATCGGAAAATCGACCCTGATGCTGCAACTGGCCTTAAATTTAGAAGGTAAAAAACTACTTTATATATCCGGAGAAGAAAGCGAACAGCAGATAAAAATGCGGGCAGAAAGGATTCAGAAAAGCCCATCGTCTAACTGTTACATCCTGACCGAGACATCAACGCAAAATATCTTTAAACAAATCGAAATTTTAGAACCAGAGATCCTGGTGGTCGATTCTATCCAAACACTCCATTCAGCTCATATCGATTCCACTCCCGGCAGTGTATCACAGGTAAGGGAATGTACTGCTGAGCTATTGCGCTTTGCAAAAGAAACCGGTGTACCCGTTTTCCTTATTGGCCACATTACTAAAGACGGCGCCATTGCAGGACCTAAAATACTCGAACATATGGTTGATACGGTTTTGCAGTTCGAAGGCGACAGGCATCACGTTTATCGTATTCTGAGATCCATCAAAAACCGTTTTGGAGCAGCTGCAGAACTGGGTATATATGAAATGCAGGGAAGTGGCTTAAGAGAAGTTTCCAATCCTTCTGAAATTTTGTTATCACAGCGTGATGAAGAGCTGAGCGGAATAGCTATAGCTGCAACATTAGAAGGCGCCAGACCGATGCTGATTGAAACGCAGGCTCTGGTAAGTTCGGCAGCATATGGAACCCCACAACGTTCCGCAACAGGTTTCGATACCAAAAGAATGAATATGCTCTTAGCTGTTTTAGAAAAACGATGTGGCTTTAGGTTAAGTACACAGGATGTTTTCCTGAATATCGCGGGCGGAATAAGAGTTGAAGATCCGGCGATAGACCTGGCCGTGCTGATTGCCATCATATCATCTCAGCAGGATATTTCCGTTTCTTCAAAAATTTGTTTTGCTGCAGAAGTGGGGCTATCAGGCGAAATCAGGGCCGTTAACCGTATAGAACAACGCATTGCCGAAGCAGACAAACTGGGCTTTGAAACCATTTATATCTCTAAATACAATTTGAAAGGGATTTCAAAAGAAAAATATAACCTTGAAATTAAAGCAGTAAGTAAGATAGAAGAAGTCTTCAGCCTGGTTTTTGGGTAAAAAATAGTATTGTGGAAATAACTCAACAACATTCCTCATATAGGAGATAATTTTCCACATTTAGTACTTATAGCAACGAATAATAGATACAAATACAAAAAATAACTATTTGAATATTAGAATATTACCAAAAATAAGTAAGAAAACTAAAGTTTTGGTTTTTAGTTTGCCTTAAAAAATAAGACAAGTAAATCATAGCGTTTGATTTACATAATATTAGGGATGATTTTCCCCGCTAACGGATGTTAGCGGGGTGTTTTTTGTTTTCAATATTTAGAAAAAATTTAGATAACTTTGATTAGGCTATAACCAAATCAATTATAAAACCATGAAAAAAATTATCCTAAGCTTAAGTTTTTGCTTATTTACAGTATTGACATTTGCTCAAACAGCATATAACGGTCAAAAATTTGGAGAAGAAGTTAAACCAGGGAATGTAAAACCGGCCGCCAAGATGGAAGCAGCAATGGGCGACAAAAAAACGGTTGATATGAAAATCGAAGGCAAAGTGGTAGATGTATGTAAGAAAAAGGGCTGCTGGATCACATTGGAAATGCCTAATGGCGATCCTATGCGGGTAACTTTTAAAGATTACGCTTTCTTTATGCCAATGGACATCGTAGGCAAAAAAGTAGTTTTAGATGGCCTGGCGAAGAAACAGACTATCTCAGTAGAAACCTTACGCCATTATGCGGAAGATGCTAAAAAATCTCCTGAAGAAGTAGCAAAAATTACTGATCCTAAAAAAGAACTGGCTTTTGAAGCTAAAGGGGTAGTGATTTTAGATAAATAAGAATATCCTTTTATATCTATTCGTCACCTTGAACCGAGCTTTACCGAGCTCACCGAAGTATTTCATTTCAGGATATTTATAGCATGAAAGATGCTGACCACGTAGTAGCTACAAGATAATTGAAAACTATCTATACTTATAAAATAAATTCAGCATGACGATAATAGAAAACAAGAAACCCCGATGCAGATGCTGCATCGGGGTTTTATCTTTAATGGGATTTCGGCTTACAAAACCCAGTTCCAGCCAAACTCATCAGGCGCTAAACCATAACGAATATCATTTAGTTTCTTAGCAATGCCATTTGAAATATGTCTAGTAGCAGGATCAGTTAATTTATAAATCTGTCCATTATAGCCCATTTCGCCCACGTGTGTTACGGTAGCCGCAGTTCCGGCAGCAAATGCTTCAGTTAAGCTTCCGTTTTCTATTCCTTCAATCACTTCCTTAACAGAAACCCTACGTTCCTCAACCTCTACTCCGGCCTCTTTAGCCAGCTTAATAATTGTATCACGCGTTACACCATCTAAAACGGTACTGCGTACTGATGGCGTAACCAATTTACCATTAATTACAAAAAGCAAATTGGCGGTTCCAGCTTCTTCAATAAACTCATGCGTTACCGAATCTGTCCAGATCAATTGATCGTAACCTTCTTTTTTAGCTTGCTCAAAAGGATATAATGAACGGGCATAATTTCCGGCTGTTTTGGCAAAGCCAACACCACCTTCGTCTGCGCGTGTAAATTCAGTTTCAACTTTAACTTTTAATGCATTGCTATAATATGGACCTGTTGGCGTGGTTAACAGAACGAATTTATAGGTATCTGAAGCCTTAACACCCAGATATGGGTCCATGGCGAACATTACCGGACGGATATATAAAGCGTAATCTTCCTGATTTGGCACCCACTTTTCATCAACATTGATCAACGCAGCCAAACCCTGCATAAAAATTTCTTCAGGAACAGCCGGCATCGACATTCTTGCTGCTGATTTGTTAAAGCGTTCGAAATTTTTATCGGCACGAAACACACTGATTTTCCCGTCTGGTTGACGATAAGCCTTTAACCCTTCAAAAATTGCCTGCCCATAATGAAGGGCAGAAATTGCAGGGCTCATCGGAATGGGGCCATAAGGAAGAATTTGCAAGTTCTTCCATTCGCCATCCTCGTAATCGGCAGTAAACATGTGATCGGTAAAAACCTTACCGAAAGGTAATTGTGAAAAATCAGTAACCGTTAATCTTGTTTGATCTGTTTTGGTGATTTTTATATCTAATGTCTCGGTCATATTATTGAATTTTGAATGAGTGATCTTTGAATGGGTTGAATGAGTGTATCTTGCAATTCATCATTCTGTCATTCTCTAATTCAATCATTAATTATTTGCGCAAATTAAGAAAAAACAGCCTTTTTTAATAGCTTTTTGCAATATTAATCTTTGTTTTTGAGTGTTTTAAGTACACTAAGCACCCAGCTTTTGCCCCACTCTTCCGTTTGCTCATCACTCCATAAAAACGGATAAAAGATTCGCTTCTGAAAACGCGGCGGCAGATACTTTTGCCAGTTGGTTCCACCAGTTGCCGCAATATCAACCGGGTCTTTCTCCAAATAACGTACAGCCGATTTATAATGTGACAGAGGCCATTCTACATTAACGTACAGGTCGAGTTTACGCAATTCATCAGCAAGTGCGGAAACATCCGCTCCATTAGCCTGCAATTTATGGTATAGCGCTGAGAAATTAGTTGAAGTGCGGTTTTTGGCCAATTGCAAAAACTGAACCGCATACTTATTGATAAATTGCTTTAAAGTTAAAGTCTGCTTACCTGACGCCAGTTCCGTTGCACCGAATTTCCAATAAATATTTTCAAACTGTTCTTCTATTGTTGCAGTGCTTAGTTCTTCACGTTTGGATTTATCTACGAGCCGGATAAAATCCGTAGCGCAGATTTCGATCATCCGGTACTGGCCAGATTGGAATCCACTTGCTGGTAGCAATGACATCCGGAATTTCAAAAACTGTTCTTTTTCCATACCGTCAACCATCACCTCAAATGAATTGGTTAAGGCATTAAAATAAGCATTGATCCGTTTTACGCGCGCCGTAAAAAATTCGACGGTTAAATTCTCATGTTCCGCAATCTGCCGGCACTCGTGCAGGGCAAGTTTAAAATAGAGTTCGGTAATCTGGTGGTACATGATGAAAATCTCTTCATCAGGAATTGGTGTTTTGGGGTTCTGCAGGCTTAGCAGCGTATCTAAGTGGATGTAATCCCAATAGGTCAGGAAATCAGCATATAGAAGTCCATCAAGATACGATGCCATATCCTGACCCATTGCCGTGTATTTTTCCTGTAGGCGGTGTAGTTTGTCTTTTATTTCGGGTGTAAAATCCATGGTTTAAAGTTAGTTGCACAAAGGTGATAAAGATTTTGCAACAAATAACTAAATTTTATACATTTGAAACATGGCGATGGGGTACCGCCAAAACCGCCCAAACAGGCTGATGACTCCTACGATTTTAGATAAAATTGAATACAAATGCCTGTTAAAAAACTAACAGAAGGATTTCTTCTGTCTACCAAAAGCTTTATTAAACTCGACTTCGGATTACTCTTAGCGAGTACCGTAAAATGGCTGTTCATCTCTTCCATACTGGGTGCAGTTATCGGCTCTGCCTCTGCCCTGTTTTTAGAAACTTTGAACTGGGCAACCAATTACCGTGAACAACACCTGTGGATGATTGCCCTTTTACCCGTCGCAGGTTTAGTTATTGGCCTGTCGTACCATTACTATGGCGCAAAGGTTGTTAAAGGAAACAATCTTTTGATTGAGGAGTTACAATCACCAAAAAATATAATTCCGCTGATTATGGCGCCGCTTATTTTTGCGGGTACGATTATCACCCATTTATTTGGCGGATCAGCTGGCAGAGAGGGTACAGCTGTACAAATTGGCGGAGCCTTTGCAGACCAGTTTACGAAACTGTTTAAGCTTAAAGCAAGAGACCGCAAAGTGATTCTCATCTGTGGAATCAGTGCTGGTTTTGCCTCTGTTTTCGGAACTCCGCTGGCAGGTGCAGTATTCGGATTAGAGGTTTTTGTAATTGGAAGTTTAAGTTACAGTTCAATTCTTCCTTCATTTGTCACGGCAATTATTGCTGATTATACCTGTAAAGCCTGGGGTGTTGGGCATACCCATTACTCCATAGCTGCTGTACCCGAAATAGATTCGATAAACCTATTGTTATCTTTAGCTGCAGGGATATTATTTGGCCTTGCAGCAAGAACTTTCTCTACCTTAAACCATGCGCTATCTCGTCTTTTCGCTAAAATTAACTATCCGCCATTACGGCCTTTTATCGGGGGCATCATTTTGGTTGGAATTATATACCTCATTGGGAATACACGATATATTGGTTTGGGCATTCCGGTTATTTCAGAATCCTTTATAAAGCAAGAAGCCTACTACACCTTTGCAATCAAGTTATTTTTAACTGCATTTACGTTAAGTGCAGGGTTTAAGGGCGGCGAGGTTACGCCACTGTTCTTTATAGGTGCCACACTGGGTAGCTTTTTAAGTTTTTTTATCCCCTTACCGATTAGCCTGCTGACAGGTATGGGTTTCGTGGCTGTTTTTGCGGGGGCAGCGAACACACCTTTGGCCTGTATTTTTATGGGAATAGAGTTATTTGGTGCGTCATCGGGAATTTATATTGCCCTGGCCTGCGTTACGGCTTACCTATTTTCCGGCCATACCGGTATTTATAAATCGCAGACAATCGGAGCACCTAAGCATTTGTTGTTGAAAAGGCATTAACAGGTAGCTTTGACAACCTTCTTTGCCATTCACTAAAAGATTGTCAAAGCTAATTCCAAAAATAAATTCTTAAACTTATAAAACCTGATGTTAGATTTATTGAATTTTGATACTTAAAGCTTTTGAAGTTTTACAGATAAGCCTATTAAAGCTCGTCAAAAAGAATAGCCTCCTGAATGTCAGAGTGAAATCGTAAATATCCTGCTTTTCCTCCAAAGCAATTCAATACTTCTTTTTTTTTTAATTTAGTATCTGAATCTGATAAAATCCTATTGTATGAACTCCACTTCCAATCTCTGAAACTGACTACCAGATTGTGCTTCTGTGGATTTGCATGAATGTAATAAATGAGTCTGATTAAGTAGGATTCATTATCTACTTTGGCTCTTTTAAATGGCGTTTGAAATAATGTCCCTATCCTTTTGTGCTGAGTATTAAATGCCAATGCATAGGACTGAAAAAACACTCTGAACTGTTTGCTAACTATATCATGCACGGAAAAATCACGCATTGGATTTGTAACCTTTAAACCTTCTTTAACTCGGATCAGCAAATGAAAATGATTTCCTAACAAACAATATGCATACACCTCTAAGACCTTGAAAAGGTATTGATCAAGCTTCTTTAAAAAAAACCTGTAATTAGCTTCTGATTTAAAAAGTGGTTGCCTATCTATCGACCGGTTATAAATGTGATAGAATTTTCCTTCTTCAAATTTAGTATAATAGTGTTCTGTCTTTGCCATAAGGATACCGCATAAACCAATATACTAAAAAGCTTTGACAACCTACAGGCATTAGTTGATAAGTTGGTCAAGCTGACACTCAAATTAGCAGAATATGTTTAATTTTGCCATAAGGATACCGCATAAATTAATATACTTAAAAAGCTTTGACACCTACCGGCCGATAGCCGATAAGGTTGTCAAAGCTGATAAGCCAATTCCTTAAATCAAGATTTTTAGGTATTCCATCATCCCTTTTACATCTAATACAGCACCCTAAATTTTATCGTTTGTTCAATCTTTTTAAGCGATTTAAACAATTGTTTGTCGTATTCTGTATTAATATCGGTAATGGCGTATCCGATATCAGGATTAGTCATTAAAAACTGGCTCACAATATTAATATCGTGTTTGGCAAAAACGGTATTGATTTTGGCCATGATGCCCGGAACGTTTTTGTGGATATGAATTAAACGGTGCGATTTATCGATTTTCGGCAATTGCAGATTTGGAAAATTAGCACTTAAATAGGTTGCGCCTGTGTTCATAAAATCGGCCACTCGTTTCGGGATAAAACTAATGTTACGAGGGTTGTTTTTTGGATCGTCAAAAACCACAATACCTTGTTTGGTACACAAACCTAGATCTAATTTGTTTTTTGCACTTCCCAGATATCCGATAGTTTTTAGCTTAGCGGCGTTTTTTAATTGCTCTTTGCTGATTTTTTCACCATCTGCTAAAACGATAATTCCAACGTCTTTTACATATTTGTCTTCAAATGAAGCTTTATGCCTGATGGATAGACCATCATTTTTTAGAATGGAAATTGTTAAGGGATCAACCTCACCAATCACCAGGCATAGGATTCTATTTTTAGGATAGGAAATTGCACGTGGCAGATCATTTACGTAAAGAAACTCGTCGAAACTTGGTGTAACATGGTCTGCTTTGGAAACAATACTTTCACGGGCAATATTTTCTGTAAAGGCAAAAAACTTATTAATGATCCCGCTTTCGCGTAACTGGAAATCAGAATAACCATCACCTATACCAAATAACTCGCCTTCCAGCTTTAAATGCTGAAGCAATTTTACTTTGCCACCTTCTTCGCTCAAAGGATTGGCATGATCGTAATCTATAATTTTGCCATCACCCGTGGTTACAAAAGTATTGGCATAAATATTTTCCTTTTTAATATGGTACTGGCTTACCACCGGGGTAATAAATTCCTTAAAGCCTCCGGAAACAATCAAAACGTCATCTGCATGCTTCTTAAAAAATTCGGCATTACGCGAAAAAGATGTAGATACTTTCTTTTTTAAATGTTTAATGAGCTGCTTTAAATGATCCTCATTCGCTTCGAGCAGTTTAACACGTTGTGCTAAACTTTCGGAGAAGGAAAGTTTTCCTTCCATGGCAAAATTGGTATAATCTTCAATCTTTTGAAAAATCGCTTCTTTATCTGGGTGGTTCTTTAGCGAAATCCGGGCAAGTTCATCAAGGGCTTCTACCTGTGTAAAGGTACTATCAAAATCGATGATGTAATAAGCTTTTTGTTTGGGCATTATCTTAAATGTTGGGTAATTTCTTTTATACTTTCGGCAACTGGCTTAAAACTAATGCCTGTTACCGTCTTTACTTTATCATTACTATAATAACTTAAGGTTAAACTACTTTTGGCAGCATCCTTAGTGATTGACGGCTGTTTACCAGTAAATATAGATATCAATTTTAGTGCCCTCCAGGCTATTCCAAGCATCCATGGTTTTGCTTCCTTTGATGGTGCTTTAACACCGAAGCCTTTAGCAATATCACTGAACAGTTCTTTATAATGGTAGTCATCTGCAGAAATGATATACCGTTCTCCTGATACTTCGGCATCCATTAACATTATCATTGCTTTGGCCACATCTTCAACATCTACAAAACCCGAAGCTCCGTTGGTATAAAATGGAAAACCATCTTTTACCAATTTAAAAATTGCTCCACTTCCTTCGAATCCGGCATTTTTACCAATAATTACAGAGGGGTTAACAATAACAGCATCCATCCCTTCATTAATTCCCCGCCAAACCTCCATTTCTCCTTCGTATTTGGACAAACCGTAAGCATGCGCTTTTGCATCATATTCCCAAAAATCTGTTTCGGTAATTTTATGACCCTTTTTTGCATTGCCCAGTGCGGCCACCGAACTAACATGCAATAGCCTGCAATTATTTTCGGCGCAAAGGTTAACCATGTTCGATGTACCTTTAATATTTACATGAAAAAGCTGTTTTTTATCTTTAGGGTTAAAGGATACGAATGCAGCGCAATGATAAACTTTGGTAACACCTGTAAAAGCATCCTCTAAAGTAGCGGGATCATTAATATCGGCTTCAAACCATTCAATTAAAGGAATGTTTTCAAGCAAGGCGGGTATTTTAGATTGTTCTCGTTTGAGCGCCCGAACAGATAAACCACTGTTGGTTAACTGCTTAATCAATTCAGATCCTAAAAATCCAGTTCCTCCGGTTACCAGTATCATTTTATTTTTTTCGGGCTATATGTGAAAATACGCATTCAAAAATAGATATTTGAGCCGAGAGTTTTAAATATATGTCATTAACGGATTTCTTTTCACCCATCAACCCCGAAAGTTTTACGCCCAAACAAGGTTTTTTTACAAGTCAGTTAGGGTTAAAAGCGCAGATCTATACCGAATCTTTTCCCGATTTTGAGGAACAGACCTACGACCTGGCCATTTTTGGGGTACTTGATGGAAGAGGCGCCGTTAATAATGAGGGCTGTGCCCTGGCTCCCGACTATTTCAGAGAGAAATTTTACCGATTGAATGAAGGTGCTTTTAAAAGCCGGATTGTTGATTTAGGTAATATTAAACATGGTGCAACCATTGCTGATACCTATATCGCCATCAAAATGGCGGTTTCTGAATTGATTAAAAAAGACATTATTCCAATTATTATTGGCGGCGGACAAGACTTAACCTATGGCCAATACTTGGGTTATGAAGATTTGGAGCAAAAAGTTGATCTGGTGATTATTGATAACCAATTCGATATTGGCGATGATGAACATGAGGGAATTGCCACCCGATCGGATTGTTACCTGAATAAAATTTTCTTACATCAACCCAATTACCTGTTCAATTTCAGCAATGTAGGCTATCAAACTTATTTTGTAAATCAAGAAAGTTTGAGCGTAATGGACAAATTATATTTTGATGTACACCGTTTGGGTGAATTTGCCCAGGATATTACCTTAACAGAGCCCATCATCCGCAATGCCAACATGATCAGCTTTGATATTGGCGCTATCCGGTCTGCTGATGCTGCAGCAAATGCCAATACCACTCCAAATGGTTTTGATGGTGAAGAGGCCTGTCGGATTGCCCGCTACGCCGGCATGAATGATAAGTTAACTTCAATAGGCTTTTACGAGTTTAACCCTGCTTACGACAATAACGGACAAACGGCCTTCTTACTTGCTCAAATGGTATGGTATTTTGTGGATGGATACTACGCCCGTAAAAAGGATTTTCCACTTACACCAAAATCGCAGTATATCATCTATAGAACCAGTTTAAAAGATGGTTCGGGAGAAATGACGTTTGTAAAAAGTAAAAAATCAGACCGTTGGTGGATGCAGGTTCCTTACCCATCTGGCCAATCCAAAAACGAGCGTTATCATTTGGTACCCTGCAGATATGATGATTACCAGATTGCAGTTAATGGCGAGATGCCCGATTTGTGGTGGAGGACCTATCAAAAGCTGAATTAGAAGTTGTGTAATTTCAAAGTGGAAGCCGTGTAATTTCAAAGTGGAAGTTGTGCAATTTCAAAGTGGAAGCCGTGTAATTTCAAAGTGGAAGTTGTATACACTTATCTTTTTTATTACTTTTGACTAAACAAGCAACTATGCAACAGTTAGTTAAAAGGCATATAAGTAAACATATAGAACACCAAAAAAATAAATTTCCTATTATCGCCATTACTGGTCCAAGGCAATCGGGAAAAACTACATTGCTAAAGAATTTATTTAGTAACTACAGATATATTTCCCTTGAAAACCCAGATATTAGGGCATTTGCAACCGAAGATCCTAATGGCTTTTTAAGTGAATATGATGATAAAGTGATTTTTGATGAAGTACAAAGAGCTCCATTACTCTTTTCTTACTTACAGGGATTGGTTGACGAATCTAAAATAATGGGGCAGTTTATTTTATCAGGTTCACAGAATTTTCATTTAATGCATGGCATAACACAAAGCCTTGCGGGAAGGGTAGCACTATTTAAACTTTTACCTTTTGATTTATCGGAGCTTAAAGCCAACAACTTACTTCAGCCTTCGTTTGCAGAGGCCTGTATTAAAGGCTTCTATCCTGCCATTTACGATCGCGAAATAGAACCTAATATATATTTTACCAATTATATACAAACCTATGTAGAAAAAGATGTAACAGAACTTTTAAATATTAAAGATTTGCATGCATTCAGAACCTTTATCGGATTATGCGCCAACCAGGCCGGTCAGTTGCTTAATCTAAGTGCACTAGCTAATGCCTGCAATATATCACAACCGACCGCAAAAAACTGGCTTTCTCTTTTAGAAAGTAGTTATATCATATATCTGCTACAACCCTATCACGAAAATTTTAATAAACGTTTAGTAAAAACACCAAAACTTTACTTTTACGATTCAGGTTTATTGTGCCATTTACTTAAAATTAAAACCAGCGAAGCCCTATTAAAAAATAGGCTAAAAGGAAACATCTTTGAGAACATGGTAATTGCAGAATTCCAAAAACAAAATTATCATAACTACTTAAATAACGAATATTACTTTTGGCAAGATAGCCATGCTAATGAAATAGATCTACTTCAACCAACAGATGAGGGCTTTAGTGTATTTGAAATTAAGGCTACACAAACCGTTACTCCTGATCTTTTTAAAAACATGAATAAGTTTGAAGTTACCGCAAGTTCTAAAAAAGTGGAAAAAACGTTAATTTACGGAGGATCAGAAAACCAAAAACGCAGCCAGTATAAAGTATTAAGTTGGCAACGGATAAAGTAGACGTTTAAGCCATTACAAACAGTATATCATAATTTTACACAGCTATTTACGTTTTAGCGATACAGATTTCTATATTTGAATAGGATTAAACCAACTTCATGAAAAAAATATTATTATCAGCAATGGCTTTATTGCCATTTGCAGCAATGGCGCAGAAGCCATTTACGGTTAATGGCGACATAAAAGGCCTAAAAACCGGAGATAAGGTTTACCTTATCTATCAAACAGATGGTAAAAGCATTACCGACTCGGCAATTGTAACAAACGGTGCTTTTACTTTTAAAGGAAAGCTGGCAAGCCCAACCGGGGGAAGTCTTTTCTTAAACAAAAACCCTTATGTAAACCGCCCGGCACAGGGTGAGAAAATAGATGCCTTATCACTTTATGTAGAGCCTGGAAATATAAAACTGGCTGCGGCAGATTCTTTAAAGAAAGCAACAATTACGGGTTCTCCTGTTAATGATGATGCGAAAAAGTTAAGAGCATTAACTAAACCTGTAGCAGACAAACTTGCGGCAATTAATGCTGAATATGCTGGTTATACACCAGAACAAAAACAAGACAAGGCAGTAATGGAAGCTTTAAGTGCACGTTATGAAAAAGAAGCTGCAGCGATGCCTCCATTATTATTACAGTTTGCCAATAGCAATCCTAAATCATTTGTAAGCCTTAATTCAATAAACCAGCTGACTTCAGATCCTGACCAGGCAGCCGCAGCGCAGAAAGCTTTTGAAGCACTGTCACCTGAGCTTAAGGCGACTTACACAGGTAAAAAAATTGCTCAGATATTTGAAGCAGGAAGAAAGACTGCTGTAGGTGCAATGGCGATGGATTTTACACAGGCTGATACTGCCGGGAAACCAGTTAAATTATCTGATTTTAAAGGTAAATATGTTTTGGTTGATTTTTGGGCATCATGGTGTGGACCATGCCGTCAGGAAAACCCAAATGTGGTAGCCGCCTACAACAAATTTAAAGATAAGGGTTTTACGGTATTGGGTGTTTCGTTGGATGGAGGAAATACTAAAACAACTAAAGCAGCATGGCAAAAAGCCATTGACGCCGACAAGTTAACCTGGACACATGTATCTGATTTGAACGGCTGGAATAACGAAGTGGCTCAAATGTATGGCATCCAATCAATCCCGGCCAATTTCTTAATTGACCCAACAGGTAAAATTATTGCAAAAGGCTTAAGAGAACAGGCTTTACAAGATAAACTTCAGGAATTGTTAGGAAGTAAATCGAAATAAGAAATATGCCTTAAATGAGAAAGTCCCAACTAAAAATTGGGACTTTCTTTATTTTATTGGAAAAATTGACCTCAACTTATTCATATTTTTTTCCAACTCATCTGCTATTAAATCAAATCGAACCCGATATCTTCCCTGAAATATTTCCCATCGAAATAAATCCGGCCAGCATCAGCTGTTGCTGATTGTAAAGCAGTAAACAAATCTTTCTGTAAGCTGGTAATGGCAATTACCCTGCCTCCATTTGTTTTCACTACATCATTTTCTAACAAGGTACCGGCATGGAATGCATTGGAATGACGGAGATTTTCGATTCCGGTAATGGCTTTACCCTTCAGGTAATCGCCTGGATAGCCACCTGCAACAATCATTACAGTAGCAGCTGTTTGTTCTGAAATAACCAATTTAACCTTGTTTAATTGTTTGTTAGCGGTAGCTAAAAACAGTTCTACCAAATCATTTTCCACCCGAGGGATTACGCTTTCAGTTTCAGGATCACCCATCCGTGCGTTATATTCAATTACAAATGGCTCTTCTCCTACTTTAATCAATCCGAAAAAGATAAAACCTGTATAATCTATACTATCTTTCTTTAAACCTTCAACCGTTGGTTTAATGATACGTTCTTCTACTTTGGCCAAAAATTCTGGTGTGGCAAAAGGAACAGGAGAAACGGAACCCATACCACCCGTATTTAAGCCAGTATCGCCCTGACCAATTCTTTTATAATCTTTAGCAGAAGGCAGTGTAATGTAGTTTTCACCATCAGTTAAAATAAACACTGAAAGTTCTATTCCGCTTAAAAATTCTTCGATAACAACTGTTGCGCCAGCTGCACCAAATTTACCGCCAAGCATCAGTTTTAATTCTTCCTGAGCTTCGATGGTTTCGGTGCAAATCAATACTCCTTTACCAGCGGCTAAACCATCAGCTTTTAAAACAACTGGCAAAGCATGGTTTTGCAGGTAAGCCAATCCATCTTCCAAAGTTTCGGGCGTGAAAGATTTTGAAGCCGCGGTAGGAATACCATGACGCTCCATAAATTGTTTAGAGAAATCTTTACTCCCTTCTAAAATGGCTCCTTCTTTTTTAGGCCCTATAACGGGAATGTGGGCAATGGCTTGATCAGCGAGGAAAAAATCATGAATACCATTTACCAAAGGTTCTTCAGGGCCCACAACAACGAGTCCGATGTTTTCAGTAAGCACTACTTTTTTGATAGCATCAAAATCGTTTACACTGATGTTGATGTTGGTACCATAAGCCCCTGTACCTCCGTTACCTGGGGCAATAATTAGTTTATCGCAGTGCGAAGACTGGCTTAATTTCCAAGCGAATGCGCTTTCTCTGCCGCCTGAACCTAAAAGTAAGATATTCATACCGGCAAAGATAATATTTTAGTAGGAAGTAGCGAGTATCAAGTAATAAGTAGCGCGTATCAAGTAGTCACTTTATTTAGCGCTTCTTGTCATTTGCTCCAGCATATCCCACATTTCATTCGGAATGGCTTCCAAACCATTCATCTGGCCTGCACCCTGTAACCACTCACCACCATCAATGGTAATCACTTCGCCATTAATGTAACCAGAAAAATCGCTTACCAGAAATGCAGCTAAGTTGGCCAGTTCCTGATGATCACCTACTCTTTTTAGGGGAACCCGGTTTTTAAAATCGAATTTTTTGGCCAAGTCGCCTGGTAACAAACGCTCCCATGCACCTTTAGTTGGAAATGGACCGGGCGCAATGGCATTGGTACGTATACCATATTTACCCCATTCTACAGCCAAAGATCTGGTTAATGCCAGAACACCGCCCTTTGCACAGGCCGATGGCACAACATAGGCGGAGCCTGTAAAAGCATAAGTGGTAACTATATTTAAAACTGTTGCTGCCTGTTTTTCTTTAATCCAATGTTTACCAAAAGTAAGTGTACAGTTAACCGTTCCTTTTAAAACAATATCAATGATGGATGAAAAGGCATTGGCTGATAACCGTTCTGTGGGAGAAATAAAATTACCCGCGGCATTATTTAACAATACATCAACAGCACCAAAACGCGCTAACGTTTTCGCCAATACGTTTTCTACCTGTTCAATTTCCCGTACATCGCAGGCAACTGCCAACACTTTCCCGCCGGTTTTTTCTTCCATTTCATCGGCAGTTTTTTGCAATACTTCCTGCTTACGGCTGGTAATAACTAAATTAGCGCCTAACTTCAAAAAATAAACGCCCATTGCTTTCCCAAGTCCTGTTCCGCCACCTGTAATCACAATGGTTTTCCCTTTTAAAGCATCTTCTCTGAGCATCGGTGAATTATAATTGAACATCATTAATTTGGTTAATTGGTTAAGTGTTAAATCGGTTAATTGCTGAAAGGATTATTTTGTTGAAACTAGCAACTGCATACAGCAGATTGCAAACTGGAAACTGCAACCAGTAAACTGAAAACTATTTCCTTTGCAGGTTAGCTAAAATTGTTTGTAAAATATGACGTGTTGCAGGCGACCACCATTGTGCGAGCATTTTTTCTAAAGTGGCCGATTGGTCGGCAGATACCGCAGCAATCAGTTCTTCACGGATATTTACTTTACTTTGCGACCAGGTATTGCTTTCAAGCTCCATGTATTTTTTAATCTTACGTTCGGCTGCTGTTAATAAACTCTCGTTCTTAACCAATTCATCTACCAGGCCAACTTTTAAAGCTTCTTCAGGACTATACAACTTACCAGAAAGTAAACTGCGGGTGGCCTCGGCTTTACCGATCCAAAAAGCGTATAACTGGAAAATACTATTAGGCACGATGATACCTACCGGCACTTCATTTAAGCCAATAATGTACTGCCCTTCTGCCATCACCCGATAATCGCATGCCAATGCCATTACGCAACCGCCGGCCGGACTATGTCCGCTGATGGCAGCTACCATTGGTTTTTTAAACGAAACCATATTAGCTGTAAAATCCAAAAACAACTGCCAGAAAGATTTGGCTTCCTCTTCGTTATAATTATAAAGCTCTACTAAATCCAACCCAGCAGAAAAGAAAGGTGCTGTTCCGGTTAATATTACACCACCAATATTATCATCGGCAGCAATATTTCTAAGCATATCGTTTAGTTCAGTAATCAACTCCCGGTTTAGGGCATTTGATTTCCCCCTATCTAATGTGATGGTTGCCAGGCGATCTTTAACACTTACTTTTATTGTATTCATATTTAAATAGTATCAAGATTTAAGAATCCAGTATCAAGACAAATATCTCGGCATAAACTATGCATGCATACTAATTCAAATTTATCTATTTTTATCTATTTAACATCATAAGTATAAACTTTTCTGGCCAAATGCCCCGCAGCATCTATTCCTTCTATTACTACGCGATAGGTTCCAGCCTCATCCGCATTATAAAAATCAAATTGTGCTTTTCCATCTTTATCTGTAACAACCTGTGGGTTCCAATAAATAGTTGTTCTTAAATCGGGCTTGTTTTCAGGGCTTGCAGTATCGTATTTTGGCGAGTAAAATTCTCTTGAAACCGTAAATCCCTTAGGATTAAGTGTTAGAATGCCGGGGGCATATTTATTTACACTTCTGCCTCCGTCACCACGTTTAGTGGTGATAATAATTAAACCTCCTCCCCCTCGTGAACCGTAGATAGCCGTATTGCCAATACTTTTCAGCAACTCAATAGATTCTACGTCCATCGGCACAACATTATCAAGGAAATCGGCCTCCATTTGCATTCCATCAACAATAATTCCCATAGGCGTATCCTGACTACGCATCAGGTATGGCACATTCCCTTTAAATATTACCCCTGGCAAACGTCCCTGCAAACATTGGGATAAGGTAACACATGTAGACAACTGGTCGGCCGTCATGATAAAATCTGCTCTGCCGGCTCCATTGAGGTTGGATGAATTTTTAGCCGGATTTTTCTTTTCCGTAATGGTTACCTCCTCAAGTTTAATGGTCCGCTCCAGCAGGCCCAAGCGGGTCATCTCATTGAAATAGTTATCACTTTCTTTAATGTACTTCATTAAAGTATTGTTTACGTTGATGTCGACATCGGCTCCATTTTTATTCTTCGTCACAATCTGCCCGGGAACAATATCAAGATTAATGTCTACAAATTTCCGTTCTGTTTTCGTTCTTGCCTGAACCACAAACTTTGTACTATCGCCAAAACTTAAATTGTCAAAAACAAATTTTCCTTCGGCATTGGTTACCGTGTCCAAAATGTACATCGTTCCTTTTGTGGCCATGAGCATTACCTTACCACCAGGCACAGGCTTATTGCCTTTCGTCACCGTTCCACTGATGGTGATAGACTGTTCAGGCTTATAGGTAATATTCGGACCAACATTATTGATGATATTTTTCCAAAGAAACCTTCTCCAGCCCTGCGTAAGCATCAGGTTATCGAGTTCTTTTTGTGTTTGAAGATCATCTTTTAAGAAATAATGGTTAGGCTGCTCTACATATCCTGTCAAATCAGAGGTAAGTAATAGTGACGCAAGAATATTTGATTCGTTGTTTTCATCTGGTGCAACCTTTGTGGCATTGGTAACCGCTACCGAAAAGCTGCCTAATACAGGTTTATGATCATTATCTGCACTGAAAGTAAAAGCTGCTTTTCCTCTTTTTGAGCTTGATAGACCGGATGAATTAAGCGATACATCAATTAACTCAGACTTGTTATTGATAAATACCAAACGTTCTGCTAAAGGCTGATTGCTGCCTGAAAACAAAGTAAACTGAACAATTCCTGTTGGCAGATTCTTTTTTGGGATACTCGCCATCAAAACTTGTTTATCCATTTTGGCTTTAGAGCCATAACATACATTGCCGCCTTGCTGGGCAACAACTTTTAATTCAGTCCCGTTAGTAAGATCGGCACTAGCCATAATCTTAACCACTACTTTACCCGTATCTAAAGCATTTACTGAAAGTGCATAACCGCTCTTAACCGCTACCGGAAGTTTGATTGTTTTCTCGGAACCGTCTTTAAACTTAACTTTTGCAGAATATGATCTGCCTGGCTGACTATTAAACACGAAATTTCCCATACCCAGGAAATCGGTAGAAAAAGTGGTCACTTCATTTCCCGTTTCATCTATAATACTACCTTGAACATCCTCACCGCGGCCATTGGAGCCAATCGCTTTGATGGCTACCTTTTGCGGCAACTCTTCAACAAGCGTACCTCCTTCGGGCATAAACTGTACATCAACATCGTTAGAGGTTGAAGTAATCGGGATAGATTTAATTACTTTTTGTTTATTGTCTAGCGTTATGGTAGCGATAATTTTTCCGGATTTATTTTGAAAAGGCTGATTATTGGTGAAATTAATTACAGCATCGCCAGTTAAATTGGTTTTAACTTTACCTTTGCTAACCGAGCGGTAATCTAACTGCACATCATAACTTACTTCGTTCTGGCTATAAGCAATACCATTTTTATCTTCAAAATGAATGGTTGCGGTAACCTTATCTGCGTTGTTCTCTTTCGTAAAACTGTAAGCTGTTTTAGTAAAAACTTTGTTAGCCCAGCTATTTCCAATCTTAATGGTCTTATCATAAAAGAATTCGGTGCCAAAATTACGCATGTAGTTAGTATAGGCCCTGATTCTGTAATTCCCTTCAGCAAGTGAATCTGTTAACTTAAAATCGCCCCATGTGATACCACCCATGATCGGTAATTTAACCTGCCTTTTTAACGAATCTTTTTCATTAATCAGCTCTACATACAGTATTTTACTGATATCTGAAGGTGCCGAAGTTTTGGTATTGACCACATAAGCCTTGAACCAGATATCATCTCCAATGGCATAATAAGGCTTATCTAAATGAAGGTGGATTTTTTCCTGAGGATATTTAGAAGTGTAATCATCCAGTTTCTTTAAAAGCTGACTAAACGGATCATCATCCATTTTAAATGCGCCAAAAACGATAAGCAGAGATAGAAAACTAATGGCGAGAGTAATTTTGAGTTTCATGTGGTTAGGGTACAATTAAATACGTGTCAAGGTACAAAACCTAAGGCATACTTTTATGAAGTAAGCATGAAATTTAGTTTTACTTCTAATTTTTTAGTTAACCATTTCAAAAATGCTTTATTCATTGAATAACAGCATTATGATTGTAATTACAAGCGCCGGCTTTAAGAACAAAGGTTTGTGCACCTTGGAAACCCTAAAATAAAATATTGCTGCAGCCAATTATTCAATCCTTGATTTCTGAACTATTTCTTAGTCGTCATCCTGAGTGAAACGAAGGATCTTTAATTGTGTAAGTTACCAACTTATTAAAGATTCTTCACTACGTTCAGAATGACAGCAAGGGGATGCGCCCGATTCTTCTATCGGGACCACTTTGAAACGAGCATATAGCAGTTCTTGGCAGCGCTAGTCCCGCTAAATCAGGTTTAGGAACAAAAGTTTGTGCACATGGAAACCCTAAAAATACAATACTGCTTTAGCCAAATAGCCCCGGTTGCAGCGTTTACCTAGCAGCAACGAGGTACGAGGCAGCGAAGCGTACAAGTGGAAAACGGAAGAAATTTGGTGTTTTATACAGGCTCTGCGCTCCAAAAATGACGTGTTTTTATTAGGAAACAAGCGGTTCCTGGTTCTTGGAGGGCGCTAGTCCCGCTTTCGCTTATAGTCCTCGCTGCGCTCCGGGCTATTCCGCTCAATCGGGTTTAGGAACAAAGGTTTGTGCAACTGGCAACCCTGAAAATGAATGCGGGTGTAGTCAAATAGCACCGGTTGCAGCGGTATCCTGCAACAACGAGGCACTATGCCGCGAAGCGTAAAACATGAGGAAACTCAGTGTTTTGCACTAAACCTGCGCTTCAAAAAATGCTGCATTTTTTTATTAGGAAACGATCGGTCCATGGTTCTTGGAAAACACCAGTCCCGCTTTCGCTTATAGTCCTCGCTGCGCTCCGGGCTATTCCGCTCAATCGGGTTTAGGAACAAAGGTTTGTGCAACTGGCAATCCTACAAATGAAATACGGGTGTAGCCAAATAGCCCCGGTTGCAGCGGTACCCTGCAGCAACGAGGCACGAGGCGGCGAAGCGTACAAGCGGAAAACGGGAGGAAACTCCGTGTTTTGTACTAAACCTGCGCTCCAAAAAATGGTGTTTTTTTATTAGGAAACGAGCAGTCCATCATTCTTGGAAGGCGCTAGTCCCGCTTTCGCTTATAGTCCTCGCTGCGCTCCGGGCTATTCCGCTTTATCGGGTTTATTTACAAAGGTTTGTGCACCTTGAAAACAGACTGTGAATCATAAACCCGACAGCAGCGGCGGCTCCCGATTCTTCTATCGGGACCACAGCGAATGGCGGGGCTACAGACCGCCACAGCGCGCCAACTTTCATTTCCAAAAAAAGAGGAAACGCATTGCGGACTAGCAACAGATTAAAAAAAATTTAAAACTTATTCTTCCACATCATGCTTTCTACCGGCCTGGTGGTTTTATTATTATATTTCGCGTTACCCTTTGAGTTATACATGGTTTCAATGTTACCTTCAACAACAAAATAAATCAATTGGCCAATAGGCATTCCGGCATAAACTTTTACCGGTTGTGCTACCGATATTTCCAATGTCCAGGTATTGCAAAATCCAACATCTCCCTTCCCTGCTGTAGCATGGATATCAATCCCTAATCGCCCGGTACTGCTTTTCCCTTCTAAAAAAGGTACATGCACATGCGTTTCAGTATATTCTACCGTAACACCAAGGTATAAGGTACCCGGGTAAAGAATGTAACCATCTTTGGGAATTTCGAAATGTTCGATTTCGTTATGCGCCTTCGCATCAAGCACGCGACTTTTATAGGTAGCCAGATATTTCCCTAAATGCACATCATATGAGTTGGTTCCTAAACACTCGCGTTTAAAAGGCTCAATAATGATTGTTCCCTTCTCCATTTCTTCTAATATCCTGCTATCAGATAATATCATTTTTATACGTATTTTTGGCCTAAATTATCATTTATTTAAGATAATTTTGCATGTAATCTCCAATTTAATCAATGCCAATAATTTACCACAAAAATATTGATCAGCATTCTGTTTTAGCCATTTGGAAAATTGAGGAAACAGAAGAAGAGTTGTTGGCCGGACTGCAGCTTAAGCAGCATGAACATGACATTATTTCATCGCTAAACAGTGGCAAAAGGCTATTGCACTGGTTAAGCACGAGGTTGCTTTTGAGAACCATGTTGAATACAACAGAATATATCGACTGCCAGTTTGATGAACATGGTAAACCTTATCTGGTTAATTTTGACTACCATATTTCGTTAAGCCATTCGTATGATTATGCTGCCGTAATGATTAGTAAGGACCACCCTGTTGGTATTGATATTGAACTTATTAAACACAAAATAAAAAGCATTAAACACAAGTTTTTAAGCGATTTGGAGCTTGCCCAAAAACAGATTGGCGATAACACAGATGGCTTATATGTAGCCTGGTGTGCCAAAGAGGCTATTTATAAGTGGCATGGAAAAAAAGGACTGGAATTTAAGCAACATATCCATATTAAACCTTTTAAGCTAAAAAACGAAGGCTCATTAAATGCACTTGTAGAACTGCCTTCGGGTATGCGGGAGTTGACCATTAATTACTTTAAAACAAAAGACGGATACATGTTGGGCTATGTAGCCGGCAATTCTTAATATACATAGAGATGAATGAGATAGCAGATAAAGCAATTGCCAAGGATTTAAAACCAACCATTTTTGCAGACTGGGGCTTAACAGACTACCAGCAGGCATGGGATAAACAGGAAGATCTGCTCAATAAAACGGTGGCCATTAAAACAGAAAACCGGATAAACAACACCAATAAGCCTACGCCAAACCATCTTATATTTTGCGAGCATCCGCATGTTTATACGTTAGGCAAAAGCGGACATCCCGAAAACTTGCTGTTGGATGAACAGGGATTAAAAGATAAACAAGCCACGTACTATAAAATAAACCGGGGTGGCGACATTACTTACCATGGGCCAGGGCAGATTGTAGGCTACCCGATCCTTGATCTTGATAACTTCTTTACCGATATCCATTTATATCTGCGCACCCTGGAGGAAGCCGTTATCCTTACCTTAAAAGATTATGGAATAGAAGCAGGCCGTTATCCCGGCTTTACGGGGGTCTGGTTAGATGCCGACAATGAAAAGGCACGCAAGATATGTGCTATGGGCGTGCGTTGCAGCCGCTGGGTGACCATGCATGGGTTTGCCTTTAATGTAAATGTAGATTTAGATTATTTCAAAAATATTGTTCCCTGTGGCATTGATGATAAAGCGGTAACCTCTTTGGCCAAAGAATTAGGACATCAGCTGGATATGGAAGAAGTGAAAGGCAAACTGAAAAACCATATAGCTAAATTATTTAAGATGAAGCTGGTTTAGTAGCGATAAAACCAAGTTGGATGTTACTTCGTAAATCGAGTGATGAAGATTTTATTAAGCGCTATTTTATTTTCTTTCTTAACTTCGGGCTGTACTAAAAAAGCCCCGATGATTAACGAGCCAACAACCAATCCAGCTACAAATCCTTCAAAAGGAACAGGAAATTTTACTTATTTAGCCCTCGGCGATTCTTATACAATCGGCGAATCGGTGAAGCAAGCAGAATCATTTCCTTATCAGCTTCAGGGTTTATTACAGGCTCAAAACCTCATTGTAGCCAATCCTAAAATTATTGCGGTTACAGGCTGGACCACCAATGAGCTTCAGGCGGCCATTAAAAGCGAAAATTTAACTGGTACCTTTAGTTTTGTGACACTTTTAATTGGTGTAAACAATCAGTACCGGGGCTACCCGTTAAATACCTATAAAAAGGAATTTTCAGAATTGTTACAAACGGCAATTACTTATGCAGGAGGCAATAAATCAAGGGTTTTTGTGGTTTCCATACCCGATTGGGGTGCTACTCCTTTTGGCAAAAACTCCGGAAGAAGCACACAAACCATTGCAAGTGAAATTGATAGTTTTAACGCCGCCAATCAGGAAATAACACTTGCAGCCGGCGTGAGCTACACCAATATCACACCCGCATCCAGAAATGCATCAACTGATCCATCGCTGGTAGCAGACGATGGATTGCACCCAAGTGGTAAAATGTATACCGAATGGGCCAGCGCTTTATTCCCCAAAGTATCTGCTGTGTTGAAATAATTCAACGCTCATTTATACTGTTTTTAAATTAAAAAATTTATTTTAGTTCGACAATTTAAATTAATCACCTATTAAAAACAGAAATCTATGAATGAGTATGAATCAAGCGGAGTAGCCGCGGGCATTGGAGGCGGTATTGCAATCTTATATCTTGCAATAATCGTAGTAATGATTGTGGGCATGTGGAAAGTGTTCGAAAAAGCGGGCAAACCAGGCTGGGCAGCTATTATTCCTATCTACAATTTAATTATTTTATTAGAAATTGTTGGCAAACCCATGATTTGGATTTTATGGTTGATCATTCCTTGCGTTAACGTTGTATTTGCCATCTGGCTTTACAACTTAGTTAGCAAAAGCTTTGGAAAATCGGAAGGTTTTACGGTTGGTATGGTTATTTTCCCTTACATTTTCTGGCCAATCTTAGGTTTTGGAGATGCTAAATACTTGGGCCCGTCAGCAGCAGAAGCACAAAATGGAGGTTTTGGAAATAATCCTTTTAACAATCCAAATAACCCATTTAACAACACAAACAATCCTTTCAACAAACCAACTGATCATCAAAATAACCCCAATGATACTCCACCGGTAGTATAATTTTAGGATGTTTTTCATATTTATATTTTGCAGCTTAATCAACCTGGTTGATTGGCTGCAAAATCATTTAATCCCCTGTCCTTTTAAAGCTTTAACAGGAATCGATTGTCCGGGTTGTGGCTTTCAACGATCTTTTATTGCGCTGATCCACGGCGATTTATCAAAAAGCTGGTCGCTTTATCCACCTACTATTCCTTTACTGTTTTTATTTATCTCAACTGCATTATTGTATAAATTTCAGTTTAAACAACGTTCCTTTATCTTTCAAACATTGGTTATCCTTATCGGTAATTTTGTAATGATCTGCTATTTGCAAAAAATGTTTTTTAGCTAAACACTCATATTAGCTGTAAGGTGGTTATAATCCTTTAATACCGTCTCTAAAAACTGCAATTCGTTCATTCCTGCCGGAATGTTTACCAGAATATGGGCTTTGGTTTTTGCCGCCATAGCATAAATTAAATCGGCATTCCCTGTCTGATAATAGCTGGTTAATACTTCATGAACAAGCTCTATATCCCGATCATTTAAATGCAGTACTTCTTTAAAATGCGGTTCATATTCCTCAGGCAGACTAAAGCTGAATGCTACATTGGTCAATTCGGTGCGTGGTTTGATTTTAATTAATGTGGTTTTAGCCAGTAAATCTCCCAATCGCTGGTGATTTTTAGTTACTGCTACCGATACCAGCGCAACGACGCCCCAGCCAAAAGGAAAGCCAAAATCAATCATCCGGAATAACCACCTAAAAATATACTGCCCCAAGGTTGGCTGTGTACCATCTATGCTGATCACCCTGATCTTCAGCGCTTTTTTTCCAAAGGTTTGTCCATCCATGGTGATTTCGCAAACCAGATCGTAAAAAACAAAAATGGCCAGGAAAATAAAAAAAATAATTATTGCAGCAATTCCAGACATCGCCATCTGGGCAGCACCCATAACTACCAGGGTAATTACAGCAAGAATTGCAAATCCGGCCAAGTCTATACATCTTGCAGCTATCCGTTCTCCAAGGCCGGCAATCTCGTAATCAATATCAACATTCTGAGCCGTGCTAATTCTGATGGTATCCATATTCAAACATAATTTTTTTTAAGATAATAGCCGCAGGGAAATCTTTATTTTTTGAAACTAAAGATTTATTATATTTTCAATAGCGCTGGTTTAACTATGTATATTTATTTGCCGGGTAAAACATATGGAAATAAATCGGGTTTTATTTCCATAAAAATTTAGCTATTTTAACCCAAGATTTGGTAACGCCTTTAAATGAGAGAAGCATTATTTGTTAAACAAAATTCGAAGAAGTGGCAGCATTACGATTCGATGCAACAGGCAAGTCCTGATGAAGTGGCCAATCAGTTTATCGAGATTACCAATGATCTGGCCTACTCAAAAACGTTTTATCCAAATTCGAAAACTACGGCCTACCTCAATGGCCTGGCTTCCAAATTACACCAATCTGTTTATAAAAATAAGAAAGAAAAATCGAACCGCTTTATCCATTTCTGGAAAACCGAACTTCCCTTAATATTCTTCGAACATCGAAAACAGGTACTATATGCCCTGGTATTTTTCTTGGTTTCCTGCGCCATTGGCGCCTTATCGGCTAAATACGATGATACTTTTGTTCGTCTGATTATGGGCGATGCCTATGTGAATATGACGAACGAGAATATTGCAAAAGGTGATCCTTTTGGCGTGTATAAGCAGAGTAATGAATTCATGATGTTTGTGCAAATTGGGTTTAACAATATTTTTGTTGCACTATACACTTTTGTTTTGGGCATCATATTTTCTTTCGGATCTGTTGTTTCCCTATTCAGAAACGGTATCATGCTCGGCTCGTTTCAATATTTCTTTTTTAGCAAAGGCCTGGGCTTTCAATCAGTTCTGGTGATCTGGATTCATGGGACATTGGAAATTTCGGCTATTGTTTTGGCAGGTGCGGCAGGTTTAGTTTTGGGCAACAGTCTTTTGTTCCCCAAAACCTATACCCGAATGGCTTCTGTATTAAAAGGTGCAAAAGATGGGTTAAAAATCGTAATAGGCCTGATTCCCATTTTTATCGTGGCTGCGTTTTTTGAAAGCTTTGTTACCCGACATACCGGGATGCCTTTATGGCTAAGTCTACTGATTTTACTGTCTTCTGCAGCTTTTATCATCTGGTATATATTTATTTACCCCATTAAAATCCATCATAACAAGCAATATGCTAGGGAAAATTGAATTTAAGAAAAGAAGGGATTTCGGACAAGTGATCAATGATACTTTTACCTTTATACGCCAAAATTTTAAGCCACTCATTAAAATATACTTTACCTTTTGTGGTCTGTTTGTATTGGCCAGCATGTTAACTATGTTATTGCAGCAATATAAAATGGTTAATATTATCAATACTATTGGCAATGGAAGAAACAGCAATGGCTTAGGCTTTTCTGGATTATACGGAATAGAATATTTTCTTTCTATTTTATTTTCTCTGGCCTCTTATACCAGTATGAGTGTTGCCATACTTTCTTATATAGCCATTTACGTAAAAAAAGGCAACCAAACACCTACTACTGATGAGGTATGGGGGTACTTTAAACATTACTTCTTCAGGATTTTTGGCAGTTCTTTTTTGTTAATCATGATGTTGATCATCGCGTTTGTGTTTTGCCTCGTGCCCGGCTTTTGGTTATTCCCATATGTGGCCATGATGTTTCCCATAATGGTGATTGAAAATGGTTCACTGGGCTATTCCTTCGGTAGAAGTTTCAATATCATTAAAGACAATTTCTGGGTTACGTTTGGCACACTGATCGTGGTATGGATTATTGTTTATGCCTGTATGAGCATGATTATTTTACCTACCAGCCTATTTAATATGATTGGGATGTTTACGCACGAAAGCCCGCACATGTCGTTAACACTTACCATGATCACAACAGTTTTGCAGTCATTATGCCAGGTGTTTACCATTATCCCCATTATTACCATATCATTGTCCTATTTCAGTTTGGTTGAACAAAAAGAAAGTACCGGCTTAATGGAAAGGATTTCTAATTTCGGCAATACCGAAAAGCCTATTGATACCAGACCTGAAGAATATTAAAATGCAACGCGCAATACTCCGATACCTTCTCGCTTCAGCTTTGTTCTTTATTCCGGTAATCAGCAAAGCGCAAACCGTTAAGCCTAAACCTGTTATTAAAGAGATCAGTGTTGATAGTACTCAACTTACTCCTTTAAAATTCGATAAAGATTCCATTGGTAGTTATAAAGAACAGAAAGAATTTCAATATGATGAAATCGGCGAACAGCAATTGTCGTGGTGGGATAAATTCTGGATGTGGTTCTGGCGTTTAATCGGTTCCTTAATTCACGGTGCAACCTCTAATTTAATTTCGAGGTATATTTTTATCGGATTAGGAGTAGCACTTATTTTGTTTATCGTAATCAAAACCATCGGGGCCGAGAACATATTCAGGAAAAAACCGAAAGCCACAATCCTTCCGTACGATGTAATTACCGAAAATATCCATGACATAGATTATGAACAGGAATTGCACAGGCTGGTTGCCGAAAGAAAATTCCGCCTGGCAGTTAGGCTTCTATATTTAAGGGCATTAAAAAAACTGAGTGATGCCGAAATCATCCATTGGCAGCCTGATAAAACCAATTACCATTATTTAATGGAAATCGATAAGCCCGAACTAAGAAATGATTTTAGTAAACTCACCATACAGTTTGATTACATCTGGTATGGCGATTTCCCTATTGATGAAGTTAGATTCGAGCCTATTAACCGATCGTTTAATCAGTTTAACAGCCAGATCAAATGAAAGGTTATAAAATATATCTGATTATTGGTTCCATACTGATCCTCTTGTACCTGGTTGCCCAATACAACAAACCCACCCCAACAAACTGGGCTCCCACCTATGCTGTAAGGGATAAAATTCCTTATGGAACCTACATTTTATACCACCGGATAAAAGATATTTTACCAAAGGCAACAATAAGGCTATCTAAAACTGCTATTTACAATACATTAAAGGACAAAAATTTTAATAAAACCGCATATTTAATTATTGCACAACAAGCAGAAATCAACAAAACAGATTTCGATCAGCTGGTTAAATACATGCAGACCGGTAATGACGTTTTTATCGCCAGCTATGACCTGGGAAAAACAGGAAAAAACCTAAAGCTTCAAGCACTTAGCGCCATGTCAGCAGAGGGCCGCACACTGAATTTCACCAATCAAAACCTAAAAACGGAGGCAAACTACGGCTTTGCAAGAGGAATTGGCAGCCAATATTATGATAAAATCGATACCAATAAGGCTACTGTACTCGGTGTGAACGGAGATGGCAATCCCAACTTTGTCCGTTACAGCTATGGTAAAGGAAATCTGTACCTGATCGCGGAGCCAGGTTTTTACACTAATTTTAATCTGCTGGATAAATACGGTGCAGAATATGCCGCTAAAACCTTAAGTTATTTACAAGGAACTCAGCAGCTCATTATTGATGAGTATTTTACTGCACAAAAAACCACCACTACCGATATGCTCAGGGTATTTTTCCAACATCCTGAGCTCAAATATGCCTACTACCTGGCCATATTCAGCCTGATCATCTTCGTGCTTTACGATATGAAGCGCCGTCAGAGAATAATTCCAATAGCCGATCCGCTTACCAATTCTTCATTGGCTTTTGTTCATGTAGTAGGCAGCGTTTATTACCACGAACGCAACAACCTCGATATCGCCTTAAAAAAGATCAACTATTTTCTGGAATATTTGAGAACCAGATATCATATAAAAACCAACGAAATTGACGGCAAATTTGTGCAAATACTGATGGAGAAAACAGGTATTAACGAAGCATTGGCCAAAACCATTACCAATCATATTACACAGACACCAACCATGGGCAACTTAAGTGATACCCAATTGATTTATTTAAACGAAAGCATAGAACAGTTTTATAAAAATACGTAAAGCGATGGAACAAGAACAGTTTAACCCACGTACCGATTTAAGCGCCTTAAATGAAGCGGTAAATCAGATCAGAAATGTACTTGGAAATATCATTATCGGACAAAAACAAGTTATTGATTTCTTAATTGTTGGTTTGCTTGCCGACGGGCACATCTTAATTGAAGGCGTACCCGGAGTAGCGAAAACACTTAGTGCAAAATTGCTTGCCAAATCCATAGAAGCACAATTTTCGAGGGTACAGTTTACCCCTGACTTAATGCCTTCTGACGTTTTGGGAACTCCGATATTTAATACCAAAACAGGAGATTTTGAATTTAGAAAAGGGCCGATTTTTGGTAATATTATTTTGGTTGATGAGATTAACCGTGCACCAGCCAAAACCCAGTCTGCACTTTTCGAAGTGATGGAAGAACGCCAGGTAACTATTGATGGAGAAACCTACCTTATGGATGAGCCTTTTATGGTTTTGGCCACCCAAAATCCTATTGAGCAGGAAGGCACTTACCGTTTACCCGAAGCGCAATTAGATCGGTTTTTATTTAAAATTGAAGTCAAATATCCTTCACTGGAAGAAGAAACCGAAATTTTAATGGCACAACATAGCTTGGTTAATAAAACATTGCTGAATGAAGTAAAACCGGTATTGTCGATTCAGCGGATACTGGAAGCCAGAAGCGTGATCCGCAGTTTGTTTGTAGAACCAAAGTTATTGGAATTTATTGCCAGAATTGTAAGTGAAACCCGTAACAACTCATCGCTTTACTTAGGTGCTTCGCCCAGGGCATCATTAGCCATCGTACATAGTGCAAAAGCTTTTGCTGCTATCCAGGGCCGCGATTTTATTACACCTGATGATATCATTGCTGTTGCTATCCCCGTATTGGCGCACAGGGTATTATTATCGCCCGAAAAGGAAATGGAGGGATTAACGACAAGCGACATCATACATCAGATCATTAAAAAGATTGAGGTACCGAGATAAGTCAGTTGGCAGTTGCCAGTTAGCAGTTACCAGTTAACCGATTTAAACAATTAACCGATTAAACAACATTGAAAAAATTCTTTCAGCAATATTATAGCAACCTATTCCTGACCGATCGTTTATTCGCGGCTTTAGGATGCTGCATTTTACTTTTTTTGCTGA
This sequence comes from Pedobacter sp. BG31, assembly GCF_042464845.1. NCBI lineage: Bacteria > Pseudomonadati > Bacteroidota > Sphingobacteriia > Sphingobacteriales > Sphingobacteriaceae > Pedobacter > Pedobacter sp. BG31. The sequence goes on from NZ_JBHNZK010000001.1 coordinate 250,793, forward strand.
AGTTCTTTTTTCAGTGGCTAGGTGATGTTCCTGAAATTGCAACAGGTGCGGTTATCCTATTATTTTTTATTGATATTTTTATTCTATACCGTAATAACAATGGCATTGGAGCCAGAAGACTAACTTCTAAACGGTTAAGTAACGGCGATGAAAACCCGATACAGATCGAAATAAAAAATGATTATGGCTTTGTGGTAAATGCAAGGGTAATTGACGAGATACCTTTTCAGTTCCAGATCCGTGATAAAGATTTTAAGCTCCATTTAAAACCTGCAGAAATAAAATCAATCCACTATAATTTACGTCCAACAAAACGTGGTGAATATGATTTCGGATTTATCAGGGCCTATATCAGTTCGCCGTTAGGTTTGATTAGCAGGCGTTACAATTTCGATGGCACCAGGATTTTACCTGTTTTTCCGTCGTTCATCAACCTCGGCCAATACGAACTAATGGCAGCCTCGCGTTATTTAACTGAATTTGGGATTAAAAAGATCAGAAAGATCGGACAAAGCAGTGAATTTGATCAAATTAAAAATTACGTCGGGGGCGACGATATCCGCACGATCAACTGGAAAGCCACTGCAAGAAAAAGCAGTTTGATGGTGAACACCTATGTCGATGAAAAATCACAACATATTTATTGTATCATTGATAAATCGCGCGTGATGCGCATGCCTTTTGAAGGATTAAGCTTACTTGATTATGCCATCAATGCTACCGTGGCGCTTTCGAAAGTAGCCATGCTTAAAGAAGATAAAGCTGGCCTGATTACCTTATCGGAAACGATCGGATCGATCGTACCAGCTGACCGTAAGGCCTCGCAGCTGGGCAGCATTATGAATGTACTTTATAAAGAAAAAACAAGGTATCTTGAAAGCAATCTCGAAGCCCTGTATACTACAGTCCGTTCCGTTGTAAAACAGCGTGGCCTTCTGGTTTTCTTTACCAATTTTGAGAGTTTATCAGCCCTGCAACGTCAGTTACCTTTTTTAAAAAGAATTGCTAAATACCACCTATTGCTGGTTGTATTTTTCGAAAATACCGAATTAAAAGGATTAAGTACAGAACCGGCTAAAGATGTAGAAGGCATTTATCACAAAACCATCGCCGAGAAATTTATCTACGAGAAAAAGCTGATGGTTAAAGAATTGAACAAACATGGCATTTTGGCTATTCTTACCCCACCACAGAAGCTTACCGTAAATGTAATTAATCAATATCTCGCACTAAAGGCACAACAGCGGATTTAGTCATTAGTCTGTAGTCTCAAGTCCATAGTCACTTTATCACGGCATCCTTGGTCTGTGTCCTCACAGACCAAAACACTACAAAAGATTTCTATAATCGGTTAAAAATCCAAAATTATCTGACCCCGTTTCATAAAATCTGGCTGATGACCAATCATAATCTTCAGGTTTTTCGCATAATTGCCATCTTTCTTGTAAAGGGTTGAGATGGATGTAGTCTATTTTCTGTTCAAGTTTATTGTGCGTATCCATAAGAATGGCTAATGGATCCCGTTGCCATAAACGAAAATTTCTTTCTGTATCTGTTACTTTAAAATCCGATAGTTTCTCCGGATGTTGAAGTTTAATATCCTGAAAAATCTGATGGGAAGTAAATTTATTAAAGCTTGCATGAGGCATCTCTTTTCCATTTACCTCAATCATTCGCCATACCAAGTGCAGGTGATTTGGCATAATCACAAAAGCATAAACCTCAATCTTTTTCCTCTTAACCAATTCTTCTAAGGTTTTAATGATAATCTGTTTATACTTTTCGGAAGAAAATACCTGGTTCCAATCCTTAACTGTGTCTGTCCAAAAATATACTTCACCTAAAAGCATTTTTGAATTACGATCTTGTCTAAACAGATTATTTTCCATTATTAAAAATAGAAAATTAACCTCAATGTAATTTAATCATGCTATATTATCCCTGGTCTGTGTTCCCACAGACCAATGTACTGTAAGATTTAACGGCTAAATCTTTTGTTTCTGTCTGTGAGGACACAGACCGAGGAATTAGAATTAAATTAACCTCAACGTAATTTAATCATCCTATATTATCCTTGGTCTGTGCCGCCACAGACCAATGTATTGTAAGATTTAACGGCTAAATCTTTGTTTCGATCTGTGAGGACACATACCGAGGAATTAGAAAATTAACCTCAATGTAATTTAATCATGCTATATTATCCTTGGTCTGTGTCCCCACAGACCAATGTACTGTAAGATTTAACGGCTAAATCTTTTGTTTCGGTCTGTGAGGACACAGACCGAGTAATTAGGTCCATAGCCGACTTATGACTCAGGACTAAAGACTCAGGACTACCCCCTACTCTTCTTCCCTAAAATATACCTTATAGAAGTTCATCGATTTATCATCGTCGTAACCTTTCTCGATCATGTCTTTATTACCGTGAATGTAGATATGGAAATTCTTGTCTAGTTTTAACACACTTTTATAGGCTCTTGCCTGCTTTTTTACGGCTGATTCTGCAATTTCAAAATGATCAGCTATCGGACTTTCGTACTCTTCTTCGTAGTTTTTCTTATAGTTTTTGAACGACTCGATTCCTTCGGCATTGCCAATCACCTCATTTCCAAACTCCTCCATATCAAAGGTTTCTTTTTCTTTGAAATACTTCATAGAGCGGTTTAAGAGATCAATCTTATCTGCTTTGCTGATTTCATATTCATCATCAAGCTTCTGCGTGACAAAATTTTTATAAACGCCTAAAACATTATTGGTCTGGTTATAACTATCATTCCTGATTTTCAGCTTTAAGAATTCATCTTTCCAATAAACGGCAGAATCATTGCTACTTTTAGATTGATCCAATACTACAACCTTATAACCTTCTTCTCCTTCTACATTAAAAATCAAACAGCCTTTATCCAACTTATTAATGTTAATCGCTTCCTGTTCATAACTTACATTAAAGCCATCCTGCTCCGGATACACTTTTAGGTAAGTATCTTTCGTTTCAGATTTAAAAATCCCAACTACATCCAATTGTTCACCCTCTATCTGCACTTTTTCAAAATAGGCAACATACAATTCGCCGGATTTAATTTTTGGATGATTGGCCACATCATATAAATGTTTGGCCAGTTGCTGCGAATCTTCGTGAAAAAGTTCGTTATTCTCGAAAATTTCATGGACGAAATGGAATACTTCGTTCAATTCCAAATTATCGTTAGGATGGTAAAAGCGGTAAACTTCATTCACCTTTTCGAAAGGTTTTAAGAAATACTGCAGCAACAGGTTTCCCAACAATTCATCATCTATCTTCAACGGTGCATCTGATAGTTTATAATATTCCTCAACCAGTTTATTCCCCGTATGATGGATGGAAATTTGCTTAAGGGAAGCCTCGAAAAATGAAATCATAGGCGCAAAAATAGCAAAATCATTGGTTACCCCATGTCCAAAATTCGCCATCCTTTCTTTTCTCCCTTTCAATTTTCTTTTACCTGGGATCAGCATTCGGTTGCTTCTGGCGTTGAATTAGTTTGCGCTTTTTAACCGATTTAAGAAATCAACAATCTTTTGATCGGCATAATTGGCCACACCTTCATGTTTGAAGGACAGCCTGCCCTGCTTATCGAAAATAACAGTTGTAGGTAACGCACCCGTAAATAGCTGCTCGGGAATGTTACTTTCTACTTTATAAACCGGCAGGGTATATTTACGGTCAGCCATAAACCGGGATGATTTAGTAAGATCGCCATCAGCATCTGCAAAAATGAAAATGATATCCTTGTCATTTTTAAATTGATCGTATAACTTATTGATGGAAGGCATTTCAGCTCTACATGGCGGACACCATGTTGCCCAAAAGTTGAGAAAAATAACTTTCCCCTTTAAATCGCCAAGATCAACCAGATTTCCGTTAACATCTTTAAACCTGATTCCCTTGAGGCCATCAACATTTTCTTTTGGTATCTCAACCTTGGGTTTGTAAAAACCGATCTCCATTAAGCCTTTGATAAAAAATACCTTTGTGTCAGGCACAAGAACAATTAACAAAAGGATAATGATCAACAGTGCATTGAATATATTTTTTTGGATAAATTTCATTGATTTTATTTCAAATGCAACAATGATAATGAAAATAAATTTTATAAGTAGCCATCTACCTTTACGATACATTTTGGCCGGCATTCTAAACCGCAATTTTGTATGAGGCAAACACTTTTGGGAATAAATGCTGCACCTTTAGCCAAACCATCACTATTCTCTAATATCAGGCTCCTGCTATTCCTTTCAGAAATACTTTTTATACCCAATTAATATCCATAACCATAAAAAAGTAAAATTCAAACAAATAATAGTAATACTATCTCTATAGATTGCAAAACAATTGTTTACTTTATAATGACTATTACTCATCAATGTTTTACATATAATTGTATACGAAAAGACTTTATCCAAAATACCTATATGCAAATCCTATTGAAGTTTAAAATTAATGAAAGCCTGTTTCTTCGTGATCCAGAATCCAGCGAGGTTGGAAAACTGATCGTAGAAAAAGGGATCGATCTGATCCGTGAAGTAGGATTTGAGCGGTTTACATTTAAAAAACTTGCCGAAAAGATAAATTCAACGGAAGCGACCATCTATCGGTACTTTGCTTCCAAGTATCGATTATTAATCTATATATTGAACTGGTATTGGTGTTACCTGGAGTTCGTGTCAAAGATGAGTTTGCAAGAATTAGGCGATTCCACCCAGAAACTAAAGTTGATTTTAGAAATCATTACCCATAACTTCGACAGCGACTCTCAGATTGTAGATTATGATCTGGAAAAGCTCCATGGCATCGTAATTTCCGAAAGCAGTAAGGCCTATCTGGTCAAAGAGGTTGATGAGATTAACCAGGAGCTTGTATTTAGTCCGCTAAAAAGTTTTTGCCAGTTTGTGGGGCAGGTCATCTTACAGGTCAATCCAAAATTTGCCTATCCAAATGCATTGGCAAGTACGTTATTGGAAACAGCCCATGATCAGCATTTTTTTAGTGAGCACCTTCCTAAACTCGCAGATAACAAATCGAAAATTACGCACAAGAAATATGTATTAAATTATTTGAATTTTCTGGCATTTTCTGCAATTAACTCTTATCAATAATGGCACACGATCAGGATTATACCAAAAGTAGTCGAGCACTATTTAAATATATTACAAAAGAAAAAAAGGATGTAACGGCGATTTACATCTATGCTATACTAAGTGGCTTGGTACAGCTGAGCATTCCTTTAGGTATTCAGGCCATTGTAGGTTTTGTAATGGGTGCCACCATGGTGACCTCTTTATACATACTTATTGGCTTTGTGGTGCTTGGTACTTTTCTTGCAGGCTTTTTCAGATTGAAAGTGATGCAGATTATTGAAAAAATCCAGCAGAAGATTTTTGTGGAATATTCGCTTGCATTTGCCGAGAAACTTCCCAAGGTTGACCTATCAGCCAATAAGAAGTATTATTTGCCAGAACTGGTGAATAGGTTTTTCGACACCCAGAATCTCCAAAAGGGTATTTCAAAGATTCTGCTCGAAATTCCCACTGCGTTGATCCAGATCCTTTTTGGGATACTGCTGCTTTCTTTTTACCATCCCTGGTTTCTGGTATTTGGATCAATCGTGGTCGTGATCGTGATCATCATCTTTCGGTTTACTATGGCTTCCGGCATTCAATCCAGCCTCGACGAAAGTACCCATAAATATAACGTAGCCTCCTGGCTTGAAGACATTGCAGGATCGATTAAAACCTTCAAGATCAACTCTAAAACCGAAATGCATCTTTCGGGTACAGACGAACGTGTAGTAGAATATCTGGATAGCAGGACCGAACATTTTAAAGTACTGGTTTTCCAGTACAAGGCCATTATAGGCTTTAAAGTTGTTATTACTTTGGTGATGCTTGCGATTGGAACTTATCTTTTAGTGAACCAGAAATTGAATATAGGTGCATTTATTGCTACCGAAATTGTGGTATTAAGCATCATGGCCGCCGTTGAAAAACTGATTAAAAGTCTTGAAAGCTATTACGATGTAGTCGCGGCGCTGGTAAAGCTCGAAAAAGTTACCGATCTGGCAGAAGAGCCTACCGAAAACCTGGCATTGGAACCCAAGTCGGACGGAATGGAGATCAGCTTTAAAGATGTGGTGTTTTCATTCGGGGACCAAAAGCCGATTCTGTCGAACATCAACTTTAATGTCCGGCCAAATACCATTACCCTCATTACGGGGAGCCTTGGTGCCGGCAAATCTTTGCTCATGAACATGATTGCAGGATTTTACGAACCCACGGGCGGAACTGTATTTTTCGACAAAATCCCATTAAAGAATCTGGAAAAGACATCTTTAAGAGAGCACTTCGGAATGTACATGGATGATATGCAAATCATTAAAGGTACACTACAGGAGAATATCTTGTTAGGCAGAGAAAATATGGGCACCGAAGATATACTTGAACTTTCTGAAGCCATCGGCATAGATAATTTATCGGGAAATTTCACCAATGGCTTCAACACCCAATTGAGCGAAACGGATACAGAGATTTCATTTAGTTCTAAAAAGAAAATCCTGCTGCTCAGGGCATTACTTGGAGATAACCGTTTATTATTGCTGGAAGATCCATTGGACGGGATGAATGCCGATTTCCGCACCAAAATGGCAGAACATTTACGGAAACTTAAGGCGCGCGTTACAATAGTGATTGTATCAGATGCGCCAGAGCTTACGCAAATTGCAGATCAGCAATTACATCTTGATAATGGTACCATTCAAAAAATCTAATTTCGTAAGTAATGAAGCTTAAATCAGTAGACCATATTTATCACATCCATAGAGACTCTCGTGTAAAACGTTGGTTTTTCATTTTCATAGGCCTTTGTTTCATCGTATTGTTGCTACCCTGGACTCAAAATATCAAAGCAAGGGGCACGGTAAGCACACTTTATCAAGGCCAACGCCCACAGCAACTTAATTCACCAATTCCGGGTAGAATTTTAAAGTGGTACGTAAAAAACGGCGACTATGTAAAAAAAGGAGATACGCTCCTTCAATTGGCTGAGGTAAAAGAAGATTACCTGGATCCGCTATTAGTTGAGCGTACCCAACAGCAAGTAGAGGCAAAAATCGGAGTACGTGATTATTATCAGGCCAAAGTGGGCACCACCAACAGTCAACTCAACGCATTAAATGCTTCCAGAGTGCTAAAGTTAACCCAGCTAAAGGTAAAAATTGGCCAGTTAAACAATAAGCTGGCTGCCGAAGAAGCAGAACTTGCAGCGGCAAACAATGAATTAAAGCTAAGCGAAGACCAGTATAACCGCCAGAAGAAGATGTACGATGATGGCTTGGTCTCGCTTACACAGTTTCAACAACGAAGCGTATCGTTTCAAAACGTATTGGCTAAAAAAACTGTCATAGAAAATAAGCTGGCTCAAACACGGCAAGAGATCAGAACGGTAAATATTGAGCAGGATGCGGCGATACAGGACTATGCGGAAAAAGTAAGTAAAACTGAAGGCGAACGCTTTCAAAACCTGGGACAAATAGAGGGTAGCAATGGTGATATTGCCAAATTGCAAAACCAGATAGCGAATTACAAAGCAAGGCAGGGACTATACTTTGTACTGGCGTCCCAGGATGGCCAAGTCGTGTCATTAAATAAAGCTGGTATTGGCGAAATTCTTAAAGATACAGAGAGCATAGGAACCATCGTGCCAAATAAAGTAAAATATGCCGTGGAAATATATATAAAACCTGTTGATCTCCCACTGATCAAAGAAGGCCAGAATGTTATGTGCATCTTCGACGGCTTTCCAGCAATCATATTTTCTGGGTGGCCAAATTCCAGCTATGGAACATTTAAGGGCAAAGTGGTCGCAGTCGAAAGCAATATCAGTTCAAACGGTCTTTTTAAAGCATTAGTAATCGAAGATTCGGCAGACAGGCCTTGGCCTCCACAGATCAAAATGGGTACTGGCGTTCAGGGCATAGCCATTTTAAACGATGTACCTGTTTGGTATGAATTATGGCGGAATATAAATGGTTTCCCTCCTGATTATTACACAGTTAAAACTTCAAAAAGTGATGAAAAGACTAAGTAGCCTTGTTTTATTGCTAATGCTGGCTGGTCTGGCACAATGTGCCAGGGCGCAGGACACCCTAAAACTCTCGCATCAGGAATTTATAGCGGTGGTAAAAAAATATCACCCCCTGGCTTTTCGCTACCGCTTACAAAATCAAATTGCAAAAGCAGAAGTTCAAGGTGCAAGAGGTAATTTTGACCCTGTTTTGGCAGCGAAAAATGGCTTGAAAACCATAAATGGCACAGAATATTATAAAGAAAGCACTGTTGAACTTGACATACCAACCTGGTATGGAATATCATTTAACGGGAGCTATAATTACCTTGAAGGGCAGAAATTAAACAATAGCCAGACACCGGGTGGACTATATCAATTCGGTATTACTTTACCGCTGGCCAAAAACTTACTTTACGATAAACGCAGGGCCTTACTGGAACAAGCCAGGTTTGCCACTCAGTTAACAGAGGCAGAACAAATACTGCTTACGAATAACTTAATGCTGGAGGCCGAAAATACCTATTGGGAGCTGGTTAAAGCGCATGAGGTATTAAATCTGCAAAACAAGGCAGTAAAAATCAACGAAGACAGGCTGTCGCTAATCAAAAAAACATATCAGTATGGCGAAAAAGCAGCGATTGATACAACCGAAGCACTCTCGCAGCTACAGAGTTTCCAGGTCAAACAAAAAGATGCCTACCTGGAATTTGTAAAAGCCAATCAACAATTAGTTTTATTTCTTTGGCAGGAAAACCAACAGCCCTACGATATATCGCAACCGATTATTCCTAAAGAGTCTCTTACCGACAATGCAGCTTACCAAAACTATCTGTCGCTCATTAAAGAAATAGATGACTTATCTTTGTCTAACCATGCATCCATTTTGATGTATTCGAGCAAGCTAAATATATTGGAGAGTGAACGCAGGCTGAAATTTCAGAGCCTTTTGCCCAAGATAGACCTCACCTATAACTTCCTCAACAAAGAAAACTACGCTTCCAATTTTTTACCCTTGTTTCAAAACAATTATCAATATGGGTTAAAGCTGGAGATTCCCATTTTTTTGAGACAAGCAAGGGCAGATTACCGAATAGCTAAATTCAAGATCCGGCAAAACCAGCTTGATACTGATTATAAAAAGCAAGAAATAAACACAAAAATCAATAGCTATAAATACCTGGTCGTTAACTATAACCAGCAAATCAGTCTTGCATTTCAAAACACCAGTAATTACCAGCGGCTACTCCAGGCGGAACAAACGAAATATAATAACGGAGAAAGTTCGCTTTTTCTGATCAACGCCCGGGAGACCAAGCTTATCGAAGTTCAAGAAAAACTGTTAGAGTTGAGACTGAAATTTTTGAGGGGATACAATCAGCTAAAATGGACAAAGGAAAACTTCAGGATGTAAACTGGGCTTTTTAATTATAAATATACATGCCTTTAACCTACAAAATAATTTTTCAAAACATCAGCCGTAAATACAAAACATCGTGTTAAGCGCTGTCCAACTCAATCGGCCGATGGCAAAATCACTAAAATATTACTTTTTGAAAAATCTCACCTTTACCGCATCAAACTTATTACCACACTGGAAAATAGATAATTACATTAAACCAATGATCAAATATCCAGTCAAAAACATATAAAAACAATCTTACCGTTCAAATACATTTAATTGCTTCGGAATTATTATTTTTGACCCGTTGAAAAAGCATAGACAAAACATTCATCAATATTTATCAGTATTCATGCTGATCGTATTTGCTATTGCTTTAACTCCATGGAGCGTGCTTCACCATCATAATCCACTTCCTGTTGTTGAAAAAGAAGTTAATTGCAAACATGTTAGTCATGTTCAGGCCCATGGCGATACCTGTTTGATCTGTAACGCAAGTTTTGAAAAAAACTATGTGCAAACGCATCACATTTACAGAATCTTTTTATCAGCCAAAATTTTCAACCGTACCGAACCCACATTCAAGAATGCCTTTACCGAAGTAAAGCGCACTTGTTTACGTGGCCCCCCTTTGGCTTAATTCTTTCTTATAGCGCATTCGCACTAGTCAAATTATTTATCCGATAAACTAAAACCGGCTTCATTTAAGCTATTGTTTTGGCGTTTCGTTCATTTTATTTACACACAACACATGAAAAAATTACAGCTTATTGGCCTGGTAATTCTATATACATTATTAAGCAATACCGCTTTTGCTGCCCTACTTAAAGATATAAAAGGTAAGGTTATTGATGCCAGTACAAAACAAACATTACCAGGTGCTACTATTTTTATTCCTGATTTAAAGGTTTCGTCAGTAACCAATAACGATGGAGAATTCACATTAAATAACCTGCCCGCTAAAGGAAGCTACCTAATTGAGGTACATTATGTGGGCTATAAAACGGCTGTACAAGTTGTCAACCTTGCCAACGCAGCCGGGTTGGAATTTGCCTTACAACCCACCGCCATAGAAACAAAGGAAATTGTAATTACCGGAAGTTTAATCAGCAGCACAAGTAAGCGAAATAGTGCTTCATCAGCCATAGTAGGTAAGGATCAGTTATTGCAGCCTTCCACCAACTTAATCGATGCATTGGCTAAAGTACCTGGTGTATCTCAGATCACTACCGGCCCATCTATTTCCAAACCAGTAATTAGAGGCTTAGGTTATAACAGAATTGTAACTTTAGACGATGGTATTAAACAACAGGGCCAGCAATGGGGCGACGAACACGGTATTGAAATTGACCAGTTTAAATCAGACCGAGTGGAGATCTTACGTGGCGCCGCATCGCTAATGTATGGTTCTGATGCACTTGGAGGCGTAATTAATCTGTTAGAGCCGACTACGGCACCTGAGGGCCAGATAAAGGGAGAATTCATCACCAACTACGCTACCAACAACGGACTTACCGCCAACTCATTAATGTTGAACGGTAACGAAAACGGCTTTGTTTGGAGAGCCCGTGGAACCTATAAAAATGCTTATTCTTTTAAAACACCTACAGGTTATTTTCCTAATTCCGGCTTTAACGAAACAGATTTAAGCGGAATGATTGGTTTAAACAAAAGCTGGGGTTATACTCATTTAAATGTTTCCAATTTTCACAATAACATCGGTTTTTATGATCCTCATTTAGATGACAACGGGAATTTTGTAAGAGAAGATGGTAGTGCTTTCACTAACAATGACTATAAAAGCCGTAGTTTAGAATATCCACGCCAGGACATCAGGCACTTCAAAATCGCCTTAAATAACAATTTCATTATCGGTAACGGCAACTTAAAGACTGATTTTGGTTATCAACAGAATCAGCGCCGTGAACTGGAAGACGGCCCAGATCCATCATTATTTTTCGATCTTAAAACTTATAATGCTGATTTAAAATACTACATCCATGAAACAAACGGATGGCAACCTGTATTTGGCGTAAGCGCTGATGCAGGTCACAGCGAAAACAAGGCAAATGATGAGTTTTTAATCCCGGATTATGATACTTATGGTATTGGTGTTTTTGCTTATGCCAAGAAAAACTGGGATAACAGCACTTTTAGTATTGGTGCGCGTTATGATTACAGAAAGAATAACGGAAAACAATTATTTGTAGATAATGAAGAACAGTTCGCACCTTTTGAGAATAAATTTTCTAACGTGAGTGGTGCATTAGGTTTTACTCATCAATTTAATGAAGAATTAAACTTTAAAGCCAACGCAGGTTCTGCTTTCCGTGCGCCAAATCCCGCTGAATTAGCTTCAAATGGTGTACATGAAGGAACATTCCGTTATGAAATAGGCAATCCTAATTTAAGCCCGGAACGCAGTTACCAGGTAGATGCGGCCTTAGAATACGAAGGCAAAATTGTGAGTGCCAGCGCAAGTGTATACAATAATTATGTACACAACTTTATTTATGCATCCACAAACGGAGAAAGAATAGATGCTGAAGGTAGTAATTATCCGGTTTACCGTTATGGCCAGGTAAATGCCAATCTTTATGGCGCTGAAGCCAGCTTAACCATCCACCCTGTTCCGTTTATCCATTTTGAAAATACTTTTGGCTATGTTCATGCACACAACAATAGCTTAGATAGGCCACTGGCTTTCATACCTGCCGGAACATTGAGAAATGAACTGCGTTTTGAGCCCAAACTTAAAGGTACAAATGATGCATACCTTTCTGTAGGAATTAATTCAGCATTTAAACAAACCCGTGTAGATGAAGTTTTTGAAACGCCAACCAGCGGTTACACTTTATTGAACGCAGGCATAGGAGCAACTTTTAACCTGGGCAAACAACCAGTTAAACTTTCAGTTTCTGCAAATAACTTGTTAGATCATAAGTATTACGATGCACTGAGCAGATTAAAACCGGGCCGTTTAGATTCGGAAAACCTTAATTTAGGTGTTTACAACCCAGGTAGAAACATTACTTTTGGATTGTATATTCCTTTTACGGTGGCTAAATAGATAATCATCACTAAAGACAAAAAGCGGAGTTGATCGATGAGATCACTCCGCTTTTTATTTATTACATTTAAGATGAATCGTCACTCCGCCCGAAATGACGGTAACTTGAGGGAGCGTATTGCCAGCTCAAACTACTTCTTAAACTTTTCCCTTTTCGCCCTCACATACTGGTTTGGCCATTCCACGTCATCTCCGAGAACCTGCGCAGCATGCGTTGGGAAATAAGGATCACGTAATGATTCACGCGCAATAAAAATCAAATCGGCTTTTCCCTGTTCCAAAATCTCTTCAGCCTGGCGGGCTTCAACAATCACCCCAACTGCACCGGTATAAATGCCGATCTCATTCCTGATTTTATCAGCAAAAGGAACCTGATAATTTGGTCCGGCAGGAATAACAGCATCAGGTACATTTCCACCAGACGAAGTATCAATTAAATCCACGCCACGATCTTTTAGCACCGCAGCCAACTGCAAAGAATCATTTTCATTCCAGCCGCCCTCTGTCCAATCCGTTGCCGAAATTCGGACGAATAACGGCAGCTTATCTGGCCATACCGATTGTACGGCTTCAACCACATCTATAACCAAACGGATGCGGTTTTCGAAACTTCCGCCGTAAACATCCGTACGTTTATTGCTCAGCGGACTGAAAAACTGGTGCAATAAATAACCATGTGCAGCATGTATTTCTACAACTTTATAGCCCGCATCAAGTGCACGTTTTGCAGCTGCCCTGAAAGCAAAAACAATATCCTGAATTTCTGAAATGCTTAATTCGTGTGGCTCCACCTGGCCGGATTTAAAAGGAATTGGCGAAGGTCCAACCGGTTTCCAGCTATTTTCACCGGCAGCAATTTGCTCACCACCATCCCACGGTACCTCACAGCTGGCTTTTCTGCCGGCATGCGCCAATTGGATTCCTGCAACAGCACCATGATCATGAATAAAGGAAACAATCTGCTTCAGTTTTTCTACATGTTCATCTTTCCAGATGCCTAAATCGGCATAAGTAATTCTTCCATCGGCAGTAACCGCAGAAGCTTCCTGAATAATCAATCCGGCACCGCCAACGGCTCGGCTCCCTAAATGTACCAAATGCCAATCGTTGGCAAAGCCATCAACAGCAGAATATTGGCACATCGGCGAAATCACAATTCTATTTTTTAAGGTTACATCCTTTATGGTAAAAGGAGAAAATAATTTCGACATATCTTCTTTTGTTTAACCGCAAAGGACGCAAAGTTTTCTTGCGAAGAAATCAAAAGCATTAACCTCTGTATCCTTTGCGTATTCCTTCTTTTCTTTGCAGTTGAAGTTAAAAACCAGCTTTCTCTAATTCGGTATTAATGAACCGAATTTCTTCAGCGTTTAATTTTACGTTTACCGCTTTTGCATTTTGTACAGCCTGTTTTTCATTTCTTGCACCAACTAACGCGATGGTAATACCCAGGCGTTCAATCGTCCAACGCAAAACCAATTGAGATAAGGTCGCATTTTTTTCATCAGCCAACGGCTTTATTTTGGCCAGAAATGCATTCGTTTTTTCGATACTTTCAGGTGAGAAAAATTTATTCCCCTGACGGTGATCACCCTCTTCAAACTTGTAATCAGCGGTCATTTTCCCGGTTAATAAACCGCGCTCCATTGGGCTGTACGCCAAAACAGATTTATTATTTTCGATGCAATATGGAACCGTTTCCGCTTCAACACCACGGTTTACCATGCTAAATGGAATTTGGTTGGAAATAATTTCCAGGGTCTGATCTGCCTCTTTTAATTGCGCTACATCATAATTGCAAACCCCTGCGTAGCGAACCTTACCCTGCTCAATTAACCTGCTCACCGCTTCGAAAGTTTCGCTGATCGGGGTAGTAGAGTCTGGCCAGTGGATCTGGTAAAGATCTATATAATCGGTACCCAAACGCTTTAAAGATTGTTCGCACTCATAAATTACACTTTCTTTTCCGGCATATTTATAAATATCAATGGCTGCGCCATCATTGTTTTTACTCTTAAAACCAAAATCGCCTTTTGTTAAATCCCAACGCATCCCGAATTTAGTTACCACTTGCAGTTTATCGCGTGAAATGCCTTTTATGGCATCACCTACAATTTCTTCACTATCTCCCTGACCATAAATGGGTGCGGTATCAATTGAAGTAACCCCTAAATCATAACTGGCTTTAATGGCATTAATTGCATCGTTCCTGTCTGTGCTTCCCCACATCCAGCCCCCGGCGGCCCATGCGCCAAATGTGATTACTGATAGTTCTAAATCTGAATTTCCAATTTTTCTGTATTCCATAATTATTTTTTAATGATGTGATCCACCGCATAACTATTATACGGTAAGTAAACGAGTAGTACGGATAAAAACGCCACATGAATAAGTTGCGAAGGCAGCGCTTCCCAGTTTTCAATGAGGGTGGTTCCGAAAATCAACATCAATGAAATTGCTCCTGCCAACAATAATCCTTGCCTGGTAAATAAACCCATTACAATCATCAGCCCTGCTATCAATTCTGCAAACGGCAAAATATAACTGAAGGGAACGACGAGTGCATCGGGCAAATATGATCTAGAAAATTGCCCTACCATCCAATGGCTAAAAGCGGCAAGTTTTGGTAAACGAACCAAACCATGTCCGAAAAAACTTAAACCGATTGCTAATCGACCAAGCAGATATGCCCATTTTTTATCCATACAACATTGATGTATTACAAACATACAATCTGAGCATGAAGGATGTTTTAATGCGGGAATGATTAGACTGATATTTTACCTTTCAATGGCGGAGCCCCAGGGAAAGGCGCCTAGCGTTTGGCGTTTAGCGTAGGACGCACCGCATGAAAACACCATCCGATCAGCGCTAAACTTTTTCCTCAAAAATTTGGAGATAACAAAATTAAATTATACTTTAGTGTATTATTTAACTAATACAGTAGGTATGATCAATATTAACAATCTTAATTTTGGCTATAATAAACATAAGCCATTATTTAAAAATATGAGCATGCGGTTAAGCAATGGCCATATTTATGGTTTGCTGGGTAAAAATGGCGCCGGCAAATCAACTTTATTAAAAAATCTTGCAGGTTTGGTGTACGCACAGGGTGGCACCCTGGATGTGATGGGTTACGATCCGGCAAAAAGGCAGCCCGCACTATTAGAACAGATCTGTTTTATACCAGAAGAATTTTACCTGCCTTCGGTAAAAATTGGCACCTACCTAAAAGCCAATGCTCCTTTCTACAAAAACTTCGATCATAGTTATTTCAATGATTTGATCAAGGAATTTGATATTCCGGTTGAACAGAAACTCATCAATATGAGTTATGGCCAAAAGAAAAAAGTAATTATTGCTTTTGGATTGGCTACACAGGCCAAACTGGTCATTATGGATGAGCCTACCAATGGTTTGGATATTCCATCAAAGGCGCAGTTCAGGAAAATTATGGCATCAGCCATGACGGATGAGCGTTGCATCATCATATCTACCCACCAGGTAAGGGATTTAGATAA
This sequence comes from Pedobacter sp. BG31, assembly GCF_042464845.1. NCBI lineage: Bacteria > Pseudomonadati > Bacteroidota > Sphingobacteriia > Sphingobacteriales > Sphingobacteriaceae > Pedobacter > Pedobacter sp. BG31. The sequence goes on from NZ_JBHNZK010000001.1 coordinate 266,887, forward strand.
CCTGATTGACACGGTAATTATGCTTGATGAGAATGACATTGCCCTTAAAGCTACAGTACAGGAAATTACGGAAAAACTGACCTTTAAAAAAGTAAAAGAGGTTGACGACAGCATCTTTTATGCTGAGCCATCCCTCTCTGGTTACAATGCCGTGATGCCAAATTACCACCAGGAAGAAAGTAAATTAGATATGGAGCTTCTTTTCAATGCCATACTTGCAGAAAAAATCAAATTTAAACCTTTATTCAGTTAAGCGATGAACAACACTTTTAATATGAATCGATTTGGCTTATTGCTTAAAAGACAATGGCTGGAATTTGGAAAAATTTACCTAATGAGTCTGGTGGTACTAACCGGAATTATAATTGCCTTTTATTTTTTTAATATCCCCGATTTAAACCGGTCACTTTATAGATGGGACGATCATGGTCATGTTCAGCTGGGTTTTCGACTACCTACTTTTATGGCTATCGGTTTCCTGTTCTTAACCATTGTTGCCAGTGCCTATTTTAATGCTTTCGGTCAAAAACCAAAGGCCATTATGGAATTAATGACACCAGCCTCCGTTACCGAAAAATTTATTTGTGCAATTCTCTTCTCGACCATTCTTAGCCTCATCAGTTATCTGCTTATTTTTTACATAGTCGATGCGGTTTTTTTAAATTATTTCAATGAGTTATGGCAGCATAATAAAGCTACAAACTACAATACGGGTAAGCTAACCGCAGTTTCTTTTAGCACATTGTTTGATGATTTAACTTCGGAAAGAGAATTTAAATTTTTCTTTGCGCTTCCCTTCTTCTTTTCAAGTATTTTCTTGTTAGGTTCAATATATTTTAACCGATTTCATTACATCAAAACCGCATTATCGGTAACAGCGCTATTTTCATTTATCATTTTCATAACCATCAAGTTTGGAAATTTGATGACCGAAGGTAAAACGCGCGTATATGCTGTAGATTATTTAGAAAAGGATTTTGTTTTTAAAATCTTTTTCTGGTCATCCGTTGCGCTCAGCTTGATTATATGGTTAATCACTTATGTTCGCCTTAAAGAAAAAGAAGTTTAAATTTAACGGTATCGATATGGAATTTAGAGATAATAAGGCAATATACCTTCAGATTGCAGAATACGTTTGCGAACATATTTTGCTAGGAAAATGGAAAGCCGACGAGAAAGTTCCCTCGGTAAGGGAACTTGCTGTAGAAATGGAAGTAAATCCCAATACAGTCATGCGCACCTACGAGTTGCTTCAAAATAAAAACATCATCAAAAATAAAAGAGGAATAGGCTTTTTTGTAGATGAAGCTGCAACTGAACAGGTAAAAAGCTACCGAAAGCAACAATTTATAGCAGATGAGTTACCTGTAGTGTTCAGGAATATTTACCTGCTTAACATCGGTTTTGATGAACTTGAAAACCAATACAAAACGTTCGTAAAAGAAAACTTTAACACTTAAAATCATGAAAACAAGTAATAAATTACTCATCGCACTTGCAGTGCTGCTGATTATTATCCCGATAATTGTTGTGGCCGTAAATGTCAAAATGAATTACCGCACCAGAACAAGTGATAATTTTGTAGAAGAGCAAGAGATAAATGAAGAACCCTTTGAAAGGATGAGTAAAGACAGGATTTCCATCCCTCTTAAAACACCTTTCTCAATAGTGGATATTCCTGATGCAAAAAAAATATACTTAGAGTTACATTTTATAAAAAGCACACAATCAGGGGTTAAAATACCTTCATATCTGAAAAATAATATCGCTTTTAACATTAATAAAGCAGGGATGTTACAAATTAACTTTAGCGATAAGCTTAACAGGTCAGGCAACCATCGCAATAGCCTTGTGATATTAGTTTACAGCCCAAATATTGATAAACTAAACCTGAATAATGCTTCCAGTACTGTTTTAACGGCAAAAACAGACAGTCTGGATATCAATGTGAAAAATTCAGGCCAACTAGCGTTTGGTTCACCAGTCACATTTAGTACAGATGGAAAAATTACGAGGGTAATCAACCAAACTGAAATTAAGAAATTAACCATTAACTTGGATAGTACGGGATTCTATTCGGGAAACAACAACTACAAGAACTTAAATATTATCTGCAAAAATTCAACCGCTAACATTGAGGGTGCTGAGGAAGAGGAAAACAAAAGCGTCGAAAACTTGACTGTTAAAACATTTGAAAAGTCTGAAATCACAATAAACAAAGTTAATATCAACAAAATTTCAGGAAGTTTATCAGATGAAACCAAAGTTCAGATGCCTGTAAAATATTTGAAACAGATGCTTAAAGATTAATTCGAAACGCATAAAGCTTACACATCTATTCATCGGTCATGTAAAAAAGGCATGATTTTTAAGCTAACTAATTGGCAAAAGTTTAACTTGGGCCAATTAGTTTAGTTTTTACATCAAAACCAGACCTGTGAAGAAGTTTTTCATTTTATTTGCCATCTTTTTATTCGTTTTTGGCCAGCTCAAAGCACAAAAAACAGATACATTGTCCATCACATTGGATAATGTAAAATATCCCTATCCGGTTAAATATTTCCCGATCAATACGGAAGGACAGGATATTAAAATGGCTTATATGGATGTTGCCCCCACTTCAAATGCCAATGGCAAAACAGCTATCCTTTTTCATGGAAAAAACTTTGGCGGCTACTATTGGACCAACGTCATCAAAGCCCTCACTAATATCGGCTATCGGGTAATTGTTCCTGATCAGATTGGCTTTGGTAAATCGTCTAAAGCATTTATCCATTACAGTTTCCATCAAATGGCTACCTGGAACAAAAGACTTTTAGATACGCTGGGCGTCCAAAAAACCGTAGTTTTAGGCCATAGTATGGGTGGAATGCTGGCTACCCGTTTCGCCCTGATGTATCCTGAAAGAACAGAAAAGCTTTTACTTGAAAATCCGATCGGATTAGAGGATTATAAAACTTTTATCCCCTACATTACCACAGCACAACAATATCAAACCGAGCTTAAAACTACCGCAGAAAGTATTAGAAAATATTATCAGGGTTCTTATTTTACTTACTGGAAACCAGAATATGAATATTTGGTCAGCATTGCCGGCGGAGTTACCAATAGTTCAGATTATCCACGCTGGGCTAAAGTTGCCGCATTAACTTACACGATGATTTATGAGCAACCTGTGGTATATGAATTTCAGAATTTAAAAGTGCCCACTGTTCTATTCATCGGTAAGGAAGACAAAACCATTGTGGGAAAAAGCTTACTTACACCAGATCAGAAAGCTTTACACGGGCAATATAAGTTTTTAGGAAAGCAAACCGCAGCCAAAATTATAGGCGCTAAAATTATTGAGTTTGATGCTTGTGGGCATATCCCTCATATCGAGATTCCTACGGAGTTTTTGGTGGCGCTAACGGGTAGTTTATAGTCTTTAAAAGACCTCGCAGGTTTTTGAAACCTGCGAGGTCTGAATCAATTAATTAATCTCTTTCCCGGTAATTTTATTAATGCCCTGCATTTCAAAATCGATATCCTGCCCCATCGATTTCATCTTTCCATACAACTCCACACGCAGGTGGCTGTTCAACACAATACCGGTTTTGATATCTAAAGAGGCCTCTCCGGAATTGGTTCCTTGTAAATCTGTTTCCATTTTGTTCCCCATTGCTTCAAAATTGCCTTTTGAAACCAATGTCCCTTTTACACTGAGGATGGCAATACCGTCTTTCACTTCTTTGAGCGTGTATTGCGTAATCGTTTCAATAGGCATACTCATTTGCATTTTAGTGTCAACGGTCCAGCTATCGCCTATTTTAACTGCCTTATCAGGATAAATTTTAAATGACGATTCCATTGTTTGCTTCACAATTTCATTGCTAAATTGTTTACTTAGTGCATTTTTAATCTGCTTAACTTGGCTGGTATCGTTAGTCATCCTTATTGCCATATTATCCAACATCTGATCGATGCCAGCAACAGTTTTAATCGTACCGCTTGGGCTGATCGTCATATAAAATGACGCCCCTTTCAAACCGCTAAAAGGATTCTTTTTTGTGCTATCCTGATCATCGGAGCTTAATGTCATGGCATTTCCCATCGCATTCGACTTCATATACAGCCTGTTGTAGGTTACCTTTAGATCTTTATCGCCATTATGTCCCTCAGTAATATCAAAAATGTAATCTGTGCCGATGGTTTGTGTGGAATTAATGCTTTTCCCGGTAATTTTTTGATTGATAATCTGATCTGAAACAAACGAAAAATCATACTTGTTACCTGTCGGATAATTCTGCTTAAGCACATAGGTTTTTTGCGCGCATACAACGAGCGAAGTTAAACTGAAGAGTAAAGTGAATATTATTTTCATCTTTTTTATTGATCAAACTATCCGGCAGGTTGCTGGGCAAAAATGCGACTTAACTGAAAATACAATTCAGGGTGTTTATCTTTTAGCTGCTCGGGTTTTTCGAAGAAATATTCCGATACCACCGCAAAAAATTCTGCCTGGTTGGTGATGGCGTAAGGATTAATATCCGACTTATTATCTTCAATTTTTTCCATTTCCTCATGCATCATTTTAATCCAGGGTAAAGTGTACTCATGTGCCAGTAAATTTTCAGGAACACCGTCTGTTGCCCCATCAGATTTATCCAAAAGATGCACAAATTCGTGTATGGCAGTATTTTCCTTGCCTGCACTTTTAGAAAAACCGTGGCGCAATGCCGAACGCGATAAAATCATCTGTCCGTTCATATAACCTGTGCCCACCATGCCCATGATATTTCTTTCGCCACTATCAAACTGAAAATCCTTGTTAAAAGTATCCGGATACAACAAAACGCTGGTTAGGTTTTTGTATTGCCAATCGTCAAAACCAAAAATAGGGATTACTGCACTAGAAGCAATCAGCAATTCATCCAATGTGGTCATTTCTAAACCAACCGGTTCGATTTTAACCGTACTGAAAAATGTAGCTACCTTTTCTTCAAACCTAAGTTTATCTGTCGAATCAAGATTATGGTAATAATCCACATAATCATCCAGTATTTTCTTGTCTACATCGGTTAGAGGCGTTACCGTTATCTTTTTTTTCTTCAGGATTAAATACAGGGCAATCAGGAAAATTGGAATCAGGTATATAAAAGGGAGAGAATTCATGATCAGGATTATGCTGTTACCGGACTTTCTATAATTTCAATTTGCGTTAAAACGTCTGCTCTTTTTACCGGGTAGGGTTTATTATTGATTATCCCCTGATAAATGGCTTCGAAAAGTGGTAGATAACTCCCTACCTCCGATGGAATGTTCTCCTCGGTTTTCTTTCCATCAGTATCAATGGTCGTTAATAAACCATCTTTATCTGCAGGCTCAATACCATAACCCGGATCAGTTAATTTCATGCCTGCCAGCAACTGTTCTTCCTGAATATCGGTTCTTTGTTTAATGAAGCTGCCGTTTACGCCATGTAAAACAAATCCTGGCTGTGGGTTTACCACCAACATGCTCGAAGTAACAAAAACATGCAGGCTATCAGGGTAAGTCAGTTGAATTGAAAAGTAATCATCTACCAAAGTACCTTCCCTGTTTTTACCCAAAATTTTATGGTAATTTAAAGGTTTGCCAAACAGGCTGATTACCTGATCTAAAAGATGAGGCCCTAAATCATATAGGAGTCCGCTGGCCTCAACGGGGTTCTCTTTAAATTTCTTTGGTCCGATTACGTTGCGGTAACGATCGTAACGTAAATGCATTTCGACCAGCTTACCTAGCTTACCACTTTCTATCACCTTACGTACGGATGTAAAATCGCTGTCCCAGCGACGGTTCTGGTAAAAGAAGATCTGTTTGCCTACGCTATCAGCCAGCTCGAATAGCTCTTGGGCCTGTGCGGTTGTTGCAGTGAAAGGCTTCTCCACCAAAATATGTTTGTGTTTACTTAAAGCTGCTTTTGCATGTTCGTAATGAAGATTGTTTGGGGTATTAACTACCACCAGTTCTATTTCGTCATCATTTAATAGTTCCTCAACACTATTATAGCTTATAATAGCCGGATAATCACTTACTGCGTTTTTATGGCTGCGTTCCACTACAGCCCTTAAGTTAAAGCCGCTGTGTGCTTGCAAAAAAGGGGCATGAAACACTTTACCCGACATACCATAAGCTAATAAACCCGCATTAATTGTTTTGTTGCTATTTGTATCCATAGGTTATAAATGTAACCAAAAATACCGTTACCATTCAAGCCCCCATGTTAAAAAGCCTAAACGTTTTACTTAAGGCTTACACGTTTTTGCACTATCTTTGCGCTTATGAAGCCATCGGAGATTAATGCCAAGTGGAAAGTTTTACAGGAAAGGATTTCAACCGAATTTGAATCAGATTTTCCTGATTTAAAGGTGATGCTTTTTCTAATCGGCGTTCAGGAACTGGGCAAAGGCCCGAAAAAATACAGTAAGCGCCAGAAAGAAGAACTGATGCACATTGCCACCTGTCGTTTATTAAGCGAAATGGGATTTTATGAACTCGAGGGCTTAGACCAGGATGGCTGGCCACACTGGAAATTAATTAAAGCCATTCCGCCCTACACCATGTTGGAGCAGGAAATGTTGATGAAATCGCTTGTAGTAAGTTATTTTGAGGATATTTATCCTGCAGATTAATTTATAGTGGTGTTGGATGTTCCCATCCGACACAAATCTATATTTATTTCCCCGTGCTGTCAGATATTTCTATCTGACACTATTTTACTCAACCAAAAGCTAACATCAGACTGCGCAGCATGCATCGTGGTGCTGGATTTTACCATCCGGAACAAGCTTATTTAAAATCCCGTTTAAGACATTTTGTTGGTACAACTATTTAGGATTGCAGGGGGGTAGCATCGAAGCAAAAACCCAATATTAACTAAACCTGACAGTAGCGGGCACCGACCGTAGGGAAGGTAAAGCGGATGGCGGGATTACCGCAACCTATAAACACAGGAACCTGCTTTCCAAAAACCAAAGAAAAGTATTATCCAGTGTCAGATGGTAACATCAGACACCACAAAAAACCCCAGTGGTTGTACACCGGGGTGAATATATATTGACCTCATAGGTAGAGGGAATCCGTGATATTAACCTTGTTTTTGTGCGGTAGATTTTAAGGCATCATTTGCAACAATTACGATTTCTACACGACGGTTAGCTGCACGGCCTGCATCAGTGTTGTTATCTGCAATTGGCTCAGAAAAACCTTTACCAATGGTAACTAATCGTGAAGATGGAACACCTTGAGAAACGGCATAAGCTTTAACTGCAGCCGCTCTTCTTTCTGAAAGCCCCATGTTATATTGTTCGGTACCACGACTATCGGTATGGCCGATAATTTTGATATCTGTATCAGGGTATTGGTTTAACGAAGAAGCTAAACTCTGAATATTGGTTTTCGCTGCGTCTTTTAAAGCAGTTTTATCAAAATCGAATAAAATACCACTATCAAATTTTACAATGATACCCTCACCCTCACGGATCACTTCTGCATTAGGAATAGCTTTTTGAATTTCAGCAGCCTGTCTGTCCATCCTACGGCCGATAAAAGCTCCGGCTGTACCACCTATTGCCCCACCGATTAAAGCACCAACGGCTGTATTACCTGCTTTTTTACCGATTAATGCGCCAACTACACCGCCGGCCGCTGCGCCAATACCAGCACCTTTTTGTGTTTTAGTTAAACTATCACAACTTTGGAATGCCATCGATCCTACGGCTAATCCTATACTTAATGTGGCTATTCTTACTTTTGAAATACTCATGATATGCTAGATTTATAATTTCCACCAATATATTCAAACACAATGCCAAAAATATATAACGCTCGGTTTTCAATACATTTTTACCACTACCCCTGATAAACCGCAATTCTTTTCGCAAAAAAAAGTCCTGATAAATCAGGACCCTTGACATACATTGTATCAATCTTAGTACAAAACTAAGCGGAGAAATAACTTTCCAGTTCTTTTAATGTGTTTTCGTCTGTTTTAAAATCTTTGATTACCTGCCCTTTTTCTACTAACACGATGCGATTGCAGACATCGGTAACGTGGTTTAAATCGTGACTAGAGATAAAGGTTGTCATGTTGCCCGCCTGTGCCTTTAACAAGTTCTTCAAACGGATCTGGGTGGTTGGATCAAGGTTGGCAAAAGGTTCATCCAAAATCAATATTTCGGGCTTTTGCATCAAAGCGGCAGCAATACCTACTTTTACCTGGTTCCCCTTACTGAAATCGCGGATGTATTTCCCACTGTTCAGGATTTCACCATTAAAAAACTCACCATATTGGTTAAGGTATGCAGAAACATCTGCAACGCTTAAATTGTGTAAACTTCCGATAAAAATAAAATACTCTTCAGGTGTTAAATAATCGATCAGGAAACCTTCATCCAAAAAAGATGCGATATAATTTTTCCAGTTATCGTTTTGCATTACATTTTCGCCTTTGGATAAAACCTCGCCTGAAGTTGGGCGGATGAGATCTAAAAGCATCCTAAAGAAAGTAGTTTTACCTGCACCGTTATTCCCTACTAAACCAACGGTTTCGCCGGCCGTAATCTGCAGATCTTCGATGTTTACAACGGTTTTATCGCCATAAACTTTTTGTAATTTCTTAACTTCTAAAATCATAATTATTCTCTAAAGCCTTCGGCTATTTTATATCGTTGTTTTTCAAGTCGTTTCGCAATGTAATTTACCCAAAAGCCTCTTAACAAAAGCATGGCTAAACCAAATACACCCACCACGGCCAATCCCCAGTAGGGTTTATTTAATATGCCAAATGGCACGTACATGATAATGGGGGTGAGTGCATAAGGAAACATTAAAAGCCATTGCGTAGCACCGGTTCCCTGGTAATTAAAACTTGCGGCTTTGGTAATATCTAATCTTTTATAATTTAAGGTAGCCAGATAAAGCACTACCACTGTTCCAAACCCAATGTTATAAAAATAGGCAGCCAAATGCAGCAGCAATAATTTTGGACTCAAAAACCCATAAAAACTTGCCAACACCGTAATAATCGTACAACCAATAGTGAAAAGCAAAAATTTGGCCTTTATGTAATCTCTAAAATTGATTTTATTGGCCAATATGCCATCAAAGTGGGCACTTTGCCAGGCAAACATAAACTGGCCATAAATAATGATCGAAATACCCGTCATAAATATGGCGCCAAACATCATCTGGCCAAAAGCATCGCTATTGATTGCTTTTTCCTTATAAAAAATAAACCCATAAAAAAGAAAAAAGAAGCCCATAATCACTGCAGAGCGTGGACGTTTATGACGGAGAATTAGTTTTAATTCTAAAGCAGCCAGCTCGCCAACTTTTCCAAAGCGGTTAAGGAAAGCATAATCGGTACTGCCCTTTTTCTCTTGTTTACTGCTTAACTCTTCCACGTAAAGGTTTTTACGCAGGAAACCGGAGTTGAAATAAAATATAGCTATCGCCGCAAAGGTAAATGCGAACGCATAATAAGGATGGGCAGCAATGGCACGGAACACAAAATCGGAGCCGGCCATAATTGAAATAACCTTATAATATTCCAAAGAGGCAAATGCTGCAATGATCACCAATCCGATAAAGGTATAAAGTGTATTGGTAATGGACTTTCGCTTAATGTATAACACCAGGTAATTGTTAAAAACCATCATTGAAAATATCGAAACCATATACATGATGGTGGTAACGGCACCCAGTGTGGGGGCTATTTTAATAAAACAGAAGGGCAGAAAAATAAAAAACGGCCAAAGGTTAAATGCCGAAAACAATGCTTTTACATTTAAAAACCTAATGATCTGGCTTCTGGAAATCCTTAAATGCAAATAAGGGATGATGCTTAAGGTCGGGAGCTCCTGAAACTGCAGACGCATGATAAAATCGAATGCGAAATAATAAAGAATGATGCCGTTGAAACTTTTAACTACATCCTGATTTGGAAAAAAGTAGGCCAATAAATGAGACATACCTAGTCCGGCTCCTAGTGCCAGCGTAAAAAAGTACAGCATAAAGAAACCCAAAACAATCTGGCCGGCAATACTGCTGCCCCGGTTCCGCGAACGCCAGAAAGATTTTCTTTGATGGCTTAAAAAAGTACTCAGCATATTTAGTTTAGGTGTTTGATTTTAGTCAGTTTATCTATTAGTATACATTAGGTACAAAATGTTACACTAATATTTGTATTTGTCTCTCCAGTTTTGCCTAAGCTTTTCGCGCAGTTTATCTTCTGCGGGGTTTTTACCCGGATCGTAGAGTTTTGTGCCGCTTAATTCTTCAGGAAAGTATTCCTGTGGCGAAAAATTACCTTCATATCCATGCGAATATTGGTAATCTTTACCATAGCCGATATTTTTCATCAGTTTGGTAGGTGCATTGCGGATGTGTAACGGCACAGGCAAATTACCCGTTTGCTTAACCAAAGCTTGTGCCTTGTTAATGGCTTCGTAAGCCGCATTACTTTTTGGCGAACTGGCCAGATAGGTTACACATTGTGATAAAATAATCCGTGCCTCCGGATAGCCGATTACATTGACAGCCGTGAAACAATTATTCGCCAATAACAGTGCATTTGGATTGGCATTGCCGATATCTTCTGAAGATAAAATCAACAACCTGCGGGCGATAAACAATGGATCTTCTCCACCTTCTATCATCCTGGCCAACCAATAAACTGCCGCATTCGGGTCGCTACCACGGATTGATTTAATGAATGCCGAAATGATATCGTAATGCTGTTCTCCGGCTTTATCATAAAGTGCCAGGTTCTGTTGAGCATGAGCCAGAACATTCTCATTGGTGAGCACAATTTTATCGCCGCCTATACCATTGATGGCAATTTCGAGTACGTTTAATAATTTCCTTGCATCACCACCTGATAAACGGATTAAAGCCTCATGTTCTTTAATCGAAATTTTCTTCTCTATAAGAACAGTGTCTTTTTTAATGGCTGTTTGCAATAAGCCGACCAATTCCTCTTCAGTAAGTGATTTTAAAATGTAAACCTGACAACGGGAAAGCAAAGCGGAAATAACTTCGAAAGATGGATTTTCTGTCGTAGCGCCGATCAAAGTAACCAGGCCCCGCTCTACAGCTCCCAACAAACTATCTTGCTGCGACTTACTGAAACGATGAATCTCATCAATAAACAAAATAGGCAAACCCAAAAAGCTATCTTTTAACTGTGCGGCACGGTCAATCACCTCACGGATATCTTTTACGCCGCTGTTTATGGCACTCAAATTAAAAAAAGGCCGGTCTAAAGCTTGCGAAATAATATAGGCCAATGTGGTTTTACCAACTCCGGGCGGCCCCCAGAAAATCATGGATGGCAGCTGGCCACTTTCAATCGCTTTGCGCAATACAGCCCCCTTTCCTACCAAATGCCGCTGGCCAACATATTCATTGAGGTTTTGAGGGCGCATACGTTCGGCTAAAGGAGGTAGGTTTTGCATAATGGTAAATATATAAAAATTGAATATGTTGTTTGTCGATAATTTACCAACCAAACAGGAGCGGCATAAGTTTGCTACAAAGGCATAGATTAACGAAGAGGTAATTTATTAGTAAAATTCTTTATCGTCCGCGTTTGTAACGCAGATCTCAATAATCCCCGTTACAAACGAGGACCATTTGGGATAAATTCGATGGCTATCGGATCAGGGCGACGATCGCATATAAAAAAGAGCTAAAGTCTAATCCTCTATCCTGGAGTGATGCTTGGTATCTTTCATCGTAGCGTATAAAATCAGCGAGATTAAAATACATCCGGTTACATACCAATAGAAATAACTTTCGTGACCAATATTTTTAAACCAAAGTGCAAAATATTCTGCCGTTCCACCGAAAACAGCAACGGTTAAAGCATAAGGTAAACCCACACCCAAAGCCCTGATTTCAGCGGGGAATAATTCAGCTTTCACTACCGCATTGATACTCGTATACCCGCTGACGATAATTAACGCACCAATCATCAATAAAAAGATAATCGTCTTGTTGGTCTCGCCGGCTAAGCCCGTTAAAATAGGATAGGTAAATAAGGTACCCAATATCCCAAATCCGATTAAGAGCGGCTTTCTCCCGATTTTATCAGACAGCAAGCCGAATAAAGGCTGCATAATGGCAAAAACCAACAACGAAATGAAGGATAAAGTTGTAGAAGTTTCTTTACTCAGCTGAACCGTGTTCACGAGAAACTTTTGCATATAGGTACTAAAGGTATAAAAAGCGATGGTTCCGCCCAATGTTAGGCCCACTACGGTAAAAACCTCTTTCGGATACTTTAACAGCACAGCCATTCCGCCTTTTTTGCCTTCGGTATTCTTACTTTTAAAAGCAGCCGTTTCATCAATATGCCTCCGCAGATACAGTGCAAAGAACGAGAGGACAGCACCTATAAAAAAGGGAATCCGCCAACCCCAGGCATGTAGTTCTTTAGGACTAAGCAGCCAGTTCTGCAGGATCAGCTGAATGCCTAAAGCCAATAATTGTCCGCCGATAAGTGTTACATATTGAAAGCTTGAATAAAATCCACGGTGTTTTTTGGTGGCCATTTCGCTCAGATAGGTAGCGGACGTTCCATATTCGCCGCCGGTACTCAAACCCTGAATCAATCTGGCAATAACGAGCAATAACGGAGCAGCGATGCCGATCCTTTTGTAGCCAGGAGTTAAACCGATAATTAAAGACCCTATAGCCATAATCAGCACAGAAAGTGTCATGGAACGTTTTCTGCCCAGTCTATCGGCAATACTTCCAAATAACCAGCCACCAATAGGGCGCATTAAAAACCCTACCGCGAAAATTCCAGCTGTGTTTAACAATTGTGCCGTGGGATTGCTGTTCGGGAAAAAGGCAGGAGAAAAATATAATGCAAAAGCAGAGTAGGTGTACCAGTCGTACCATTCAACCAGGTTCCCGACCGAACCACCAAATATAGATTTTAACCGGTATTCTACATCCTTAATTTCGTCTTTTTGTACTGTTTTTTCCATGGTGTAGAATTATTGAATGAATGAGCAATAAAATGATTGATTGAGAGAATTTTGAATGAGTAATTGCCGAATATGAAACTTAAATTAATAACACTTGTTTATCAAAAATATAATAATTTTATAAGAAAGAGCGAAGTCAGATCCGCCCTTACCCACTCACTCCTTCATCGTTCAACACTCAATCATTATAACAATGAAAGATAATTTTTCAACCCAATCTGCCGATTATGCCATTTACCGGCCCACTTATCCACAAACGTTATATGATTATTTGTTTGCCCTGGTAAAAAATAAGGAAACGGCATGGGATTGTGCTACAGGAAATGGCCAGGTTGCACGGGTATTGGCACAGCACTTTAATGAGGTCTATGCCACAGACATTAGCGAAAATCAGTTAAAAAATGCTTTACAGCTGCCCAACATCACTTATAAAGTAGAACCAGCAGAACAAATCTTGGTGGAGAATAATAGTTTCGATTTAATTACGGTGGCGCAGGCCATCCATTGGTTTAATTTCGAAGCGTTTTATGGGGAAGTAAAAAGAACACTAAAGCCAGATGGCCTTTTCGCGGTAATAGGTTACGGTTTAATGGTTATTGATAAAAAAGTAGATGCAGCAGTCCATAAGCTATATGAAGATATCTTGGGAAAATACTGGGATAGTGAACGCCGTTATATTGAAGAAGGTTATAAAACCATTCCATTTCCTTTTAAAGAAATTATTGCGCCGCATTTCCAGATCAAAACGACCTGGAATTTTAAACAGTTAACCGGTTATTTGAATACCTGGTCTGCATTACAACATTATAAAAAAGCTAACAAACGCAATCCATTAGAATACATGTTTACCGAACTAAAAGAAGCCTGGGGTGATGATGCAGAAAAGGATGTGCATTTTCCGGTTTTATTGCGGGTTGGCCGATAATCCAGCACTCGTCATTGCGAGGAGGAACGACGAAGCAATCTTTTATGCTAAGTGATTCTACCATAAAGATTGCTTCGTCGGCTGAAAAAGCCTTCTCGCAATGACGGATTTTCTCTTCAGTAAAAAATGAGTATTATTTCAACAACTCCAGTATACCTAAAACAGTTAGCTTTTTCTGTTCGCCGCTTTTCATATCTTTTAAGGTCAGCTCTCCGCTGGAAATTTCATCGCCACCAACTAAAATAACATAAGGTATGTTTTTGGCATCAGCATAAGCCATTTGTTTTTTCAGTTTCGCAGAACTCGGATATAATTCTGCCGAAATCCCTGCATTCCTTAGCTGCTGAACAATCGGCAGGGCATATTTTTCCGCCGCTTCATCGAAATTACTGATCAAAACTTTCGTTCCCACTTCTGCTGAGGAAGGAAAAAGGTTCAACTCTTCCAATACATCATAAATGCGGTCTGCGCCAAAAGAAACACCTACGCCTGTTAAGCCTTTTAAGCCAAACATACCGGTTAAATCATCATATCTGCCACCGCCACCAATGCTGCCCATGGCCACTTCGTTGGTTTTAACTTCGAAAATACAACCCGTATAATAATTTAATCCACGGGCTAAAGTAATGTCTAATTCTAATTTCGCAGTTAAAGGTAAACCATAAGCAATAAGGCTCTCTACATAGTCGAAAACCTGTTCTATTTCTGCAATACCTTTTAAACCGGTTTCAGATTCAGCTAAAACTTCTTTCAGGCTGGCCAGTTTCTCCTCATTAAAACCTTCTAACAAAATTACCGGACGGAGTTTTTCTAAATCCTGTTCTGTAAAACCCCGTTCTAACAATTCTTTACTTACACCATCTAAGCCGATTTTATCCAGTTTATCAATGGCCACCGTCATATCAATAATCAAATCCGGCTTACCGATAATTTCAGCAATACCCGATAAAATTTTACGGTTATTAATTTTGATGGTGAAATCTTTTAAGCCCAATTTGCTCAAAGCTTCGTTGTAGATCAGAATAAACTCGGCTTCGTTCAATAAACTTTCCGAACCCACTACATCCACATCACACTGGTAAAATTCACGGTACCTGCCTTTTTGCGGACGATCGGCACGCCATACCGGCTGTACCTGGAAACGCTTAAAAGGCAAAGTAATTTCGTGCTGGTGCATCACCACATAACGGGCAAAAGGTACAGTTAAATCGTAACGTAATGCTTTTTCAGAGATTAAAGGAATCAGCTTGTTACTATTATCTTTTTCAGCAAAATCAAAGGATTTTTTCTTCGGATCTTTAAGATATTCTCCGCTGTTTAATATTTTAAAAATCAGTTTATCGCCTTCATCGCCGTACTTTCCGGTCAGGGTAGACAAGTTTTCGAAACTTGGCGTTTGGATTTCGGCATAACCATATTTCCTGAAAACCGTTTTAATGGTATCGTAAATAAAGTTGCGTTTAACCATTTCAACCGGGGTAAAATCACGGGTACCTTTTGCTAATGAGGGTTTAATAACTGACATAGCCGCAAAAGTACAAAAATGTAAGGTAATGTCTAAACCTCACAGGTTTTTGAAACCTGTGAGGTTTAAAATGTCATTTCCCCAATACTTCTTTCACCATTTCCCTGTTCGGCTTAGAAACCGGGATTTTATCGCCATTGGTCATCAATAGCGTTCCACCATCTTCTTTTAACCAGCTTTTTACAAATTTGGGATTCACCAGATGACTTTGGTGCGCCCGCACAAAGCCTTGCGGTTTAAGCAGATCTGCATATTCTTTCAACGGTTTCGAAATCAGGATTTTATCACCATTGCTTAAAAAGAAAAACGTATACGTATTATCGGCTACGCAGCGCACAATATCATTAACAGAGACGTATCGGATTTCATGTTGTTGCGGCAGCGCTATTTTAGGAATAGTTGCCTCACTTTTTTTAATCTGGCTCAGCAAAAAATTGAGCTGGTCGCCATCGATTTTGTTTTTGATCCTGATTGTGGCTTTTTCTACCGCAGCTTTCAGCTCTTCGGGATCAACAGGTTTGAGCAGATAATCTAAAGCCGCAAACTTTACCGCCTGGATACCATAATGATCATAAGCAGTTACGAAAACCACCTCAAAAGTTTTCTCTGTAAGCTGCTTCAACAAGTCAAAACCTGTTGTTTTACCCATCTGGATATCCAGGAAAAGCAAATCTGGATGATGCAGTTTAACCTGCGCAAAAGCCTCTTCTATCGTGGTAGCACAAGCCACTACTTTGATCTCTGGGCAATATTTGGCCAGTAAAATCTTTAAATTTTCCAGATTGGCAGCTTCGTCGTCTACTAAAATTGTCCGCATTTTATAACCATTGGGTAAATGTAATTTTAACGGTAGTACCGTTTTCACCTGACTGGATATCGAGCATAAATGGTGTTTCTTTATAAATTGAATTCAGTAAAGATATCCGGTTTTTGCTTAGTGCCAACCCCAAACCATCGTAATTTTTTGCAGTATCGAAACCAGTCCCGTTATCGGTTATACTTAGTATTAGGTCAGCTTCAACTTTGATGAAATTAATTTCAATCTGACCATTACTTCCTTTTTCGGCCACACCGTGTTTCACCGCATTTTCCACAAAAGGCTGTAAAAGCATGGCCGGAATTTCAATATTCTCCACATCAAGATCTGGTGAAGCACTAATATTATACTGAAAGCCAAAGCGCAACTGCTCCATCTGCAGATAATCATCTAATAACGTTTTTTCTGATGTTAAGCTGATGAGTTCTTTATGACCCAAAACATTCCTGGTTAAACGTGCAAATTTGCTAAGGTAACGGTTAGCGTTGTCGATTTCGTTTTTGTTCATCAGATTTTGAATGCCCGCCAAAGCATTAAACAAAAAGTGTGGGTTTAACTGCGAGCGTACAGATTCTAACTGGAGTTTGGCGATTTCTTTATCCCTGTATTGTAAAGCGAGCTTTTTAGCTTCTTTCTTTTTGATGTAGGTTACAGCGGCGCCAAAAATTGCTCCGGCTATGGCGCATAATATGAGGCCGTAAATAATAAACTCTTTTTTGGAGAAATATTTATTTTTTTTCTCAGTAACAGTAAACTCAAAAGAGGTCTGGGGAGATGTCCATGATGCACCTTTTGGTAAATCCAACGATCGGTATATATCTGGCGCAATGATAACCCTATATTTTCCTGGTTTCTTAAAATATTCAGCATCAACCGAGATGTATGAATTATCCCAATCGCTGGTTGTTAGAACAGTTTCTTCAGGGTAATCACTACCGTATCGGGTTATTTTTACTTTGTAAATAAAATTAACACCTGTATTTTCTATACCAATCGACATTAATTTCATACTATCACTTACAGCAATAGCTTCGCCATTATTAAAAGGTTGCCGTTTGAGAAAAAATGATTTCCGTCCCCTTTTTATCATTAGTCTGGTCATTTCACTAACAGATAATCCCTTTTTATTTATTGATTCTAAAAACAGATTCTTAATCAATACTTTAGGAGGTAAAAGAGGCTGATTATAAATTACAATGGTATTTACTTTAAATTTCTGAGGCAGTTTGTATATTTTAACTATAATCTTTTTGCCAACAACATTATAATCGCCCAAACTCATTGTAAAATAATTTGGAAAATCACTCCCTTTGGGCCATCTAAAGTTTATCTTACTCGGAATGGCATCATCCACAAGGTAAACACTATCGTTCGTTATAACAGAATACCTATAATATCTTAGGCTGTCTTTGTGGATCCTCATTTCCAGATGAATAGTTTCTGCCTCTCCAAGGAAAACATTATTTTTCAGTGAATCACTCGATTCAGGATTGCTGAAAGAAATCCACTTGGTTCTTTCATCAACACGAAGCAACACAGGACAGTTTGAATTCGGTCTGGAAATTCCATAATACGTTGGATTACCATTTGCTTCACTTAAGAAAGCATCTTTTTTTTTCTGTCCAAAGGAGTATAGCGATGAACAAATGAGAAGGGAGGAAATTATTCTTTTCATGCGTTTAATTTTCCATAAACATCTTGCAAAAAATCTACTTACGAAACATTAAGATAGAATGTAGCATGAATAAACTTGTAAATGGTCGGATTGGGATAGGATTTATATTTGGGAAAAATAGTTAATTGGCCGATAATAGGTAAAACCCAAAAAATAATTTAATACCAGGGGTGTTAACTAACATCTGTCAGTCTGAGCGGAGCCGAAAACTAATATGAGGAATTACACAATTGGAAAGATCCTTCGTTTCACTCAGGATGACAACTGTTATCCCCCGGCCTTTTTCACCTTATAACCATCCTTTTGCAAAATACCCATCACTTTATCGCGCACATCACCCTGGATCATGATTTCGCCATCTTTAACAGAGCCACCTACACCACATTTGGTCTTCAGCATTTTGCCCAGCACCTCTAAATCTTCTGAACGCCCTCGAAAACCAGTAATTAACGTCACGGCCTTACCTCCACGGTTCTTTTTATCCAGCATCACCCTTAAATCCTGCTGATTGTTTGGCAAAGTAACGGTATCATCAACTTCTTCTTCGTATTCGAACTCCGGATTGGTAGAATACATAATTCCACCAAGGTCGCTTAAACTATTTTTCTTCGATTTCATGGTTATAAATGTAATATGGGAGATGTAAAATGGATGATGACAGATGGTTAATTAACCCGCAACTCTAACCGCCAAGCTCCAAACTTAACTACGGAACGATCACTTTTAAAGAGAGTGGATTCACCATCGCTTCAATCTCAGCGCCCATCTGTAAAGGCTCCCCATCAACATGCACCGCACCGGCCATTTCTCTTATGATTTTAATATTTTTCCCTTTAATAATCTCGATCATATCAGATGTTTCGGCTTTCCCATTTAACATTACATAACCCAATAATGGTAATTTTATTATGGGAAAAGGTTTAATAATACAAACATCCAGTAATCCATCTTTTACCGATGCATTTGGTGCGATGTACACATCATTTCCATATTGAGATGAGTTGGCAATACTAATAGCAAAGGCTTTCCGGCTATGAGTTTTACCATCAATATCCAGCTGATATAGTTGCGGCTTATAATTGAAAACTTCCTTAAAGCCCAATTTTACATAGCCAGATAACCCGCGTTTTTTATCCTTCGAAAAAACAGCACTCAGGTGAGCATCAAATCCCATTCCGGCCAGGTTGAAAAAACATTTTTTATTAAACTCGGCCGTATCAATTTTATCGATCTTAAAATCATTGATGATGGAAAGTGCGTACCTTAAGTTTTTGGAAATATTCAGAAAGCGGGCAAGGCCATTACCTGATCCCAGCGGCAAAATCCCTAAAATTTTCTGGTGCTTTAATACTTTTGTAGCCACTTCATTTATGGTACCATCGCCACCCGCAGCAACAATTACATCAAAGTTTTTGGTAGCCGCTTCATCTGCCAATTCGCTGGCATGCCCCACATATTCACTAAAAACGAAATTTGGACTAAACTTTTCCTTATTTAAATATTTATCTATAAAATCGGGGATACGCCGTTTCCCTCTCCCACCGGAGATGGGGTTTATGATAAAGAGAATATTGATCTTTGTGTGCAAAGTGTAAGATTGAGTGCACAAAATAATCTATAATTTTTGAAATAAAGAAAATATGCTAATTTTGCCGCAGTAAAAAGTGGATTGATTTGCTATCCCGATACCGCGGGACCGGATTGCAACCACTTAAAAAAATTGCTAATGCCTCCTTTCAATCATTTCAACACCTGTTTCCAAGGGGTTTGGCAATCATAAATTTGTTTATTTATCATTAATTATTTAATAAATGTCATATTTATTTACATCAGAATCTGTTTCTGAAGGTCACCCAGATAAAATCGCCGATCAAATTTCGGATGCATTAATTGACAACTTTTTGGCTTTCGACCCGGAATCAAAAGTAGCTTGCGAAACTTTGGTTACTACTGGTCAGGTTATTTTGGCGGGTGAGGTGAAATCTAAAACATATTTAGATGTACAGCAGATTGCGCGCGATGTAATCAAGAAAATCGGTTACACCAAAAGCGAATACATGTTTGAGGCCAACTCCTGCGGTATTTTATCGGCTATACACGAGCAATCGCAAGATATCAACCAGGGTGTAGATAGAAGCAGCAAAGAAGAACAAGGCGCGGGCGATCAGGGTATGATGTTTGGTTATGCTACAAATGAAACTGAAGATTATATGCCTTTGGCATTAAACCTTTCTCATAAATTACTACAGGAACTTGCTGTTTTACGCCGCGAAAATAATGAAATCACTTATTTACGTCCGGATGCTAAAAGTCAGGTGACTTTAGAATACGATGATAATAACAAACCTGTTCGCATTGATGCGATTGTAATTTCTACACAACATGATGATTTTGATGAAGAAGCAGGCATGCTGGCCAAAATCAAAACTGACCTGGTTAATATTTTAATTCCGCGCATCATCAAAAACAATCCGCAGTATGCGCATTTATTTAATGATCAGATTGAGTACCATATTAACCCAACCGGTAAATTTGTAATCGGCGGTCCGCATGGCGATACGGGTTTAACCGGTAGAAAAATCATTGTTGATACTTACGGAGGTAAAGGTGCTCATGGTGGCGGAGCTTTCTCAGGTAAAGATCCAAGTAAAGTAGATAGAAGTGCGGCTTATGCTACACGTCACATCGCTAAAAATTTAGTGGCTGCCGGCATTGCTGATGAAATTTTGGTTCAGGTATCATATGCAATCGGTGTGGCGAAACCAATGGGTATTTACATCAATACTTATGGAACAGGTAAAGTAGGTAAAACGGATGGGGAGATTGCTAAAATTGTAGAATCGATTTTTGATATGCGCCCTTACTTTATTGAGCAACGTTTAAAATTAAGAAACCCAATTTATAGCGAAACTGCTGCTTACGGACACATGGGCCGTACACCAGAAACAGTGACCAAAACTTTCAGAACGCCAAACGGCGAAGAAAAAACCGTATCAGTTGAGTTGTTTACCTGGGAGAAATTAGATTACGTAGATCAGGTTAAAGCTGCTTTCGGTATTTAATCCTTCTAATAAAATGATATAAAAAGGCGTCTTTGCGACATTGCAAAACGCCTTTTTTGTTTTCCTGTTTGGTGGTTCATCAAACAGTAGAAAAACCACTATGTTTTTTTTGAAAAGCAGGGTTCCGCATCTATCGTTTCCGAAAGTCCTGCTAAGTTAAGCAGGTGTTTGTGTCGGATGGTAACATCCAACACCACAAATAATACTTGCAAAAACCTGACTTATCCAAACCTGATTGAAGCGGGTAGCTCCCGATTTTTTTTCTAATCGGGACTACAAGCAAAAAGCAGGACGGACATTAAAAAGATTCACTGCCACTGCTTTCCAAAAAACAACAAACAATATTTAACTTTTTCTCTTTACTATGCCGATTTTGTATCGGATGGTAACATCCAAACACCACAAATATCCAACACTACAATAAAAGCATTAAAGTCCATTATTTTTCATAAACAATAACTCCTTATCATCGAAATGCTCATCATCTATGCTGTATGATTTAATATCTGCAATTTTCATCTCATCAACTGCATCAACAAAATCTTGGAATCTGGCAGTTTTGCCTGGCTTGATGATTACGATCATATGCTTCAATGGATTGTTATGATGGGTAGCTGCAACCAGTAGCTTATTCGCCATAATTTCCTTTGGTAGATCTGCAACAGGCATTACTTTCATATTGGCCTTTTCAATAGTACCCATGTAAGAAATGGCCCTATTATCTTTACCCAATACAATAGTCATGGTGCGAGATTCGGGAAAATTTGCTTTGATATTAATATCCTTCTTATCTGGCTTAGCAATATCGGCAGCGTTTAACTGGCTCAACGTTGTGGTGAGCATAAAAAATGTGGTCAATAAAAACATGAGATCTACCATTGCAGTAAGATCTACCCTTGGTGTTACTTTTTTGGTTCTTCCTTTTGCAGCCTTGCCGCTTTGAGATTCGTTTAGCGTTGCCATATGATTTAGGTTTTTTAATAATGATGACAAGGCTCGCCAAATTGCATAAAAAAAGCGGCTAAAAATTTAACCGCTTGAGAAAGGTCAGTAATGACCGATTTTTAACGCAAATTATTTCACCGCTTCTATTACACCACAGCCCACCCGTGGTCCTGAGTTACCCGTTGGTTGCGTGGTATAATCATCCGTACCCCCATGCACGATAATTCCCCTTCCAATAATATTTTTAATGTCGCCATCTTTAACACTCCATCTATCCGAAGTAACCGAAAGTGTGGCATGGCCTTTACCATCTAGCTTGATGTTGCCGATATCGCCACTGTGGTACGCTGCCGATCCCCATTTGCCGTGGGCCTCTTTAGTTGGGTTCCAGTGGCCGTGGGTATTTTCACCCATGTTGCCACAATCGCCATGTTCGTGAAAGTGAACCGCCACATTGCTGTCGGCGCGTGCCGCAAAATTCATTTCAATATCCATCTTAATTTTCCCATCGCTCAATTCATAAAACTTTGCTGTTCCGATGGTTTTCGTATTGTCTGCTGTTTCAGTCAAAGTGGCCTGAGCAATTTCTTTATCGGTTTTGGTACAAGCACTTACAACCGCAATACCAGCAATTGCTAAGCTTAAAAAGTATTTTTTCATATGATTAGATTTTAGTTTAATGAAGAACAGACGGGCAATCATTTAGTTTGGTTTAAAAAGAATGATGGCAAAACCATTTTGCACGCCACTTGTTTAATCACTATAAAATAGTACAACTATGGAACAGCCAAATGAAATGAACACTTTAAGTCAAATTTTGGAAAAATTGAGGCTGAAAGGAAAAGATAACGAATTAAAAATGTCTGATCACGGTAAGATGCAAAGTAAATCACTCGGAAAAATTTATAAACCCGAAGATTTGACAATTGTTAAAACTTATCGTTTTGAAGGAGATTCTGACCCTGCTGACAATTCAGTATTATATCTGATAGAAGATAGAGAAAAAAATATTGGGTATGTACTGGATGCTTACGGAACATATTCGGATAATGAGGGGCCGGCATTTGACGATTTTTTAAAGAAAATTCCTACTGAAAACCGGGATGAACAGGAACTGTTCTGTTGATAAAATTCAGCTTATAATCGAAGGAGAAGCAGCGTAATCTGATTCTCCTTTTTTCATTTTAGACCTCCGGCAGTTTATAATTCCCTAATTTTGCGCCTCATTTACACATCCCTGGATGAAAAGCAAAGTCAATATTCCGCCGATACCTGCTGTTTTACTGTCTATCATCAGTGTACAATGTGGGGCGGCAATTGCAAAAGGCCTTTTTCCGCAAATTGGAGCTGCTGCAACCGCATCTTTACGCATTGGTTTATCAGCGTTAATCTTACTGCTTGCCTTTAGGCCAAACCTCTATCAATTAAATGCCAAACAATGGAAATACGTGATCCTGTACGGCGTTTGTTTAGGAGTAATGAATATGGTTTTTTACATGGCCATAGCACGAATCCCGATCGGTTTGGGAGTAACTTTAGAATTTGTTGGTCCGCTTGGGGTTGCCATTTTCGGTTCAAAAAAACCTATTGATTTTCTATGGGTGGTACTTGCTGCTGCAGGCATTGTATTAATCACCCCATGGACAGGTACAGGACTCAATTTAACCGGCGTACTGCTGGCACTCTTGGCCGGTGTTTTCTGGGCAGGTTATATCATTTTAGGTGGTAGAATTTCCAAAATGATGAAAGGAGGCGATGCCGTTACTATCGGGATGTTATTTGCTACCCTGGTCATTTTGCCTTTCGGCATTTATGGCGGTGGTTTGAGCACGCTGAATCCTAAATTAATGGGATTGGGAGCGGCACTTGCACTACTTTCAAGCGCCATACCCTTCACCTTAGAAATGAAAGCATTTAAGCAGCTTCCGCCTCGTACTTTTAGTATTTTAATGAGTCTTGAGCCTGCTATGGCCTCTTTAGCAGCACTTGTATTTTTACAGGAATACCTCAGCTTAAAAGAGTGTTTTGCTGTTGCTTTTGTTGTAATTGCTTCCGTAGGCTCTTCCTTAACTACTAAATATAGTAAAGGATAATCAGGCTAACTTTTCTGTTTTATAGATCACAATCTCATCGGTTAACCGACTGGCTTGTGCGACAAAACCTAAGAGGTAAGGCTGCTTATTATGCAGATCCAAACCTGCCTGGTCTTTCCATTCCTCCTGAAAAATAAACGTATTAGTATCTCCTGCCTCATGCAGATCGTACTGAATGCAAGCTTCCTCGGTACGCGAATTTGCAACCATATCCAACAGCATGGCTCTTAGTTCATCCACGGTTTCTTTTTTGCTTTTAACTATCGCTGTCAAATAAATGCTCATATATTACTGTATTTAAAAAATCTGATTTAAATGTTCCTGATACAATTTAAGTGCAGTCCTAATATCTGCATTCTTTTCTACATCATGAAAATGAATTCCTGGTATTTGTTCCATCCCGGTAAAGGCATTCATCCTGTGGAAACCGAACAAGACACCATCATCCACACTGGTTTCCTTAAAAAATTCTCCGGGCAAGGTAAATGCTTCTTTGGGCGCATTCCATGATGATGTAACCATGTATTTCCGACCATGCAACATGCCACCAGTACCATAATTCCGGGTTGGATGATCAGCTTTCCGCCCGTCGCTAATGTAAATCCCATTTTTGTGCCCTTCAGTAAATACCACATCAATGTACTTTTTAAATCCATGCGGCAACTGGAACCACCAGATCGGGGTGTGATAAATTACAATGTCTGCCCAAACATACTTCGCTACTTCTTCTTTCGGATTATACTCATTATTGATATTGGTTGTTTTAATTTCAAATCCCTCTTGTAAGGAGAAGAAATCGACAGTAGCATTGGCTACCGTTTCGTTAAATCTGCCACCGGAATGACCAAATTTTTGTCCGCCGTTGATGATGAATATTTTTGTCATTTTGTCTTTGCTATTTACTGACACAAAATTATCGCAATATAAAGTATCATTAAAATAAGTTAATTTATACCTTTGTATCATAATTATAATAGTTTGGTTTGGTTAATTTAGAGTGGTATCGAAGTTTTAAGGCGGTTTATAAAACAGGAACCTTAACCGGTGCAGCAGAGAATCTGTTTATTTCTCAGCCTGGGGTAAGTTTACATTTAAGCTCTTTAGAAAGCTACGTGGGCTATAAACTGTTCGAGCGAACGGGCAGGAAAATGATTCCCACGGAAAAGGGAAAAGTACTATACAATTTTATCGTAGAACCTTTAACCAAACTGGAAGATGCAGAAAAACATTTCCAGAAAAGTACGGAGAAACATACTCCAACCATCAGCGTGGGCATGTGTTTCGAAACTTTTCAGATTACGCTTGAGCAATATATTTCTACGCTTCCGTTTAATGTTATTATCCGTTTTGGAGAATATCCAGAGATGTTAGACCAGTTGGATAAAGGTATTTTAGACCTCATTATCACCCCACAAAAAGGCAATTCGCCAAATGTAGAACATGAAGCCTTTTCTTCAGAAACCATTGTTTTAGTAGGTGGAACAGAAACTGATGTACAGGCTTTTGATGCGTTGGTTAAAAAGAAAAATCTCTCAGGAATGGAGACCTGGTTAAAACAGCAAAAATGGTATGGTACTGCCGGAGACATGGAACACCTGTTACGTTTTTGGCAACTTAACTTTGGCAAGCACGCCGATTTCCGTCCAAACTACATTGTACCTAACCTTAATTCGATCGTCCGCTGCCTGTCAGCGGGGAAAGGCCTGGCCATTATCCCCGACTTTCTTTGCAACAAAGAAGTTGAGGATGAAAAAATAAAGGTAATCTGGGAAGGTACATCCAAACTCACCAACACTTTGTACTTTGGTTGTAGAAAAAACACCCAATATGCATCAGAAATTCATTTAATCAAAAACCTTTTTAAAGAGGTTATGGTTAGTATATAATCTACATTGGAAAATCCTGCTTAGGTTTTGTTTATTTTGAAACTTAAGTAAATAATTATTTTAGATCACGCCGTAAAAATCCAGAATGAGCCAGTCCAGTCCTTTTTTAAGTAATGATCAATTAATAGAAGTTTTTAATTATACCCATACCGCAACCGCAGTTCATGTAGGAGAAACGGCCATTATACAGACTGCAAATGACGCGATGCTCAGAATTTGGGGCAAAGACAGAAATGTAATCGGAAAATCGCTTGAAGATGCCCTGCCTGAATTAAAAGGACAGCCTTTTATTGAGATGTTCAGGAAGGTTTGGCTGGAAGGCCTTGTCATTTCAGGAAAGGATACAGCAGCAGACCTGATTATTGACGGGGAGCTAAAGACCTTTTATTTTGATTTTGAATACCGGGCAATCAAAAATGATGAAGGCAAGACCATCTGTATTTTACATACGGCGGTTGATGTAAGCGAGCGCGTATTAAGGCGTGAGGCTATAGAAAGGGAGCAGCAGAAAGATGAGGCCTTACAGCGGGAACAGGTACTGAATGAGGAGCTAGCGGCCACAGTAGAAGAACTTGCAGCTACCAATGAAGAACTAGTGGCCACAAACGAAGAATTACAGGAAACACAGGAAACATTACATGTGTTAAATAACGAACTGGAATTAAGGGTTGCAGAAAGGTTTAACCAACTGTCTGAAAGTGAAAAACGCTTCAAAACCATGGCAGAGGGAACTGACATTTTCATTACTGTTGGCGACGAGTTTGGAAATGCGATTTATTTTAATAAACCGTGGACAAACTTAACGGGCAGATCAATGGATGCCCTGCTCGCTTTCGGCTGGGCTGACCTGATCCATCCCGAAGATCGGGACCGGTATCTGGATATTTACCTTTCAGCCCTTCGCGATAAAAAGCCGTTTACCGGAGAGTTTAGGGTCCTGACTCAAAAAGGCGATTACCGATGGCTGCTTACCAGTGGTCCACCACGTTTCCACGCCGATGGATCTTTTGCAGGTTATATCAGTTCGTGTATTGATATTACAGAAAGAAAATTAATCGAATTGGAGCGTTTAAATTTGAATAAACTCATCGAAGCCAGTTCAGAATTTATCGCTTTGATCGGCTTGGATATGTCTATCCAATACTTAAATCCTGCAGGATTAAGAAAGTTAGGGTGGGAAAACATTTCCAACCGAAACATGCTGGAGGTTATTTTCCCTGCTGACAGACCTTCAGCTGAAGAACTTTTATCGGGAGTTTTACAAGGCATTGATTTTAAACAGGAAATCCGCTTCTGGAACGAGATAACGGGAAATCCTTTTTGGATTGAATGGAGTGGTTTTGCCTTAAAAGATCAGGAAACAGCTCAAGTAACGGCGATCGCTACGGTAAGTCCGGATATTACCGAACGAAAACTCCATCAGGAAGAGCTGCAGGATATCAACATCGAAATGGCAGCGGCAAATGAGGAATTGGCAGCAACCAATGAAGAACTCGCACAAACACATGAAGACCTGATTCAATATACCCAAAAGTTAGCCGATAGCGAGGAACGGTTGCTTCAAGCCATTGATACCGGAAAAATGGGTACCTGGAGCATCGATCCTAAAACACTTGAAATTACGGTATCGGGATTTGTGAAAAGCCTGCTCGGCCTACCACTTGACGAGCCTGCTAAAACGAGCGACATTATGAGTGCAATCCATGCCGACTATCATAATGAATTGAAAAAGTCTTTTGCAGATGCATTAAACAGTCATTCTTCAAGCGACAATGAATATCCGATAACCAATTTAACTACAGGTGAAGAAAAATGGATTAGGACAACAGGAAGGGTATTTGTAGATCAGCATGGCCATATAACAGAATATTCTGGACTCTTTATCGATATCACGGAGCAAAAATTGGATGAACTCAGAAAGAATGATTTCATCGGAATGGTTAGTCATGAACTAAAAACTCCATTAACAGCCATTAACGGCTTTGTACAGGTTTTGCAACGCAAGGCTAAAAAAGATGAAGACAATTATGCGATGGTGGCTTTGGAAAAAACCAACAGCCAGATCAGAAAAATGACAACCATGATCAACGGCTTCTTGAATGTATCGCGTTTGGAATCCAGCAAACTACTGATCGAAAAAACAAACTTCAATTTAGATGACCTGCTGAAAGAAACCATTGAGGAAACTTATATTTCACAATCTTCTCATCAGATTATCTTACACCCAACCTGTGGGGTCGACATTTATGCAGATAGGGATAAAATCGGCAACGTAATTTCCAACCTGATCAGTAACGGGATAAAATATTCTGACAATGGAACATCGATCGAAATAAGCTGTAATTTAAGTGACACAGAGGTTGAAGTTCAGATTAAAGATGAAGGCATCGGGATAAGGCCTGAAGACATTGAAAAACTTTTTGAACGTTATTACCGGGTACAGGGCAATCACACCATTTCGGGTTTTGGTATTGGGCTTTATCTAAGTGCAGAAATTGTAGAGAGGCATGGTGGCAGAATATGGGCTGAAAGTGAAGAAGGTAAGGGTTCGGTTTTCCATTTTACTTTGCCATTGACTTAATTTTTACAACTTTTTTTACCACAAAGTACATTGAGTTTTTCACGGAGTGAGTTAAGTTTTTTCTAAAAAATGGTTTTAGTTTGTCATTCTGAGTGAAACGAAGAATCTTTCTTCAAGCATAAAGGATTCTTCACTGCGTTCAGAATGACAAAAAGGTACATGCGATAAGAGTTAATTTATCTCCAAATCATTTAATAGTTCTTCATCGACTAAATTTGGCAGCGTAATCTTTAAATCTGCTGTACGTGCCATTTCGCGTTCTATGGCAAACCTGGCCTCTTTATTACGTGCCCAGCTCCTTCTGGCAATTCCATTGTTTACATCGTAAAAGAGCATGTTCTGCAATTTTTCGGCAGCCTGTTCAGTTCCATCCAATACCAACCCAAAACCACCGTTTATTACCTCGCCCCAGCCTACACCGCCGCCATTATGGATCGAAACCCAGGTGGCACCCCTAAAGCTGTCGCCAATCACGTTATGAATGGCCATATCGGCCGTAAACCGGCTTCCGTCGTAAATATTGCTGGTTTCGCGAAAAGGCGAATCCGTTCCGCTTACATCGTGATGATCTCTTCCCAAAATTACGGGCGCCGATAAGTTACCTGTTTTAATGGCCTCATTAAATCTCAGCGCAATTTTTGCCCTGCCTTCAGCATCGGCATATAAAATTCGGGCTTTTGAACCGACTACTAATCTGTTTGCTTTGGCGGCAGTAATCCAGTTAATATTATCCTGCAATTGTTGTTGTATTTCTTCCGGAGCGTTTCGCTTTAGCTCTTCCATTACTTCTTGAGCCATACGGTCAGTTAAATCCAGATCCTTTTCATTTCCTGAAGTACAAACCCATCTAAACGGGCCAAAACCATAATCGAAACAAAGGGGCCCTAAAATATCTTCCACATAGGATGGATACCTGAAATCTATACCATTTGGAGCCATTACATCGGCACCTGCCCTGCTGCACTCCAATAAAAAGGCATTTCCATAGTCAAAAAAATAAGTTCCTTTAGCTGTATGGTTGTTAATGCTGTTTGCCTGTCTTTTTAACGATTCCTGTACATAAACTCTAAATTGATCCGGCGCTTCAGCCATCATTTCATTAGCCTTGGTAAAGTTTAAACCTACCGGATAATAACCCCCGGCATACGGATTATGCAGCGAAGTTTGATCAGAACCGATTGCAACTTCAATATTTTCCTGATCAAAGCGTTCCCAAACATCCACTACGTTACCAATATAAGCCAATGAAACCGCTTGTTTTTCGTTTTGGGCCAGTAGAACCCTTTTCACCAGTTCATCCAAATGTTCAAAAAGCTCATCTACCCAGCCTTGTTGATGCCTTTTAATTGCAGCCTTTGGGTTTACCTCGGCACAAACCGTGATACAACCAACAATATTCCCAGCTTTGGTCTGGGCTCCACTCATGCCGCCCAAACCGGCCGTTAAAAAGATTTTACCTGCTACCTCTTTTCCAAAAAACCCCTGTTTACGGAAAGCATTCATTAGGGTAATGGCCGTACCATGTACAATACCCTGAGGACCGATATACATATATGAACCCGCAGTCATTTGACCATATTGTGTAACCCCCAAGGCATTAAACTTTTCAAAATCTTCTGGTGAGGAATAATTAGGAATCATCATGCCATTCGTCACCACAACACGGGGCGCCGTGGCATTAGAGGGGAATAACCCCTGCGGATGCCCACTATAGATATTAAGCGTTTGCTGATCGGTCATGGTAGCGAGGTACTGCATAGTTAGAAGATATTGGGCCCAGTTTTGGAATACACTGCCATTACCCCCATAAGTAATCAACTCTTCAGGATGCTGCGCTATTGCCGGATCTAAGTTATTCTGGATCATAAGCATAATTGCGGCTGCATGTAGTGTACGGCAGGGATATTCGCTTATTGGTCTGGCGTAAATGGCATAATCGGGCATAAAACGATACATATAAATATGCCCGTAACTTTCCAGCTCGCCCAAAAACTCCCGTGCCAGTTCCAGATGCCATGCTTCTGGAAAATAACGTAAAGCATTTTTAATGCTTAGCTTTTTCTCTTCAGTATTTAAGACAGCTCTCCTTACAGGAGCATGGTTCAGTACCGGATTCCGGTTCTTTTTTGCGGGCAATGTAGCCGGAATACCAGCTAATAGCTGTGCTTTAAAATCCATAATCTGAAAATTAAATTGTTAATTCAATGTAGATGCGGCTTGATTGGCAATGGCTACAATTTTACCCTTCTGCACCATTTCGATGGCATGTTCCATCCTATCATACATGATTTGGTCTTCTTCAAAATGATCAATTTCGGTACGCACGAAATCATGTACCGCAGCCAATATTTTACCAGGCTTTAATGGATGATGGTAGTCAACAGCCTGTGCAGCACAAAATAATTCTATACCCAAAATTTTCTCTACGTTCTCGATCACCTGAAGCGCTTTACGTCCGCTGATCGAACCCATACTCACGTGATCCTCCTGACCTAAAGAAGTTGGGATGCTATCCGCACTGGCCGGGAAACAGAGACCTTTATTCTCGCTGGCCAAAGCTGCGGAAGTATATTGGACAATCATAAAACCAGAATTTAATCCGGTCTCTTTCATCAGCAATTTCGGCACACCGGGGGTATTTCCCTCAAGCGAGAGATAAATTCTCCGGTCGCTGATATTTCCGATTTCAGCAGCTGCTAAACAAGCATAATCAAGGGGCAAAGCCAGTGGCTGACCGTGAAAATTACCTCCGCTGATGGTTAAATCATCATCAAATATCACGGGGTTATCGGTTACCGAATTCAGTTCGATTTCTAAAGCTTCCTTTAAATGTAACCAGGCCGTTCTGGAAGCGCCGTGTACCTGTGGAATGCATCTTAAAGAATACGGATCCTGTACTTTAGCACAGTTGGCATGCGATTTCATAATTTCAGAACCCTTCAGGAGTTTGCGCACCTGTTCAGCCACCGAAATATTTGCAGGATATGGCCTCAGCTCATGGAGTCCTGCATGAAAAGGTTTTTGTGATCCCTGTAAGCCCTCAATCATCATTGCCGCTATAATATCTGCTGATGCCAGCACATTCGCTAAACGTTGCACTACTTTAACGGCATGCGCAGCAATAAACTGTGTACCATTAATTAAAGCCAGGCCTTCTTTGGGGCCTAATTGTAAAGGCTGCATCTGGTGTTCTTTTAAAAGTTCAGCTGTAGCTATAGTTTCTCCTTTATAGTGAACCTTACCCAAACCAATCAAAGGTAAAAAGAGATGAGAAAGGGGAGCAAGATCGCCCGAAGCACCAACAGAGCCTTGCTTGGGAACCAGAGGTGTGGCGCCGGTTTCCAGAAACCAGATCATTCGTTCAAGCGTTTCGATCTTAATGCCCGAATAACCTTGAGCCAGTGCTTGTAATTTTAATACCAGCATTAGCTTTGATATTTCATCATCTATCGGTTCACCAACACCCACAGCATGACTTTTCAGGATATTTTCCTGTAGCTTTCGCGTATCAACAGCCGAGATCATGGAAGTACAAAGCGGACCAAAACCTGTATTGATACCATAAACAGCCAGCCCGGAACCCGCAATCCGCTCAACCACTTCGCTGCTTTTAAGCACTCTCTCCTTTGTGCTTTCGCTTAATATGCCTTTCACTTCACCCTTACTGATGGCTAAAGCCAATTTAGCAGTTAAATGATCGGTTCCGTAGTTAAAAATCTCTTGTTGGTTCATAACGATGAAGGCTTTAAACAAAAATAAGCGCTATATTTGATACCCATAAATACCAATTACATCATCACGTAATAACCATGAGTTATCAGATAGAGCTTAGGCATTTGAAATATTTTCAGGTTTTGGCGGAGGAACTGAAGTTTAGGAAGGCTGCAGACCGCTTATTTATTTCGCAGCCTGGACTAAGCCGGCAGATTAAGCAAATGGAGGAGATTTTTAATGCACCGCTATTTGACCGGAACAAGAAAAAAGTCGCACTCACAGAAGCAGGCCTTTACCTTAAAGATGAAGTAGACTTTATCTTCAGCCATATCGAAAACATTAAAAAACAGGTCAGTAATATTAATGAGGGTAAACAGGGCGAACTCCGCATTGGATTTTTGGGTTCTGCAGCACAAAAAATTGTACCTGAAGTGATCTTTAAACTGAACAAAGATTTTCCGGAAATCAGCACCAATCTGGATGAAATGCCCAATAAGTTACAGATCGAATTACTGGAAAAAGATATGCTCGACATCGGTTTTGTAAGAATGCAGCAGTTTAATCCTGGCATTTCTAAACACATGATCCATCAGGATACCTTTTCGCTGGTATTGCCTAAAAGTCACCCGATGAAAAAGGCCAGTTACGAAGCGGTAAAAAAACTGGGCGACGAACCCTTTATCTTTTTCTCGAGTGAGGACAGTCCTTTTTATTACGACTTAATGATGAGCATTTGTGAGGATCATGGTTTTAAACCCAAAACCTATCATAAATCCGTTAATGCGTTAACAATTTTTAAACTGGTAGAGGAAGGCTTAGGTATTGCCATTGTACCCACCGGCTTACAATATGGCTACCAGGAAAATGTAAAGTTTGTAGAACTTACCCATATTCCGCAGCGAACGGAACTGTATATGATCTGGAAGGAATCTAACCGGAATCCTGCGTTAAAAAATGTGATTAAATTACTGTTGAAAGATAATACTTAGCTATTTCTGCATCAATATCTTATGCTTCAACATTACTCTTTTCAAACCTAAGCCTTCCCTACTATAAACAAGTTTCGTTTGCTTAAAGTGTCCACCCTCATCCTCAGTCATCCATATAAAACTATTGTCTAAATCCAGATATTTGGTTTCAATGAGCGTAGGAAGGTACGGCTTTAATAAGCTGAACATTAGAGTGATGATTTCGTTTTCATAAACCCGGTAAATTCTAAACTTTTCTGTATTAAAAACTAAAAATATTTGAAATAACATTTGATAAAACCAGGATTTCCTGGTTAGTTCATATTGTACTGGCTTATTAAAGTAAGTAAATAGTTTATGTTTATTAAAACTTCGATTATAGAAAATAATGATGTCATCAATTGAATCAATAGCAATTTTTTCCTTTAAAAAAAATGTTTGAATAATCAGCTCGTTATTTTCTAAATAGATTTTATAAAACATATTTTACAATATAAATTATCTTATTAAAAGTGCTTCCAAAGTCTTATTATTCAAGTTCGATACCAGAAATAAAAAGTTAAGGACCTATTTTAATAAAAAGATAAAAAACTTTCTTTTATCATCTGATAATTTCGAGTTTATTGGTACCTGCTGGTTTGTGAAGATAAAAGGTGTGAGATTTTGGCACCATACTTTTAGCAGTCTTAGAAATCAGCGGAGCATATCCGAATGTAAGTGTATCTGCACACACCAAAGTTACCACTCTCCCATCTCCAAAAAATTTTAATTCTGCTTTTGTACAGGAGTATATAAAATTTCTTTTTTCAGCAGCATAATCAATCATATTCCTGGTAAGCTGATTTTCAATCTCTTTGTCCCAGGGTTTTGATGCTGCTTCTTCATCAATTGCAGTTCTTACTAATGAAAGAAATTTATTTCTATCACCCTCTTTCAATACCTTTTTGTAATTGTTATAAAATTCATCAACTTCTTTACGAAGGTTTGGATCGTTATTTAACTTTTTACTTTTGCTCCAGCCCACAATTTTCCAGTTAACATCTTTCTCATCAACTACAAACGACGTTTTATACGCTGTATATGGCAACGGTTTATCTAACTTTGGTGTTTGATAGGTTAATGTTGCCCATTTATATTCTTTTCCTTTCCCTCTAGCATTTAACTGATCAAGCATCGTCATGGGCTCTTTGTTTTTTGTGATTTCTATTTTAACAAAAGCGTTTTTAGGTAGCTTTGGAGCAAAATGATTTTCCTCTTTCTTTACAGGGAACATTCTTATGGTTACCTCCTGTTTTCCCGGCTTCAAGATATATTGATTGAGATCTACCGTTAAACCAGATCTTTCGCCTAATCCAAAATAAGTAACTATCGGCATGTCATTCAACAATATTTCATACGAACAGTCTAAATGCTCATGCTTTAATTTAAACAAAACACCTTCCTTTTGATAGTCTGTTTTCCCTGCGATTTTATTTTCGGCAGCTGTATCTTTTTTATCCTGTGCACAGGATGGTAAACTTAAACAAACTCCTAGTACAATCAATTTTATCAACCTATCTGTCATTTCCTTTATTAAAATTTAATTAAGCGGTCTTCTTATTTGGATTTACACATCTAATCCACAAACCATGCACCAAATATCTCTGATTGGTTTTTCCCAAGTAATTATTTAGCAGTTTTTCTTTTAGACCTATAAATTATTTTAGTTAAAGGGCCGATAATACTTAGATAGAGAAAAGAAAGATTAAAGGCCAAACAAATTATGATTAGTGCATCGGCTTTTTTCTGTAGTAGAACTGAAATAAAATACAAAAAAGCTGAGATTGGGATGGTTAATATAAATGCGAACAAAGACCTGACAAACTGAGTCCTGGCATGATCAAAAGCGTTTATGAAATCGTAGTAAAAGCCCATTATATTTAAACCAATAAATATAACAGCCATCATCAGTAACCCAAAGCTTTCAATAATATACTGGTTGGCTACTGTAATGATCTCAAATACACCAGCGATTGAATCATGTAATATTAATAAAGGTATCCCAAAAACGGCGAGTAGCATACCAACATAGACGATCCAGAAAAATGATTTTTTAGAGATCGTTTCAGTACCACTCTGCTTATAGCTTTGAGCAATCGTTTTTTTAAAACGTGAAGGCCTGAAACTATATAAAACTATAAGGAAAAAATAAAATTCAAGCTGAAAAATGGTCAGCTGATAACCATCGTTGGTATTTCTTATCAGGGCTTTATTTGGGGCCTGGCTAATGAAAGAATAGAATAATGAGCAAACAGCATAAAGCCTAAAAAGCAGGAAATAGCAAAATATGACAATTGAAATTCTTTTGACGATCATGCTTTTAATAAATACCGCTATCAAATTTACACCGTTTACATGCTATAAGCATCGACCTGATAGATCTTTTTCGAAGTCATTTGCTCTTTCTCATGACCTTTCGTAAAATTTACCATTTCAGGGGAGGTAAAGCCTGTATATATCTTGATCAGTAAGTGATTGTTTCATGATTCTTAATTCACATATACATTTACCAATCAATTTCATTTCTAGGTTATATTTGGAATGTCGCAATCCAAAAAGATAAAAACGAAGTTAATTTATGCGTTAATAAAAATTATCTATCGGATAATTTCAAAAGAATTTTTGCCTTTAGGCAGATGAATGTAGAAAGGAAACCCAAATTCTTCATTCGTCTCCTTTTTTAGATAAAAAATAACAGGTGATGTATTCTCCCTAACTAAATTCACTATTCTATTTTTCGCATACAAAGATATCTGTGGCGTTTCAGGAAAATCCTGCATGATATAGCCTTCAGCTTCCAGCATCTTAAAGATATTATTTAACCCAGCTATATTATCTTCGTCGAGGTACATGGACACATCTGTTTCTTCATATCTTTTTTTTAAGAGCAAGGCAAGACTGTTTACATCCTTATCTTTAAAAAGGGTATAAATACGGCGGTAATAGTTATGTATCCGTTCAAGAGCAACTTCATTTTTAATATCGATTATACTTGCATCACTCCAGCCTATTAACCGGTAGGGTACTTCTGCCTTAAATTCGCCTATTGATTCTAACATCGGCAATGTATCCCTTTTAGCCTTTGGCATTTTATACTCATATACGGTTGTCAGCTGCTCCTGATCCATTGTAGAAGCATCAAGGTATTGGATTTTGATAATGGCTTCGGCTTCATGATGTATGGTTTGTGAATTTTTTAAAGGTTTGAACCTTACTTTAACCTGCTGTACACCACTGCTTAGGATAAAATGGTTAATAGGATAATTTGAGTAAATGCTTCCCCCATCGTTATAAGAAAAGGCAAGCACATCATTGATCAAAATATCAAAATTTGCTAGTGAGACATTAAAGTCTACTAAGTAATAAGGTTCTTTCATCATTAGTAATTTATGTACAAACTAACTATTAGTCTTTGTTCGTCGGATACCCAAATTGGGTGATCCACTATTTTTTAAAAAGGTGGGCAAAGGGACTATCATATTCTTTTAATAGTGGTTTTGCGTATTCTTGAACAATGTGGTCCATATAAGCTCGTTTGGTTACAATCTTAACAGACATATTGAGATTTGCGTTTGTCGGATCTATTGTTATGTGGGTAAGTATATCATTTTTGCTCCAAAAAAACTGCTGAGGATATTGTGTTAACTTATTATCAAATTCATCTGCTACCTCCTTTACATAGCGTGGTAATGCATTTTTTAAAACATTAGCGGTTTCGCTATCTGAGCCTATGAATTTTCTTGTATCATAGGAAATCGAATCGGGGGCGCCGTAAGTTTTAAGCAAATCTTTAAGCAAACTTACAGCATCTCTGTTATCTGGATGCACGCTTATAAAGCTCACTAAACCATTATAGGTCACAACTTTGGTTTCTAAAACATCTGCAATTTTAGCCTTATAGAAAGTTATGTTTTTTTTACCTGCAAAATAATAATATACTACTTTTTCGCCTTTATCAACTAGTTGAACACCATTTTCTGTTGGCATTTCAAAACGTCCACGCTGTTCTTTGATATTATCGGTAAAAGCTGAAAGATCAATATTTGGCTTTTGACCTACTATAAGATCTTTTAAATCGATTTTCTTTTGACTACAACTCCATAGCGCCAAACAAAATAAAATGACAGTAATTTTTTTCATGTAACAAGAAAACTGTACCATAAAAATATAAATGTGTAATGGGTTAACTTTTATAGCTAACCAAGCAATTTTCAATTGAAAACTCATTTAATTATCAGTTAATTGAGCAGACTGAAAAAAATGAATTAATAACTTTGAGAAAGTTCTTATGATAGATCATTTAAACCAGATCACTTATATTCATTTTAATTGCTTAATTATTTTCTTGATTTCCATATTAGATAGATGTAAAGATTTTACCTGCCCTATGTTTCTTTTATCAATCTTCGTAATCAGCATAGTTTCTTTGTTTAGACCTGTTTCTTCAACCTGATCGGTTATATTAAGCTGATTGTTTTTCAAAGGATTGTAGATTATTTTTCTGGATAAAATCTGACGATCTTCTGTATTCCGGTAAATATCCATTTTAACTGTGCTAGAGTTGATATAACTCATTTTCTTACTAAAATGCGTTTCCTCTGCTGATGTAGCTTTAACTGATGCCAGTTTGCTTTGGTTGTTATATTGATATTTGTAATTCCAGGTGTCTTTTAAGTCCGACTGATTCCGCGGTGTTGTTATTTTCGCGTGTTGAATAATTCTATCCCATCTTGCCTTATTCTCAGATAATAAGGTTGGGTAAATATCGCGAATAGAGTAATCCTCCAGATAATCTTCTAAAAGATCAAATAAATCAGCAACAGCATGGTTAGAATTTACTTTTTGTTTAATCGAAGCATAAAATTTCGGATATAACACATATTTATCTTGTTGATTAATGAACATAGCATGTTCGGTGTCAGAAAACGTAATTTGCAATTTATTAAGTATTTCAGCATCACCTAATATAGATTTAGCGGTTAAACAGAGTCCTTTACTATTACCTGTTAAAAAATAAGTCTTGGCTTCGGAGACAACACTTTCAGCAATTTTATATACAAAAAGACTGTCCTTTGAACTGTTTTGAATATATAATATCCTAGAAGTATCTCTTTCATGCTCTTGCTCAGATTTAACTTCCGTTAATTGCGTTAATAAAATTCCGTTATAGGAATTAGCTTTTTTAAGTAATTGTTGTGCATTTACGGAAAAAACAATCGAAAAATGGAGTATAAATACCGGTATTAGCTTATTCATATTTATTTTGCAGTTACAGCCGTTAAACGGTTGGGTGTTAATTTCCAGAATATACTTTTCCCGGCAGTAATGGTAGCGGAAATACCGTTTGTAGTTTTTACATTGGTTTCGTAATAAAAATTTCCACTCGTCCAGTATTGCTGGTCTTGAAAATCGGCTGATGGAATGGCATATTTAATTCTGTCGGCCACTTCAACTTCTTTAAATTGTGGTTTTCCATCCGCTCCGTTTACCTGCTTGCCATCAGCGCCAAGTACTGGTTTTTTAACTTTCTTTTTCAGGTGTTCATGTGTACCCTGATCTGTATTGGCATCATGGTTACCTTTATCTTTATATCTGGCTGAAGTACCATTTGCAGCAACAAAATCATCGTATACGGCTTTTGGAATTTCAACGAATTTATACTCATCAAATTTATTTTGCCCCAACTTATTGTATGGGTTTGTTTCAGAATTACCCCAAGCAAGAAAATCAGTTCCATCCCAAAATTCGGCCCCATCTGTAATATCTTTAACACCGAAACAAACATCCAG
Organism: Pedobacter sp. BG31; assembly: GCF_042464845.1. Lineage (NCBI taxonomy): Bacteria > Pseudomonadati > Bacteroidota > Sphingobacteriia > Sphingobacteriales > Sphingobacteriaceae > Pedobacter > Pedobacter sp. BG31. Next base: position 305,925 of record NZ_JBHNZK010000001.1, read on the forward strand.
TACTGCATATCTGGCGAGTTTTGACTTTTCATCATTTTTATCCGGTAGTTCTTTCTTATTTGGCACGGAAGAGTAACCGGAAGCAAGTAGTGAGCGCCATGTTTTTTTGGTGGAAACAGCCCTGTTACGACTTGTAAAAGCTACACACCTAAGCTCTTTTATGTCAGCATTACCAGATTCATGACTCACAATGTAGGCAATGTAGCGGAAATCTGAATGCGAAAGTGCTTTACCATCATACTTAACCATGTTTGCATCCACATTTAAAGACTCCCAATTTTTTGCTGCTACAGCCTGATCATATTTCTCTTTGGTTGTCGTAAATATTTTAGCACTCCCAGCAATCCCACCAAGATATTCTCCTTCACGTGTATAATAAACGTATTGTAAGGTATCTTTAGGATCTTCCTGTGGTTTATAATCACCAAATTTAACATTCGACATAAAAACTAATTTACTGTTATTTACAAACCATTTTTAATAAATGCTTAACCTATTCAACATTTAACACTTCAATTTTAGCTTCCAAACTGTTATTATTTAATCAGCATACTCCGATATTTTAATAATTTGAGACCTTTAATTCTACCTACATGTATTTTGTTGTAATTAGAGATCAGATTACTTCAAAAATCATTTTCGATTTATCCATCATCACGTTCAACTCTACATATATTTCTTCTCCCAATTCTGCATTCACTAATTTAATTGCGGGACTTCCCAATGGATTCCTAAATGAAACAACTTTTCCATTTTTTAGAAAATAAGGAATTGCTACTATGCTATCATCGAATTCGAAACCGTTTTCCATATCCTGAAATATAGAATTTAAGCGGGCTTCTGATTGCTCCTGATCAAGATACATCATAGATGCAATGTTATTTTCTTTTTTAGAGAAGACTTCTCTTATCTTATCATACTCTTTTCTTTTGAATAGTGATTTAACAGTTGCATAAAAATGGGCTAGTCTCTCTTCTAGCTTATTGATATCTGTTAAATTAACGCCTTCCGCCCAAGATGCAATTTCATATGGCATTATCGCATTAAAGTTTGTTTGAGCTTCGTAAGAATGTTTCTTGCCATTATCTTTAAAATCAGGGGTAAAGGCTTTTATATCGTTCTTAAATTCGAGGGTATGGCCTGAACTATATTCGATAATCTTAAATCCAGTTGACGGTTCTAAGTGAAAAACTCCTTCATTAAGTGAGTCTAAGGTAATTTTCACTTTTTGATTCCCAGATTTAAAAATGCCATGATTAAGTGGCAGCATGCTGCTCATACCATCTTCAATAGCCAGATTCAGTACTTCGAGGTCGTTAATTTCAACAATAAACCTACATGCAGATACAGAAAACTCTAAAAGATAATAGGGTTTAGACATGATTATTGTTTTAAGTTATTGCTCTGTTTATATAAGTCGTTATTGGTTTCGCGGAGGAAATCCAAGTAGCTTAAATTACCTGTTTTATGTTTCTTATATTCAAGATATGCTTCATAATAGCCAAATGACCCTCCAATTCTTGATGACAATAAAGCTTCTTCGCCTTTAGCAATACCGTCAATATAACCTATTTTTTTTCCATCACCGTTTATTCTCGACAATAATAAATACGTAACACCATTTTTATTAGAAATAAAAACTCTAGCACGTTCTTCGCTATCTTTTCCATCGTCAAAAACGAGTTTGAACTGGCTTTTATCCTTTAGGAGGAAGGCTAAAACTTTCTGCATAGCATCGGGCGTAAACAGGTTTAAGGTATAACCCTGAAAGTTTTTACCTTCGTCCTTCGAGAAAAAACGGGCTATTGCCTCAGAACTTGAAGTTGATTTAGGAATTGACAATCCGCCGAAAGCTATACCTCCTTCAGCATCAGGAATATAAGAGGTATACTGTATTTCCCGGGTTCCAATACCGGCACCAGAATTTGATAATTTTAAAGTTTTTAACTGATCACTTTTTGTAGGAAGGGGTAATTTCTCTAAATCGAGATTCTGACCTTGACAAGATTGAAATAAAAACGGAATACACATCAACAAAATAAAATTTAACTTTTTCATTTGGTAATTATTAGCTTTTTGTTTTATAAGTAATAAATTCTGGCGATCTGCCCGTAAAATTAGCTATACCCTGCATTACATCGTATGCCTTCCAGAATGTCCGGTTTTCAGTAATGTTAATCGGTTTCCAATCGGCAGATACTACCTTATAAGATAGCCCAACTTCCAAGAACATCGCCACTTTGGCAACACAAGGATCAAGGATCAGGCCAGGTTTTAACAAAAGACCTTTGTATGTATCCCACTGGAAATTATATGATCCGCGGATGGCTACACTGGCTTCTGCGGTTAATCCACCCTTGGCAGATGCTTTGCCATATTCTAAAAACATGGCTTTCGCGCTGGCAACTATTCCGGCTTTTAATGTTACACCAATTTTAGATTCGATCTTGGCTTCTGCCTGCAACTGATCTGAAGCAGTATTTATCTTGGCGTTTTTGAGACCTCCGGCTATTGAGCCAACAAATACAGCATCGATGTACATATCCAATTTAGCTTCGGCATATTTGGATTTAAAACCTTTTGCTGCCCACTCTTTGGCATACATAAAAAGATCTGCTGCCACTGTATTACCAGTTGCCGCTACTGATGCTGCGGTAACCACCAGTCCCAATAAGTCAAAAGTGACTTCCACACCAATAATTGGGTCAAAGTATACATCAATTAAAAATTCTGTACCGATCTTATTGGTTTCTACACCTTTACTTTTACCATGTGCCAAGTACCAATCTACTGAAACAGCAAACTTTGGTGCAAGAATTGATACCGTTAAAGGCAATTTCCCGGCAAAAGGCATTTTTCTTACTCCACCTTTTGTAGCGGTGCCTAAGGCGCGTGTAATATCGCGCACTGAAGTAATGATGTTAAAAATATCCTTAATCTTGCCCTCAAATTTGAGGGTGTAATTATCATTTCTGGTAAACTTGCTGCCATCATGATTCCAATCGGCATTTAACTCTACGCCCCATTCAAAATCACTTGTTTTGGCATCATAACTAGTACCCAGTTTTTGGGCCGTTTCTTTTAATTTTTCATATCGCTGGCTAATTACTGGAATATTACTCCAATCCACATTCAGCGGGCTAGACATATTTACAAAAAACTTAAATTTCCAACGGATATCTGAATATACATTCACTTGAACGGTTGGCCTGTTTTTATCACTAAAGTATCTGCATGAATTAATGTAATAAAAAAACTGCTTTGGTGCCTGCGAGTGTGGCATAAAGTAATCAAAGGCGAATACTTTATTATCCATGGGTGAAAAAACCATGTCATCTGCCTTTTTATTCTTTTGTACTACTGTCGTAACGTTCAAAGAATCGGTATTAGGACTAGTTTTGCTATCTAATTTTTTCAAAATAGTAGCCTGGTGCTTACTACCAGATAATATACATCCTTCTGGTGGCGTATAGTTGTCAACGTTAAGTGTCAGCTTTTTCTTTAACGACTGACCTGGTCCGATGGTTTCAAATAGAATCGTTTCTGCATTATTCTCAAAGATTTTGAATTTGATGGTTACCCGCCTATTTTCTGCATGTTGACTGTCAGTAATATTCTCTCCTCTATGGATTAATGCCCGTTTACCATATCCTCTTGCACTTATCCTTCGGTTATCTATACCTTTTTTAACTAGGTATTCTACTGCAGCCTTTGCTCTTTTGTTCGACAATTCGTCGTTAAAGGCATCCGTCCCTCGAATGTCGGTATGTGCACCTAATTCAACCGGCAAATAAGGATTCTGAAATAAATATTCAGCCAGTTCATTTAAGATTGTTTGTGCTTTTGACGTGACATTCCACTTGTTAAAATCAAAATGGATCGACATGGATTTAGAGAAACCATCAGATTTTATCCCTTTTAATCCTATTTTCCCTTCGTCGAAAAGTAAAAACCTCGCCCCATCATTGATTTCAATTTTGGTAAAGCCGCAAGGTTCGTAACGTTTACCATTTACAGGTTGCTGACCAACTTTACCGGCAGTATTGGTTCTGGGTGGGGCTACATTATTGGTTATTTTACGGCCTTGTATTCTCAAAAAGCGGGCATGGTATTTATCTCCTCCAGAATCCAGAATCAATTGCTTTGTGTCCTGATCTTTTACTGTAATAAAAAACTCACGTAATGAAACATCATTGGTTCTAGAATACCACAAACTCGTGTCGCCAATGGTGATATTTACCTCCCCTCCTTCACAAGGAACATCAATATAAGTTTTTACATGAATATTGTTACCTATTACTCGATTATAGACATCGATAATCAGTTTATTGCCATTTAAGCCCTCCGTTTCTATCCAAAGTACAACACTATCACCATATTGGATAGGTGTAGCTTTCAAAGATTCACCGCCTTCCGTTATCGACCATTTCGACCTGATAATTAATGGTGGTGCATATCCACGTACATACACACCTGCCGGGTTCTTATAGTCTCTTTCACCTGAAAGGGAAGCTTCTATATAATATTGCTGCTTACCTGATAGTTTTTTGTTGATGACAAAATTTTTCAATCTTTGACCTGAACCAGGATATTTTTTAATGATAGATTTGCGTTCATTATCTTCAAGCATCCATTGAACAAGTGATTGATCCGTCGCATTCGTATCGGGTAACCATTCAGATACAACGAAATTCACAGGTGTACCTCCCTGCAGAACAAAGCCATTTGGAATGTTAATATTCTTCATCCTGACTTGATGGGCATCTAAAGCTATTTTCTTTACTCCTCTAGGCATCAGTTATCGTTTTTTATCTATCCGTTTTATTTTACTACTTCTCCCCCAAAACCGGAAGCGTCTATCGGTTTTCCATGCCCATAAGTGGTTAATGGATTAATCGCAGATTGAACTTCCTGAGGAGAATTCTCAAAATTTGATGCGCCAGGTTCCATTACCTGACCATGGAATACAATCTTTATGCAGTCTGTTCCTCCTATCGGGCATGTGGCTTTGCTATCTTCCAGCAAGATTTTACCCTCATTGCTTAATACGGTATCAGTATAAAATCCCGACCATTTGGTAACAGCTGCGGTACATGGTTTATTATTCATTTTTGAGCAGGATCCAAACATATTTTTCTCAAAAGTTGTACCGATGTCCTTATCTGTTGCAATAAGTTTCTTCGATCCATCTTTATCATTTACATATTCTTTCTGCTGTGTAAGCACCTTTAATTTATCTGGGGCTGTACCGAAATTACAAATACAAACCGCCCCCTGAACCACAATATATTTTTCAGCCATAATTGTATCCTTTTATCTAAAAATACTCTTCCAGATACTTTTCTTTTTTGATCCCTGATCTGCTATCACTAAGCTCGATCCAGTTACTTTTTTTGCAGTCTGTTCGAAACTAAAATCCAAATCCTGTCCATTATCCTTTAAACAAAAAATATCGAGTTTAACATATTTCTGATTTACTGCCGATTCGAATGTATACACGGATTTTATCATCCAAATTTGTTTATTGTGCGGGTGCAATAGATATCTGCCAGTATAGTTTCCTGCATAATTTTCAGTATCTCCATCTTCTATTTTACCGTTCACGTTTATTTCAATCATACCCAGATCGTTAAAATGCGGGCTTAAAAAAAAAGAAGATGAATAACCAATGTTCCTAAACGGCAATATTGGGAAATATAATGCTGAAGCCGGTTCATCCTGTATATAATAATTTTTATAAATTGGTAGAAAAAAAGCATTTAGAAACCAATCCTGATCTTTAAGGGCAAGATTAAGAACAAATGGATCATTGATGTTTTTTTCCATCCTGTCCATGTATTCGTCTAAAACGGCACCTTCAAAAGTTCGTCGTATTTCTGCTTTAACAGTTTGCCATCTGCGTTTAATATCTGAAATATTTTGAATCTCAGATACTTTTCCATGAGCATCTAAACCTACATGCATGGGATAAAAAATCGTGCTTACTTTATATGCCAGTTGATCAGCAATTAGATCAGGTTCAATTTCGTTAATATAAACCGGCCCTGTACGGTTAATGGCAAAGGATGTAAAATTTTCTACAGTATTTTCGAGTCTTTCAACTTGTAATTCGTATTTAATTTCGTGGATTTTTTCATCTGCATACATTTCCATTCGCAATCCATAATCCATTTTATGACCTACAGGCCATTGCGGTTTAAAGCGCCTGTTTTGTAGTACACGTGTAGCAGCAGTTGGGGTTTCTGGATTGACCTCAACTCTTGATAAATTATCAAAAAATATACTTTTATCTTTATCAAACATAGTTTAAAATATATTTATCAATCCTATCCGTACCAAGTGGATGATCTACTGTATATATCAATCGGTGCATTATTTCCTAAACTGTCCATTATACCTACTCCCTGTTCAGATAGCGTATATAAATGCTTATACTATATCGGTAAAAACTTCTATCCAGATGGTTCATTTTGCACTTTACCCTGTTTATTTCATCATTCTTTTAAAAATCAACCTCTTGTCTTTTTCCAAGAACTAAAATATTCTTTAATGAGAAATGAGAATTTTCATTTACAGCATATTTTTAATAGGTTTTGACTAGTAACATACTATTTCTTGCGCTAAATAAAACCTCAGCTTTTTTACCATTACTTATTTCCTTCTCCAACAATTTTTTTATTGCTGGCCAAAACTAAATTATTATACATCGCCTCAATATTTAATTTATCGGCTATTTTCTCTGTCTTTAGTCCCACAACCATACTATAATCAGAGTTAACTTTAATTCTCATATTATTTGATTGCTTTATAATTCCCATAATTAGAATAATTTAGATTTTTCAGCACTGTTTATCTCCACCGTTTTGCCACTCTGCAAACTCATATTCTCCTTTTGGCTGAACATAGTAATTTCATTTGCCAACTCATTAGACGTTTCCGCCTGCCTGATGAAATCTTTGGTCACAAATTCCGATCTTTTATCTGAAGTTTCCTGAATATCGCCCGTAGCGCTAAGTGAATAATTATTACCAGCTGTGGTACCGATATCTTTATTAACAGTTGTTGTTTGATTATTCCCAACACTTGTACTTTGATCTTGCCCTACACTTACATCCATATTCTCCTGCACATTAATCTGCATATTCTTACAGTTCAAAGTCATGTTCTCCAAAGCGGTAATGGTGATGTTATTGCCTTTGGTATCGATATGGATGATGTTATTATGGATATCGGTAATTTTTATTCCCTGTGTGCCGGCATCATCATCGAACTCAACCAGGTGACCGCTCCGGGTAATAATACTTTTAAGGTGGTTTTTAATTAAAGGACTGCTGTCTACGCTGGAACTATGATAAACACTCCCCATCACTACCGGCCGCGCAATATTGCCTTCTTCGAAAGCAATCATCACCTGATCATCTATTTCAGGGATAGCGAAATAACCCCTGTTATTACCCCTATCCCCGATACCTGCACTTGGAGTAACTACACGCAGCCATTCCGTAACATCATTGGTTAAACATTCCCATTTAAATTTCACCTTTATCCGGCCCTGGCCCTGCGGATCGTTATTATCGATTACATCTGCCAACTGCATATCGGGCTGCGGTTTTTCAAAGTTTTTTACCAGGATACGTTCGGTAGTGGATATTCTTCCCTCAAAATTATTATGGTATTTACCATTCTCATCGATGTGGTGTTTGATACTGGTAATCAAAAATTTGCCCAAACTTTCGGTAGTAAATGCCATTTCTTTTCTAAGGCTCATCGTAATTTCAGCGATACTTCCGATGCTCAATCCTGCATTATCACCCCGGGCGGTAACTTTTAAAAGTTCACTGGTATTGGCCTTTTCTTCATTTTCAACCAGGTTTTTGATATCGTTGTTATTGCCAACCCTGATTAAAGCAGGCTGATTAAAAGTTTTGCTAAAAGTTAAGTTGGAAGCTTTAACCGCGTGCGAAAGATCAGGGGTTCCTTCTACCTTGCCCGTACTTTCACTTTGCAGCATTTCGTTCTGCCTGGGATTATAGGAGAACCGCTTGTTTTTGATCGGCGCGATTTCCATGGCATACTGCATTTCCTGCACATCTCTACCATAAAACAAAGATATTTCTTTCTGTATATTGGGTTTACCAAAATTAAGCTGTTTACCATCGTAAAAAAACCACTCGTGGTATTCGGCTGAGAGACGATTTAAAAAAGCAAAATCACTCTCCCTATATTGAATAATATAATCAATAGATGAAGTTCTGGCAGCATTAGCCACAACCTTTAAATCGTTAGCGGGGGTATCTTTCGTAGCCAGTTTTACGATCTCATTCAGATCTTTATCCAGATAAGAACCCAGATCGGGCCCACGATCAATTAAAATGGTGGGGCTATAACCGCTTACGATTAAGACACCATGGTAACCATGGTTTTGTGATAGCTCGACTTTAGAGACCAGGCCTTTAAAATTCTGCATACCTTCTGGCGAATGACCAAAGGATGCGGTTAAGGTTTTGCCTACGAAATCGCGGCTATCATCTAAAGTGATCAGCCCGGGCGCACCCATCTGATCGTGGTTGAAACGCAGCTCAAAATAATGGTGTTCGTTAAAAGCCTGTGTGAGACTAAAGGAAGCAAAATGGGTAATTTCCTTATCCTCTATATTGATTTCTGCAATGAGTTTCTTTTCCATATTGATTAATCTTGATCACAAAAATTACCTAAGCTAAATCCAGTTGCCGGGTTTTAAAGCATAACTCTTTTGATAAAAATGATTCCACTTTTATAAAAAGACTCTTCGGATGATCTTTGTGTGCGTATGCCAAACCAAACACTTTACCAGACTGGTAATTGTTTTCTACTGCAATATATTTGCGTTGGCCAGACATCATTGAGCTTTAATGTAAAAGTAGCTGACGGGATAACCCCACTACCGTTCGAAGATAATTTAGATCTACTATATAGTAACAGAATTGAAGCGCGTTGAACTAAATACGCCCCGAAAAATCGGGGCGCATCAATTAATTGATATGCATAAAAGGACTAAGCCTTAGGCCAATCGTTTTCATGCTCGGCATTGCCTAGTTTCAGCTTACGCGCCGATACCACAAAACTTAAAGTCATAGGTGTATTGTCGTTTACTGCAATACCTTCGTTATATTGGATAATGTAACCATCTTCAAAAGACAGTTCTTTCATTTTTGCATCTTCTTCGCCTTTTTTAAAGATGATGTTGCCTGAAAGCGGCTTGTATTGGTTGTTCACCATCGATTCGATTACGGAAGTATCTTCTGTAGATTCGATTTCGATGTGGATGGTACCACCATAAACGCCTGACGATGGACGACCTTTTGCGTCAACATCTCTATTTAATGAAAAGCTGCACTGTAGTACATCAAATTCTTTTGATCCTAAGTTTAAACGGGTTTTGAATGCCATTGTAGTAAAATTTAAATGTTTTTAAATGAATGAATTGCGCTGAGCGGTTGCCGTAGGGGCATGGCGTATGGCGTTAGGCGTTTAAAGCCTTACACCTTCTACCTTCCTACCCTCAACCTCAATTAGGCCTTCGGCCAGTCGTTAAGGTGTTCTGCATTTCCTAATTTTAGCTTGCGGGCCGAAATCTGGAACTTAAGCGTCATTGGATGATCGCCCACAATGTTTATCCCTTCGGAATATTTAACAATGTAGCCATCTTCGAAATGAACTTCTTTCATTTTGGCATCTTCCTCTGTTTTCTTGATCAGAAGGGTTCCTGTAATAGGTTTGTACTGGTTGTTCACCATCGCCTCGATAATTGAGGTGTCTTCAGTTGATTCGATCTCAATGTCGATGGTACCGCCGTAAACTCCGGAAGAGGGTCTTCCTTTTGCATCTACATCACGGTTTAACGCATAGGCACAGTGAAGCACATCGTACTCCTTGCCCGAAAAATTTAATCTAGCTTTGAAAGCCATAGTTTTAAAATTTAAAGGTTAAAAATTTGATTATCAGTAGCCTCCGCTACTTTTTAATGTCGACCAAATATCAGGCCAAACGTGCCATATATTGCCTATCAGTTATAAGCAAGCAAAGTTTTTAATATACCGGATGGGCGTTTATCGCCTAAAAACGCAGTTATGAATTGCATTTTGTGGAAAAACTGTGGAAAAACCTAAACTATATTTATTGTAACAAATACATTAGAGTAGTTAAACGCACAACAAAAATGTAGCGATTATACACGAAGTGTAGCATTTTAGGACAAGTTGTTGCCAAAATGAAAGGCTGAACTTATTAGAAATAGACTATAGCCTCTTAAATCAGCTGCGATCCAAATTTCTCCATTTTAGCCAACCATTTCTGGCTGTAGTGATTTTCAAGCGAATGTAGTTCGCCTATAGTATTGGTCAATACCGGACTCATTTTACATTTTTCAAAAACCACTTTTTTGATAGAAAGGTAAGTAGTTTTTTTATTTGCTTTCCACTCCTTAAAAGTGGCTTCATCTAAAATGGATACAATTCTCGCCGAGCGGCCACTGAAGTTATTATTCACGTTTTGTTGCTGCGTAGCAAAAACCTGATCAGGCATAAACAAACGGTCAAAAAAGCCTTTAATCTTTGCCGGAATATGATCCACATACACCGGACAAAAAAGTACAATATGGTTGCTTTGCCTGATTGCCGTTAAGGCTTTCTGCAAATCAGGCTCTAACTCGGCAATCTGTCTATTGTTAAATAGCTTGTTGGAGTTAAATATCAGATCGATAATGGCCAACTCCCTAACGGTAGCGCCAGCACCTTCCGCACCTTGCTTATAAGCGTTAATCAGGAAATTTGTAGACGCGTTTTTTTCGATATCCCCATTCAGGATAAGTACTTGCTTCATTTTTTTTGATTAATCTGATTGGGCTGATGCATTACAAAATTATAAAGAATTTGTTAAGTGTTATGCATACCCCATAAAAAAACCCAACGCCAGGGTTGGGTTTTTATTTTCAGCTATCAAAAACTATTGCTGATTATATTCTGAGCTCCAGGTGGTACTTTCATCTTCACCTTTATGTCCGTCTAGTTTTACCACAAAACTTTTGGCCGGGAAATACGGTGTAATGTGGATATCCAGGTGAATTCTGTCTTTTTGCTGTTCATCCCTTTCAAAACGCATAATCTTGAAACGCTCAATCAAACGGTCGGCACCCTGGATACCATCCAAAAATTTAACAATCTGTCCGCGAAGATCTTGTTCGGTTTTGGAAGTCCAGTTCTCGAAAGCCCTTCTGTTCAGGAAATCAAACAATACTTTTGTAATATAATCGAATACACGCACTACTGAATAGGTTTGTAAACCAATATTATCGCCATTAAATAATGTTTTAGCTGAGAAAGCCATAACTTTACCGTACTCATTAACCATTGGCACTAAACCTACCCGCTCTAAATGAGAGATTTCACTTTTCTTTAAATCGAATTTCACACCATCAACTTCATTGATAGCACCATGTTTTTTACCCGCCGTAACCTGCGACATCAGGGTATAGTACATTTTACCGGCTAAAGCTGCCGATCCTGGCACGGTAAGATCATCTTCCTCTCCTACCTCTGCTACTTTACCACGACCTACCAGCCAGTTACAGGTCATGATTACGTTCGATCTAAAGGCATCTCCGCCGGTGAAGTTTGCGGCGGTAAATAAATCAAGTACATCGTCCGGCTGATCCAAATCGGCAAAATCGGTTACCAGCATCGCTTTATTGTTGTGTGCGATCTTAGCCCATCTTTCCAGTACTTTATTAGATCCCATATAACCCGGAACAACCATCAATGAATAGTTGTTACGAAGATCCAAACGATCGTAATTCTGCTTTAATTCATCATCTACATACTCTATGAAACGCGGATTATCAAGATCTTTGATCTGATCCATTGAAGCATTTAACAGCACCACATTTTTCAGTTTGTCTGACTCGGTATTTTTATAAAATAAATGCACCGAACGATAAGCCTGTTCCAGTTCCCTGGTACTTTCTAACGCGGTAGCAATGTTCTTATTTAAGTTTTCTTCTGCAGCATTCAGTTTTTCAGTACTTTTTTCAACCATATCGGCCACCGAGCCGGAAGACTCCAGTACTTCTATCCAAAGCTGGATTTTCTTTTTCAACTCTTCGCGTTCTTTCTTCTTTTCGTCGCCGGTTAAAAAAATCTGTTTCCGTGCTTTTCTTTCCGGATTTAAATTCTGAAGGCCATCCACTGTTGCTTCCAACAAATCGAAACCGCCCACCCTGGCCAGTTTTTCTAAGTTATCTTTAAGCGATGTTTTTTCTATGGTTTTACCTTCTGCCGGTCTAAAACCTGCTTCGGATATATTTTGGTCTGCTTTTAATTCTTGAGGATTTGACATGTTTTCTCTGCGTTAAGATTATTTATTTTGCTCCAATTCATCCACAAAGTTCTTCAAAGCACTGATGAAGGCCGATTTAGTTTCTTCATCATCCAATGTAGCTTTTAAGGTTTTGTTCGATTTTAACTGCTTAATCACATTAAGCGACATCTCCCGCTCAATGTTCACATCGGTGAGGTAGTTGCTTTGATTGATGATATTTTTGACACCGAAATCGCCCAGATCATTAAAATTTAAGGTTTCGCCAACGGTAGATCCATCCTGCTTTTCAAAAGCTACTTTTACATTTGGTTTATAATGGGCAAATACTTCCTTAACGGTTTTTAGTCCTTCTACCTTTTCAGGTTTTATGGGTTCGTTATCGGTAAGTTTTTGTACGAAAAGCGTTTTATTATGGGCAATCTCTGCGAAGGCTTCTGAGGTATCAATTTTCCGCTCGTTACCTCCAATTTCATAGTTAAACATAATATGTTGATTTAGATTTACGATTAATTTATACTAATAATATAATAGTTAACATTTTAACTCAATTTTTGTTCCAATATAATGGCTTATGGCTGAATAATATTCCACTCTATTTTATCTTCTTCAGCATGTTTGCTTACTTTAATCTTCGATCCTTTTTTAAGCTCGCCAGAAATGATGTATTTGGAAATCGGCCTGCGCAATAGATTTCTGATCACTGCTGATAATTGCCTTGCTCCATATTTGGGCGTAAAGCCATCTAAAGCAATCATTTTCTTGGCATCTTCTGCTATTTCAAATTCGATACCCATTTTGTTCAGCGACTGTACCAAACTGTTTAACTGAATTTCAAAAATGCGCACCACATTACTTTCGTTAATTGGTGCAAACGGAACAATTTCAGAAATCCGGGCTAAAAATTCAGGGCGGAAATGCCCGGCCATAACCTCCATTAATTGGTTTGAAGCCGGAATCACGCCTTTTCCTATCTGTTCTGCGATCCATTCGCTGCCGATATTTGAGGTAAAAAGAATAAGCGAATTGCTAAAATCTCCCTCTTTTCCTAAACGATCGTGCATATGGCCTTCATCCAGAATCTGCAGAAAAGTATCGAAAACCGAAGGGTGTGCTTTTTCAATCTCATCGAACAATAGTACCGAGTAAGGCTGCTGCCTGATTTTATTCACCAACAAACCACCTTCTTCATAGCCCACATAGCCCGGGGGCGCTCCATAAAGCAGGGCTGCACTGTGTTCTTCTTTAAATTCTGACATATCGAACCTGATCATTGCCTTTTCATCATTAAATAAAAACTCGGCAATTGATTTGGCCAGTTCGGTTTTACCTGTACCCGTTGGACCCAGCAAAAAGAAAGACCCAATTGGCTGTCCTTTTTTGTTTAAGCCACTGCGCGATTCCAATATGGCATCAGAAACAGCTTTTAAAGCCTGATCCTGACCTACTACCCGTTTTTTAAGGTATTGTTCCATATTGAGCAGTTTTTCCTTCTCACCAGCCTGCAGTTTCCCCATTGGGATGCCTGTTTTATAGGCCACTATCGAAGCGATATCCTGTTTAGAGATGCGGTCGCTTTTTTCTGCAGCATATTTTTTTAATTCTTGTAGGCTGCTGTTGATATAACCCTGGTATTCATCAGCGGTTTCGAAGGCGTCAGTCTGTGTTTCATCTGTTAAACGCCCCAGTAAAACCGGACTTAATTTATTTTGAAGTAAGGAATAAAGCCATTTATAATCTGCAAAACGATCAGCTTCTGATTCCTCTGTATTGGCATTTAATGTTTCTAATTCTACCTCCAAACTGTCAATGGCCTGGTCGGAGGTATCATTCATCATTTTCATCGCCGCCATGGTCCGGTCTAAGAGATCAAAAGCTGAATCAGGCAGCCTTCTGTCTTTCATATAACGCTTGGCCAAACGCACACATTCCCCTAAAGCATCCGGCTCAATGGTTAAAGCATGGTGTTCTTCATATTTAACAGCCAGTTTCTGCAACATTTTTATGGTACTTTCTTCATTTGGTTCATTTACCTGAAGTACTTCAAAACGCCTGCTAAAAGCCTGCTCAGGCTCAATAATCTTACGATACTCATCAATAGTGGTCGCCCCGATCACAGTGATTTCGCCACGGGCAAGTTCTGGTTTCAGTAAATTACCAATCCCAGCCCCCAAAGGACCTTTACTGTCTAATAAGGTATGGATTTCATCAATAAAGAGTACTGCTTTTTCAAACTGTTTTATTTCTTTAATAATGTTTTTTAAACGGTCCTCAATTTCTCCCTTATAAGATGCACCTGCAATTAACGATCCTAAATCCAATTCGAAAAGCTGAACCGGTTTTAAACGATCGGGAACGTTCTGGTTTACAATATCAATCGCAAAGCCATCAACCAATGCTGTTTTGCCTACACCGGCATCGCCAGTTAAAATAACATTGGGTTTGGTTCTGCGGCAAAGGATTTCCATCATTTGCCGGGTTTCCTTGTCACGACCAATTATGGGGTCTGTTTTGCCATCTCTAACCATTTGCAAGCGGTCCAAGCAATATTTATACAGCGCATTGCCTGTACTTTTATTTTCCGGACCAGCACTTGTTTTATCCGGCGAAACTACCTTCGAAATTTCTTCATCCTTTACATAGAGATCCAAAATTTCGCGTTCTTTGATCGGAAATGATTTTAACTGATCTGGCTGAAAGCCGATACCCGGTTTTGCCAGTGCGGTTAATACACAAACCGGGGTAATTAAATCTAACCCGAGTTTAATACGCACATTATCGGCTTCTTCAAAAATCACCGCAATTTCCGGGGCACCGCTAACGGTATCACTAAGGCTTGCCGCTTTTGGTTGTTCATCTATCCGAACTTCAGCCCATTCGCTGATATACTCCTCATCTTTACCGATGGAAGTGATAAACGATCTTAAACCTACATCTTTATGCATTAATCCTTTTAACAGATGAGCTGCAGAAAACACTTCGTTTCTGTATTCCTTTGCCAGCGACTGCGCAATATGCAAGGCTGTTTTTACCGATTCACTTAAATTTGTAACTGCCATAGCCTTTAGTTGGTTGCAGGCAATACTGCCGGGTTAAAATTATTTTCGGTAATGTAGTAGTAGATTTTGCCGTTCGAAATGAACTGTTGTTCAATCTGCGTAGCTCTCTTTATCTGCTGAACCGACTGATCCAATAATTTAATATAGGCTTCAAACTGATCAAGCGGCATTTTTGAGGTGTTCTTTAAATCACTTACCGTATATTTCGATAAAAACTCATTGTTTAGAGGTAAACCTGTAACCAACTTAATGTAGTTTGTTAGCGTCATGGCCTTGATATCACCCGATGACATCTTCATACCCAACAACTGCTTAGGCATCCTTACATAGTTTTTAACCAGCTTTCTCCTGAAAGAGGATTGATCTGCCTGCAGGTTTTGCCCTAACATAATCGAAAAAACATCTACAATCTGCTTGTACTCCATATTGTTCAGTACAATTGCATATTGTAAGGTGGTCGGATTATTTTTTACTACATCGGCAGATATACTGGCAGTAGTATAATATTTAAAAGCATTGTGCGGCATACGATCGGCCACTTCCATACCGACAGGCTGAGGTAATAAAGCTTCCACATCGGCTGACAGGTTTTTACGTGAAATACCTGTTAAACGGAAAGCACTATCTAAAGAGCTGATCTGGCTGAAGATATCCATATTGGTTTCTTTTATAAAACGACGTAAGGCAATCGTCATACTCTGGTTGGAGTTTACCGATCCTTTGGTCGGGAAAACCACACCGCCTTGTATCAAACTATTTTTAGGATAGTCCAGATAGTAAGAAATAGAGTCTTGCAGGCTGGTGTTGTAAGGCTGAAAGCTTTTCAATCCTTCTCCTTTAACCATAGTATTTTTTCTGTACTCGGCCGCACGGATGGCTGATTCTGAAACCAGTTTGCGAGATTGGATAACAAAATCATTAAACGATTGGTTAAAATCGCTATATACCTGTAAGGCTAAAATTCGGGCATCGGCAAGGGCCACCTGCTCACTCAACTCATTGATGAGGTAATTATTGGTGCCGCCTGTGTTTCCGGTACTGCCCACTAAAATAATTAAGTTGGTTTCGTTCTTTATTCCTTTAAATAAATTTATTCCAGCTTTTAAAGCACTAAAAACCGGACTTTCGGTAATCTCTCCATTACACCTCATGGTGTTTTTTGCCTGGTTTGATAAGAAATTCATAAACTTCCGGTAATCATCCTGGATCGGGCTTACAAAAATACCTTGCTGCCCGCAGCCGGTTTCGCCCCGGTACACTACACCGCCATAGTTTACCTTTGTACCCTTACCAAAATCGCCCATAAGGTTTTCGAATGAACCAATGGTATTGGTCATCCCGGAAAGATATTTGGTCATTGGACTTCCTCCATCCACTACAAAAACAACATTTACCTTTGTTCTATTTTTGCGCAGATTCAAATAATCCTGATAAGAAAGGGATGAACCGTTAATAGTTAATAGCTTATTATCTTTTTTATTGTAAACATCGGTGGCAATGCCAACTGTGTTAGCGCCATCATCATTTGAAACAACAGGTACACTACGCAGAATCAGGTTTTCTCTTGGCAATAAGGGGTCTATTACAAAAGCAGTTCCGTTATCGATTCCGTTTTTAATGGCCATTGAGGTAGAATCATCCTTGTCGTAATCGCCAGGTTTAATGGAGGTGATGTATAAACGATCACCCCAGTGGTGTACTGCCTCAGCAGAAACCCATCCATAAACACTTTTCAGCGCACTATCTGCAACCAACTGGTCATCAGAGCCGATCAGGTATTTTTTACCATCTTCTGATTTTTTATAGATGTAAGCAATTTCGTGCAACCTCACTTTTGCCCTTCTGTCTTTAAGTTCAGGCGTATTGTAAACCAAGATGGAATCGGTGGTATCAAAATAAAATTTTGGTTCGGTTAAGGCATTTTTGCCATTTACAATACCAATGGCTTTCTCAGCATAACCTGTTTTTTGGTTAGAGAATGCACGTTGCCATAAAAGCAATTTTGATTTTGCTATCCATCCGTAGCTGATGGCGCTCTTTTTATCATTGATTTTCCTCCCCCTGATCATGCCCGCTTTATATTTGATCAGTTTCAAATAGCCGTTCTCTTCTTTAGAAACATAAAAAGGTTCCATAAAGCTGATTTTTTTCATAATAAGGCTTCCACCAGGCGCCGTTGTGGTATAATTATCTTCACGGTCGGAAAAAACAATCCATGGTAGGCTGCTTCTGCCGGTATTATCGTTAATATCTATGGTTTCGGCCGGCCTCTCGTAAGATTTAGGCATGTATTTTACTTTTTTGCCAAAGGATGCCGGTGATTGTGCATAGGCAAACGATATTCCTAAAAATAGGATGGTTAAGGCATAATATTTTTTCATATTCTATGTAGATGAGCTTAAAATTAGGTGAAGATGTTAATCTATTTCGTTTTTGCCGGCTGAGCATCAGTGGTTGCTGTTGTTGCGGGCTGGGCCGTTGCCGAGTGTTGTTTAATATTTAATAAACTGGCACAGGTAGAGTTTGGCTTAATCGTTAACTGCGCCTCATCCACCGCTATTTCGCCTCCAAATGTTAAGCCCATACAGTACGAATAAATATCAGTCTGTTTTTTCTTACCATTCATTTCTACATTTACCGTTACTTTTTCGTTGTTGCACATGTATTTGTTAATGAGGTAGTAATAGTTGGAATTAAAATCTGCACCGTTGGCTATGGCTTGTAAGCGGGCCCTGATATCATCAATGGTTTTACGTTCTCCATCACCAGGCGCAACTAAATCCTCAACGATTTCGGCATTTGGATCGGTAATCAGAACGGTTAGAAAGGCTGGCTTACGGGCTTTATCTGACCGAAGACGGACTACATATTTTCCGGGGCTACGGTAGGTATACAAGGCTGTTTTCCCCTTAACGTCAACGCGGCCGGTTTCGCCAAAAGACCATTCAAAATCTTTTCCGGGACCGTCGCCTTCAAGCCTGATCTCTTCATTAACCAAACCGGCTGTTGGCCCGCTAATGGTAAGTATACTATCCAAAACGGGTGTATGCACGGTATCGCGCACGGTAACCGGAAATTCCTGACGGAGTTCACCGTCAACAGTTAAGCGCACAATATAGGTATCGGGCTTTGTATAATGGTAAGTTCCTGTTTTCGTTGTCGCTTTTTCACCATTACCAAACTCCCATAACCATTTGGAAGCCTTTGGGGTATTATCGGTGAAAACCAGATCTTCATTTAAATAAATTTCATCCTTCAGGATTCTCGCATCAATTGTCCTTTTTTCGAACAATGAACTCTTGAATAAGAAAATCAGGCCTGTTAAGAGCAGTACAGCCAACAGGATGTAGAGAATAACATAGCCCTGCGAATTTGAATTAACTTGCTTGGTGTTTGTTTCAGACATAGGTAGCGTTTTTATAGGTTGTTTTTGGTGATGTTTATCTTGCAGATATGGTTTGCTGTAACTGACGTCTATTGGTGATACAATCATCCAACTGTCTTTTATGCAGCTCGATATCTGAAATATTTCTGTTTTGTTCCTGTCTATCGTAAAATAATCTGTCGTATAACTGTGCAGTATGAACAAAGATTTTATAGCGGGAATCTGATGCCTTACGGTCAAATGCAGCTTTGATTGAACCTAATGAAAGCTGGATATCGTTTTTTAGAAAAACGGCCTGCACATTCGGGTTGTAACGGGTAATTTGTTTAAAAGTAGTATCAATAGTGGGCATGGTTTCCTTAACCATATTTTCGAAGGCCTCGTTCTCATTAATCTTTACTTCGAGTTCTTCTTTAGAAATTTCATACCTTGATTTATCACTATAGAAAATCCCGAAGCTTAAAAGCCCTACCGTAAAAACGAACAACGCCGTAAAAAACAGGAATTGTTCGCGCCTTTCTTTTATGCTTAATTTTATCATATCGTATTAATTACCTGCCGTATCTGCCACTTCTTATTTTTTGTGCCGCAGATTGATTTGCCCTTTGGCATTCGTTTATCCGTTCTTTATACCGCTGTATATCGCTCCTTGACTGGAAAAGCGAATCCTGCAGATCGGCCATTGCACCAACATTTTTGTTTAATTTCTCATACAGATCAAAACTCGCACTGGGTTCAGTTTTTTTGGAAATCAATTCTTTGATCCGGTTATTAGCGCTCTGGATATCACTAAGCAGGATACTTTGCTTGCTCATTTCGTTTGCATTATAATCGCGATATTGGGCAAGCTCCTTAAAACGAACCTGAATAAGATCAAAATTTGTATTGATATCTTTTCTTAAGTAAGAGAGTTTATCGGTTTCTTTTACCTTTTTATCGAGTAGACTGTACTCGTAATCGGAAGCTGCAAAGAAAAGATAGACACACAAAATAGAGAATAATGCAAGTAGCACAAAGTCTAAGATAAACTTGGTATAAGCACTCCTAATTTCGACGGCGTTAATAGGTTTCATAGAAGGTTAATAGTTTCGCATAACAATAGTTTAATGATTAATCTGACATCACATTCACTTAAAATCACACATTTCTTCTCAAATTATCACCGTACTATAACAATTTTCAATATTCGTTGTTTGGTAATAAAAACGATTTTATTTCTTTTATTTTTAACAAACTTTAAGCCAAATCGTCGATGTCTGAAAATTTTTATCACAAACCCTTCAGATTTAAGTCCGTTTTTTCGGGCAGTGGCCTTCAGCCAACCGACCTGGGTAAATCGATTTCTAACCACATAGAGCTAATTATTTTTACTCGGTTTGGAGAACATCGGTTCAACAACGATTTTGGGTGCGAGATATGGGACCTTGACTTTGAATTAATTGTAAGCGAAAGTATCTGGGAGGAAAAATTCCGCAAATCGTTATTAAAATCGATTACCGACTATGAGTTCAGGATATATAATACTTCCGTTGAAGTGCACATTACCGAGGTAGAAAATGTATATCCGTTACGTAAGATAACCGAGATCAAAAAGAAAGTAGATATTAGTGTGAGGGCACTAATAAAAACCACCGGAGAAAAATACTTTTTTAATACCGCTTTATTTCTTAGCCCATTATCAACCTAAAATTAAAACGCTCAAAATATTCTACACATGAAACCAGTTTTTTATTCATCAAAAGATGAAATCAGGAATAGAATTCTAAAAAATGCCGAAGATTTTTGGAATGTTAAAGACAGTAACGATTTTGATCCACTTGTAAAGCTGATTATTGATGCCCTGAGCAATGAGCTTTTTAATGTATCCAATGATGTAAAAAACCTGGAGAATAGAATCTTCGATAAAATTAGCCGCATCCTTGCGCCGGATCATTTAACCTCATCATTACCTGCCCATGCCATCATCCATGCCCGTGCTATTGAAGAAGAGGACTATCTATCGCCATATACCCAGTTTTCTTTTAAGAAAAATATCCTGCAGGAAAACGATAAGGCTAAAAAAACAGATATTTTCTTTAGCCCTTTACACACTGTAAAAGTTAAAAATGCAACTGTAAAATACATTGCCACCGGAACTACACTCTTTAATGTAGAACACATGAGCAAACAGCCAGTGCTCAATACATTGCCTGGTTTTTCATTAGAAAAAAACACCGTGTATATTGGTTTTACCGGGATAAAAAACTGGATGGATTTTAATAAACTGAACTTATTTTTCGATTGGAAGAATTATTCAGTACCAGAAAACACTTACGACCTGTTATCGCTGGGTAAATGGTTCTATAAAGACAACGAAATTACGGCTTATACAGAAAGGTTTATGGACGAGCCTTTAACAGGTAAAATAGAAGCACCGTTTCATCACAAACAGTTGCTTAATCTGGTTAAGGCCGATGTTTTACAGTTTTACAACAATAGATTTATTACGCTTGGCGATCTTAATGATTTCAATATTGATGACAGCCAGGAATTACCAGTTGCTTTTTCACACGTTTTTCAACCAAATGCACTAAACCAGATTGACTCAAAAGTGAAATGGCTAAAGGTGGTCTTCCCCGCCGGCATTAACCAGGAAATGCTGAACGAACTTCATATCTATATTAATGCTTTTCCGGTGGTGAATAAAAAGCTAAGCCAGATTAAACACCGGCTTAAAACCATGAATAATATCATTCCGATTAAAACCGAGGCGATGGACCAGATGCTTGCGGTAGAAAATCTGAAAGACAATAAAGGCAAAAGCTATAACGAAATCCCTTACACCAATGAGAATGATAAGGGGGATGGTTCGTTTTCGATCAGATATGGCGGCACGGAGCGTTTCGATACCAGAAATGCAAAAGAACTGGTCGATTATCTGTTTGAACTGCTTCGGGATGAGAAAGCTTCATTCTCTGCCTATGGACCTGATTTTTTAAGTACAATTCTTAAAAATTTAGAACAAAATATAGCACTTATCGAACAAAAGAGCCGTTCGGCGTTAAAAGACATCAAAGAGTTACCTAGCTATATTGTATTAAAACCAATTGACGATGCCGATATTTTATTTCTGGATATCTGGGTAACACAGGCCGAAGAGGCTAACCACATTAATGCCGGTAGCCGATTAGCGCTATACGATAATAATAAGGTAAATGCAGAAAGTATTTTTTTGTTGAGCCAGACCAAAGGAGGCCGATCGAAGCTAAATGCAACGAACAGCGTACAGGCCTATAAATATGGATTGACCACAGCAGACCGGATTATCACCAAAGCAGACGTCATTAATTTTTGCCGTTACGAACTGGGCAATAAGTTAAAAGGCGTTACGCTGGCTAAAGGCATTATTATGGATAACAAGCCAAATGCAGGCTTTATTAAAACGACAGATATTATCATTGAACCTGCAGACAACCTTCAACTTAGTACACAAGATTGGGACGAACTTTTAAGTCTTACCCTAGCGAAATTAAAATTAAGAAGCACGATGAATGTGCATTATCGGTTAATGTTGAAGCCGGCATTGTATAGGGCGGTGTAATAATAGGTGCCCCATTTCAATTCGATAGCAATCGGATTGAACGCCGTGTAACGGAGTGTTTGCATAGATAGATTTCGCTTCTGCATTACATTCCTCTGGAAGTGAATGCATTGCGAAGGTGGCGATCGTGTAGAACGGCTTCGTACTCATCAATGACGACCTCCGGCAGTTTTAATATATTCTTAAAGATAAACCGTATAACCTAAATAGGCACGTTCACCATCTGCACTCAATACCGTTTCCTGTAAATCGGGTGCGGTAAGGAGTTCAACATCAACCTCAGCATCTACAGGCATTAAATAGCTTATGGCCATATCCAAAATGGCCCTGTTTTTTTGTCCTGGAATAAAACTGACCAACTCTTGTGGAGAAGTTGGACCGATATTAATATTGAAAGATTCATTTTCCGGCGTAAAACTATCTCCTATAATGGTATCGATACCCAATGCCCCCGAACCCAACTCAACCTGTAGGTGGTCTGCAATTTTTATCGGCTTAACATGAGCTGTGGCATTTACAATGGCGATTGGCAAATTAAATAATGCGGTAAGCACCTTTGAAACAAAATCGATATCGTTTCTCTTCTGTTGAATTTCAGGCAACAGGTGCATCCAAATGATGCTCTGCTCCTTGTTTAGCAGGTTAAATTCGTCCCAGCCGAATTCAAAGATCCGGCTTAAATCAGAATAGGTCGTTTTTTTATCGAGCATGTTTTCATACAGCTCGGTCATGATTCTTACATGGTTAATTTCGGCATCAAATGGCGTAAAAAATAACCGTGCCTGTTTTTCTTCCTCCCTCCGTTCTCTGATATCCTTAATCATGGATTCTTCATCCATACCCGCACTACCCGTTGGCGGCCGGTGGAAAAGCCCTTCGGGCAGCATATCATATAAACCTTCCCTATTGGTACTGATACGGATACGATCCTGCCTTCTTTTTTCAGAATAATAAAAGCTCGTATTTTCGATGTCTTTAGCAAAAGCCCGTTTATCAGGCCCTAAGGGGATAATTTCAACACGATCGGCTGCTATAACATCACGTTCTATCAAATCGGCTGCATGAGCCACCGCCTTGTAATCCGTAAAGAGTTCGTTATTAATAAAAGTTTCGTTTTTCATGTAAACTTTAAGCTTGCAGTTTTGTTATAGGATTGATTTTTGTTGTCGAAAAAAAATAAGAATCATATCAAATACGAAAGATACTATATTTGTAGTACATCACATCTATAAAAAATTAATGGACGTTAAATCATTTTTTATTCGCTTTCTTCTGTTTCCGCTGATCTTTATGGTCTCAACGGCGGTACTCTCTGTCATCAACAAAAAGAACCAGTTTCTAAATAACAAAAAACTCATTGTAAGTGTTCTGATCATCGGCATTATTTTAGCCATTCCTGGCTTTTTAGGCTTCCTCAATTTTAATTTTATGCCATGGGGCTACATTATATGCTGCATTTTTTATATTTTAATGGGTGTAGTGTTTGTTTATTTACTGACGAAGTATTACCCTAAGGATTTGCTGGAACGTAAATTATTTATCTTTTTCGCCACCTTGGTTGCGGCCATTTTATCAGTCTATTTATATCAGCTCGCCTTTAATTGGTTAAGCTCAGTAAATTTTGGCTGGTTTGGTGCGGGCAGCATTGCCTGTTTCTTTGTTCCGCTCCTTTTCTGGTGGGCCTATGTGTCACTGCTTAGCATTCCGTCTGAAATCTACAAAATATGGAAGTATCCTGATACTCCGCTGGATATCAATATGGACCATGTAGATTTCAACAGGCTTTTGGTGCTGGAGTTAGAACTCTATAAAAGAAGCACCGATCCTGAACCATTAAAGGTGAAGGTTAAAGCTGTAGAAAACATGAACTTTGGCATCTGGTTTCATAAGTTTATTGACGATTACAACCTGAAGTTTGCCAAAAGCCCGGTGGAGTTCAGAAGCGAAGACCAGGAGAATTATAAATGGATTTTTTTTATTAAAACTTCCTTTTTTAAACGCAATATCTTCATAGATCCCGATCTGGATATCATCGAAAACGGCATTACAGAGAAAATGACCATTTACGCTAAACGCGTATCAGAAAACGTAAATAAGCCTAACGAAGTTGGCGAAAGTGCTATCTTTATCTAATCTATAAAAAACATCTACCATGATAAAGCCGCTTAAATATAAATCCATCAACTGGATTAATGGCATGAAGCTGTCCAGTGATCATTTTACAGTAAGTGATCTCTATTTGCAGGATTTTGTGAGAGATGCCGTATCGCTACAGCTCAATAACAGCAATTACGGATTTTTACCTCCATTTGCTGGTTATAAAAGTTCGCACGACATCGAAATTATCGAAAAAGCAACCAATCATATCGAAATCAGAGTGAGGTACTGTAATGCAGTTACCCCCGAGGGCTGCCACATTGATATTACACAATCTGATAATATGGATACCCTGGTGCACAACCATTATTTTGGCCAGTCAGAACCACGTAACTATGTTATTCTGTTGGTTGTGAGTCCATTTAACCGGGTACCAACAGGCACGCCAAACCCTGAAGAAAACCCGATCCGCTATCCGGAGCTGACTAAAAGTTATTCAATTACCGTTTTACCAGAAAGCGAAGTGCGTTCGCAAACCGCCGACAGCTATTTTTTAACGATCGGTCAGGTTTATTACGAGAATGGAAGATTGTCCATCAATAATAGTTATATCCCGCCGAGCTCAACCATAACCAGTCACCCGGCATTAATTCGATATTACGAATCGTTCAGTGTTTTATTAAACGATCTGCAGCTGGCGGCTTTCAAAATTATCGACAAGACAGGAGGGCGTGACAATATTACACCGCTGGGCAAAAACATCCGTCTGATTTCTGAAAAAATTGTGGATTACATTGCCGGCTTATTTTACGAATACAGAAACATTGCACACCGTGAATCGCCCGTTGTTTTAACCGGTTATTTCTCCAGTCTGGCACATATCTTTTTTACTGCCATTAAACTGATTGATCCGCGTGAACGGGAAGAACTGCTCAAATATTTTTACGAGTGGAAAGATGTTACGCCTGGAAATTTTGAAGAGCTTTTGGCCAAAACCATCGAGTTGGTTTATGATCACAAACAGATTAACAACAGCATGGTAATGGTCAGCGAGTTTATGAACGTATTGGTAGCACTTTGGAATAAATTAAGTGGATTAGAATACATTGGCCAGCGTAAGGAAAATATCGTGGTTGCCGAACAGCAGGTGGTACAACAGGTACAGGCCAGGAAAACCTGGACATTGCTGGATTAAAATATTTATCGGAGTAAATTTTATAATGGAGCTGTACCCCTTAAATTGGGTACAGCTTTTTTATTGACTTAAATTCAGCAGGCCTAATCGAAAGCAACTTGATCTGCCCCTGAGATTTTATTAATATGACATGCGCATTTACCGCCAGTTACTTTAACAACAACAGATTTTGTTTGCTGGGTATCTACAGAAGTACCTGTTATTTTTAAATCATCGCCCTGTTCAGATAAGTCAGGTTTATTTTGGTCATCAACAACAATAAATACACCTTTCGTAGTGCTCGTGGAGATACTCGAATTAGCCGTTATCCGCTTTCCTGTTCGCTGGTTGATTACATTGAAAGCCTTTACCTCAGCACCAGCACCTTTATTATCTACAAATTTAATCATTACCGAAACAAATTCCTCAGTACAGATTTTAGACCCACAATCAGATGTTGCTTTATTTTTTTTACAGTTTAGTAAGGCAATGCTTACCAACAATACGAGCATTATTTTTTTCATCATATATTTTTTAAGCAAAACGACAAAACCTATCAAAACGTTACAGGTAAGTAGGATGAGCATACAAAAAAAAACAGCAACACAATTAAAAACTACAATAACACAAAACTAAGAATACAAACAAGTATAAACATTTGTATAATAAATTTGCTGATTATTAGCTATCTATCGCATCTGGATACACTTATTTTGCTTTCCTAACCAATATATATTTCATTATGAAAAAACAAAATTCACTAACAGGTGTAACCAGGAAGGTTACTTTTGTTGTAGCTGCAACCTTGGTGTTTGCAGGCATTGCAGGTTTAACAGGCTGTAAAAAAAATGAAAAGATGGAGCCAGAGGCTGTCACTGCTTTACCTCCTTCAAACAAAGCTGTCGCTACGGTAGAATCCTATCAATCAGGCACAAATAACGGCTTTTTCTGGTCTCTTTGGAAGAGTGACGGCGCAACCGGCACCGTTAACTATGCCAATGGTAGCGGTGGAAATTACAGTGTGAACTGGAATGGATTTAACGGTAATTTTACCTGCGGTAAAGGTTATTCGGTAGGATCGCCAACCTATAAGATAGGATATAACCTGGGCGCCTATTCAAACTCGGGTGGTGGCACTTTTGGCTGGTACGGATGGAGCAGAAGCCCTTATTATGAGTATTATGTGAATGAAACCTGGGGTGCAGTTTCACCACACGATGGTACTTATTTAGGCACATTTGAAACGGATGGTGCAGGTTATAACGTATGGACCAGATGGATGACAGGTAAAAATATCGACGGTGGTGACGGTTTCAGGCAGATTTACAGCTCAAGGGTTACAAAAACATCTACCGGACAAAATCATACCATTACTTTTGCCAATCACTATAACAAATGGCAAAGTTTAGGATATACCCTTGGTCAGTTAAACATTCCAGCTATTATGGTTTCGGAAACATGGGGTTCAAATACAAATGGTAACATTAACTGTACCATTTGGGCACAATAAAATATTTGTTTAATCACTTTATGTAAGATACTGCCCGACCGCAAATCGGGCAGTATATTGTACAGCTATTTTTGTCCACTTACGTGGATTGATGACACTTAAATATTATTTAACAAAGATTATCATGAGAACCATACTTTGCTTTGCTGTCTGCATTTCTATCCTATCCGCCTGCAATTCGCCAAAAGCTAAAAATGGGAGTGGAAATAAAAAATCAATAATCGGAAAATGGCATCGGTTTTCGACCGCAAATGGCTATAGTGAATTTGATATCGATTCGCAATCTGTAGTTTTCTATAACCAGAAAGTTGGCCGCTTTAAACTTCCTTATAAAATAGAAAATGATTCTTTAAAATACCTTACCAAAGATTATGAAGCCAAGATTACAAATTATGGCGACTCTATTCTTTTAGATGGGAATGATGGCACGCAAGCCGTTTTGCACCGATTTAAAGAACCGGATATTCCTTTTAAAGCCATCCCTGAAGAAAAGGATTCTATATCATTTGCATCATATATCGCCGATTTCGACAAAAGATTGATCGGCGAGTTTGAAAAAGCCGGCATCAAGATTTCTAATCCAATGGAAAAACAGAACAGCCCGGCATACGAGGAACTTCTAAAAAAGAAAACGGGAAGCAGGTGAACGATGTTTGACGGCCTTACAGGGCGCACTACTGAATACCATTCTTAGATTTTTATCCGTCGTCTTTTTTTAAACATGCCAATTTTGAGCTTTCCAGAAAATGAAAAAGAGCCTGTAAACATTTAATTTACAGGCTTTACTTGAATAAACTTTTTTTTTGCGGAATGGACGGGACTGACCCAAATTCCATAACCACCTATAAATACATTAAATATTAAAAACTAAATACGCTCACCAAACGCTCACCATTTTTTTGTTACTATTTGGCTGTAAATGACTACTTAAAGATAGCAATTAACTGATATTTTTGCAATAAAAATTGAATTTCAATGCTTTGCAATGTATTTATTACCAAAATATGGTTTACTTGATCACATTGGTATTTCCCCTACTTCAAATATCATCGTTTAGATAGTATTTAGCATGTTATTCTTGAGTTCATAGGCAAGATTTTATAATTCAACGATTTCAAGACCGTACACTACTACACAAAATTCAAGTTTATTTTTTAAGACATGGCTGCTAGAAGCCTACTCGCTTGGCGTCCACATTAGTGGGCATTAAAAAGTTGTATATATTTTGTCACTATGTCATCAAAGCTAGAGAGCCCAGTTCATGCAGTTTTATGCCAGAGATCCCTATATGTTAAACAAAAAATAGGCGCAAGTGACGATAGGTAAAAAATAAAGGCCCTCATAAATAATATCTTTACGGACCTTTATGAAATAAATAGCAGTTCCTGATAAATATCACTTCAAGGAAACTTAATCACAACCAAATTGATTACATCAAACTCATTTTTGTCGGGTAAATATTCTAAGCGATTTAAGAATTTTTTCGTCCTTTGAATATAGTAAAAGGCTGTCATTAGTTAGCTTAATAACTTTAGTTTTATAGTGGCCAGATGTTAGAATACTATCTTCACTCAAGCTGTATTTCGCTGAATCAACAATTTTTTGATCATTATCTTTGAAAGCCAGAAACAAAATCCCATCTCTAAAAGTCAAGTTTGCATACTCATTTTTTATCCGGCCACTATTTTCATCTGCTAATATTTTACTGGCTGCAATTGAAAAGGTGTCTCCCAATGCTTGTCGTTGTCCATACCATTTACCTTCAAGCTGTTTAATCATTTTATTTTTGTCCTTACATCCGATGAACAATATTATTATCAAAGGGATATAAACTGAAATTTTGATTCCATTCTCTATATGTTTTTTTAGCATATCAATTTCTCGTAACTTTTTTAAATAAAAAATTTCCCTCCTTCACTCGAAAGTTAATCATAAATGATGGAAATAGTATAAGTGAATCAGAAGATATACCTGATATCACATATCCATAATCTGAACGGACACCTTTTGCTGAAAAAAAAATTTCTTGTCGATTGTAAAACAAGTGCCCCCCCTTTTTATAAGAAATTGTTTTAATCTTATATTGTTTTGGCAGAAATGTATCTTTTGTGTCGAAGAAATATTTACTAAACCTAATGATTTCACCTTGCTTTACTAAAAAATGATATTTGGTGTCTTTAGGGTAAGATACCAATTGCCAGGAGCCACAAAGCTGATTTCGCAACTCTGTTTCAGCTACGGAATCCGTAAAAATGGCGCTTAAACAAATCCAAAAACAGACTGTGAGGATATAGGCTAGCCAAATGAAGATAAGGACCTTTCTAAGCATGAATTTTAATAATTTTGTTCACTAAGGTAGTTTTGATGCCGCCCATGTACCCATAGATAGTCCATATCCATCAGTATTTGATGGATCTTGAATTTGATCACAATAGTATAGGATCCACCTGACCCCATTTTCGTCTGTATAAATACCCGAATTAACGTTACTACTGGTTGGATTTACATATTCAATAACAGCTGATGTAACAGCTGGATCATTTTCGGGAATTGGTACTTGGTTATAAAAAAAGAATTCTGGTTGTTCAAAACCCTCAGATGGATAATATGTCCCATCTGGGAGTGGTTCTGTGTAACCTGGACCTGTAGGTGATTGATAATTACTGCCTGATCCTTGACCAAGGCCACCCCCTGATCCATGACTAGAGCCTCCTCCGCCTGTATTCTGTCCGGAATCAGTCCTAGTTGATGAATACCCTAATCGATGCATTATTTCTATCATACTACCCGAGCCATCTACTAGTTGCTTAAATTCAGTCTTATAAGCTTCTAATCCATTCTCATTAATTTCTCCAGAACTGTCGTTATATACATCATTACGTTTCATGTGATCTTTTACAGCGTTCATTAAATCTTTCATGTCAATTGTCAAGGCAATTGGAGAAAGGTCAATACTCGTGAAGCGAATGGTCCCGCCCATTGTCATACCTGGCGTATAATTGGCTATCGAATTTTGTTGTAAAATATCGAGAACAATATCATTTCTCAATTTGTCAACCTCACTGTGTAAAGTTGAAGTAGGTACAAGACCATTCAATTGATCAACTACTACGCCACCAAAAATGCTACCTAATATTCCCTCAATTGCTGCGGTTCCTCCACCAGACACCGCGCCTATAACTGCGCCAGTAAGAGAATCAAACGTGCGGTTCCAAAAATTTTCATAAGTGGCGTCGCTACTGGTTTTAAAACCCATCACATAACCATTCCCAAGACCATATACCTTATTTATTGCCTCTATATATGCTTTTGCCCCGTTGTTTATGGAAGCAGATTGAACTGGAACCCAAGTAGAGTTTACATTCACGGAGATTGTCCCAGATTGACCATTTGCAATATCTGGGCCGCTTGCACTTCCTGTAGTTGCATAGAAGCCCCAAACCCCTTCCTTTTGGACTATGTCAATACGATTTAATCCACCTTCGCCATTTAAGTCCCAGTGGGTGTTTGCAATATTATCGTCTACTCCATTATCGGCAATGTACTTTACAAGTTCATACCAGTTTGCAAATGTTATTCTCCGAGGACAGTTCTTAGATACTCATCGGGAATTACTTGAAATTCATGTTTTAGCTGATTGATGTTGAGAGCTTTTCTTTTCATTGTTCAATTAATTTGTTTTCTTGTAAATATGCGATAATATTTTAATAATACAAATATTACGCTGAAACACCATGTAATACATTTTAAAATGTATGTTTGTAGATACAATTCTTTAACGCTAATCTATTTATGAACTGGAAGATTCCCTGTCGAACGGCAGTTAGATACCATGGACTGCGGCCCTACTTGCTTAAAAATGATAAGCAAGTTTTACGGTAAGTTTTATAGTTTACAATATCTACGAGATAAGTGCGGTGTAACAAAAGAAGGAGTAAGTTTCTTGGATCTTAGTCATGCCGCTGAGGACATTGGCCTTCGAACACTATCTATAAAATGCACAATTGAGGATCTTCTAAACAAAATACCCTTACCAGCAATTGCACATTGGGATAATAGCCACTTTATTGTGGTTTACAAAACAAAAGTTGGTGGAAAGATTTATGTTGCAGATCCAGGTAAGGGAACTGTCATCTATACCAAAGAAGAGTTTGCGTCCAAATGGATTGCCCAAGACAAAGGATCCTCTCTTCCACACGGCATTCAAACAGGCCTTTTAATGGCCCTAGAGCCTCAATCTGATTTTTATCAAAGACAAGGTGACGAAAAAATACAGCGTGCAAAAACTTTTGAAAATTTCTTGTCGTATTTTAAGCCATACAAAAAGAGCTTTCTAAATCTTTTTGTAGTAATGTTTTTAGTTACCGTTTTACAAGGCTTATTGCCCTTTATCAGCAAAGCAGTTATCGATGTAGGGATACAAACCCACGATGTAGATTTTATCAATATTGTATTAATTGCTAATATCGCAATCATTGTTAGCGTAATGTTGAGCAATCTCGTCAGGGATTGGATTTTACTCCATGTAACATCGCGTGTAAATATTGCACTCATATCCGATTATCTCATTAAACTTATGCGTTTACCTGTTACTTTTTTTGAGAATAAGATGACTGGTGATATTCTGCAACGCGCGCAAGACCACGAACGTATACGGAGTTTTATCATGAACAATTCACTAAACATGATTTTTTCGACACTTACATTTGTAGTATTCGGCGTAATTATGTTCATTTACAACCCAACAATATTTTATATTTTCATTGCAGGCAGTATAGTATATGTAATGTGGGTTATGGCCTTTTTAAAAATACGCAAAAAACTGGATTGGGAATATTTTGATCTTGTAAGCAAGAACCAAAGTTACTGGGTGGAAACGATCGGCAGCATACAGGATATAAAAATCAACAACTATGAAAAACAAAAACGTTGGAAGTGGGAAGATATACAAGCAAGGTTATATAAAGTAAATTTAAAGGTTTTGAGTATTACAAATACCCAAAATCTTGGAGCTCAGTTTATTGATAGTTTAAAGAATTTATTTATTACATTCTACTGTGCCAAAGCCGTTATTGCTGGAGAAATTACTTTTGGCGTGATGATTTCCACCCAGTTTATTATTGGAATGTTAAATGCCCCTGTTGTACAGTTTATTCAATTTATTATTTCCTTTCAGTTCGCTAAAATAAGCTTTTTAAGACTGAATGAGATCCATCAACTAGAGGATGAACATGAAAATGCAGGAAATAATAACGTTGAGCTACCTGAAAATAAAAGCCTTGTGGTTAATAATGTGATGTTTCAATATAGCACAAATAGCAAGATAGTATTACAAGGCATCAGATTAGTAATCCCAGAGGGTAGAGTAACTGCTATAGTTGGGGATAGTGGAAGTGGTAAATCTACCTTGCTAAAGCTATTGTTGCGATTATATAAACCCACCCATGGAGAAATCATGATTGGAAATATGAACATAAATAATATTAGTCTGCGACAATGGCGGGATAAGTGTGGAGCAGTAATGCAGGATGGTAAAATTTTTAACGACACAATAATGAATAATATCGTCTTAGACGACGAGAAAATAGATTATGAAAAACTAAAAAAAGCCTTGCACACAGCTAATATTGCGCAAGAAATAGAACAATTACCACTAGGTTATCAAACCATGATGGGCGAACAAGGGCGCGGTTTCCCTTCCGATGAGGCTTTTCATTTTTGAGTTGTGATCTTCAAAAACCGTAACAAGAGTTCGTGATTGCAGAGCTTTTCCGACAAAACGATTTTTAACCGTTTCTGCCGTAACGGTTTCGTTCCCTACCGTCATCAATTGGTGAAGCTCCTGAGCTTTCGACTGTAACTTATCCAGATAAGAATTTAAAACCTTGGTATCTTCTTTTGTGCCTGATGCTCTTCCAGCCTGTGCGTTCCAGCGATTGGGATCACATGACTTTCCCGTAGAGGTTTCTGCCCGTCTACCATTTACCGTAAACCTTAAATAGATGGTTACCGGACCGTTTTTGTAAGTGGAGCGCTTTTTTAGATAAAAAAGCAGATTCATGTTTGTTCTCATGACAAATGATTAAAGTGAAACAAAATTGTTAATTCTGTCACTTACAGTCAAGATGTTTAATGATTGAACTAGCTCATAAACAAATGTTTAAACTATAATTGGTGAGCATTCATATCGTTTAATGTACTCACCGAATTGCTCACCATTTTCTTGCGAAAAAATGGATCAAGCGGAATTCTTGGGGGGAAAAGAATAATTTGTTCCTTTGTATTCTGAACAATTACTGATTTACATTGAACCAAGCCGAGCAAACCCTTATTAGTTTATTACTTCCCGATGGGATCCTGGATTATTTCGAACTGACCAAGGTTGAAAAGGAACAGAAAGAGCTGCAGATCTATCTGGAAGAGAAAAATATCGCACCTTCAGGCTACCTGAAGGAAGATCTTGAATCCAAGGGATTCTTTCCTGAGGTTAGCATCCAGGACTTTCCCATCCGAGGACAAAAGGTAGCCCTTCGCATCAGAAGACGACGCTGGAAGGTTAAAAAGACCAATACAATCATCAGCAGGGACTGGGAGCTGATCAGAAAAGGGGCGCGAATGACAACGGAATTCGGTCTTTTTTTAAAAGGAATATTTGGATAACCATCCCATCAGCTGCTATCACCTTGGGCATTATTTCCAGGTTGAGGGCAAGCAGCTCCAGGAGCAGTACAAAGAACATATCAGCGATTATTCTGGCTGGGATCAAAAGGATCATGCCCATGAATGGATGCTTTTTGCTGGTAACCTAAGCAGCAGGCTGAGCATTGATGAGACCGCCTTATCCAACGGAGAACTTTATACCATCATTACCAATAAGGAAGCAAAAGGCCGCAAAGGGGCCATCGTAGCAATGATAAAGGGAACTGTAGCAGAAGATATCATCGGTGTGCTTAAGAAGATTCCTGAGCGTTCCAGAAAACGTGTACAGGAGGTAACCATGGACATGGCTGCAAATATGCAACTGGCCATTAAGCGGTGTTTTGTCAATGCACACCGGGTAATTGATCGCTTCCATGTACAGAAACTGGCTTACGATGCAGTTCAGGAATGCAGGATAAAGTACCGCTGGGCTGCCCTGGATCTTGAAAACCAAGCTATTGCGCAGGCCAGGAAGGACAAAGCAGGTTATCAGCCAGAGGTGCTTTCTAACGGAGATACGCTCAAACAACTACTTGCCAGAAGCAGATACCTGCTTTTCAAACACCATTCAAAATGGACAGCCGTACAAAGCAAACGTGCTGAACTATTGTTTGAACGATATCCGCAATTGAAACATGCTTATGAACTATCACTAAGGCTCGGGGATATCTTTAAAGTCTGCAAGAGTAAAGAACAAGCCTTTAAAAAGCTGGCATTATGGTACAATCAGGTTGAGGATTGCGGGATTGAAGCTTTCCGTACGGTGGCCAGGTCAATACAGTCACATTACCTTTCGATTTTAAACTTCTTCATTAACAGAAGTACAAATGCATCGGCCGAATCCTTCAATGCCAAAGTCAAAGCGTTCAGAGCAACATCCAGAGGCGTCAGAGACATCAATTTCTTTCTTTTCAGATTATCAAAAATATACGCTTAAAAGCTTTCCCCCAAGAATTCCGCTTGATCCGAAAAAATGAATAATTTGGTGTTTCCAAAAAACGAAAAAGCCTGTAAGTATTTAATTTACAGGCTTTTAGTTAAATTTAAAATTATTTTTGCGGAATGGACGGGACTCGAACCCGCGACCTCCTGCGTGACAGGCAGGCATTCTAACCAGCTGAACTACCACTCCTTTTGTTCTCTTTAAAGTTTGAACCTCTTTCCCTTTTCAGGATTGCAAATATAGACACTATATTCAGTTTATCAGCATAGTATCCGATTTTTTTAACCACTAAGCCCGTAACACACTGATCCTCATTCTATATATTTAATTATATCTGCTACCAAACAAAAACCTTAACTTCTTTTGTTGCGGCTTGTTTAGTGACCAATACTTTTTTCATCATCTTTCTATTCATAAGAATAGCCCTTTATCACAGTTAATAAACAAAGTCAACTGCATAACGCTATTTACTCAACAATTTCAGCAGGTGTGGATACAGATCATCAATCTTTTTCTGAGGAGCTGCCGATCTTGCCTGCTCTAAACACGATACAAACAGCTCCATTTTCGGGAAGCCGCGCGCTGTCATCAAACTGATTACATTATTTCGGGTTTCAGCATAAAGCGCTTTATTATAATTGTCCTGGCAATACAGCAAAAAAGTACCAAAGGTCATGTACTCGTTGAAAACCTGAACCGGCGTTGGATAAGCATAGGTGCCGTCAGCTTTCTCATTTACCCAGGTTGCCCTGTCCTTAAATACACTATCTATGCTGACTTTATGAAAACTTGATGGCACCCCTACATAGTTATGGTCTATTTCCGAAAACATCACCCTCGTATTGAAAAGTTCGTTTTGAATAGCTGAAAGTTTAGGATCATGGTCGAGCATGGGAAGCACCATAACGATCTGCCTAAAGCCTTTGTCTTTAAACTCAGTGGTATAATTGAGCCCGTTAATGAGGGGCGAACACAGGATCAGGTAGCTGTTGATGCTGGTTTTGAAGTTCTTTTCGAGCCATTTCCATTGTTTATCCAGGTCTGTACCGGACTTATATTCTGCAATTATTTTAGTATAATATGGCTTTTGCTGACTATAAAAATCCTGAAACCGCGATTTTTTAGCAAACGCTTCTATATCTTTTTTATAGGTATCTAACGGATTGGTGCTGATCACCATATTAGCCACGCCACGCGCCGGAAAAATGTAATTAGGGTTGCGCTTTAGTGTAGTCCCCGAAAAATCATAAGACATCGCATTTCCGGAGATGAAAATATAATTATAGAGCGAAACGTTCAGCAATGAATCAAAGGTTTTTATAATGGGCTCGTTTGCATATGGCTTAAAATGCTTAAGTACATCCTGATAGTATGTACCACTTTGATTCACCATATCATCATTGCCAAGCCCGGTTTTAGTAATGGCCAGCATAATGTGCAGCAGTTCTTTAAGGGGCGGTATCTCTATGCGGGATTTACCGTTGTTTGCCTTTTGAAAAGCTTTGTCAAAGCTTGCTTTTTCCTGCGCATTGGCACGTAATAGACCTGTTGTTAATAACAGTAGTAGAATAGTAATTTTTTTCACGGAGTTTTATGGCGTAGTTTTATTGATGAGCAAATATAAAAATCAGGGCTTAAATGTTAGGTATTTTGCAGATTTTGATCATAAAAAAACGCTTAATTAACAATCTGACATTTTTTATAATTCAACTTTGTTTGCCGACTAGGCGGTACTCGAATCTACGCGCTATTACCGCAATTTATTGCCATGATACGACTTATACAACAGTAAAAGAATCAGGCTGGACTTAAGTGGAATGAGTCTGCATGGCACCGGATGCAAATCCTAATAATCTGGTTTCGATATCAAAGGCGAGGATTTTTACAACAATTTATTTAAGGGTAATGATGAAATAATCTTATATTGATATCACATTTAAATTAAAATTGCCTTCAAACTGACATGAAATACATTTACCTACTCGCTTTTACTTTTTGTTTTCCTCCGCTAATTCACGCGCAACAACACCATTCAAAAACCGTCAACACCGATGATATTGACCGTTATTGGCAAGCATATGACAGCGTTGTAACTACTATTGATACTGCAAAGCAAGTCGATCTTATGCAAAGGCTATATGTGGACAAAGGTACTCCGGGGCTGAAAGCTTTTATGAAAGCCCGAGACTACGATGCAAAATTGTGGGTTACACTAATCCATAAATATCCTGAGTTTTGGAAGAGCATCAGGAACAACACGCTCAGTATTAAAAAACAGGTGCCGGCCATTACGAGCAGTATAGATAATTTCAGGAAATTGTATCCTGAAATGCGCCCGGCTAAAATGTATTTCACCGTTGGCGGCCTGCGTTCAGGGGGTACTACGACAGATGATATGGTTCTTGTGGGAACAGAAATTGCAACGGCAGACAAAAATACTGAAGCCTCTGAATTGAGCGATTGGTTAAAAAATGTATTTAAAGATCAGCAAACCTCAAACCTGGTTAGCCTTAATGTTCACGAATATGTGCATACACAACAAAAAGCTGGTGAAGGGCTTTTGCTTGCACAAACAATTATGGAAGGATCGGCTGATTTTATTGCGGAACTGGTAACCCACAAGAAAAACAACAATGCTTATATGAAATACGGCCGCGAGCATGAACAGGAACTCAAGGAAAAGTTTCAAATTGAGATGTTTGGCACCGCTACAGATAACTGGCTGTACAATGGCTCTAAAAATCCTCATCCGGATCTGGGCTACTTTATGGGTTATGTTATCTGTAAGGCTTATTATGAGCGCCAAACCGACAAAAAACTGGCGGTTAAAAAAATCATAGAATTGGATTACAGCAATGAAAAGCAGGTTTTAGATTTCCTTAAGGATTCGGAATATTACAAGGAGCCGTTTAACAAGGAGGAGCTATTAAATAAGCTTAAAAAGCTGCAACCGCTGGTGGTAAGCCTTACGCCAGACATTAATGGGAGGGAAGATGTTTCTGCATCTTTAACTGAACTCACCGTCAATTTCTCTGAACCCATGGGCGAAGGTTATTCGATTAACCTTGGAGAAGGCGGTAAAGAGCATTTTCCTCTTTCGGGTGTAATAGGTTTTACAGACAACCGTAAATCATTTAAGCTTAAATTAGCCTTAAAATCCGGGCAAACTTATGATTTTGTAATTACCGATAGATCATTCAAGTCCAAAACAGGTTATCCGTTACAACCGTATACTGTGCATTTTAAAGTAATGTAGTTTATTCGCCCGCAACCATCCCACCTTGATCTGCCGGGAGCAGAACAGACTATGGTAGAAGGCGTGTGAAATGAAAATAGTAAAAAACAAAGCTATATATGTTGTTATCCTGCTCCACAACTTTTGGTATTGATCCGGATTATTGCCACAACCATAAAACGAAAATGCCTCAACTTTTTCAAGTTAAGGCTTTTTGCGGAATGGACGGGACTCGAACCCGCGACCTCCTGCGTGACAGGCAGGCATTCTAACCAGCTGAACTACCACTCCTTTTGTTCTTCTTTAAAGTTCGAACCTCTTGTCTCTTTCGAGGTTGCAAATATAGAGACTATATCTTAATTCGCAAATTTTTTTTTAAAAAACATTTAACTTCTTAACCAACAGCACCTTCCTGCATCTTCTCTGCATTTTCTGCAAACTGAAGCGCATCAATAATTTCCTGAATGTCGCCATCCATAATCGCTGGCAGGTTATACATGGTTAAGCCGATACGGTGTTCGGTA
The DNA here is from genome assembly GCF_042464845.1 of Pedobacter sp. BG31. Lineage (NCBI taxonomy): Bacteria > Pseudomonadati > Bacteroidota > Sphingobacteriia > Sphingobacteriales > Sphingobacteriaceae > Pedobacter > Pedobacter sp. BG31. Next base: position 344,482 of record NZ_JBHNZK010000001.1, read on the forward strand.
ACGCGGCCCTGAGGGTAATTATACGTTCTGATCTTCGCCGAACGGTCACCGGTTGATACCATTGTTTTACGCTTAGCAGCAATATCCCCGTTCTTTTTCTGCAATTCGATATCGTAAAGCTTACTGCGCAGCATTTCCATTGCAATTATACGGTTACCCAGTTGCGAACGTTCACGCTGGCAAACCACTACGATACCCGATGGTTTATGTGTTAATTGCACCTTGGTTTCCACCTTGTTTACATTCTGCCCACCAGCACCACCTGAGCGTGAGGTCTGCAGTTCAATATCGGCAGGGTTAATATAAAGATCAATTTCTTCTGCTTCCGGCAAAACAGCTACCGAGGCAGCTGAAGTATGCACACGACCCTGGGTTTCGGTATCTGGTACACGCTGCACACGGTGTACACCACTTTCGTATTTCAGTTGACCATAAACATCTTCACCGCTCACTTTTAAGATAACCTCTTTGTAACCACCCGCTGTACCTTCAGTCACATCAACCACTTCAACATTCCAGCCTTTAGATTCGAAATATCGGGTATACATGCGGTATAAATCGCCGGCAAATAAAGCTGCTTCATCGCCACCCGTACCACCGCGGATCTCAAAAACGGCATTTTTAGCATCTTCCGGATCTTTAGGAATCAACATCAAACGGATATTACTCTCCATTTCTTCCTGTTGCTTTAACAGCAGATCGAGTTCCTCTTTTGCCATTTCGCGCATTTCAGGATCCTTTTCAGTAGCTAAAATTTCTTTGTTGGCATCGATGTTGCTCATCACATTTTTGTAGATTTTGTACTCGTCTACAATCTTGCCCAAGTCTTTATATTCTTTATTTAAAGCCGCAAAACGTTTCATATCCTGAATTACATCCGGATTGCTCAACGATTCCTCTACATCTTCCCAACGCAGCTTTATAGCTTCTAATTTATCTAACATATTTATTGTTGTTGAAATTCCTGATGGTTGGCATAGGCCCAAAAATTCAGGAAATGCAAAAATAAGGAAAAAAGATGAATTAGTTAGTTGGGGAGAATGGTTAATTGGTTAACTGTTCAAATCGGTTAACTGTACAGGGCATTCAGCAAAGGAATGGAAAAAAGGAAAGTTATCTTACTATTAAAGGTTTTGGAAATGAGCGGTTCCTCCCCTATGGCAGCCAGCAGTCCCGCTATCCCTTCAAGTCCTCGCTACGCTCCGGGCTTTCCGTTTTATCGGGTTTAGGAACAAAGTATGGTAGATTTTAGGCTTAATACAACCTCAAATAGTAGTACCGGCCTCCCTTAATAAACGGGATTGCAGTGGCAGCTCCCGATTTTTCACCGGGACTATAACGGAAAGCCCGACGAACATTAAACAATGCTACAGACACTGCTTTCCAAAAACACATCAGTTTTCAGTTTAAAGATCGATTAACAGGTAAGGCATTATTTTAGCAGTTTTGAAAATGGACGGTTCCGATACTATGGCGGCCAGCAGTCCCGCTATCCTTCAAGTCCTCGCTGCGCTCCGGGCTTTTCGTTTTATCGGGTTTAGGTACAAAGTATGGCAGATTTTTGGCTTAATACAACCTCAAATAGTAGTACCGGCCTGCCTTAATAAACGGGATTGCAGTGGCAGCTTCCGATTTCCTTCAAAATCGGGACTATAACGAAAAGCCCGACGAACATTAAACAATGCTACAGACACTGCTTTCCAAAAACACATCAGTTTTCAGTTTAAAGATCGATTAACAGGTAAGACATTATTTTAGCAGTTTTGAAAATGGACGGTTCCGATACTATGGCGGCCGGCAGTCCCGCTATCCCTTCAAGTCCTCGCTGCGCTCCGGGCTTTCCGTTCTATTGGGTTTAGGTACAAAAGGCAATGCATCCTGCAATGGAAAAGCCCGATCAACATCAAACAAATCTACAGGCGTTGCCTTCCTAATGCAGCAATATTATAGTTTTGGCTTATAGTATTCAAGTTTTAAATCTACCCCATCAAACACTCCGTAAGAATTATAGTGAAGCCATTCGCCAATATTTACATACCGGCTACCATTGCCTAAATCAATATCGAGCGGCAGGTGTCTGTGTCCGAAAATAAAATAATCGAAATGCGATTTTTGTAGTTGCTCTTTAGCATAAATGGCCAACCATTCTTTATCTTCTCCTAAAAACACCTCTTTTTCCGTTTGTGCAGCCCTGCTACCCTGGCTCCACGCGCTTGCGATACCGATCCCGAGGTTTGGATGCAAACGCGCAAATAACCATTGGCAAAACCTGCTCCTGAAAATCTTTCTTAAAAATTTATATTTATGATCGCCAGGCCCTAAGCCATCGCCATGGTGCAGGTAAAATTTCTTTCCACCACGCTCAATCACCAGCTCATCACTGATGATCTCCATGCCAATTTCCTGAGTGAAATAATTACGCACCCACATATCATGGTTACCCTTAAAAAAATAGATTTTTATCCCTGCATCAGTCATAGATGCCAGTTTACCCTGCAAACGGATAAATCCTTTGGGAATCACTTTAGCGTATTCGAACCAGAAATCGAAAATGTCGCCCATCAAAAACAATTCACTGCAATCTGGTTCGATAAAATTCAACCAATCCACAATTCGCGCTTCACGAGCGCGGCTTTCAGCATAATTGGGTGTTCCTAAATGAAAATCAGAAGCGAAGTAAATATTTTTTGTCATGGATTCCTCAAAGTTAACGGAAAAAGATGAAAGCGGAAAGATGAAAGCCTAAAGTACAGGAACCTGTATAATCAACCCGCAAAAACGCCAATTTTATGCACTTAACCCGTTTTAAACCTGTGTTTTATCGGATAAAAAACACCTATTTATTACAACTAAAAAATCTCAAATCCGTACAATGATTCCGAAGATAAAAAGCTTAGAGACAGAGACAGATTCTTAAATTTTATAGATGGATATTAATTTTAACTGGTGGATTGATTTTTTCTACTTACAATTTTTGGGAAACCGCTGATAAATTGCAGCCCTAAACACCCTGTTTTAATTTTAATTTTTAACATATCGCCTTCTTCTACATTTTTAAACTTAAGGTACCAATAAAAAAAACCAGAAGTTTCCAGCATTTCCATTCCGGTTAACTGTACCATGTAGCGAATATGCCGGTAAGTACGCTCAGTCTTTTGTTTCTTAAAGGTACATTCTATTTCGGTTACCGATTTTAACTTCAGCCGGTTTAGAAGCAACATGATTACATCGCCAACCCACATCTTACCAACAAGTATCAATATCAAAACAACAATGAATATACACCATACTTTAAACACTGTCGAACTATCTTTAAAAAGAGCAGGGGTATAGTAAATAAACCGGGCGATAAAAGGCAGACTAAAAACATATGGCAAATATTTTTTCCATCCTTTCCAACTCATATCCGCTGGTAGTACATGAATATCGAATACGAGCAAACACAAAACCGGGCAAAACAGCACATAATAGGACCAATTAGCCGGATTGAATAGCAGGTACATACTAAATGGCAGTAATGCAATGGCGAGCTGCCAGGATTGAGACATCAGTATAAAAACCACCGCCCAAATCCCGGTTAAAAATAAGGCTAAACCGAAATATTCGTTCATCATCAATAACTTAATCAGTGCCATTCACTAAATTAGCATTTCTCTTCAATCAAAAATTATGAAAAAACAATTTGTATTAAGTTTATTTGCACTAAGCCTTTTTGCCTGTAACCAGGGTAAAAAACCTGCAGAAAAAATAACATTGATGAAATATCCTGAAACAAAAAAAGACAGCACAAAAGATAATTATTTCGGTACAGCCATTGCCGACCCCTACAGGTGGTTAGAGAACGACACCTCGGCAGAAACAAAAGCCTGGGTAATGGCCGAAAACAAAGTCACTCAAAATTACCTGGAGCAGATTCCTTATCGTGCCGATATAAAAAAGCGACTAACTGAATTATGGAACTACCCGAAAGAAAGCGCCCCTTTTAAAGTTGGCGAGTATTATTTTTTCACCAAAAACGATGGTCTTCAAAACCAGAGTATCTGGTTTATTAAAAAAGGGTTAGAGGGCAAAGAAGAAGTTTTTCTCGATCCTAATACACTTACCAAAGATGGTACAGCGGCCGTTTCACTACTCGGTTTCTCGCACGATAAAAAATACCTGGCCTATTCGGTTGCGCAGGCCGGATCAGACTGGAGCAAAATTTATGTAATGAATATTGCAACCAAAACCAAATTAGCAGATGAGTTAAAATGGACCAAATTCTCAGGCGCAGTCTGGAAAGGTAATGGCTTTTATTACAGTAAATTTGACGAGCCTGCCAAAGGAACCGATCTTTCTGCAGCCAACAAATCGCAAAAGGTGTATTTCCACAAACTGGGCGACGAGCAGCAGCATGATCAGTTGGTCTTTGAAGATCAAACTAATCCGAACCTCTATCTGGGTGCTAGCGTTACAGAAGACGAACGCTTTTTAATCGTTTATGCCAGTGCGGGAACCTCTGGCAATGCGCTATATTGCCAGGATTTAAAAACGCCCGATAGCAAAATTGACTTATTGATTAAAGGTTATGACCATAATCACAGCGTTGTTGACAATGTCGGAGATAAATTATTGGTCAATACCGATCTTAGTGCAGAAAACAAACAGGTTGTTTTAGTCGATCCAAAAAATGCAGATCCTAAAAACTGGCAGAAAATTATCCCTGAATCCAAACTGGCTTTGGAAGCTGTTGGAACTGGTGGAGGGTTTCTCTGGGCTACCTATTTAAAAGATGCGAGTACCAACATTATTCAGTTTGATTTAACCGGAAAGAAAATCGGCGAAGTAAAACTACCGGCCATCGGAACCGTGGGTGGTTTTGGGGGTTACAAAGAAGATAAAGAATTTTTTTATACTTTTTCTAATTTTACCACTCCAGGCAACATTTACCGTTACGATGTAGCCAAGAACGAATCAGTCTTATATAAAAAGTCCGAGCTAAATTTCAATACAGATAATTATGAAACCAAACAGGTATTTTATCCCTCGAAAGATGGCACAAAAGTACCCATGTTTATCGTACACAAAAAAGGCATCAAACTGGATGGCAATAATCCGGTTTACCTTTATGCATATGGCGGCTTCCAGGTAAGTCTAACACCAGGATTCAGTCTCTCCAGGATGTTGTTCCTGGAACGCGGAGGCATCTACGTTCAACCTAGCCTACGTGGAGGTAGTGAATATGGCGAAGCCTGGCACAAAGGCGGCATGTTAGCTAAAAAACAAAACGTTTTCGATGACTTTATTGCCGCAGCGGAATACCTTGTAAAAGAAAAATATACCAATCCAGCCAAAATTGCGATTTCGGGCGGCTCAAATGGCGGTCTGCTGGTTGGGGCCTGCATGACCCAACGGCCTGATCTTTTCAAGGTAGCTTTACCTGCCGTTGGTGTGCTGGATATGCTTCGCTACCACAAATTTACCGTTGGCTGGGGTTGGGCAGTTGAATATGGCACCAGCGATAAAAAAGAGGACTTTGATTACCTGATCAAATATTCGCCGTTGCATAACATCAAAAGCGGCGTTAATTATCCGGCAACTTTAATAACCACTGCCGATCATGATGACCGTGTAGTACCGGCACATTCATTTAAATTTGCAGCAACGCTACAGGAGAAATATAAAGGTAAAAACCCGGTTTTAATCCGGATAGAAACCAATGCCGGACATGGGGCAGGTAAACCCACAACCAAATTGATTGAAGAAGCAACCGATGTATGGAGTTTTGTATTTCAGAATTTAGGGATGAGCTGGTAGCGTTCTTTTGTCATTCTGAACGAAGTGAAGAACCCGGAGGCTCTGCGAAGCAAATCTTTAATGACTATTGGAACTTTAAAAGGCAAAAGATCCTTCGTTCCTCAGGATGACAAAACTTCCATTCCCCACTAAACCTATAGACCAATTATAATTTGCTTTAAACCACTAAAAACCTTTAACTTTTGTTTTCAATTAGCTCAAAGCATATAAAATACTGAATATAACAGGATTGCAAAATTATCTAGAATATTTCTAAATAGCTGATTTGGTATGACTTTATTTCGTAACTTTGCGTCAAATTTTTTTTTAATGATCACTACTGATATAGCCATAATAGGCGCTGGTCCGGTTGGTTTATTTGCCATTTTTGAAGCCGGTTTATTAAAAATGCGTTGTCATTTAATTGATTACCTTCCTCAGGTTGGTGGTCAGCTGTCTGAAATTTATCCTAAAAAACCGATTTACGATATCCCTGGTTATCCTTCTGTACTGGCACAGGAACTTATCGATAATTTAATGGAGCAGGCCAAACCTTTCCATCCTACGTTTACTTTAGGTGAGCGTATTGAAGGTTTGGAAAAGCGTGGTGAAGCTGATTTTGTTTTAACGACCAATATGGGTACCGTTATCGAAGCTAAAGTTGTAGTTATTGCGGGCGGTTTAGGTTGTTTTGAGCCGCGCAAGCCTGCTGTAGAAAATTTAGAAAACTTTGAAAATGGTAAAGGTGTAAACTACATGATCCTTGATCCGGAGAAATACCGAGACCAGAAAATGGTGATTGCCGGCGGTGGTGACTCTGCTTTAGACTGGACCATTTACCTGGCAGAAGTTTGTTCTGAACTGACTTTAGTGCACAGAAGTGAAAGTTTCCGTGGGGCCCCTGATTCGGTTGCAAAAGTAATGGCGTTGGCAGAAAGCGGAAAAATCAATCTGATTTTAAACAGCAACCTACAGGCCGTACACGGAACAGATAAATTGGAAAAGGTTGAAATTGTACAGAACCGTACCATGGAAAAAACAGTTGTTGAGGCCGATCACTTAATTCCTTTGTTTGGTTTGAGCCCTAAGTTAGGTCCGATTGAAGACTGGAACTTAAACATCAGCAAAAGTGCAATCGAAGTAAATGTTGATGATTACTCGACCAATATCCCGGGTATTTACGCTATTGGTGATATCAATACCTATACCAACAAACTTAAATTGATTCTTTGCGGTTTCCACGAGGCGGCATTAATGAGCCACAGCGCTTATTCTTACATGAATCCTGGCGTGAAATATACGATGAAATATACCACTGTAAACGGAGTTTCAGAATTTTAAGCTTTCTGTTATATTTGCGCTAATAAAGAAAGCAAAATGGAAAACAACATTAATATATATATGCAGGAGCCGGATGGCTCGGTTACAGAACACGTTGCCCCAACCGATATGGGCCTGAGCCTGATGGAGTTTTTAAAGGCATCAGAGTACGATATTCTGGCTACTTGTGGCGGAATGGCTTTATGTGCAACCTGCTGTGTTGATGTATTGGAAGGCGAAGAAAAACTTAATGAAATGACAGATGATGAGTATGCCATGCTGGATACTCTGCCTGACCTGTTACCAAACTCACGTTTAGCCTGCCAATTGCAATTAAACAATAATATGGATGGATTAAAAGTGAAATTACACGGCGTAAGTTAAGTAGTAGAAAATCATAACAAGAAAATGGCGATATCAAAAGTATCGCCATTTTTATTGGCTAAAATTAGACCTCCCAGGTTTAAAAAACCTGAGAGGTCTGGAGCATTTGGTGCAGCTGCCTGTGTTATTAAACCTGATACAGCAAAAAGCCCGGAACTCAGCGAGGACTTGCAGCGATAGCAGGACTACCATCCGCCAAAACAACAGAACCCATCATTTCCAGAAAACAAATCACGCTATCAACTTTGAGGATTAAAATCTTTAACTCTACAGCCGGGATTACAAATCCCGACTAACGGTAAATTTTAATCCCCACGGAATACAGCAAAAGTTCTTGAGTACCGGCCTTTGTTGCTAAACCTGATAAAGCGAAAAGCCTGGAGTGCAGCGAGGACTTGCAGCGATAGCAGGACTATCATCCGCCAAGACATCAGAACCCATCTTTTCCAAAAAACAAATTACACGATCAACTTTGAGGATTAAAAATCTTTAACTCTACAGCCGGGATTACAAATCCCGACTAACGGATATTTACTTTCTGCTTTTCTACATTCCAGCCATATACCTCTATCGCCAGATTACTGTGTTTACCTGTATATTCTACAGTTATCGTTTTGCTTTCTCCAGGTAAAATGCTCACATAGTTATCGTTATAAAATGCCGGGAGTATACGTTCGCCGGTATTGCCATTTATTAACGCAATCCGGTTAAAAAATGCTACAGGATTTTCGGCTGCATTACTTAAGGTTACCGCAACTTTTCCATTTTTCTGATCAAACGCTGCAACTTTTAAGGGCGTTTTTTTGATGTTTTTCAAGCCCGAATACTCGCCGTCTTTTCCGGCCAGCCAGTAGATGTTCTCGCTTAAAATGCTTTGTTTCTGATCTAAAATTCTTAATGAAACAAATAGACCCTCTTTTTTATCCAGTTTAGCCAGGAAATCGTTTAACGGAAATAACCTTCTTACCGAAGATGGACCAACAGAGTTGAATACCTGAGAATAAAAATAATCTTTGCCGTCCATATCGTAAGCTTTTGCCTGGACCATCAGGTTATTTTTTGTAGAAAACCCATTATTCACAATTGTAACCATGCTATCCAAAGGGTTCATCATCACGTGCAAAGGCTCACTTCCTTTCCTTAAGCCATATAAACACGCATTAGGATCAAGGTAATAATCATACATCTGCCCGCGCATGGCCGTCCATGGGTTTTGTGTTTTCCAAATGATGGAGCCCGTATACCAATCCCACATTTTGTTAGAGAAACCTTCCATCAAAGCCCGGTATTGATCGTAATTAGCCAATTGCGCCTTCATTGCAAAATCTTCGGCACTTTTTGGCTTACCATATGGGTTCAGGTATTGCTCATATGAGATATATTTATGATAATCCCACACCGAATCGGGTTTGCCCTTGTATTGTGGCGCAATCAGATTTTCTTTTGGGATAAAACGGAGCAGCGAAGCGTAATCGCCTACCCCTACCGAACCGACCTCCGAGTTGTAAGGAAAAGTTCGGGTTCCCCAGAAAGTTTTAATATCCTGAATACCGTACGGACCATCGCCGTTTCCGCCAATGGAATTATACGACATTTCATCACTGTTAGAAAAATCGAAAAATTTCCTGGTACCATCCAGGCGTGGCAGTATATCGTTTTTCAATGGCTCTAAAATATCTTCGGGTGGGGTAATTTCATTCCCTCCGCACCAAAAAGCAAGGGAGGCATGATTTCGGATCATTTTAATCTGATCTTCCATAGCAGCTAAGGTTAGATGATGGTCATCGGGATAATTTCTGCGTGTCCACTGGTCTTCCTTTTTCATTGGGTCTACCCAGCGACCGTTACAATCGCCACTAAACCAGAAATCCTGAAAAACCAGCAAGCCATACTTATCACAGGCATTGTAAAACTCAGGTCTTTCCAGTATTGCCCCACCCCAGATTCTGATCAGGTTAAGATTCATATCTTTATGGTAACGCACTTCTGCATCGTAACGGGCATCGCTAAAGCGTAACATGGCATCACTAATGATCCAGTTACCACCTTTAATAAAAATCTTTTGTCCGTTTACAAAAGCACCCATACTCCCGGTATGCTCATTCCAGATGTTATCAATCTGGCGAACCCCAACTTTAAGCTGTTCCTCATCCAATACCTGATTGGACGCTATAAATTCAATTTTCACATCATACAGATTCTGCGGTCCATATCCGCTTGGCCACCATAATTTCGGATTTTCGAGCTGTAAATCAGGAAATTTAACCGCAGTAGTTTTATTTGCGGTAATAGTTGCACGCTGTTTAACCAATTTTCCGTCGATCTGGTATTGTAGAATACCTGAAACAGATTGATTGGTTGGGTTTTCTACTTCAACCGAAACCTTAATCGTGGCAGGGCTTTGCTTGCCTTCCGGCAAACGTTTTCCTGGCACTAAAGTGATTACCTGCGGATTTTGAATGTTGATGCTTTTGGTTTTCTCGATGGTTACCTTATCCCAGATGCCCGTGTTGCGGTCGCGGGTAGGCTGAATCCAGTCCCAGCCTGCAGTATATTGGGTGGTTAAACCCTTAGCTATCGTTCCATCGCCCCCCTGGCCACCATTTGGGTTGCCGGGAAAATCTGGCGGGTAAACAATTACAGCAAGCCTGTTTTTTCCATTGGGAGATAACAATCTGGTAATATTATACTGCGCCCTGAGGTGCATGCCCACCTGCGTTTTTGGATTGACCTTTTTTCCGTTTAAATAGATTTCGGCTTTATAATTTATCCCCCTAAACTGTAACCAAACCTGTTCATTGCCGATTGCGCGCTCCTGAAAATCTTTTACAAACCAATAAGTATAATAGTCGTTGCCTGTGTGGAATACATCAGGAATCTTTTCGTTATTCATTCCATAAAATGGATCAGGCACTTTTTTGTTATTCAGTAAAGTAGTTAAAACCGTTCCAGGCACCGTTGCGGGCATCCAGCTGTTAAGCGAAAAACTAGTTTTAGAAATTTCCAGACCGCTGGATTGGGTATTTTTGATGTTGGCACAAACCCAGCCCGAGTTTAACTCGTATCGTTGCTGTGCATTGACTAAAAAGGCTGAACAACATATGAAAAGTAGAAAAATATTCTTCATTTATTTAAAATAGAATCGATAAAGTTTTTTTGAATTGATGTATGCTTATGGTTTCCAATAACAGATTAACGCGCTAAAAATAAAACGTTTTACCTTTATTTTAACTTAAAAGGATCAAAAATTGTGGGTTTTACTTAAAAGCCTTGGTTCTTAACTGGTTTTGAAAGAAAAAGATTATTAACTACAGGCGACTACTATTGATAAAACGATTGATTTAAAATTGAAATGCCATATTTTACGATATGAGAATATTTAAGCTGGCTGGACCGTTAAAAATATTGGTGAAAAAGATTCTTCATTGTGTTCAATGATGACAAATGCTTTACTCAATCTCCAAAACAATTACCTGATCTGGTGCATCTGTATTTGGTACCGTATCAATAGTGAGTTTCGATTTTTTGAAAACAAAGTTTACTACGCTTTTATCTTTTAGCAAATATGCTTTTTTTATTTTCTTTACCGGAACGTTTTCCAAATCAAGCCTGGTGGTTTTGCCATCCAGAATGTGGATATAAATTTTCTTATCGGTTTGCGTAATGCTTCCCCAGTTCTGAGGTTTAATATACCCTGCTTTTGTCCCATAAATGCTTTCACCGTAAATTTTAAGCCAGGCACCTAAGCCCGCCAAACGGTCTTGAAATTCCGGCTGGATTTTGCCACTCGGCATCGGGCCGATGTTCAGTAAAAGATTGGAACCCAAACCGGCTGCTTTAACCAACATATGCACCAGCTCTCTATCGGATTTATAGTAGGTATCGCTTAAATTATAGCCCCACGAATTTGAAATGGTTTCACAGGTTTCTAATGGCAGCTTATCTGATGCTTTTTGAAAACTTAGCCCGGATTTATTCTCGCCGGGAAGATCGCGTTCAAACATCTGGAAATCCTCACCTGGAAATGGCGTTAAGTGGTGGTTATTACCGATCATGCACTGTGGCTGAAGTTTGTGGATCAAACCATAGATCTCATTGTATTTCCAATCAATCCTGGAGGTTCTGTCTTTCGATCCTTCTGGTTCGGTCTGATCCCAGTGCCCATCGAACCAAATTCCGCCTATTTCGCCGTAATTGGTCAAGAGCTCGGTTAACTGGTTTTTCATAAACTGCAAATAACTGGCATAATCGCCTTTACCGGTCCGGCCGGAATGCTGCCCTGTACGTCCGGTTTCATGTGGATAATCTTCCCTGCGCCAATCTAAAAGCGAATAGTATAAATACAATTGTATACCTTGCTTATGGCATTCATCAGCCATCATTTTAACAATATCTTTTTTATAAGGAGTATTCATGATGTTGAAATCAGAATATTTCGTATCCCACATGCTAAAGCCATCATGGTGACGGGTAATTAATGTAATGTACTTCATTCCGGCATTTTTCGCCATGCGTACCCATTCTGCCGCATTAAACTCGACAGGGTTAAAAAAATCTTTAAGGTTGGTATAATTATGAACGGTAAGCTTTCGATCATTCATTACCCATTCGCCACTTCCGGGTATACTAAAAGACCCCCAGTGGATGAATAAGCCGAACCGGGCTTCATTAAACCACGCTCTTTGTTTTAAATTTGCAGCTGTAGGTGTATAATCTTGCGCTTTTAACTGTAATGCAATAAATAGCACAAGGCCCAACAAGGTCAATTTCTTCATAAGAAATGGTATAGGTTTTTAGGTTAATCTATTGATGCAGTGGCTTTGGTTGGTTTTCCGATCACCTTATAATTCCCATCGCCTTTTAAAATGGCCAGCATTTGCGATTGATTAGCAAAAAGATTCTTCGCCGCAGCCAATTCTTTATCGTATTGAAAGCTCTGCTCAATCCTTCCTTTCTCGTAAAAATAACGACTTACGATCTGTGTTTCTAAAACCCGCTTAATTTCTGCTTTATGGCTTACAAGGTCGGTTTTTTTAGACGAAGTAAGTTTATATTTAAGATTTTCGAGATCGGTTTTTACATCTTCAGATTTATTTTCTTTTTCAGCCTCTGCACGCAGATCGGATAGTAACTGCTCGGTCCGGCTTTGGTAAGACAGGTCTTTATCGGCAAGGCTACTGGAGAAGGCGGCATAATCTGCATCAGACAACCGGAAAGTTTTGGCCGAAGCTAGTGTTGGTTTTTCTTTCCTGTATTGATTGGCATAATTAAAGAAAAGGCTCTTATTGATCATCGAAATGGTAATTGGACTTAACTTGGCAGCATCCACCACAATATCCGGGTAAACGCCATTGCCGCTATATACATTTCTACCTGCTTTAGTTGGATACATTACCATGGTAGAATCGGCAAAACGCTCCGCTACACCGTCGGCATTTTTATGTGCATAATCCAACTTTTGGATGCACCTGCCGGAAGGTGTATAATATTTGGCAACCGTTACTTTAACCAGGCTGTTGTAAGGGAGATTAAAAGTTTGCTGAACCAGGCCTTTACCATAGCTCCGCTGCCCGATCACGATGGCACGGTCTAAATCCTGCAGAGAACCCGCTACAATTTCTGACGCTGAGGCAGAATTTCCGTTTACGAGCACCACCAATGGAACTGACGTTGAAACCGGGGTTGAAAGTGTTCTGTAGGAAATAGTTTTCTCAGCATTTTTGCCCTTTTGAGTTACAATAAGTTGATCTTTATCTACAAAAAGGTTCACAATTTTAACTGCTTCCTGCAAAATGCCACCGCCATTGTTTCTTAAATCTAAAACAACTCCTTTTGGATTTTCTTTTTGAATGGCCAACAATGCATCTTTAACCTCCTGTCCGGAATTTTCTAAAAATTTATCAAGTTTGATATAACCGATTCCATCACCTACCATTCCTGAATAAGAAACATTAGGCTGTTTGATTTCCTCTCTTACCAACTTTTTCGTTATTTCCTTCCCTTCTCTAACCACCAGCAAATCTACTGCTGTGCCTTTGGGGCCACGTAAAAGTTGACTAATTTCCTGACGGTTTTTGCCCTTTACCGGGATTCCGTTAATGCTCACCAGCTGGTCGCCTGCTTTAAGCTCGCTTTTGTTAGCCGGATAACCTTCACTGATATCGTTAATAAAAAGCTTCCCATCAATAAAAACAGTACTGGCACCAATACCACCATACTGCGTGCTTACATATTTCAGCTTATAATCTTCAATTTCAGATTCAGGCACATATTCGGTATAAGGATCTAAACTATCCAACATGGCATCAATACCGGTCTTCATCAATTGAGGAGCGTTGGTATCATCAACGTAGTTGATATTAATTTCTTTGTAGAGCGAAGCAAAAATATCAAGGTTTTTAGATACCAGAAATAAATCTTCTTTAAACGAAAAAGATAAAACAGCCACCCCAAAACCTGCTGCTAAAAGACCGTATTTTAGTTTCTTCATTCCCCTTTTATTTAATTTCGCTGCTGCGGGCCAATAATCTACCGCCTTTTTGAAAGATACTTAGTGTTATATACAATGTAAATGTACAAAAAGCGATAAATATAAAAAACGACCGCTGGAGGGCAAAGCGTAAATTGAGCGTTACGCAACAGGCCATTTAAATACCAGTTTCAAGGCTAAGGCAGTGTATTCTATTGATGCTGGGAAAACAGCCAGGCCGGTATTTGAGGTGTAAGCAATAATGGAATTGTAATCAGGTTATGATCTAACTTATTATAAGTCGTAAACAATAGATTACGATTGCCTTTTAAAGCGCGATATAAATGCTCGCTCCCCTCATATGGATTGTCATAATCCTGCCTGCCATGAATTAACCAGATCGGCTTCTGACTTATTGCTTTTATATTAACAAAATCGGGAACTGCAGCAATTGAAACCATGGCGGCAAAGGTTTCAGGAGCCATGTTCATCAGGTTCTGTGCCGTAGATGCCCCCATAGAATAACCGACCAGATAAATACGGTTAGGATCTATCTGAGGATATTTATTTTTTACCTCACGGATCAAATCCAATAATAAATGTACATCGTCAGATGGCTTCGAGATTAAGCAATTTCTTACTGAATCTGGATAATAATTTGATGCTCGTGTTTGAAACTGCGGAGCAATTACAAATGCCTGGTACCTCCGGCGTATGTCTGGCCGTAACCAGATCCTGGCTAATGGTTCTAATTGCTTTTCATTATCTGTACCTATCCGTGTTGAGTTATGAAATGTAATCACCAGTGGATACTTCTTCTGATTTCTGTTCTTCACTGGCAATAGCAATCTATAATTAATAGATTGGTTTCCTTTACTTAAAGTTTGCTTAAGGTAGTCATTGGCAGATAAATTATTTAATTCTTTTCTTGTCTGCGCTGAAGTTAAACTATCGGTGAAAGCATCGTTAAACACCTGTTTTTGTGCTGTTGCGGTAAACGCCACTAACCAAAGCAAGGATGCCAATATAAAAGAATTACGTTGCATAGCAAGAGCAAAATACCTGAAGCTATTTGTGTATTTAAATTGCCTAAAGAAAGTTTAAATTAAAATTTTTGCTAAAAAAATGAAAATCTTAAAGCCTGTTTCCTTTAGTATCGGCAAGTGCTTTTTGAATGGTAAATTCGATGTAGGTACGGTCGCGTTTTACCAAACGCATTAAATCTTCAACCAATTGATCTTCTTTGCCAGGTGTAAATTCCAAAGGCTCATTTGCCAGATCGCGGTATTTTCTTAAAAATTTAGTTTTTACCTTAAATGCGGTTTCGGGAGTAAGTTGAAAATTAGCCATGGCATATTTTGTTTGATGCAAAAGTAAAAAATATTTGTTCAGGTTGACACCTTTTTATGTGACGGAATAAAAAAAGTAGCTATCCGCAAAAAAAAATTGCACGATAATTGTGTTAAATGCGCGTTATAAAACCAAATCCCGGAACAGAAAACAGCTAAAGAGGTAAAAAGAAACCATAAGAGCAAAACGCACATAAAATCTCTTGAGCACTGTTTTGGAATTACAACTAAAAACAAATTAAACAACATGAAAAAAATCATTTTCTCCATTGTTTTCCTAACCCTGGGTTGGGCAACATCAAAGGCACAAACTTTTAACCTGGGGGTTAAAGCAGGTGTAAATGTGGCTAAGTTAAATGCAGATTTCGCAAGTGAAGAAAACCGCTTAGGTTATCAGATCGGTGCCTGGGCACGTATTGGTGGCGCCAGTTTTTATGTACAGCCTGAGGCTTATATTGGCAGCAAAGGCAATAAATTTATCAGCATTCAACAGGATAATGGCAATGAGGTATCTGCAGAAGGGAAAGTAAAATTCACGACTTTGGATATTCCTGTTTTATTGGGAACAAAATTTGGCGCCAAAAATTTAAACTTCCGCTTAATGGCCGGCCCGGTTATTTCATTTGTGTTGGATGAAAATTCTTCTTTTAGTTCTGCTTATCAACAAGCAACAGATTTTAGCAATTACAAAAACCAGGCATTGGGCTTACAAGCCGGTGCAGGTGTAGATGTAGGCAGCATTTCAGTTGATTTACGCTACGAAGCTGGTTTATCAAACATCAGCAAAAGCGAAAAATATACACAAAAGCCCAACTTATTTCAATTAAGTTTAGGGTTTAAGATTTTGTAGTTTTTACAAGAGAACAAGTAGTAATAGGCGGCCAATGGCCGCTTTTTTTTATTTCAGGATAGTTAAGCTATCGCTTTTTAATCGCTGACCAGTTTGCATATGGAATAACAATGGAAGAAAGAATTCCGGCATACTTCCCACTAAAAAAATTCGGTTTATTTCACAAATGATAATTACATCAGTTGAATTATGAATACAAGCCATAGCTTTTCCCTCATAGGGCCTAACGGATCAGCATTGAATTACCTAATAAGCTATTCCACAACTAATTGGCATATATAATCTAAATCATTAAATAATCAGTAATAGTCCTAACTAAGGCATATACTGATTAACACTACCGAAAATAGCTGAGCAGGATCATCAATAAAAAAAACCAAGCCGATAATCGACTTGGTTTAAAACAGAGACAGTTTTAACTAATAAAATGTGGTATAACTGGTAATGGTTGGCGGAAAGGCTGTATTGCCAACTACTCCCTTTAGATACAGTGTATAAGCTCGTCCCTTTGATAAAGACAGTGTAAATGTACCTGCAATAACGGCTCCTCCCGTTGAAGTATTATATAAAAGATACTTAATGCTTGGTGCCGTGCCAGAACCGGGGTTAGGGACTTCTGCCCAGCTAGAAGATGTTCCATAAGCCACATTCGAAATAATTTTTGGTCCGGTAGGAACATCACCTTTAATCAGATCAACATTGGGGCCACCATTATATACGTTAATAACACGGACAAAAACCTTCGAGGTATCCAGAGATGGCTTGATATCTTCAACTACCAACGATGAAGGTATTTGCTTTGTTGTGGTATTGTATTGCCCTGTAGTAAAAATTGTATAATATTTTCCTGCCTGCGGATTTATCGAGGTATTAAAAACCTCCAATCCTGCATCGGTTGTAGCCGAAGCTATGATTTTTGCTGTTAATTTATGTGATCCCGGAGTGGTCGTTGCATAACCAAGATCCGGGAATAAGGACGTAGCTGTTGTGTAATTATATCCTGCATTTTCGACCCCCAAAGATGAAAGTCCTGCAGAAAACTTGGTCCCATCTACAAAAAAGTTAACGGTTGGACTATTCGGCGTTACATTCAAAATTTTAATGTAAGAATATTTTGGGTCGCCTGGTTGAATTTTTTCGTAGACTGAGTTCTCCACTAAAGCCTGCTTCTTACATGCGGCAAACAACACAGTAGAAACGGCAATTAAATATAATATCTTTTTCATGTTCTTTTATTTAGTATTCGTTACGGTTGAGAGAACCACATTTTAAAAGTATGATAATTAGGCTGATCGCCCCCAATTTTTTTAAGTGCCTCTAAATTCCAAATGTACTCTGAGTTGTAACGTGGACGGTAGCGCTGAATTGGCTTACCTCCGTTATCGGCATAAAACGAAGCAGGAAAAAAGAAAGTACCTAAATATGGATTATTTCCTTTAGAATCACCATCGAAATAATTGTATTTACGTAAATCACTCCAGGTTTCGACAAAACCATAACCATAAAGTGCCAAATATTTTTGCAACATAATATCCTTTAATGTTAACGTAGCTGCCGTTTGTTTTACTGCTGCACTGGCTAGATAAGCCGTTTTATCCGCAGAAGTAATTGCTGTACCAAGTGCGCTAACAAAATCAATACTGGCCGAAATCCCTTTAGTATAAGCATCTAGTGCTAAGCTAGTATTTCCGCTTCTGAATGCAGCCTCTGCTTTAATAAACTGCATTTCCGAATAAGTCATGATCGGAAAGCCAGCATTATCTTTAAACAGGTATTTACCAAAAGTGGGGCCGGGATTGACCGAGCCTAAAGTTCCCCAAGGATTAGGAATCTGGTTTTTGGCAGCAACAGTTCCGGGATCTGAAGTATTTGGGGTAGTCCCCCTGAAAACACCATCAGCAGAAGCGGTAATCATATTGTTTCTACGTGGATCAATCACAGCGCCCTGTGTACCAGCTAGATAAGTTCCATCTAACAGACCAACAATAATTCTGGTTTGGCGGTATGATGCTAAGTTTGCCCTTAAAGGCCCGAAGAAATTACCGTTTGTAGCAGTTGTACCTAAATTTGGAACGATAAAGTTGTCGGCATTACTTGTTAAGGATTTATCCACATATTCGATTACTTTAGCAGGATCATAATTAGCCTTGTTAATCAAATTATTGGCGTTTCTTGCTAAAATACCATAATTAAACCTGATCCATTTAGCATTATCTCCTGCATATATTAAATCAGCAGGTGCTAATTTAGCTACAGTTCCGGAACCATCTGTTCTGCTGAAATTAGCAATTGAAAGATTAGCCAATCTTACCACTTCAGCATATACATCAGCTTGTGAATCATAATCAAAAACATAACGGTTAGGCTCATAGGCTTCTTTCAAAATAATATCGCCGTGGTAATCAGTTGTAATCTGCCAGCTCCATGCTTTTAAGGCCTGAGCCAAGCCTACATAATTCCACTCTGTTTTAGCCGTTGATTTATCGATAATAAGGTTTAAATTAGCACCTAATCCGTAATAATTTGTCCGCCAGATTTCTCCGGCCGCATCACTTGACGGAATCCACCCGTGAGATTCTCCAACATTGACAGCACCACCAAAGTACTGAATAACGCCCCCCAGATACCTGGAGTCGAACTGTACCCCTCTTTCCATCTGCGCAAATAAAGGCGGTGTTAATGTTCTGCTTTCAGGATCCTGTGGAGTTGCCGGATCTGTATTAATATCTAAGTACTTTTTACAACCAGAACTGATCATAGTTGCAGCCGCAACAAATAATATATATATCTTTTTCATTTTAATTCGAATTAAAAACCAAGTCTAAGACCAAAATTATAACCTCTTGGCTGACCTGCAGAACCATAATCAATTCCCGATCCACCTAAACCACCTGAAGATGCATTGAGCCCGTTTACCTGAGGATCTACCCCATTATAATTAGTAATTAAAAGCAAGTCCGTACCCGTAAAGAAAACACTTGCATTTTTAACTACTTTACTTTTTGTAAATAAGCTTTTAGGAAGGTTGTAGCTCAAGGTAATATCTTTTAATCTGATCCAATTCACATCTTTTTGAAGAAAATCGGCAGTATTAAAGTAGGTAGAATAGTAAGATGTAGTGATATAAGGAATTACCACGATATTATTTTTTGTTGGATTAGCGCTATTTTCTAAACCATCTCTGAAAACCCCTTCAATAATGCGTGGCGTTTCGCGATCTAAACTTAACTTAGACAAGCCTCTTTGATAGAGATATTCTTCTGTCGCATTATAAATATCACCGCCTTTCCTGATGTCGAGCAGAAATGATAAGTTAAAGTTTTTATAAGTGAAGCTATTGGTGACACCAGCACCAAAATCAGGAGCCCGATCGCCAATAGGTGTAAAATTGGTATCGCGTATCGGCATACCGTTACTCGGATTGATCAGCACCTGACCGGCATTATTACGAAGATAATTCTGACCTGCAAATGCCGAAATTGAAGAGCCTACCGTGTATTGCGCCCTAACGTCATCTGTTAGCCAGGTATCTGATAGGTAGAAAACATCCTGGCCAGCTGGAAGAGACAGAATATAACCGCGGTTACGTGAAATATTTGCAGAAATATCCCAGGTAAAATCTTCGGTTTTAATAGGTGTTCCTTTAATCAGTAGTTCGAATCCCCTATTCCTGATTTTCCCACTATTGATATAGCCTAAAATTGCACCTGTTGCATAACTTAAACGTGGAGCAGTAATTTGCTTATCAGAAAGGTTTTCATACAATGAAAAATCGAACGACAATCTATTATTAAAAAAGCCCAATTCCATACCCACCTCTTTTGAAGTGGTAAATTCTGCAACCAAATCAGGGTTGCCTGCCGTTACATCTGTAGCGAAACCACCACCAGTTGTGGTTTGTGCAATAAGCTTGGTTTTAGTAATGTAGGCTGTTCTGGCATCTTTGCCAGACTGACCCCACGAAGCTCTTAATTTACCAAAGGATAGCCAGTTTAATTTTTTTACGGCAGGTAGCTCTGTAAAGATAAAACTTAACGATGTTGCCGGATAAAAGAAACTATTGTTTTTAACCGGAAGTGTTGATGAAACATCTTCACGACCAGTGAATGTTAAGTAAAGAAATTCATCATAACCCAACTCTGCCTGTGCAAAACCTCCAAATTTACGCTTAACAAAATCAGAATAGGCTACACGCTGGGTTGTTGGATCGGTATTATTGATACTGTAATAATCCTGTTCAAAAAATCTTGTTCCAAACTGAGCGTTGGTAGCATCGTCATCATCGGTTAAATCCCCCCCTATCCTCAGAATAGGTTTAAACTTACCGAAATCCTTTCTAAAGGTACCAACAACTGACGCGTTAAATAAACGCTTGATATTCTGATAAGTGTTAATACCTCCTCCAGAATAGACCGTACCACTCACATTAGATGCGTAGGATTGCGGGTGATAAGCAGATAAACCTGTCTGGGCATACATATCTGCGCCAACCCTACCTGTAACTGAAACCCATTTGGCTGGTGTATAATCTAAACTCACATTGGTTAAAACGCGGTTTAATTTGTCGTAATTAGGATTTTTATTTACGCCCCAGTAAGGATTATCCAATTCAGCACCTAAGCTTGTACCTAAAATTCTCCTACCTCCGGTTTGAGGATCGATATAATTGCGCATATCATCAACCCTGGGCCATGATAATGAACTTAACATCGGACTACCTGCCCCCCTATATGTTTTATCTGTTTTGGACGAGATGAAATTTAAAGATGCATTAAGGCTTAATTTATCACTGATTTTCGAAACACCACTTAACTTAAAGTTCAAACTGTTAAAACCGGTACCAGGAATATATCCTTTCTGATCTGTGTAACCTAAACTGGTTCTTACAGATAGTTTTTCTGATCCACCTTCTACAGAGGCATTGTGTTTTTGCGTGAAGCCTGTTTGGTAAAAATTTTGAAGATTATCATAGGTCGGCAGCTTTTCTGGATATTTTGCTCCAAAATAGGTTCGTGTCCTTACTTCTTCATCAAATATACCACCAGCACCGCCGCCATAAACTGTTTGATAATCAGGAAAACGATAGATATTTTCTACCCTGAACGAGTTGCTATATGTAGCCCTCGCAGTACCCGCTTTAGCTTTTTTTGTGGTAATCACAACTGCACCTGAAGCCCCTTCCGTTCCGTACAATGCAGCCGCTTCAGGTCCCTTCAAAATGGTTATGGATTCAATTTCTTCCGGATTAATGTCCATTACACGGTTACCGTAATCATTAGTCCGGTTAAAACTACCTTGTCCAACCAAACTGTAATCAGAAAACGTTTTGTTAGAGATTGGTAACCCATCTACCACAAACAAAGGTTGATTATCGCCATCCAGTGAAACACCTCCCCTGATGATAATCTGCGAAGAAGATCCCGGCAAACCGGTTGTAGGTGTGATAATCGCACCAGCAACCCGTCCCTGCAACGCATTAAGGAAGTTGTCGCGTTGTGTATCAGCAATTTCAGCCCCCTTAAGTATCTGAGCAGAATAACCCAACGCCTTTTTGTTACGGGTAATACCCTGACCAGTAACCACCACCTCTTCAAGGTTGCTGGCATCGCTGGCCATCACTGTATTGATGGAAGCATTTCCCCCAACAGCTTTCTCCTGTGTTTTAAAGCCTATGTAAGAGAAAACAAGTACATCGGCTTTTAACGCTTTAATGGAATAATTTCCGTCTGCATTGGTTTGTGCAACCACAGTGCTTCCTTTCACACGTATAGAAACACCAGGTATAGGCCCGTCAGTAGACGTAACCTTACCGGTAACGGTTATTTGTTGCGCGAAAGCATGGGCCAGCAACAAAAACGTACCAATAAAAATTAGTAGTAATTTTTTTTTCATAAACTGCCTGTTTAAGGAATGATTGATTTGTTAGTTGTAGTTAGTTAAATAGTTGTTTGCCAAACACGCACAATAACGCATTTTTATGCTAATATCATAAATGTTTCGGAATAAAAAAACAATTTAACAAACTATTTACCAGCACCTAATCACATTAACACGCATCAACACGCAAAAACGCGCAGCATAAAGAAAATCTAAAAATCTTTTATACTTTCGCTTAAGCCAAACATCACTATGCTAAAAAAAGAACGCCACGACTTCATCATGCGACAGATTAATTTGCACAACCGCGTGTTAACCTCCGATCTGGTGCAGCAGCTCAATGTTTCAGAAGATACCATCAGAAGGGATTTACAGGAACTTGTTGACGAAAACCTGCTCTATAAGGTTCATGGAGGTGCATTATCCAAGTCGTATCATAGTTCTTTCGATGACAGTACGGTATACGCCCGAGATAGTAAAATTGCTATCGGCAAAAAAGCTGTTCGCCTGATCAAGGATGGCATGGTGATTTTAACAGGCGGCGGAACAACAATTTTAGAGTTTGTAAAACTGCTTCCGCAGGGATTATCAGCCACTTTCTTTACCATTAGTCCGCTGGTTGCTGTAGAACTGGCGAAATACAACAATATTGAAGTGATTTTGATTGGCGGCCTGTTTTCAAAAAATTCGCAAATAACTTACGGCGGACAAGTAATTACTCAACTATCGGAAATTAAGGCCGATTTATGCCTGATGGGAACGAGTGCCATCCATCCCGAAGAAGGCTTAACCGACACCTACTGGGAAATTAACCAACTTAAAAAAGCCATGTTGGCCTGCGCAAAAAAAACAGTAGTACTTTGCATTTCAGAAAAACTCAACATTGCTTTACGCTTAAGAGTTTGTCCGATAGAAAGCATTAGTTATTTGATTACCGAGCTGGATATAGATCATGAATCGCTTTCGACCTACCGCCAAAAGGAGCTGAATATTTTATAACTTAATTTTCCATCTTTTCCTGATCTGGCCGACAGTTGAAATGATTGAAAGTCAAAACCGCTGAAAGTACAAGGTACCAATCTGAGTGTCAGTTCAACTTTCGAATGGACACTAAGATGCTGAAAACTAGTTCATAAACCTACTTTGGCAAACTGATTTTACCCATGCAAACCGATGGCACACCTTGCCGGTTGCCAAAATCAATCGGCTCACCGCATAGCGTTTCATTGGCCAGAACAGCGAATAAAACAGCCTCTTTTGCATCAGGATTAACATTAAGATCTTCAGTGCTTAAGAAGCTGCAAAATGGCAGCTTGATTTGAAGAAGCTGAACAAGCAGCGGATTGTGCATCCCGCCCCCGCTCATAAATACCTGCACCGTGGCGTCCGCTCCAAAACAACGTTTTATGGCATTGGAAATGGCTTCGGCGGAAAAATGACACAGGGTGGCCATTACATCCTCCTGGCCTAAATGCGTTGTTGCAGATTTTTCTTGCGCCTTTACCAAATATTCCAGGTTAAATAATTCCGGCCCGGTAGTTTTCGGAAAATCCAACATGAGGAATTCACAATCTAGCAATGCCGCCAATAGGCCGGGATTTGAATGACCGCTCCGGGCAACAGCCGCGTGCTTATCATAAAATTGATTAAACTGTTGTTGCATATACTGATCCATCAACGTATTACCTGGTCCAACATCTGTCGAAAAAATTTCGCTGGCATTGGTGTTCCCGGGCAGGTACGTGAAATTTGCTATTCCTCCAATATTTAACATTACCCGATCTTCCCCCGCTTTTGAAAACATCAGATAATCACCATAAACAGCCAAAGGAGCACCTTCACCTCCTGCAGCCAAATGTTTCTGCCTAAAATCAGATAAGGTAATAATCCCGGTTTTAACGGCTATATGGTCGCCATCTCCAATCTGTAAAGTACCATTAGGATAATCGGCCAGTTGGTGCAAAGATTTTGGTGCGTGGAAAATAGTTTGTCCGTGGCTGGCAATAAAATCGATGTCGTCGTTTTTATACCCCCATTCCTTTAAGGCTTCATTGATTAATTGGGCATGGGTATTTGCAATGTACTCGTTCATCAGGCAAACCAATTGCAGATCAACTTCCTTTTTAGAGAATATGGCTTTTATTTTCGCCCTGAAATCAGCTGTATAATCACCTGTTTTAAATTTTAAAACCCTGATATCGGTTTCGGCACCACTTTTCTTAACCGAACAAAGGGCAATATCCAGCCCATCCATAGAAGTTCCACTCATCAACCCGATAATCAGCCGTTCCGGCTTGCCTGCTTTAGAATATAA
Organism: Pedobacter sp. BG31; assembly: GCF_042464845.1. Classification (NCBI taxonomy): domain Bacteria; kingdom Pseudomonadati; phylum Bacteroidota; class Sphingobacteriia; order Sphingobacteriales; family Sphingobacteriaceae; genus Pedobacter; species Pedobacter sp. BG31. The sequence continues at coordinate 368,820 of NZ_JBHNZK010000001.1, forward strand.
CTTTTGGATCTGTGCGTTCATACTGATTTTATCGTAAAAAGATCAAACGTTTGTGTACCCCCTTTAATGGATTTTATGCAAATACTTGCAATAAATGTAAATAACCTTTATTATAAATTGGGCATAACTCTTTATATTTACTGCTCCGTACATTAAAATCCATATAAAAAAAATGGCTAGATTAAATCTACTGGAGGAGACACGTTTCGAGAAATTACCCGTAAGCGTGTTCGAAAATCCAAAAATTGCTTCAATTAATGTTGCACATCGCATTGCCGAGCTCATTAAATCAAAACAAGCAAACAACGCACCTGCAGTACTGGGCTTAGCAACAGGTGTTACCCCAATTGCAGTTTATGCCGAACTGGTTAGACTGCACAAAGAAGAGGGCTTGAGTTTTAAAAACGTAATCACTTTTAACCTGGATGAATATTATCCAATGGCGCCAACTGCGGCACAGAGTTATGTGACGTTTATGAACGAAAACCTTTTCAATCATATCGATATTGACAAAAAAAATGTCCACATCCCTGATGGTACGCTTGCACTGGAAGATATTCCGGCTTTCTGCGTGGAATATGAAAAGAAAATAGGCGATCTTGGCGGCCTTGACATCCAGATTTTAGGAATCGGCCGTACTGGTCACATCGGTTTTAACGAGCCAGGTTCTGCACCAAATTCTGGCACCCGTTTAGTTACTTTAGATGACTTGACACGCCGGGATGCGGCACGCGATTTTGGTGGAAAAACTTTTGTACCAACAAAGGCCATTACCATGGGTATCGGTACAATTTTCAAAGCAAGAGAAATTATATTAATGGCCTGGAGCCGTAAAAAGGCCTCCATTATCAAAAAAGCTGTTGAAGGCGAAATTTCAGGTGAAGTTCCGGCAACATACCTTCAGCTTTCTGATCATGTAGAATTTATACTTGATGCTCCCGCAGCTTCAGAACTTACCCGTTTTGATACACCATGGCTCGTTAAAGATTGTATATGGACAGATGCTTTGATCCGAAAGGCAGTAATTTGGTTGGCCAATACATTAAAAAAACCAATCTTAAAATTAACTGAAGACGATTATAACAATAATGGCATGGCGCAACTGGCTACTGAAAAAGGACCGGTTTATAATATCAACATCCATATCTTTAATAAGTTACAACACACCATAACCGGGTGGCCGGGTGGCAAACCAAATGCCGACGACTCCCAACGTCCGGAAAGAGCCATACCCGCTCAAAAAAATGTAATTATATTCTCTCCTCACCCGGATGATGATGTGATTTCGATGGGCGGTACTTTTTTACGCCTGGTCGATCAGGGGCATAATGTACATGTAGCATACCAAACTTCGGGCAATACTGCCGTATGGGATGACGATGCACTTCGTTTTGTGGAATTTAATGTAGATTTTACCGAGAAAATGGGCATGGACAATACGCAGTTAAAGGAGCTTTATAACAACATGAGAACCTTTATTGAGCAGAAAAAACCAAACCAGATCGACACCCCTGAGATCCAGACGGTTAAAGGGCTTATCAGAAAAGGTGAAGCAATTGCCGGGGCAAGATATTGCGGCCTGGAAGATGATCACATCCACTTTCAGGCACTTCCTTTTTATGAAAGCGGAAAGGTTCAGAAAAACCCGGTAACCGATGCCGATATCGAACTTACAATAGCCCTGTTGCAGCAGGTAAAACCTCACCAGGTTTATGCTGCCGGTGATTTTGAAGATCCTCACGGAACACATATTGTTTGTTTCAAAATTGTTTTAGAAGCCCTGAAACGCTTACGTAAAACCGAAGCCTGGGCGCAGGATTGCTGGCTATGGATGTATCGCGGTGCATGGCATGAATTTGAAACCCATGAAATCGAAATGGCGGTTCCAATCTCTCCGCAAGAGCTTGAGCGCAAAAAATATGCTATTTTTAAACACCAGAGCCAGAAAGACAGGGCGGTTTTCCCTGGCGATGACGCAAGAGAGTTCTGGCAACGGGCTGAAGACCGTAACCGGGATACAGCAAAAGCTTATGACGAGCTTGGACTAGCAGAATACGAAGCGATGGAAGCTTTTGTTCGCTGGAAATTTGAAGATTAATAAAATATGATTCAATCCTGCTTTGTTAGCTCAAAGCAGGATTTTTTTATCCTCTGAAGTTTCAAATGCCATGGGCGTGGGAAGACTTCGAAAGTTTTTCATAGACTTACGAAGTTTGCTGCTCACTGCTATCCGCCTAAACTTTGCAAGTAATTTCTCATTCTAAGAACAATAGTCTAAATTAGTTTGCTAAACCAAACCCAGCTAATCATGACTGAACCTAAACAACGCTTGCTATCTCTGGATTTTTTTAGAGGTTTAACAGTAGCCGCGATGATCTTAGTGAATAACCCTGGTAGTTGGGGCCACATTTATGCACCTTTGGAGCATGCAGAATGGAACGGCTGCACACCTACCGATTTGATTTTTCCGTTCTTTTTATGGATTGTTGGTGTTTCCATCGCTTTTGCCATGAGCAACAGTAAAGCAGATCGCTCTATACATCAAAAAACAATCATAAAAGCGGTTAAGCGTGGTATTATCCTATATTTATTGGGCTTCTTTCTAGCTATCTTCGGGAAAATCATCAGTGCATTAACAACCGACAGTACCATTGTCGAAGCTTTTAAAACGGTTAGGTTACTGGGTGTTTTACAAAGAATAGGAATTGTTTTCATCATCAGCAGTATCATTTTCATTAAATTTTCGAACAAAACGATATTTAAAATATTAATTGTGGTACTTGCCGTTTACTGGGCATTAATGACTTTTATCCCAGTACCGGGAGTTGGATACCCGAATTTGGAAAAAGAAACAAATTTAGCGGCCTGGATTGATCGTGGAATTTTAACAGAGGCACATACCTGGGCTTCATCTAAAACCTGGGACCCTGAAGGAATTCTAAGCACATTGCCGGCAACAGGTACCTGTTTATTTGGCATTCTGGTTGGCATTTGGATGCGCAGAAAAGATGTAGATAATCCAACAAAAGTGGCCTGGTTGTTTACCACTGGAATTGTTGCAGTTATTTTAGGCTTACTCTGGGACCTCCAGTTCCCGATTAACAAATCGTTATGGACCAGTTCTTTTGCGTTATATACAGGTGGCCTGGCCTCTATTGGATTGGCGCTCTGCTACTGGATCATTGATGTGCAGGGTTACAAAAAATTTACTACCCCTTTTGTTGTGTATGGTGTAAATGCCATTACAGTTTTCTTTCTTGCCGGATTAATGCCAAGAGTATTAAACCTCATTCAGATTACCAAGACAGATGGCACCAAAAAAGGCATCCTGGTTTGGTTTTACGAGACTTGTTATATACCGTTTTTCAGCCCGATAAATGCTTCACTGGTTTGGGCCATAACCTATGTACTTGGTTTTTATGTATTATTATATTTTATGTACAAAAAAAACATTATCATTAAGGTTTAGTAAAAAAATGCTATAATTGATTGTCCCTCTCTTATCCAATTGAAAAAGAAAACTACCATATACGACATTGCCAAGGCGCTTGACATTACAGTGTCAACTGTTTCCCGGGCACTCAGTGGCTTTCCGGCGATAAGTGATACGACCAGAAAAGCCGTTGTTGAAATGGCTAAAAAATTAAATTATAGCCCGAATAAACTCGCATCGGCATTAAAATCCGGCAAAACCCATATTATTGGTGTAATTGTACCAAGTGTACAGGCACATTTTTTTGCATCCATTATCCACTGCATAGAGGATGGCCTGAAAGACAGCGGCTACCGTGTGATTATCTACCAGTCTAATGAATCAGTAGAAAATGAAATTAATGGCGTAAGAACTTTATTAGAAGCACAGGTAGATGGTATTATGGCTTCAATGTCTTTAGAAACAGAAGATACCGCCCACTTTAGCGAAATTATCAAGCAAAACAAGCCCCTGATTTTATTTGACCGCGTAAACACCGATTTAAAAGTACCAACCATTACACTCGATGATTTTAAGGCCGGTTATATTGCTACAAAACATTTAATAGATCAGGGTTATCAAAAAATTGCGTTTGTAACCACTGTTCACCAGATTAAAATATTTAACGATCGGTTAGAAGGGTACAAAGCAGCTTTAGCAGACCATAACCTTCCGGTAATAAAAGACCATATTATTTTTGGCGGTTTATCTATCAAAGATGGTCGGTTTGGCGCAGGAAAATTAATGCGCAGCAGCGATAAACCCGATGCAATTATTGCAGGTGATGATTTTACGGCATTAGGCGTAATTAAAAAGTTAAAAGAAATAAATGAAACCCCACCTCAAATAGGGGTAATCGGTTTCGCAAATGAAGCCTTTTCCGCTTACATTACACCCAACCTGTCCACTATTGATCAGCATGCCTCAAAAATCGGCCAGGAATGTGCTAAAATGTTTCTGAAAATGATTAATCAGGAAAGCCCATACGCCAACATGGAACATATTGTGCTCGATCCGGGTGTTGTAGAAAGAGAATCGACCAATAAAAAAAACTAAACGCTTTTATTCCTTTGCCAGCGGAATCTCTACACCAACAGGCCCACTCGGCTCGCTTTCATTCTTTAACCGATCCAATGCCGTTACAAGATAACTGTACCGTTTTCCACTTTCTACACTCGTATCAATAAATGAAAGATAATCTTCAAAGCTTATTTTAACAATGTTCTTCGGGTCAAGTATCGAGATTTTCTCTCCTTCATCAAATCTGTAAATCACGAATCCCGAAGCTGTTTCTCCATCCTTTGCCTTCAATGGAAGCTGCCATTTTAAATGTACCCCATCTCTCAATGCATCGGCAGTTAAGGCCTGAGGTTCGTTTGGCGGCACTTCATCCAGCCATGGCATTTGCGGCGGCAAAGCAGGGTATTTATAAAAATCGTTCTTTAACGAATCCCCAACTGCCTTAGCAACCGTACTTAATGATTTTGAACTGAAAAATACGCTGCCCTGAATGCGGTTATTCTCTCTCAGATATCTAATCTGCCTCGGTATTTCGCTCAGGTTTCTCCACGCGGCTTCTGCCCTTGAGTTTACCAGGTAAGCGCCCTGCCCGATATAAACATGTCTGCCAAAAGTATTATTGCTCCACCAGTCAACCAAAACGCCATAAGGCGCCACTCTTCTGGTGAACGTAAAGTAAATCTGAGGATTAATGTAATCCACCCAACCTTCTCTAACCCATTTACGGCTATCAGCAAAAAGTTCAGCATAGTTAGATAGCCCGCTGGTGGCAGAGCCTTCGGGATCCTCATTTTTATTTTTCCAGATACCAAACGGACTGATCCCAAATTTTACCCATTTTTTATAGTGGTGGATACTATCATCAAGCTGTTTGATAAGCAGATCGACATTATTGCGCCTCCAATCTTTTATGTCTGAGAAATTATTAGGGTATTTGTTAAAAGTATTGCTATCATTAATGGTTTGGCCTTCTAATTTATATGGATAAAAGTAATCGTCGAAGTGGATACCATCAATGTCATAGCCTTTTACCACATCTAAAATTACCTGTACAATATATTCCCTCACTTCCGGAATACCCGGATCGAACTGCTTTTTACCGCCATAGGTAAAAAACCAGTCGGGGTGTTTACGATAAGCATGGTTTTCGCTTAACACGGCCGAGCTACTCATACTGGCTCTATAAGGGTTAAACCAGGCATGCAGCTCCATTCCCCTGAAATGGGCTTCTTTGATGGCAAAAGCCAGCGGATCGTAACCAGGTGCCGGCGCCAGTCCCTGCCTACCCATTAACCATTGGCTCCAGGGCTCTCTGGATTTAGCGTAAAATGCATCGGCTGCGGGTCTGACCTGCAATATAATGGCATTCATTCCCTGGCTTTTATGTCTTTCTAAAATACCAATCAACTCCTGCTTCTGCTGATCAATGGTCAGCCCGGGCCTCGACGGCCAATCTATATTGGTAACAGTAGCCACCCAAACGCCTCTAAATTCCCTTTTTGGTGCAATTTTTGATAAAGGTTGTGCATTTAATATATATGGTACTATAGTTAAGGATAAAAGTGCGTATAGGAAGTTTTTAAGCATTATTTCTTATCTTATTTTTTTCAGGTTGTGTGTTTGTGTAGATTTGTATACAAATCGAACATTAGCAAGTAAACGATTTTTTTTAAAAACTCTTATAACTTTATTAAAAATTTTAATTTGCGCCTTGATAAAATTAATTGTGTACCCCCATTTACCTATGGAGAACAAAAGTATATTAATTTATAGAAGATACAGTGTTATTAAATGGAACCACAAAAGATTAATAAGGGTGATAGAAACAAAATTTACTTCCTTGTCATCGTTATTGCCGCTCTAATTGGCACAAATGCTTACTTGTTTTTTAAAGACCGAAAGCAAAGTGAAAGATTTGTTACCGTTAGTGCAGAAAAAGATAAACTCCGGCTTGAAGTAGAAAAAATTGAGGTTGAACTTGACAAGGTTAATGCTTTGAATCTCGATTTGAACGAAAAACTCATTGAGGAGCAGAAGCTTGCGCGAACAAAAATAGAAGAGTTAAAGAAAGCTTTAGAAAAGAACCAGATTACCCAGGCCGAAATCGACAGGGCCAATGCAAAGATTAATGAACTGAAAACATTTGTAAAAAACTACAACGATCAGATTATTCAGCTACAGAAAGATAATATCTTCCTAAAAAACAGCCGCGATAGCTTGCAAAATACGCTCAGAAACATCAGTAACAAAGCTGCGAACTTAGAGAGCGAAAACTCCAATTTAAATGCAAAAGTTAAAACGGCCGCAGCATTAAAGTTACAATGGGCCGAAATTATTGCTTTCAGAACAAAATCAAGCGGCAAAAAAGTTGAGGTTACCAAATCATCTACTGCCCAAAAGTTAAGCGTACGTTTTAACATTGTACCTAATCAGTTGGCAGAAAAAGGACATCATAACATTTATCTTCGGGTATTTGATCCGGCAGGAAACCTGCTTGCCAACGAGGAAAACCATTTTGAGGCTGACGGACAGGACATGCAGTTCAGCCATTCTATTTTTATCAATTACAATAATGACGATAGCACCTACGTTATCGATTGGACAAATCCTAAGCCATTTATAAAGGGCATATATACCGTTATTTTATATGCGGATGGCAATACCATGGGCAAAGCGCAAGTGGAGTTGAAATAACATATCTACCATCAGATTAATCCATCTACCTTATTTTAACTTAAATCAAAGGAAAGTTCAGATAGAATGTTGTTCCTAAACCGTTTATTGAGGTAAACTTAACTGAACCGCCAGCATTTTCTACAGCCTGCTTAACAAAAGCCAAGCCTAAGCCTGTACCCGATGTCTTAGTAGTGAAATTCGGCACAAATATTTTATCCTGCAATGAAGGTGGTATGCCTTTTCCATTGTCCTTTATTTCTATATATGCATTTTTCATATCGGCATATATAATGATGGTAATGCAGCATAACGATTCTTCGTCTATAGCTTCTATCGCATTTTTAAGCAGGTTGTTAAATGTTCTCAGCAGCTGATCATGGTCTGCCAGGATCATGATATCCTTTTCGCTCTTGTTCTGCACGTCGATAGTTACATTTTCAGTACTTTTAAATACTTCTCTTGCCTGTTCGATAATTGGAAGTAAAGAAAGTCGTTCCAGATTGGTATCGGGCATTTTGGCGAAATTAGAAAACTCGGAAGCAATTTTAGAAAGGCTGTCAATCTGTTCTATAAATGATTTGCTGAACTTATTAAACTTTTGTTCGAAATTTGGATCTTTCTCTCTCCATGATTTTTCCAACAACTGAACACCTAACTTTAACGGGGTTAGCGGATTCTTGATTTCATGAGCCACTTGTTTGGCCATCTCACGCCAGGCGCTCTCCCTTTCTGATCTGGCCAGTTTGATCGCACTCTCTTCCAAAGCAGCAATCATATGGTTATACTCCTTAATTAAAGACCCGATTTCATCATGCCTCCGCCATACTATGGGCTCGTTCTTCTGCCCTATTTTGGTCTTACTGATACTCTCCTGAATGAAGGTTAACGGATTGGTAATCTGATTAGCTAAAAATACAGCCAATACGCCAATAGCCACAAATACCAGCGCGTACAGATTAATCAGGTTACTTACAAAAAGTGCCAGTTTATCGCTATACTCCTCTTCGTTAGAATAGTTCGGCAAACCGATATAAGCAATCGTTTTGTTCTGGGCATTCCTGATGGGGGCATAGGCGGCAGCGTAAATTAAACTTCCAATGTTCTCCTTAGGGTTAATATATTCTGAACGGTGCAGACCACTTAATGAAAAGAACGCTTTTGGCCCCATTTTTTTACCAATAATTTTATAATTATACAGCTTTGGATATGTGGTCATGATCAGGTTTCCGCTCAGATCGTACAAGTTTAAATCAGCATTGTTGATATCGGCAAAATTATTAAAATCTGCTGCGGCATTCTCATCGTTTGCAATAATACCATTGCTGAACACCTGCTTTTCAAAATTCTGCTGAACTTTTCTTATCTTATCTTTTAATATCGTGTCTTGCTGTCCGCGATATTCATTGTTCATATAGTAGTAGGTTCCCCAACCCACAATAACCAGTGTGGCCACTACAGCCAATACAATAGATACCTGGATTCTGGTTTTATACAAAATCTTATTGGCATTAATCATTAAAGACCTGTTGATGCTAAACCAGCCTACTTTATCATCATCGAGATTTTTGATTAACCATATTAAACCATAGAGCACCAGGGAGAAAATGATAAATATCAAAAAGAAAAATGATAGGGCAGCCAAACGTTCTACATAATCTACTTTCTCTTTGCTAATCACAACCATTTTGCTTTCAGTAGGCTTATAGATCAAATGGCTGTAATGCTGTTTATCATCATTATTAATGATGAAATCGTCCTTTTTGCCTTTAAATATGCTTCCGTCTAAAGGATAGGTATAGTTTCCCGACTGATTCAGCAACTTATTATTGCTGTATAAAGCAATAGAATAACCTTTAAAATCTTCGTCTTTGATCATTTTCTGATCTCCGAGAAGATCGGGTAGCCGGTTATTATAATTATATGGCTTGGACCTGAGTTCGATAACCAGCGTACCCAGTAAACTGCCATTGTTTACCACTGAGATGATTCCGAAATAATCCTGATAACCAAAAGTATTGTTTACCTGATAAAAAAAGTTAGATCCATCTATTTTAACTGAACCAGCCTCCACTAGCTTTTTATACTTATCAATCGGGGGTGTATCAGCGTTTTCGATTGCAGAACCCAGTTTATTATAGGGATAGATCTGATAGTCGTAGCGGCTTAAATAGCCATCTAAATAATCTTTAATGTGATTTTTGAGTACAGCATAATTACCTTCCCTATTTTGACTAAAGTAGCTCGTCAGAAAGCTATCTTTAACAATTTCATTGCCTAAAGTACCTAAAGCAACAATAGCATTCGGATCTTCAGAAGATTGCACTTTTCTGGCCAGAGGTTCACGTAAACTTCTTTCTTTAATGTCTTTATACTTGGTATACTTAATAGATGTATTGAAAGCGAGACAGAAAAACACAATGGCAAACATGCCGATTGAAAAGTTCTTCTCCTTTAAATAAACAGCCCTCGCCACAATAAATAATACAAGGGCAAAAACGATAAAAAATGCATTGAAACCTACCACTAACTTGTAGATAAAAACGCCAGTAAAGCCGAACAGGAAAATAATTACGCGCATCCTATTGCTTACGTTTAACTGGCTGCTTACCGTTGCTGAGATAGCGGTGATCAGGTAAATCTGGAACCATGCCAAACATAAAATCACAATACCTACCCAGCTTGTTCCGCTAAGCTTAAGGATATTAACGATATCAAAATTAATTTTCGAATTAAATATCAATCCAAAAAAGATATCATCTGTATCCCAAACAATCCGCCCTATCAACACCATTAACACAGCCTGGATAATAACTCCGATTGTTTTACTCCGCTTTATCCATCCCGGAAACTTGTATTGTTCCTTATGGTTATACATAAAAAGGAGTAGCCAGGTGAGCGCGATAACGTTTAAGAGAAAATCGCCTAAAGAAGGCATCAGAAAATTATCTGCATATATCCTCGGATCAAACAGATCCAAGGTAAACCGGTGGTTAAACCAGCCATAATACAGATCTGTTAACCGAAAAGCCAGAAAGAAAAACAACAGCAAAAACGTACCCCAAACAATATGTCCACGCCTGGCAATGAATGAACTTAAAGAATTGAAGAACATGCAGATGCACAACATACCCGCAACAAACAACCACAATTGTGTACCTGAATAATGGGTTTCAGCATAACCAGGTTTTACTTTTAATCCGAATAAAAACTTATTTTCCAGATTTTTGATAACATAAACATCCTTATCTGTAAAAGAGGCAAAGGTTAGTATTTTTGTTTTGGATAAAATAGGGTCAATATCACTCTTAAAATACTTGGTTTCTTTAAAAGGATATTGTGATTGAATGGAAATCAGGAAAACGAGACTGAAATTGCCCTGCGTACTTTTAATGACCTCATACCAGCCATTATAAAAAAACAGTACCGAACTGCCTTCCTTTAAAGTAGCCGGGTCTATTTCAGAAACTTTATAAGTACTCCAGAACTTGAGCTGGTTATTTTCAAAGGTCAATAAATTTATTCCATTACTCTCGCGATAGGTTGTAATGAAATCAATGGCATCTTTAGGGTTCAGATGAAACTGTTTGGCTTTAGCCACTTCCTGCTTATTGGCCAAAAATGTTTGTACGGCTTTTTCTTTAAGCAAAAGGTTTTGCTGGATTTCCGCTCCATCGTGTTCTAACAGTTCACTTTTGGTGGTAAACCTGCTTAGCGAAATAGAGGTTGCAATAAGGCAACAGCCCAAAACAAGCAATAGAAATCTTATTTTTATACCAAAGCTCATTTTCATCTACGGATAAAGATATTAAATATTGATAAAAAACAACGCCATAAACTTCTCGTTTATGGCGTTGGCACTATTCATTCTATTTGAATAAATTAAGCTAAAACAGCACTGCTTGTCTGTACTTCGCGGCTTACTTTTTTAACCAATCCCTGCAATACATTGCCCGGACCAACCTCTACAAATTCAGTTGCACCATCTGCAAGCATGTTGCCTACTGTTTGTGTCCAACGCACAGCACCGGTTAATTGTTTAATTAAATTGGCTTTTATTTCAGCGGGGTCTGTATATGGCCTGGCATCAACATTCTGATAAACCGGGCAGATTGGAGATGCGATGTTAGTGGCTTCAATAGCAGCCTGTAATTCAATTTTTGCCGGTTCCATTAAAGGGGAGTGAAATGCACCACCAACATTCAACTTTAAGGCTCTTTTTGCTCCTGCTTCCGTTAATTTGGCACAAGCCAGATCAATACCTTCAATACTTCCTGAAATAACCAATTGGCCAGGGCAGTTATAATTTGCTGGCACCACCACGGCATCAATTTCTGCGCAGATTTTTTCAACCACTTCATCAGCTAAACCCAAAATTGCTGCCATGGTTGACGGTTGTGCCTCACATGCTTTTTGCATGGCATTTGCGCGGGCAATAACCAATTTTAATCCATCTTCAAAGCTCAATGCATTTGCAGCAACCAAAGCCGAAAATTCGCCTAGAGAGTGACCCGCAACCATATCTGGTTTAAAATCATCGCCTAAAACCTTGGCTAAAATAACCGAATGCAAAAAAATTGCCGGTTGGGTTACATTTGTTTGTTTAAGCTCTTCATCTGTTCCGCTAAACATAATGTCGCTAATGCGGAAACCAATAATTTCGTTGGCCTGTTCAAATAATGCTGCAGCTTTTGGATTTTCATAAAGATCTTTACCCATACCTACAAACTGTGCTCCCTGTCCGGGAAAAATATATGCTTTCATTATAATAGTTTGGTGTATCGCGTTTGGCGGCTAGCGTTATTATTTATACCTTACTTGATACTTATTACTTTTTACCTGATACAATTAATCTAAACTCGCGGTAATTAACCTCAAAAACTCGGCTCTTGTTTTATCGTTACTTAAAAAGGTGCCCGTAAAGGCCGATGTTGTGGTGACCGAATTTTGCTTTTGCACTCCACGCATAGACATGCATAAGTGCCTGCACTCCATCACTACCGCCACACCCATCGGGCTAAGGGTATTCTGGATACAATCTCTGATTTCGTTCGTTAAGCGTTCCTGTACCTGTAAACGACGTGCAAAAGCATCAACCACACGAGGAATTTTACTTAAACCTACAATATGCCCGTTAGGGATATAAGCAATATGTGCTTTGCCAAAAAATGGCAGCATGTGGTGTTCGCACATCGAATAAACCTCAATATCCTTAACCACCACCATTTGGCTGTAATCCTCTTCAAACATGGCTGACCTTAGAATTTCATCTGGCTTTAAATCGTAGCCATGTGTTAAATACTGCAATGCTTTAGCTACACGCTCAGGCGTTTTTAGTAAACCTTCGCGCTCCGGGTTTTCGCCCAACTGGCTAAGAATATCTTTATAATGTGAGGCTACCGCTTCAATTTTATTTTCGTTATAGCGGTCTATTTTTACATAGCCGTCTCTCGATTCGCCTTTTAATATGTCTTTACTGCTCATTAATTTAGGTTTTTAACCAAAGTATTCAACAAAATTATTTTCGGTTTCATAGATTTTTACGCAATGCAGAATTGCGCCGCTAGCTTCGATCGGACCCCAAAGCTGTTTCCAGATTTCGATGGCCAGATTTTCGGTCGAAGCCAGTTTGCCTTTCATAAAATCCACATCAAGATTTAAATTTTTATGATCAACCTTGTCTACCACATAGTCATTCATTACGTCTTTCAGCCATTTTAAATCAACCAGAAAACCTGTTTCCGGATTTACTTCGCCCTTAACGGTAACATATAACCAGTAGTTATGGCCATGCCAGTTCGGGTTGGCACATTTACCAAAAACTTCATTGTTTCTATCATCATCCCAATCGGTACGCGCCAATTTGTGCGCCGCATTAAATGATGCTTTTCTCGTTATGTAAATCATTACTATAAAATAAAATACAAATATACGGATAAAATGGATGATGTTTGGCGGATAATGGATGATGTAAATATGTCTTGCCCAAATTCATCCCAGATCTGTTCGCATTCCATCTTCCATCTTACATTTTACATTTTTTATCACAGGTTATACCGGTCCTGTTTTCCTCACCCACCTTACCTTCCACTTATTTCGTTAACTTTACTTAATGAAAACCTTAGTTGTTGCGGCTACAAAAGCTGAACTTACCTTCTTATACCAGCACTTTAATTTACCCGACACTGATTTTGTTGAAAGTAAAAATTTTGACCTGCTGATTACCGGAGTTGGAATGGTAGCAACAGCCTTTGCCCTGGGAAGATACCTTTCATCTAAATATAGCCTGGTGGTTAATTTAGGCATCGCCGGCAGCTTCGACCGTGGTATCGCCTTAGGTACCGTACTAAATATTACTGAAGATACCTTTGCTGAATTGGGTGCAGAGAATGAAGATGAATTTCTGACCATCGTAGATTTAGGTTTTGGGGAGAACTACTATAATTCAACAACAACAGAAAACATTAACCTGCCCACTGTTAGCGGCATTACCATAAACTGTGTAACGGGAAGTGAGAAAAGCATTAAAAATTTGATAAACCGGTTAAATCCAACTACTGAAAGCATGGAAGGTGCCGCTGTTTTTTATGCCTGTAAACAATTAAATATTAAAAGTTTGCAGATCAGAAGCATCTCTAATTATGTAGAACCGAGAAATAAAGACAATTGGAAAATTGGTTTGGCCATTAAGAACTTAAACGACTGGGCCATCTCGTTTATTGGAGAAATGAACTGATTATGACCAATTAGTTTACCGCAGTACTTAATTTTGGTTTATGAACCAAACACAATTGAAATAATTATTTTAATTGTAAAAGGCTCCATCTAACAACTGAAAACAAAAAAATAAATAGATGAAACTTACACTTGGATTTTCTCCCTGCCCTAACGATACATTTATTTTCGATGCGCTCATTCACCATAAAATTGATACGGAAGGATTAACATTTGAGGTTTACTATGATGATGTTGAAACCCTAAACCAAAAGGCACTTAGGGGCGAATTAGATATTACCAAGTTAAGTTTCCATGCATTTGCCTACGTAGCTAATCAGTACGCTTTATTAGATGCCGGTAGCGCCCTGGGCTTCGGTGTCGGCCCCTTATTGATCAGCCAAAAACAGTTTGAAGGTCCGGATGATCCTCAACTCCAAACGCTAAACAATAAACTCAAAATCGGGATACCCGGAAAATATACTACCGCCAATTTCTTATTGGGAATTGCCTATCCACACTTGCAAAACAAACAAGAACTTGTGTTTTCAGAAATTGAATCAGCCTTGATTAATGAGCAGATTGATTTAGGCCTGATCATCCACGAAAACAGGTTTACCTATCAGGACAAGGGTTTGACCAGGATTGTTGATCTGGGTGATTATTGGGAAAAACTTACCGGTTGCGCTATTCCATTAGGGGGAATTGTGATTAACCGCAATTTAGACCGCGAGGTACAGCTAAAAGTTAACCGCCTGATCCGCCAATCCGTTGAGTTTGCTTTTGCCCATCCAAAATCAGGTATCGATTTTATCCGCCAACATGCGCAGGCCATGGAAGAAAGCGTGATGTACAAACACATCGAACTGTATGTAAATAAATACAGCATCAACCTTGGCGAAGAAGGCCGTAAAGCAGTTGATACCTTGTTTAAACTGGCACAGGAACGCGGCATCATTCCGGCTATTCAGGAGAACCTGTATATTTAAGAGGAGTAAAAAGTTGTAAGGTTTAATGTTTGGAAAGTTAATTTTGGCGCCAGGAACATATTAACTTTACAACATTCCAACATTTAACACTGATCTAACTCACCAGCAACTTATAACCTTTTCCGTGTACGTTAATAATTTCAACCGAAGGATCGGCCTTGAGATACTTACGCAGTTTACTTAAAAATACATCCATACTTCTTCCGTTAAAGTAATTGTCATCGTGCCAAATGCTTAACAGAGCTTCCTCACGGGTTAAAACGGTATTTTTTTTCAAACACAATAGCCGTAAAAGCTCAGCTTCTTTGGTAGATAGTTTTTGCTGATGATCATTATCGGTGATAATCTGAGTGGTATAATCGAAATGATACCGACCAATAGAAAACTGCGTTTCGGCCACCTCATCATTGTTATCTGTTTTATTTGCTATCCGCTTAAACATCGCGTTAATGCGCAATAGAAGCTCCTCAATCCGAAAAGGCTTGGTAATGTAATCATCTCCACCTAAATCATAAGCAGCAGATTTATCTTCTAACATGGTTTTTGCCGTTGCAAAAATAATAGGCACCTGTGTGTTTACCTTTCTAATATCTTTACCCAAGGTAAAGCCATCTTTTTTAGGCATCATCACGTCCAGAATGCACAAGTCAAAATTCTGCTTATTAAATGCCTTTAATCCATCTTCCCCATCAGTACAAAGCACCACATCAAACTTACCTTTCAGCTGCAGATAGTCTTGTAACAATAAACCTAAATTTGGGTCGTCTTCTACCAGAAGTATTTTTTTCATTTTCTTGTTTTTATTACATAAATGGCTTTAAAGCCAAATTAGTATTCGATTAAGGATATCTGATGGTTTTACCATCATGATCAGATCAATACGCCACTATATAGCCCCTTCATTTTTGCTGTACCGATAAACTTAGCCTTCGTATCAACATTTCTGTATTATAAAGGTAAAGATATTTCAAACGTCGTTCCTTTATCCTTTTCACTACTAACCTTAACCGTCCCGTTCAGTTTTTTAATAATATCATGAACATAATTTAAACCCAGGCCAAAGCCTTTAACATCATGTAAATTACCGGTTGGTACCCTATAAAACTGATCAAAAATCCTTTTTGACTGCTCTTTGGTCATGCCAATGCCTTTATCCGCTATTTCGATAACTAAATTCTTACCGGCATTACGGGTAGTAATGGTAATCTCAGGGGTATCACGACTGTATTTGTTCGCATTATCAATCAGGTTATAAATGACGTTAGATAAGTGAAGCTCGTCACCATATACCACAGCATTTTCTGCATCGGTATGCACATTAATTATGGCATTCCTTTTCTGTAGCTGCAACTCCATGCTATCCAATACAATCACAATCAAGTCGTTTACGTCTACTTCTGTATTCTCCATTTTAAGCTCTCCCTTCTCTAAGCGGGCAATGCTTAAAACACGCTCAATATGGCTTCCCAGGCGAACATTCTCGTCATAAATGATCCCGGCCAAACGTTTCAACCGTGCCTTATCTTCTGTCACTTCCGGATCTTTTAAGGCCTCACTGGCAATCATAATCGTTGCTACAGGCGTTTTAAACTCATGCGTCATGTTATTAATGAAATCCGTTTTCATTTCCGACAGTTTCTTCTGCTTCAAAATAGCATAAAGGGTATAAGAAAAGATGAAAACCAGCACCAGCAACAAACCAATTGACGATGCAAGCGTAGCACTCAAATTAGCGATAATAGCTGAATTTTTGTTTGGAAAACTGACAACTAGCATGCCGGGATCGCGAAAAATATCATTTCCGAACAAAGGCGTTTTATACGTATTTTCCGGCAAAAAAGCTCCTTTAACATGAGATGCCATCATAAAAATGGTCGAATCTTTCCGGGCAAGCGAAATCCGGTAGGAAGGCACTAACGTAATGTTATTGGCTAAGAGTTCCTGTTTTAATAAACGGCCCAAAGCGCTAAAATTAATGCGCTTATAAATAGGCACATTGGTTTCCTGCATTTCTTTGGATACATCCTCAACTACACTTGAACGGGTATACGAGAAAGTATCCTTACCTAGCGCTGCAATTTTAAGCGCCAATTTTTTACGTTCAATTTCATCTTCACGTTGAAATTTTTTCTGTAAATCGTTCGGAATTTTTGGAACGTTTGCAAAACCCGGGCTACCATCCCTCGGATCAAAAACCAGATATCTCAATGTATCAGGTAAACTCTGCAGACTTTTAAACTCGAATGTTTTGGGTGGTGCGGTAAAAGGCTTGGTACGCATGCTATAACCCTTCAAGATCAGGCTCTTAATGTCAATGATGGCATCCATCTGCAAATCCAGTTTATCGCCGTTTTCCGAACTCAATGAAGTATATTCCCGTTCAGAAATTACATTTGGTGCACGATAAGATACCCGGATAATACTGTCCTGTTGGTTCAGGTAACTCTCAATCTGGTTTTCGCGCTCCGCCTGCCGCAGTTCTGCTTCCTGCGCATACTGTTGCCGTAAATCCTTAATATCCAGTGCACGCTGTCTGGAATCCTGCAACTGCTTTAACTTATTTTCAGCATCTTTGCGGTTTAAGTGATCGGCAACATTTCTACGCTGTAGTTTATTTACAACCGAAGTTAGTGTTTGATTTACCTGTTCATCAAAAAGCTGTGATTTGAGTTTATACGATTCCCGTATGTAATACAATTGCATTACGAATACGCCAAGCAGCGCAACCGTCATTAAAACCGTAATTAGCCAAAAACTTCTTTTCTTCATAAACCAGATCGGTTTTTAAAAACAAAAAAACCGGGCATAATCTTCTTAAATTTAAACAGATATCAAAAATACTGATTAGTAGAGCGAAGTGTTTGTTTTTAACATATTTTAACAGCGGGAAGACTTCCGATGTTTATCCGGCATGGGGCATATAAACTTCGGAAGCCTGGCGGGTCAAAAAAAATGCCGAAGCTAAGCCTCGGCATGGTTCAAAATTGTTTGCTTAAAAAAGAATCTTTATTTAGAAAGGCAAATCATCATCTTCTCCTGGCGCATTGCTTACATCAACCGGAGCTGCATAAGCTGGCGTGGCTGCCGGAGCGCCTGCAGCAACTGCATTGATACGCCAAATAACCAAGCTGTTAAAATATGATGTTTTACCCGTTTTATCTGTCCAGGGACGACCACGTAAATTAAAGAAAACCTCAACCTCATCGCCTGCTTTAAATGTATCTAATAATGCAGTTTTATCTTGTAAAGCCTCAAAACGGATATATTCTGGGTATGTTGGATTTTCTGCGTATTCTACTATTAAATCACGTTTTTTAAACGTTTCACTTATCTGTTGCGTGGCACCTACTTCGTGTACTTTTCCTTTAATTTCCATAACTAATACTACTTAATGTACTATAAACATCAAATCTCTATAATTTTATTGATAACTTCGCATATATTATGATGCAAGTTTTCCACAATAAAAGCAAGGTAATTATTACCTGCAATAAGCGCCTTTCGCCCTACTTACAAGAAGAAGTTACGGCTTTAGGCTACACCATTGAGCGGTCTTTTGCTACCGGCGTTGAACTCAATATCACCCTTACAGAGTGTATTAAACTAAATCTGAACCTGCGCTGCGCCAGCCAGATTCTATATGCCATAAAAAGTTTCAAAGCCGTTACTCCAGATGATCTATATAATGAAATTGCAGCCATTGAATGGGAAGAACTGATTGATTTTTCGGGTTATTTTTCCGTAACCTCAAATGTTGATAACCCAAATATTACTACACCACTTTTTGCAAACCTAAAGGTTAAGGACGCAATTGTAGACCGCATGAAAGCGAAAAAGGGCATTCGTCCGAACTCAGGATCGGACGCCAATAAAACGGTTGTGCATTTATATTGGAAAGATGCTGATGCTGATGTTTTTATGGATACATCTGGCGAAACCCTTGCCAAACATGGTTATCGAAAAATACCAGGGAAAGCCCCGATGTTAGAGGCACTTGCTGCCGGAGTTATTTTAGCAACTAAATGGGATAAAAAATCAGCATTTATCAACCCCATGTGCGGATCAGGTACCTTAGCTATTGAAGCCGCCCTTTTGGCCACTAACCGCGCTCCTGGTTTATACCGCATGAATTATGGCTTTATGCACATATTGGGTTATGATGAGGAAGTTTTTTTTGCTGAACGCAGAATCCTAAAAGATCAGGTAATTAAAAGCGTTGATTTCAAAATTGTAGCTTCCGATTTGTCGGAAGATGCGCTAGAAGTAACGCGCAGAAATGCAAAAACAGCAGGTGTTGACACATTAATTGAATTTCAGGTCTGCGATTTTGAATTAACGCCTGTTCCTGAAGATGGTAAAGGTGTTGTGATTTTTAACCCCGAATATGGTGAACGTTTAGGTGTGCACAGTAAGTTGGAACTGACCTATAAACGGATGGGTGATTTTATGAAGACAAAATGTAAGGGCTACGCTGGTTATATTTTCACCGGAAATCCTGATCTTGCAAAAAAAATTGGGTTAAAAGCGGCTAAAAAAATTGAATTTTATAACGGTAAATTAGATTGCCGTTTATTAGAATATGAATTATATGAAGGATCTCGCAGGGCACCATTAACCGATGCATAGCCTTTTTACTGGAAATTAATATATTACGCTTTGTTACGTATCAACGCAGAAATTTGACAAGTATGGAATTTGATGACATGGATCATATGCCCGAATGGGAACATTTTAGCCGATTTGGCCGGGACGATGAGGCGGATGAAAGCCTTTCAAGCGATGATGCTGAAAAGGTTAGGTTGAAAGTGACCCGGGCTAAAAGCCTGTACAATCAGGCCAGAGCCCTTTACAAATATGCTGCCCTGTTCTGCGAAACACTTGAGGGAGAAATGGCGGAAATGACTGCTAACCTGATTATGCAAAATGCCATGATGTTATGCCCCAAAATTGTTGGTGCAGAAGGTGCAGACATGTATATTTTGAGGATGGAAAATGCCTCTATCATCAGAACCAACTGCCGCGAACTGGAAACCCAGGTAAGAGCCGCAGACATGTTTGAAATATGTACCCCGGAATATAAAGACATCGTTTTAGACGAAATTGAAAAATTTCGTCTACTTTTTATAGAGTGGGTTAAATATTTTGAAAAAGATGAGTTTGAAGATGACTGGGGCCTATATTAGTCCTTCATGATAACTGTATCTTTCTAGCTTTTTTTTTAGCTTTCCTTAATTTGTTGACCGCTTCTCACCTCATATCTTTTATTATCATACTGCTTCCGTCCGGCTTCTGCAATTTCAAGAAGACTAACTTTTACAAAATCTAACCCCTGGCTAAAGTAAACACCAAACATTTTACGCCTGACTTTGTTACCCATATAATTCATCCCCTTTACGTGTAATTCTTAAATGCGCTAAAAGTTATGCTCTTAAAATCTATAGGAGTAAAACTTTCGTACATAAGTAAAAAATATTAAAAATTTATCCGATTTATGGAAGATGTATTAGCTTTAAAAACAAGGAATGTTGCGGGGAATATTAGAAAAATTAGAGAATACAGAGATTACACTCAAGATTATCTGGCAGCGAAACTAAAAATATCCCAAAATGCTTACAGCAAAATTGAGCTCGGTTATAGCAAATTAACTATCGATCGTTTATTTCAGATTGCAGCCATTTTGGAAGTTGATGTAGCACATTTATTGACCTTAAACCACGGTGACTTGATAAAAATCATTGCTGATGACGAGAAAAGAACAGCAAGCTAAACTGTTGCTGTTGATATCATTTCTTGTGCCCTGCAGATAATTCCAATACCTTTGGAGCAAAATTTCAACTATGCAGGTCTCCATTCAAAAAACCATCGACTTTGTAAAAGAAACATTGGCTAATGCCGAAGCAGGTCACGATTGGTTTCATATTGAGCGTGTTTTTAAAACTGCGCAAACCATTAATCAACAGGAAAATGGCGATGAACTTGTAGTTTGTTTCGCCGCCTTATTGCATGATATTGCTGATCCTAAATTCAATAATGGTGATGAAGAAATTGGACCAAACATAGCCGCATCGTTCCTATCGTCGATTGATATTGATGCTGATATAATTGCGCATGTTAAACTGATTATCCAGAACATGTCGTTCAAAAATAGTTTTGATGGTGCAGGTTTTACTTCGAAAGAACTGCAAATTGTACAGGATGCAGACCGTTTAGATGCCATAGGGGCTATCGGTATCGCCAGGGCTTTTACCTATGGAGGATTTAAAAACAGAGTGCTTTACGACCCTGCAATTTTACCGGAAAAACACCTCAATAAGGAAAGCTATAAAAATACAACCGCACCAACCATTAACCACTTTTATGAAAAACTGCTTTTATTAAAAGATCTGATGAACACCGGAGCAGGAAAAGCAATGGCAACAGAAAGACACGATTTTATGCTACTTTACCTGGAACACTTTTACAAAGAATGGGAAGGTAAATAACCTTAACTGCATGCGATTATTCCCTATTCGAATGGATTAAACTAATTTATTTACTAATATTTTTAGTTATTTAGACTATCTTTGTTAGTAAAATATATCCCTATGTTTGATCGTATCCGTGAAAAATTAAATATTCTTGCCGACGCTGCTAAATATGATGTTTCCTGTTCATCAAGCGGCGGCACGAGAAAAAATGACAGCAAAGGACTCGGAGACAGCCACAGTTCGGGCATTTGCCATACCTACACAGAAGATGGCAGATGTGTTTCGCTCTTAAAAATCCTGCTCACTAACCACTGCATTTACGATTGTTTATTTTGCGTTTCACGTAAAAGTAATGATATAAAGCGTGCGGCTTTTACCGTAGATGAAGTGGTGGAACTGACTATGAATTTTTATCGCCGCAACTATATAGAGGGCTTGTTTTTAAGTTCAGGGATTTTTAAAAATGCCGATTTTACCATGGAACGACTGCTTTTAGTGGTAAAAAAGTTACGTTTAGAGCAAAATTATAATGGTTACATCCATTTAAAAACCATTCCCGGCGCCAGCGATGAATTAATTAAAGAAGCGGGTTTGTATGCCGACCGGATGAGCATCAATCTGGAAATGCCTACCGAAGCCGGGCTAAAACTTCTGGCCCCTGAAAAAAACCATGCAGACGTAATTAAACCACTCGACTTTGTGCAAAAACAGATCTCCCAGTTTTCAGCAGATAAAAAACTGATCAAACATATCCCGAAATTTGTACCTGCAGGACAAAGCACCCAAATGGTTATTGGCGCCACACCGGAAAGTGATAAAGACATTATGTACACAGCTAATGCCTTTTACAAAAATTTTTCTTTAAAACGGGTATACTATTCCGGTTATGTACCCATCAGCAACGATACCAGAATGCCTATATTGGGTACCCAACCACCGTTGTTACGGGAAAACCGTTTGTATCAAACCGATTGGCTGATGCGTTTTTACGGGTTTAAAGTACAGGAAATTTTAAACGATGCTAATCCTAACCTTGATATTGATATTGATCCAAAATTAAGCTGGGCAATCAGAAACATGCAACATTTTCCGGTGGATATCAACACTGCTGATTATAAAATGATACTGCGGGTGCCCGGAATCGGTGTAATGTCGGCAAAGAAAATTGTTCAGGCGCGTAAATTTGGTAAACTCAGGATTGATCAGCTCAGAAAAATAGGTATAGCCTACAATAAAGCCAAACATTTTATTGTTTGCTGTGATAGCCCTTATCAGTTAAAAGATTATCAAGGTACGCAGATCAAGGCTTTTATTCTGGCCGAAAGCAAAAGTAAATATCTAAAAACCGATAGTAACCAGATGATTTTGTTTTAATTGCGCTGTCCGCTCAGGGAGATGCACCAGCCCCAACTGATCGGGAACACAATGCCTTTGAAATAAGGGAATACTTATCAATAATCTTAAAGCTATTGCACTAATATCCCCCCTTGTGCTGGAATGACGACTGATGTAAAACCTGTAAATAAAAATATGACCTACATTTTTGATGGTTCGCTACAAGGACTTTTAACAGCCGTTTTTGAATGGTTTGAACGCAAACCAGGCAGGGTGATGCTCAAATCCACCGAAATGTTCCAGCCGGAAGCTTTTGCAGAAAGTTTTACGGTAATTACTGATGGAGCCAAGGCCGACCGTGTTTGGGCCGGACTTCAGAAAAAGTTAAAGAAAGACTGGCTCCGCAAATTTTATTGCAGCTATCTATCCGAAATTCCCGAAGCTTACAATCATCTTTTTCAATTCTCAATTTACATTTTTAACCATGCTTCAGGTGCGGAAAGCAATTATGGAAACGAGCATATCATTGCCCTTTCTAAATATGCTAAAAGCGTAGAACGGGAAAAACACCGGATGGAGGCCTTTATCCGCTTTCAGAAAACCGGAGATGGTATATTTTATGCAGGTATCGATCCTGATTTTAATGTGCTACCTTTAATATCCAATCATTTTAAGTACCGGTATGCCGACCAGCAATGGGTTATTTATGATTTAAAACGGAAATATGGTTTGCATTATAATTTAACCTCGGTTGAAGAAATTACGATCAGTTTTACCAATGGAATAAACAAACAGAGCCCGGCATCAATTTTAATGGATGATAGCGAAGCTTTGTATGCAACACTCTGGAAAGATTATTTCAAAAGCGCCAATATTGTAGCCCGTAAAAATACTAAACTTCATGTTCAGCACGTGCCCAAAAGGTATTGGAAATATTTAACTGAAAAGGAACTATAGTTAGGATTCTACTATCATTAATGTCGATTTACGCAAAACGTGATCTCCGGCCTCATTGAATAAACAGGTTAGCTAAAAGCCGTAACAAACTGCCATGCTGACACACCCACAAACCATTAGCATGAAAAGATTGACAGTTTGGTGAAAATTTGTCCCTGAAAATCACTTGGCATAAAAAGTGTTAATTGTATGCATAGTTAAAAATTCAAATCAAAATAAAAAATAATAAAAGTTATGGCGTTAAACCTTAAACCAATTGCTGGCAGTTCGAACAGAGTAATCGTTGAACCGGCCGCAGCTGAAGAAAAAACTGCATCAGGTTTGTATATCCCTGATACTGCAAAAGAAAAACCATCTAAAGGAACTGTAGTTTCTGTTTCTGAAGAAGATTCTGAAGGTAAAAAAGCGAGCGTAAAAGTTGGCGATGTTGTAATTTATGGTAAATATGGTGGTACAGAGTTCCCTTATGAAGGTAAAGATTACCTGATCATGCGCGAAACCGATATTTACGCTGTTGTTGGGTAGATCAATTGAAATGTTGTAACGCTGAATGTTACAATGTTGTATAAATCGGATGGATTGAAACATTTCAACCTTCCAACATTAAAACTTTAAAAACAAAATTTAAAATGTCTAAACAAGTAAAATATAACGTAGAAGCACGCGACGCCCTGAAGAGAGGTGTTGATATTCTTGCAAATGCAGTAAAAGTAACCTTAGGTCCAAAAGGACGTAACGTAATTATCGATAAAAAATTCGGATCACCAGCAATTACCAAAGATGGTGTTACGGTAGCGAAAGAAATCGAATTAAAAGATGCGGTTGAGAACATGGGGGCTCAAATGGTTAAAGAAGTAGCATCTAAAACAGCTGATATTGCGGGTGATGGTACTACTACTGCAACTGTATTGGCTCAGGCAATTATTACTACTGGTATTAAAAACGTAGCCGCCGGTGCAAACCCAATGGATTTAAAACGTGGTATCGATAAAGCCGTTGCTGCTGTTGTAGAAAACTTAAAAACACAATCACAAACAGTTGGCGAAGATAATAACAAAATCAAACAGGTTGCGTCTATTTCTGCTAACAATGATGAAGTAATCGGTGCGCTAATTGCTGAAGCAATGGGCAAAGTTGGTAAAGATGGTGTAATCACCGTTGAAGAAGCAAAAGGTACTGAAACTGAAGTTAAAACAGTAGAAGGTATGCAGTTTGACAGAGGTTACTTATCTCCATACTTTGTTACCAATGCAGATAAAATGGAAGCTGAATTAGACAGTCCTTACATTTTAATCTACGATAAAAAAATCAGCAACATGAAAGAATTGTTGCCGGTTTTAGAAAAAACTGTTCAAACAGGTAAACCATTAGTAATCATTTCAGAAGATTTAGATGGAGAAGCTTTAGCTACATTGGTAGTAAACAAAATCCGTGGGTCATTGAAAGTTGTGGCTGTTAAAGCTCCAGGATTTGGCGACAGAAGAAAAGCAATGTTAGAAGATATCGCGATCTTAACCGGAGGTACTGTTATTTCTGAAGAAAGAGGTTACAAATTAGAAAACGCTGATTTAACTTACTTAGGTTCTGCAGAGAAAGTTGTTGTTGATAAAGACAATACGACTGTAATTAACGGTTCAGGCAACACAGATGATATTAAAGCACGTGTTAACCAGATTAAAGCGCAAATCGAAACCACTACATCTGACTACGATAAAGAAAAATTACAGGAGCGTTTAGCTAAATTAGCTGGCGGTGTTGCAGTACTTTATGTTGGTGCAGCCAGTGAGGTTGAAATGAAAGAGAAAAAAGACCGTGTTGATGATGCTTTACATGCAACCCGTGCGGCTGTAGAAGAAGGTATTGTTGCAGGTGGTGGTGTAGCTTTCATCCGCGCCGTAGCTTCTATCGCTGATTTAAAAGGTGTTAACGAAGACGAAAACACAGGTATTCAGATTATCCGCCGTGCTATTGAAGAACCATTACGTCAAATTTGCGAAAACGCAGGTATTGAAGGTTCAATCGTAGTACAAAAAGTTAAGGAAGGTACTGCTGATTTTGGTTATAATGCACGTACCGGTGCTTACGAAAACTTAATTGGCGCTGGTGTTATCGACCCAACCAAAGTAAGCCGTGTAGCTTTAGAAAATGCAGCATCAATTGCAGCCATGTTATTAACCACAGAAGTTGTTTTAGCAGATGAACCTGAAGAAGGTGGTGCTCCAATGCCTCCAATGGGCGGCGGTGGCATGGGTGGTATGATGTAATACCATTCTATCGCAGCGAAATAATTTCGTGTAAAAAAACCCTCAAGGTATAATTACCTGAGGGTTTTTTTTATGCCTTATTATATCATAAAGAAGCTTTATCACGCCTTCACCTACAGGTTCAGTATTTTTGGTGTAAAATTTTGGCGATGTAAGCCAAAAACTACGTACTTTAAAGCGAATATTTATTGATGTGTCTTAGGCCTAGTACTCATTTCTGATATTGATAAAATCAGGTAACTAATGAATCCCCCCGGAACGCAATAAAAATCAATCCTTATTATTAAATGTCTATGAAGATTCGTTGTAAAAGGAAGTGGTTTTCTTTTGTCCTATTTTTTTGGACATTTTTACTCACGTCGAACGTTTTAGCTCAGGTAAGCATTGGCCCGGTAGATCCGGGGCCATATACCCCAGGCAGCACCATTGCTGTTCCGTTTAAAGTACCAACAAGCTGTATATCGCAAGGCAATCAGTTCCAGCTCTACTTATCAGATCAGAATGGAAATTTCGCTACAGAAATCCTTATAGGCAATTACGCAGGCTTTTACAGCACTTACATAAACGGATTACTTCCTAACAACCTAACACCGGGTACAGGTTACCGGGTTCGGGTAAAAACAACCATCCCTGCTACAGTAAGTGCGCAATCTTCGCCTTTTGAAGTGAAGGCGGGGCCAGCTGTAGAAGCAAAATTAACCTCTACACTATTAAATGAGAATGTGAATAATGAGACATTCGGAAACTGTACCAGCAGAGCGAATAATACTTTTTCCCTCAACAATGAATCTACTGCAAACACTTCGGTAACCGCAACAGTTACTGACGAGATGACTGGCTCTACATCAGCTACTATTTCTTTTGCTACACCTTTACAATCTTTTACCGCCCAGCAATCACATTATACCATTTATACAAAAGCGGTAATGCCCGATGGAACGGTTGCTACAAAGGCTTATCTTTTGATCAATAACAAAGCGATTACGGCTTTTGCCAACTCAGGGAATAATGTATTATGCCTTCCATCAGCTACTTTTAAATTTAACGTTGATGTAACTTCTGCCTCGGGTATACAAAACAACTACCCGGGTGATATTTATACAATTGCATGGGGAGATCAAACCACTACAACGTATACGCTCTGCGAAATCATTAACAATAACGGCTTAGTTGAACACCTTTACAAACGCTCCTCATGCGGCAGTGTCTCCAGCTCCAGCTCGGGAACAATTTATAATGCTTTTGATGTATCCATTAAGGTATCAAATGCATTTTGCCCAACGATGGGCACACCAGTTTCTTCTTCGGCCAAAGTAGTAACAAAACCAGTAAACTCCTTTACCTTCACTAGCCCGGGTTGTACCAATGCCAATATTGTATTTACCAATACATCTGTTTTGGGCGAAAACCCAAACACCAATACCGCAGCCTGCGCACCGAATAATGTTACCTACAACTGGTATGTAGATGGTGTACTTAAAGCGGCAGACAGACCAAAATCATTCAACTTTCAATATGTTTTTTCCAGTCATGGCGAGCATGTTATCCGATTGGAGTCAAAGAATATCACCGGTGAATGCGACGCCGATCCTGTAGAAATGAAAATCTGCATCCAAGATTCGCCAAAGCCCGATTTCAGTTTGCCATCAAATACAATTTGTGCCGGAACAACATTAAAAGCAACCGATCTTTCTGTTTTCGATAATATCTGCGATGCCGCTAACACATATTCCTGGTCTGTTAGCCCAGCTGTAGATTTTGCAGGAGGCACAAGTGCAGCAAGCAAAGAACCTGTATTCAGCTTTCCTACGGCAGGGACATATTCCATCACCTTAAGCACCGCTACTCCATCATGCGGACTAATTACCAGCCCGCCACAAACTGTTGTAGTAAACGAAAGTCCAAAGGCTACACTTTCGCCCGATATTACGCTCTGCAACCTGGCCACTTACAATTTTAACAATACCACAACAGGACCAACCCAAACGTTACTTACAGGTACCACACAAGATCTACCCGATACTTATACCTGGACGGTTGTTCCTTCTGGAACAGGAACCTATAGCTTTACTGACAATACAACTGCCAATTCAAAGTATCCATCGATAAAATTTGACAGCTATGATACCTATACCGTAAAAGTTGTCCATAAAAACAACTGCGGCACGGCCGAAGATACCCAGGTATTAACTTTCAGTACCGCTCCTATAGTTGATGCCGGCCCAGATCAAAACATCTGCTTTAATGATCCAGGCTTTACTTTAAGCGGCACAATAAACGGAACTACAACCACACAAACATGGATTGGGGGTGAAGGTCAATTTAATCCAGGTAGAAACGACCTGAATGCAACTTACACCCCTACTGCTGCCGAAAAAGCAGCTGGTATGGTTACCTTAACATTAAGGGTTACCACCGCATTGGCTACTCCGTGCAACCAGATCGATGATGAGGTCATCTTAAAAATCAAACCAGATATCAGCTTAACAAGTAGTGCAAGCAAAACCATTTGTACAGGGAATAGTGTGGCTTATACCCCAACCTCCGCAGTTCCAGGTGTTACCTATACCTGGACGGCCACAGGAACAGCATCTGCCGCTGGCTACACGACTACAACCGGAACAGGTGATATTAATGATGTATTGACTAATAATGATATCAATGCAGATGCCAACGTTACCTATACCATTACACCTCATTTGGACGGATGCAATGGCACACCTTTTTCACTGCTCGTTGTAATTAAACCAAATCCTATTGCAACCGCAACGGCAGCGAAATCAACAATTTGTAATGGCACTTCATCTGCTATCACTTTATCAGCAAATCTAGCAGACATTAATTATACCTATACCAGTACAGTGACAGGTGCAATAACGGGTAATAGCGACAGAGCGACGGCATCTGCAGATACCGGGATTAATGATATTTTAACCAATTCGGGTACCACATCAGGTACAGTAACTTATACCATCAGCCCAATATCTACAAACGGCTGTCCCGGCACACCCACAACCATTACCATTACTGTTTTACCCAATGCAACACTAGCCAATGCGGGCCCGGATGAAGCGGTATGCAATGCCACATCTTACGCCTTAAAAGGAAACAGTCCGGTAGTGGGAACAGGTAAATGGACCGTGGTTTCTGCACCGACAACTGTAACGTTCGCTGATGACACGCAGCATAATACAACAATCTCGGGATTACAGGCTGGAAACAGCTATACTTTAAAATGGACGATAAGCGATGCCAATTGCTCCACATCAAGCGATGATGTACAGATTACCGTAAATCCAATCAGTGTTGGTGGCACAACAACAGGCGATGTAAGTGTGTGTGCGGGTGCAAACGATGGAAATATCAATTTAACCGGGCAGGTTGGCAACATTATCCGCTGGGAAAGCTCCATAGATAATGGGACAAACTGGTCGACCATTACTTCAAATGCAAATCCTTATGTATTTTCCAACCTTTCCACTACCACGCAGTATCGTGCGGTAGTACAAAGTGGCAGTTGTGCAGAAGCCGTATCAACGGTAACTACCATCACGGTTAATCCTGGCACAGTTGCAGCGAACGCTGGCTCAGACCAAAGCTTGTGCAGTGGCAATGGCATCACATTAAACGGCAACGATCCATTGTCCAATAGTGGTATGTGGACACTGGTATCTGCACAAACTGGCGTGACCATCATTGAGCCCACACGTAGAAATACTGATGTTACGGGCCTTGTACCTGGTCAGACTTATACTTTCAGGTGGACCATTACTGGTTTTAGTGGTTGCCCTCCTTCTACCGATGATGTAGTCATTACTTATTATTCGCCGGTTACCAATAACATTTCCGCATCTGCAGTTCCGGTTTGTGCCGAACAAACCATCACCATTACAGGCGATAAACCAACTGGAGGTACAGGAACATTTGCCTACCAATGGCAAAGCAGTGCCGATGGCAATACATGGGCCAACATCCCATCAGCTATTGATAAGGACTTAACCACAACGGCCACAGTTTCTACCTATTTCAGGAGATTGGTTAACAGCACCATTTGTACTTCGATCAGCAATTCGGTACAGGTTACCGTTTTACCAGGGCTAACCAACAATACCATTTCTGCCGATCAAAATATTTGTGTCGGCACAGCTGCTGCAACTTTAACAGGCTCTACACCCAGCGGCGGTAGCGGAACTTACACCTATCAATGGCAATCAAGTCTAAATGGAACTGCCTGGAGCGATGTACTGGGCGCTAACAGTATAAACTTTACACCGCCAACACCGAAAGTGAGCATTTATTACCGCCGATCGGTAGCCAGTGGGGTTTGCAGCAACATTTTAAGCAACCAAATTAAGATAACGGTAAACCCAAATGCAAAAGCCGAAATAACCTACAATACTAAAACAGGTTGTGCTCCTTTTATACTCGACGCTAACAATATTGCCGCAACCTTATATCCTGATAGAAACAGTACTTATACCTGGTTTGCCAATAATGTACCAATCGGAGTAGGGCCAATATTTCCAGGTTATACCATTGCAAATGGCAACGAAAGTGTGACCATAAAACTTATTGTTACCAGTAGCCTGGGTTGTACTTCAGATGAAAAAAGCGAGGTATTCAGCACTTTTCCTGTTGTTACCCCAGCGTTTACACAAAGCATAACAGAAGGTTGCGGACCTCTTAGCGTTACTTTTACCAACACCACCAGTCCGCTTAATAGTGCCACCTATGCCTGGGATTTTGGTAATGGACAATCTTCTAACCTCGCGCAACCTGAAGCAATAACTTTTCTGGCTGACCCAACCGGGAAAGATAAAACCTATAAAATTACGCTAACCACAACCTTACCATGCGGTCCGGCTGTGGTTACATCGGCAACGGTTATTGTACATGCTAAACCTGTTGCCATATTCTCGCCTGATAAAACAAGAGGATGCGCTGATCTCCTTGTTACCTTTGTAAATAACAGCCCGGAAAGTGCAGGCACAACATATACCTACGATTTCGGTGATGGCACATCGTCAGGCCCCCTAACAGATAGAAGAACAATAAGCCATACCTTCAAAACGCTTGTAGTAAAAGATTTTACGGTAACCATGACCGCTAAAAGCAGTTGCGGCGAGGCAAATGCAATCCCAGTAATCATCAGGGTTTCACCGAATGATATCACTCCAGGACTCGTAGTAAACGGTAACGAGAAGGTTGGTTGCGTACCATTTACCGTTAACTTCATCAATAATACACGCGGCGCAAGCAATTTTACCTACACATTTACGAATGACGATACGGGCAAAATCAGTACGGCGTATTCCAATACTACAGGTGTTTTTCCAAAAACTTTCGACAAGCCCGGGAAATACACCATTAGATTAGATGCAGAAAACGACTGCTCAAAAAGCTCAATAAGCGAAACCGTTACAATCCTGCCACAACCAACCGCTGGTTTTATGGCCGATAAAACAATTAGCTGTTCTAATCTTACCGTTAAATTTAAAAATACCAGCGTTGGTGCAGTTGCCTATGTATGGGATTTTGGTGATGGTTCGCCAACTTCAACAGATTTTGAGCCTCAGCACACTTACACGGGCTCAGGCGTAAACTATAAAGTTACCCTTACCGCAATAAACAGCCAGCGATGCCAAAACACATTGAGCTTGGCTGATTATATTCAGCTTGTAGCTCCTCCTGTTGCTACGTTCGTAGTAATTCCTGGCAATGAACTTTCCGCTCCAAACTATAGCTTTGGCTTTAAAGATACCAGTACAGGAGCGGTAAGCTGGGAATGGTCTTTTGGCGATGGAACTACATCTACCTTGCAAAACCCTAACCATACTTATGCGAACGAAGGTACTTATACTGTAACCTTAAAAGTATTAAATAAGGAAAACTGCTCGGCTAATACATTTCAATCAGTAAGGATTATTAGTGTACCTGGCAACTTAAGTATTCCCAACTCTTTTATGCCGCCGAGCGCTAAAAATGAAATTAAAACCTTTATGGCCAAAGGTCGCGGCATTAAAGAATGGAACATGTCTATTTTCAACAAATGGGGCAAGTTAATCTGGGAAACGAGCAAATTGGATGATGGTGCTCCTGTGGAAGGTTGGGATGGAACTTATAAAGGCCAGGATCAGCCGCAGGGCATTTATTACTGGAAAGTTGACGTAAAATTTATTAATGGAAGCGATTGGAGAGGCATAAGCCACGATTCATCTCCCCCGAAAAAAACAGGTGTAATATATTTAATCAGATAGATAATGAGGAGAAGGATAATCATAATTTTATTTTGGTTACTGCCAATTGTTTCATGGGCACAAGACCATATTTACTCACAGTTTTACAATGCGCCAATTTACTTAAATCCGGCACTTACAGGCCAGTTTGAAGGCGACATCAGGTTTAATGCGCTTTACCGTAACCAGTGGACAGGCTTGGCCAGTGATTATTCGTACATGTCCGCTTCCGGAGATCTCAACCTGAGTAGCCTAAACAGTGGTGTTGGAATTATTTTTAACCGCAGCAGCGAAGGAACCGCCTACCTGGTGAAGAACAACATTGCCTTAAGCTATTCCTATATCATCGGAGGAGACGATTTTGCCCTATCATTTGGATTACAGGCAGGCATTACCAACCAAAAGCTAAATTGGGACAAACTCGTGTTTGGCGATCAGATCGATGTCATTGGCTATATTCCGGGCAGTATTTCGGGTGCAGAAAGGCCAAGTGTAGATAGCCGATATTATTTCGATTCAAATGCGGGCGCCAATCTCGTGGTCGGAAAATTCATGATGGGATTAGCCATGCATCACCTTAATCGTCCGGATGAATCTTTATCTGGTTTTCAGGCTAAGTTACCCATGCGCATATCGGGTAATTTAAGTTACAAATTAACTTTGGTGCCAGATGAGTACGACCGGGATGGAAATTACCTTATCCCATCTATTATTGCTTATAAACAAGGTAACATTAAATCGTTTAGCGCGGGCATGCAATATAAGTATGCCAGTATAAATGCAGGCATCTGGTACCGCAATGATGGCAGTTCGAACGGAAATGATGCAATTGTATTTTCGGTAATCTTTGATATTTTTAACCGCAGAACCAATGGTGAAAAATTTAGGTTAGGCATCAGTCACGATGCTACAACTTCAAAAATTAATTATAGCAATACAGGTGGAACATCCGAAATTGGTGTAGGTTACGAAAAATATTTTCCAAATAGTTCAAACGGTGGCCGCGCAAACGGACTGAGATGTTATGATTTTTATTAATTTGCCGTTGATAACAAAAGGCGATGAATGAAATTATAGATCAAAACCATTTCATTACCCAAAGTGAAATCAATAAATTTTTATTGGCAACTCTACTTTGCGGTATAATTGGAGCAGAACGCGAATACAGAAGTAAGTCTGCCGGATTAAAAACCATGATGATGATTGGTTTAGGCGCAACCCTGTTTACTATTTTATCCATCAAAATAGGCCCTACCAGCCAGGATAGGATTGCTTCGAATATTGTTACAGGCATTGGCTTTCTTGGTGCTGGCGTAATTTTTAAGGAAGAAAACCGCGTTAAAGGCCTTACCACAGCCTGTATCATCTGGATCGTGGCCGCCATTGGCATGGCAGTAGGTTCTGGTTATTATGAACAAGCCATTGGTGTTACCGCCGTGGTGATGCTGGCTTTGATCATCTTCCCTTTTTTAGAAGAAATTGGCGACCGGCGCTTTACCAAAAGGATTTACCGTATTGTTAAAAAACAACATACACACGGCGATTTAGAAAGTTACGAAGAAGTTTTTAGGGAAAGTAAACTGAAACCCCAACGTGGCAAGCATCAGCTGGTAAACAATATTATTACCGGAAACTGGACGGCTACCGGTACACCGCAAAACCACCAGAAATTTGTAGAGCGAATGCTTAAAGACGAAGATATTATTGAGTTTGATTTTTAAGTGAATCAAACAGCTCTGCCCTTTGGGTTTGCAGCGCTAATTTTCTCATCAACCACCATCGCGTTCGAAAGTCAATCGTGCCATAGACCTCAGGAATTGCACTGATTGCATTAAAGGGAATCGCACGGATCATATTCCTTGTAAATGCTCATAAAAATCAATCTCACTACCGTCTAAGTTTACGGCTTTAGCTCCTGTACTAAGTTTTCGGATTGATCCACGTGAAACAGCTTCTGTTAAACACATTACAAACTATAATAAACCATCACAACCAACCTGTTTACAAAATCATCGGTTCCATCTAAAGTTCCAGGCAAAAAAATTCCGATACAGATGTAATACCAAAAAGAAAAACGTAGAAATAATCAGGTCGATGACATCACCAGCAAATCTTTTACCTGAGCTGGCGCGACAATAGCTTAGGTCGATTTCCCGAGCATGATAGTTGAAGTCCATTTTTGGCGTGTTGGGATTGGATTGCCCTAAGATAATATTTTCGTTTTCCAGCCTAAAATAAATTTAGCCGAAATCATAAAACAATCATAGCTTTGTATAACTAACTTTCATCATGATCAAGGAACAAATCTCGGTTTTCGATATTTTTAAAATTGGTATCGGACCATCCAGTTCACATACTTTAGGCCCGTGGCGGGCTGCCCAGCAATTTACGGCTTCCCTTACACAGCACAACCTGATCAACAATGTTGAGGGCATCAAAATATTGCTGTATGGTTCTTTAGCCAAAACAGGCAAAGGTCATGGAACCGATGTTGCCATTTTATTGGGATTAACAGGCGCAGATCCGGTAACTTTTGATGTGGATGCAGTTACCCCTACCTTCGAAAGTATCCAAAGAGATAAAAAATTAAATCTTGCTGATCAATTAACTATTGATTTTGATTACGATAACGATCTGCTTTTTCTCTTTGCCGAAAGTTTACCCTTTCACCCCAATGCCGTTACTTTTCAGGCGTTTTTAACAGATGGAAAAGCTTTTTCAGAAACCTATTACTCCATTGGCGGTGGTTTTGTGGTAAAAGAAGGCGAAGACAATAGCAAAAAAGTTCAGGTAGACCTTCCCTTTCCTGTAGATAAAGCAAAAGATCTTTTACATTGGTGTTTATCTACCGGTTTAAAAGTGAGCGAAATTGTGATGGAAAATGAACTGGCCTGGCGTACCGAAACGGAGACAAAAAAAGGCATTTTACAGCACTTTGCCGTAATGCGCGACTGTATTTATCGTGGATGCCATACCACAGGATTTTTACCGGGAGGCTTAAACGTAGCCAGACGGGCATATCCACTAAATAAGCGATTAATTGGCAAAAATGAATATTCAGATTATACAGGCTGGGTAACAGCCATCAGAAAAGGCGGAAACGGCTTTAATTATATTTTAGATTGGGTAAGCTGTTTTGCATTAGCCGTTAATGAAGAAAATGCTTCGTTTGGCCGTGTAGTAACCGCTCCTACCAATGGTGCCGCGGGTGTAATCCCTGCGGTATTACAATATTTCATCACCTTTTGCGATGGTTATAGCGAAGAAAAAATCATCCAGTTTGTTGCCTGTGCTTCAGAAATTGGTAGTATTTTCAAAAAAGGGGCAACAATTTCAGCCGCTATGGGTGGATGTCAGGCCGAAATCGGCGTTTCTTCCGCCATGGCTGCGGCAGCCCTAACTGAGTGTTTAGGCGGTTCGCAACGTCAGGTCTTAATGGCTGCAGAAATTGCTATGGAACATCACCTGGGCTTAACCTGCGATCCGATTGGAGGTCTGGTACAGATTCCTTGCATCGAAAGAAATACCATGGGAGCCATTAAAGCAATTACCGCCAGCCAATTGGCACTACAAAGTAATCCTGACAAGGCAAAGGTAAGTTTAGATGCCGTAGTAAACACCATGTGGGAAACGGCCTTAGATATGAATGCGAAATACAAAGAAACCTCTGATGGCGGGTTAGCAACGAACATCCCAATCAGTTTACCAGAATGTTAATTCAACATTGTTGCAATAAAATGACCGATGTTATTGATTTATTACAAAAACTCTTGGTACTAAATCGACAAGTATTTTTACATTCGCTCAATTATTAATTATTCATAAAAAATGATCAACTACACCAAAATCAGTGTGATTGGTTTGGCTTTGTCGTTATCTATATCGGCGACTTATGCGCAAGACAATCTCGTTAATTCGTTAAAAAACAACCAAAGTGAAAACAGTGCAGCTTCTTTTAAATTTATAGAAGTAATTAACCTGGCCAATACCCCGGTTCAAAATCAGGGGTCGTCAGGTACTTGCTGGAGCTATTCTACCAACTCTTTTTTAGAATCAGAAATGATCAAAGCCGGCAAGCAGCCTGTAACCCTATCTCCGCTTTTTTCGGCCCGTAATGCTTATGTAGAAAAAGGTAAAAATTACGTGCGCATGCATGGTGCGGTTTCATTAGGAGATGGTGGTGCTTTGCACGATGTAATCAACATGTACAGAAAATATGGTGCAGTTCCACAAGAGGTATACACCGGGTTAAACTATGGCACTAAAATCAATAAAACTGCAGAACTTGGCGATATTGAAAAAGGTGTTTTAGAAGCTGTTGTAAAAAATGCAAACGGCGAATTGACACCAAACTGGTTAAAAGCTTATACAGGGGTAATTGATGCTTATTTAGGCGCTGTACCAGAAAACTTTACTTATAATGGCAAAAAGTACACCCCAAAAACTTTCGCTCAGGAAGTGGTGGGCTTAAATCCAGATAACTATGTTGAACTTTCATCGTTCAATGACCATCCTTTTTATAGCAAATTTACCCTATTGGTTCCTGATAACTGGTCTTTCGATCAGGTTTATAATGTAAAAGTGGATGAGCTAACAGACATTATTGATAACGCTTTGAAAGGTGGTTATACAGTAGCCTGGGCTACAGATGTTAGCGAAAAAAACTTCAGCTGGAAAAATGGTGTAGCCTTTGTACCGCAAACGCCTTTCGCTGAAATGACTGCAAAACAAAAAGCAGAAATGTTTAATGGTCCGCAACCGGAGATGGAAATTACGCAGGAAAACCGTCAGCTTGCTTTCGATGACTATCAAACAACTGATGATCATGGTATGCACATTGTTGGTTTAGCTAAAGATCAGACCGGAAAAGAATATTATATCGTTAAAAACTCCTGGGGCGCCAGCAACGATTACAAAGGATATTTATACGTAACTAAAAACTATGTGAAATATAAAACAACAGCAATTTTATTAAACAAAGCAGGTATGCCATCTGCAATTGCCAAGAAATTAGCTTTGTAGTTAAACTTAAACTATTGGAGAAGCCGCTGGAGAAATCTTGCGGCTTTTTTATTTAGTTAAACCGCAAAGGGCGCGATGTTTTTCGCAAAGGGCGCAACTGACTAAGCATTGGGCACTTGGCGTCTTCCGCAAGGTCGTTTGGAGCAAAGCAATCTACCACCGGGTAGAGCTCTCCACTCCTCTGCGGTTCTGTCGAGACGATTTTTCTGTTGCATCGGCACCTCCAATATTCGGTGTTAATCTGTGTTTCCGTCGCAAATCTTCAACTTACCAGATAAACCAAATTAACTTCGCGTTCTCAGCGTATTTCTTTGCAAACTTTGCGGTTAAAAACCAGATAAATTTATACCAGCCCCGAATAAGTGAGTACCATCCACCATAAACCCGTGGTAATAAAGGAAAGCAATATGCCGATCCCCACTACTAAATTGGAAAGTTTTGGATTTAGGTTATACTGATCGGCGACCACCCCTGCGGTTAACAATGTTGGCATGGCCATCTCGAAAATAGTTATTCTGGTAATGGTGCCGCTCATTCCTAAAATTATCGCAACCAGCATCACCACCAAAGGGGCTAAAATCAGTTTATATAATAAAGCAAAACTAATATGCTTCCATTCACTAAACCAACCTCCAAACTTTAACTGTAAACCTATTGAAAATAAAGCCAGCGGGCCAACTGTAGCTGCTAGTTTTTCGAATAATGGATCTAATGAAGTAATATCTATGAAACCCGGCAGCGTTAGCGCCAGCAAACAGCCAATAAGCGGCGGAAAGGTTAATACCTTTTTCAATACCATTTTTGCACTTAATTCTTGATTTTGTGACGACCGGATGGCTACAATAATGCCGATGGTAGATAGCAGCGTAAAAGTAACCTGATCGCAGATAATGGCGATACCCAATTCCTTTTCACTAAAATAGGCCACAATTAAAGGGAAACCCACAAATGAAGTATTGCTTAAAGAACTGGTTAATTTTAAACCTCCGGAGCTTGCTTTGCGGATGTTCCGGATGTGGCTGTAAACGGTGATGAATAACCACCCGAATAGCCAGATACAAACCGGAGCCAAAGCTGGAAAAAGAAGGTCCTTAGTCCAGGCAATGTGTGGCAGGTATTTGAATGAAACTGCTGGCAGCGCAACGTAAATAATCCAGGCATTGATGCCTTTGTGTGCATCCTTGGGCAACGATTTACTTTTTCTGAAAAGAATGCCCGCCAAAATGCATAAACCGATAAGAATAAAATTTGCCATTTAATAGCGCAAAGATAATCTATAAAAGAAAAACGCCAATAAGAACAGTCTTATGGCGTTTTAGATACTTTAAACTGAGGGTTTCGGCTTTTTCTTTTTGTGCCAAACCTTTTTCTTTCCTTTATGCGGCGCCTTTTTTTCCTCTACATGTGTAATTTCCATAGCAGCTATACTTTCCGGCAGCGGCATACGCGGAACCGCTTTCTCAATTAATTTTTCGATATTATCAAACTTGCGCTTATCCCGTCCGTTAACCAAC
This sequence comes from Pedobacter sp. BG31, assembly GCF_042464845.1. Lineage (NCBI taxonomy): Bacteria > Pseudomonadati > Bacteroidota > Sphingobacteriia > Sphingobacteriales > Sphingobacteriaceae > Pedobacter > Pedobacter sp. BG31. The sequence goes on from NZ_JBHNZK010000001.1 coordinate 407,483, forward strand.
GTAATGGCTGTACCTTTTGTTGCCGCTCTTGCGGTACGACCTATACGGTGTACGTAATCTGCAGGATCTCCAGGAACATCATAATTGATCACCAGATCGATTCCCTCTACATCAATACCGCGCGACAATACATCCGTTCCGATCAAAATAGGCAATCTACGGTTTTTAAAGGCCAGGAGAATATCTTCGCGCTCTTTTTGCCCCAAATCGGAGTGAAAAGCTTCAGCCTTAATGCCTAAACCCTTAAAAGCCTTATACAATGCCTTTACCTTTTCTTTTGTGGAGGCGAAAATAATACTGCTCTTGTATTGGTCGCTTTTGAAAATTTCCGTTAATAAAGCCTGTTTTTGCTGATCATGAATGTTATAGGCTTGTTGGTCAATCCCTTCAGCAGGTTTAGCAATTGAAATGGTAATCTGTTTCGGTTCGTGCAATATCTTGCCTGCCATGGTCCTTATCTTCGGTGCCATTGTAGCGGAGAACAAAAGCGTTTGCCTTTTCTTGGGCAGATAGCTAATGATGCGGATAATATCATCGTAAAAGCCCATATCCAACATCCTATCTGCTTCATCCAAAATCAAATGCTGTAAATGTTCCAGTTTTAATACACCTGAAGATAGATGTGCCATTAACCTACCCGGGGTGGCAATAATAATATCTACACCTTCGCGCATCGAGCGTTTTTGCTGTTCGTAAGCAATACCATCTCCCCCACCGTAAACTGCCAATGAACTGATATTGGTAAAATAGGCCAAGGCTTCTACCTGTAAATCAATTTGTTGCGCAAGTTCTCTGGTTGGCGCCAAAATTAAGGTATTGTTGTGTCTAACAGCAGCTTTACTGATTTTATCCATTACGGGCAAGAGGTAGCTGGCCGTTTTTCCTGTACCCGTTTGCGCGCAGGCAATCAGATCATGGTGATCTAAAATCACCGGAATGGCCTGTTCTTGTATTGGAGTAGCGCTTTTATACCCCATGGCCATTAAGCCTTCGTATAAATCGGGGTTGAAATTAAAGTCGTTAAAATTCAATCTATTGTGTTTATGTCTTTTAGCAAAAGTACCTTAAAATACCGCCAATAACAAACCTACATTTAATTTCTGCTTTCTTAATTACAACCAGGCAAGATCTGGTAATTTCTTATCTCTGTTTCAGCAAACAAAATAGCCCCAACTGCGGTAAACAATCGGGGCCTGAAATTATAATAGACGAAACTTAGTCTACCAGAATATCTTTCTCTGGTGTATTCGTTTCGGGGTTTTTAGGTAGGGTAACCTTTAAAATTCCATCAGTGTAACTGGCCGAGATATTTTCGACCAAAACTTTTCCGTTTAAGCTGAAAGCCCTTTCGAAAGTGCCGTTGCTATATTCTCTACGACTATACTTTTTACTGGAATCAGCATCTTCTTTAGGTTGGTAAGAAATGGTCAATATGTCATCCTTGGTTACTACCTTTAAGTTTTCTTTTACCAAAGCAGGCGCAAAAAGCTCAATAATAAAGCTACTTTCGGTTTCTTCTATATTGGCAGGCACCTTTCTAAAGCCCTGATCAAACATGCTATGTTTGTGATGACCAAATGGACCACCAAAGTGTCCGCTAAACCTGCCAGCTCCCCGGCCAAAACGGCCATGCATCTTGCCTGAATGGCATCTATGTTCGTTGTACATTTTATTTATTTTAATTGTTTATTATTCTGTTAATTCGTTGGCCTGAGCCAATATTAATGGTAGGCTATCTGTTCTGTTTTCGGGATATCCAACAACTGTGTAATGATATTTGCATAGGGATAAGAGGGTGAGAAAACGGCATAATCAAATTTCAAGCCCCTTAACTGAACCAAAATGTCATCAATAAATTTCATCGGTTCCAGCAATGCACTGATCAATCCTGATTTAGGTTTTTCTTCATTAAGAGCCCTGCCTGCCCGAAAAATATTCAACTCCTGATTATAAGCCTTAAAGTCTGCGCCGATTTGTTCTATAGGTTCCTTAAATTCATCTGAACTGAAGAAAGTGACTTGCTCTCCCTTAGTAATCATTTCATTTGCCATACCCAAAATCGGACTAACATCGGCTTGAGACGGATCGCTTAAAAAAAGTATTTTTGACATCAGCTTATCTAATCTAAATTGTTTATACTATCTGTCGGGACGATGGTATCGGCCATTGGCATGCGATGATAGCTGAAGCTACGCTTGCTGTGTTGCCCGTGATTACAATCCCCATGGTAATGCCTGTTTTTAAAATCTAACCGATCTCGGTATCCATATTGAACAGCCAGTGCATTTAAGCTGTAAAAAGTTCCTGCGGCAACAGCCAATGCCAGTAATATTCTAAATGTTCTCATGGCGGTTAATCATTTATGTTAATGTGGTTAACTATTCCGTTACCTTGTACATTTGGCCTGTACCACTGGTTATCGATTGGCACAATCGGACTGTAATGATTCTTGAAACCGTTATATCGGCTGTGGAAATAATGATGTCTTCTACTGGTAAATGTCCTGAACATTAAACCGATCAGCATAATGGCCAATATAAATTTAAACACAAATGGCGTGAAGAAAGCAACTGCTCCAATTACTATCCCGAATCCTATCGTTTTTAATATTTTTTTCATCTGTTGTATATGTTTTTATTTGTGTGAAGCTATCATGATTTTTCTGGTTATTTTGTTTTTTAAAAATCATGATGGTTTCATTTTATTATAATTATCAAACATTATAACCAATTCGCGTTAAGCGATTTGACATACAAATACTGTTGTTTTGGTTAATTATTTAGGAAGACGGAGCAGCTTTGTTTTTACTTTAAATTATTTTGATTTTTTTATTAGGTAGTTTGTCATATGGAATGCGATGAAGGATCTTTTTAGCAGATTAACTCGTTGGTCGGAAAGACACCAACAAATAGAAAAAAGCCGTCATTGCGAGGCACGAAGCAATCTTAATGCACTGGCAAATACCGATGGTTTTAGGATTGCTTCGTCGTTCCTCCTCGCAATGACGACCATTCTTATGAGATCTGTTAATACCTTCCATAACGATAATAAAACAAAAAGCCCCGAATTTATTTTTCGAGGCTTTCAAACTATTCTTTATTGCGATGGTGGCCCCATCCGCCACATCTCCGCTTATACTCATCTTTAAATTTTGCCCGTTCCTCTTCGTTCATCGAATCCCATTTAGCACGCATCTTTTGCGCACGCTCACGGAAGCCGCCACCCCGGTGTCCCCCTTTATTAAAATTTCCGAACAGTATTCTGCAAAGCACAAGCAAACCGAGGGCCTGCCAATAATTCAATCGCCCCGTGTGGGCAACTTCCGGCAAAACCGAGTTCCACAAATACATAACTACATAGCCCAGAATAGCTGCAATAAGCACCACTACAGGGAAAAAGAACATGAATTTCTTACCACGATTAAAATTTCTATTCATCATGTCTGTAAATTTAATAGTTAATAAACTCCTGATATAAATTTTGTAAACGGTTACGCAGGTGTTTTACCGCATAACCTTTTCTTGATATTAATGTTTTGATGTTTTCGCCGCTTTCATCGGCCAGTTCCTGAAAAGTACGTTCCTCCAATTCATTCTGAACAAATACATAGCGCTGATTTTCAGGCAATTCTTGCAGAGCCAAAAACAATTGGTCCCAGAACAGCTTCTTTAAACTTTCTTCCTCCGGCGAGTAAGCCTCCGCCAGTAAAATTTCTTTAAAATTAATTTCGCCGTCTTCGCCTTCAAAGCTAAAGTCTTCTAACGATTCTTCCTTTTGCTTGCGGTATTTATCGGTAATCTTATTTCTCGCTACCCGATACAGCCAACCGCTAATCTGCTCAATGGCTCCAGCTTCTGGCTGATTGCTGAGTTGAAACCAAACATCCTGTAAAATATCTTCTGCATCCTCATCCGTATTCACCCGGCCGCGGATGAAACTAAACAAACGCTTACCATAATTGGCAACCGTTGAAATGATATTTTGAGGTTCGTTTGTTGGCACTAAATTTCGCTTGATAATCCAGTAAACGGATGAGACTCAATATTACTTTAAATTTTCTTTATTTTTTCAAGCGTGGTATCGGAGCTGCTTATACTTGAAAAGATTAAGATGTACATACGCACAAGGATTAGATTTATTGTTTTTTTGGAAATGAAAGGATGATGTTCTTGGCGGACTGCAGCCCCGCTTTTGGTACAAGTCCCGATGAAAAATCGGGAACTTTCCCCGCCAATCGGGTTTAGGCACAAAGTAGGTACGCGCTAGAACTATTAAAATCCAAAAAACCACCTGCCGTGGTCCGTATCCGTACGAAAAACCAAACTAATTTCTCGCCATGGTCCGTGTCCCCACGGACCACAGTCCCCCTTGATTGGTCTCCACATTAGGTTAAGGCCTATAAATAAACTAATTCTTTTTCCTGTCTGCGTATCCAAATACCTTTTGCAGCAGTGTGGTGCTTCTTGAACTCAGGTTACCTCTGATTTTCAACTCTTCCTTGGCTATTTCAATAAACAAGCCATCAATCGCTTTTTGCGTAACATATTCGGTTAAATTAGTATTAACCGGCTTTACTAAGGGCAAGCGATTGTATTGCGTTGTTAAATCACTATAATATTTAGTGGCATTTACTTTATTTAAGCTTGCCGCTACAATCGGGCTAAACTTCTGCATTAATTGAGTAGTGGTTACCCTTTTAAAATATTCGGTGGCTGCATCTTTGCTACCCAAAAGAATATTGGTTGCATCGGTTAAGGTCATCTGTTTAATGGCCGATATAAAAACAGGTTTTGCTTCGGTAGCGGCATCTTCAGCAGCACGGTTTAAACTTACAATCACATTATCACACAGTTTGTTCAAACCTATGCTACGCAATGTTCTTTCAACCTTTTGCGCTTCAGGGGGCATCAGTATTTTAACGGCCAGATTGCCTAAAAAGCCATCTTTAACCGAAAGTCTGTCTGCACCGGCAGAAACACCGATCTGTAGCGCTTCTTTAATTCCCTGTCCGATTTCGAAATTGGATGGAGTTCCGGTAGCAGCTGTTGTGGTACCTTGCTTCCCGGTAACCTTTTTAAATATATCGCTCAGTTTAATCTGTGCGCCAGCATTTAGGCTTGTTAATAATATTAATACCAGGGCTGCAGATACAACATTAATTTTTTTCATTCATGATGAGTTTATCTTTTATGCTTAGCAAATCTTTGGCCATTAATTTCGCAGATTTTACTATGCTTAAAAATTCTGAGCGATACCCCTCTTTGTCTTTACCTTTTGCTGTTTCTGCCAAAGCGATTACCTGCTCAAAACTAGCCTTTTGTTTGAATGCTGAACCTTTTAAAATCATACCAAATTCGGCAACTGCAGCAGCAAACCTGAAATTATCGCTTGTTGAATCAATGCCTGATGTATTGGTGGTTACTGCTTTCATCAATAACTTACTTCTACCCCCAGAAGGTTCTTTATAACGAAGTTTAATGGTAAGCAGTTCATTTGAGTTGCGGGTTTTTGACGGCGTTATTTTTTGATATTTCAAATCGTCTACACTTGTTGTAAAGCTGTCTTTAACTCCTTTCGGAATAATTTCGTAGAGTGCAGTAACACTATGGCCCGAGCCTATTTCGCCGGCGTCCTTTTCATCGTTATTAAAATCTTCTTTAGCAAGGAGCCTGTTTTCATATCCAATTAAACGGTAAGCCTGAACCTCAGCCGGATTAAATTCAATTTGCAATTTAACATCTTTGGCAACTGTAAATAAGGTTCCGCCAAACTCATTTACCAATACTTTTCGTGCTTCAGTTAAATTATCAATGTAGGCGTAATTACCGTTTCCTTTATCGGCAAGTATTTCCATTTTACTATCCTTATAGTTACCCATACCGTAACCCAAAACGGTTAAAAACACACCACTTTTTCTCTTGCTTTCAATCAGTTTTTCCATGTCCGAATCACTACTTGCCCCAACATTAAAGTCACCATCGGTAGCTAAAATTACCCGGTTGTTTCCCCCTTTAATAAAGTTTTCTGAAGCAATTTTATAGGCAAGTTCAATGCCTTGTCCACCGGCAGTAGAACCGCCAGCGCTTAATTTATCAAGGGCATCTTTAATCCTGATTTTTTCATTTCCATGTGTTGCAGGTAAAACCACGCCAGAATTTCCGGCATAAACCACAACTGCAACTTTATCTTTTTCTCTAAGCTGATCTGTTAGTAATTTGAATGAGGAAACCAATAAGGGCAGTTTATTAGCCGCATTCATCGAACCGGAAACATCAATCAGAAAAACTAAATTGGATGCCGGTAACTTTTCAGTCGCAACAGTTTTAGCCTGTAAACCAATTTGCACCAGTTTATGTGTGTTGTTCCAGGGCGCAGGGGCCATTTCGGTGATGATATGAACAGGATCTTTGCCTTTTGGTTGCTCATAGTCGTAATCAAAATAGTTGATCATTTCCTCAATCCTAACCGCATCCGTTTCGGGAAGGCTACCTCCGTTGATGAACCGCCTTACATTGCTATACGATGCCGCGTCAACATCAATTGAAAAGGTAGACAATGGGTCGTTTTTTGCTTTATGAAAGGTATTTTCAGCAATACCTTTATAACTTTCTTCGCTTCTGTACGCCATACCTTTTTGCCCATTCGAAACCATTATTCCCGCAACTCTTCCGGCTAAAGACCGATTGGAAAGCACAGCAACAGATGACGTCATCATACTTTTTGGTTGCATTCCATAACCAACAATCGCTACCTCATTTAAAGTAGTAGTATCTGCAACCATTATGATGTTTATCGTTTTGCGTTTTCCAATTTTTATGGTTTGGGGCTTATAACCAATATATAAAATCTTTAGCTCCGTATCTTTCTCGGTTACCTGGATGCTGTATCTGCCTTTCAGATCGGCGGTAACCACCCGTTTACTATAATTTGAAGTAATTGATGCCCCTGGTAAAACAGATGTTGCATCAGTAACTACACCGGTAATCGTTCGGCTATCAAACTGTTTGAAACTCATCAGCAAAAAAATTGCAATAAGAGAGAATAGAAGCTTTTTCATAGTCTTAATTTTTTAAGGATGATGTAGTTCTTCAGGGTTTTCCATATCGATACTCAGAAATATTTTTTATACTTGGAAGATAATTCGAAATAGCGACCATTTTTGAGGTTTATAAAAAACACAGCTGGAAATGCCCAGCACGACGATGCCAAATTAATTGCCGATTATAAAAATACGGGCAATTTGGACGCGTTGGGTACGCTTTACAATAAGTATATGCATTTGGTGTTCGGGGTTTGCCTAAACTACTTTAAAGATGAAGAGCAAAGCAAGGATGCGGTGATGCAGATTTTTGAAGAACTGGTAACAAAGTTAAAAGTACATGAAGTACAGAACTTTAAGAGCTGGCTTCATGTGTTAACGCGCAACCATTGTTTAATGGCTTTACGAAAATCGGCAAAGCAAAATAATGTTTCCATAGACGATACTTTTGTGGAAAATACTGATTTTGTGCATCTTGATATTGACAACACAAAAGAAACGCAGCTTACCATTATGGAAAAGTGTATGGAAACTTTGCCTGAAGAACAGCGAAAAAGTGTAGATTTATTTTATTTACAAGAGAAATGCTATAAAGAAGTAGCCGATATTACGGGTTACGATATGCTTAAAGTGAAGAGTTACATCCAAAATGGCAAGCGGAATTTAAAGATTTGTATAGAGAAAAACAGTAGTGAATAACGATTGGTTAGATATTGATGTACTGGAAGATTACCTGGATGGTAAACTTGATGCCAAGGCTATGCATTTTGTAGAAAAACAGGCACTGGACGATCCTTTTGTTGCAGAGGCGTTGGAAGGCCTAAAGCAATCGCCAAAACGCAAGCAAACGCTTTCTATTTTACAAAAACAACTGTATGATCGTGTATCAGAAAAACCTGTAAAGCGCAAGCTTTGGGGCATCACCACCCAAAGATTAAGTATCGCAGCAACCGCAACTGTAGCTTTTATTGTAGTAAGTATTTTATTCTTTATGCGCGAAACCAACCGCAGGAATGCAGAACTCGCTGCACATAAAAAAGAAGGGGTATTGGTTCACTTAGATAGTGCGACAAGTATTGCTGCTAACCAAACAAAAGCTAAAGCAGATACCGTTACCCGGACGGCTACTCAAAGCGCTTTGATTGATAAAGCAATTACAGCTTCAAAAACAGGCGATCTGGCAAAAAACACCAAAACTAATATTGTTTCGAAGACTGCAGCAGCACCAATTACCGAAGTAAAAGCGGCCAAAATCGCATCTGATAATAGTCGCACAAAAGCAATGAGCCGTGTAGGCCTTAACGATTACAAATCGGGCGGAGTGATGTTAAATGAGGTCGCGTTGGCAGCAGAACCGGCAATAGGCTCGAACAAAATTGCATTTAGTGGTAATGTGGTTAACCAAAGTGACGGACAGCCTGTTCAGGGAGCAGTGGTAAAGTTAGCCGGCTCTAAAAATGTAACGGCTACTGATGCCAAAGGCTATTTTTATTTACCTGCTGACAGCAATGCTAAAGATAAAGACTTACTGATTAATGCTATCGGCTTTAAGGAATTACCTGTAGCTGGTCTGCAAGATCCTAATGCGGTCCGAAATGCATTGAGTGGTGATAAATCATTGAATGAGATTGCGTTGATTACAGGTTCGAACGGACGTAAAAAAGAAAACATTGCCGCGCCAAAAATTACGTTGCGTGCAGAACAAAACCTGGATGGAAAATCGGCCGACGAGATTACGAAGCCCATTCCGGTTTCTACCGTTAACTACAACCAGTACTTAGTGCACAACAATAAACTTTATAATCCTAAAGGACCGGAGCAATTTGTGATTTTGAGTTTCAAAGTTAAAAGCAACGGAAGGCCAACCAACATCACGGTCATAAAATCGCTGAATAAAAAAGCTGATGCAGAAGCTAAACGGTTGATTCAGGAAGGTCCGGATTGGGTATTGCCTAAAAAAGGCACGGATTCGGTAGAGATCAGCGTTAAATTTTAGATTGCTCAATTACCCATTGCAATCAGCATCGTGCCTGGGTTATTTTAAATAATCCCCATATAGAACTTATTGTTACGATTAAAATTGAATATAAGATGTTCTCATTTAATCCATTGACTTTATCCTGAAGAATACATCCTAACTATCATTTGGAAGGAGGTTAACAACATGACTCTGCGAAGCAAATCTTTTAATGAATGATAAAAGCATGGTTAAAAGACCCTTTGCTGCACTCAGGGTGACATTCGAAATTGTTCATTAATTCTATCGCAGCTAAATAAGGAGAAACGCTGCTCTTATTCTCCTATTACCTTACGCCTTAAACTCTTTGCGAAAAACTTCGCGCACTTTGCGGTTAAACAAAAAAAGACCAAAGCTAATGCCCTGGTCTCTTATGATATTGATAATTTTGTTTTTATTTTAAGTAATAAATAACGGCATAGATAATGGCTGCCAATGTAGCCGAAACCGGAATGGTCAAAATCCAGGCCCAGATTAAGTTGATGGTTACCCCCCAACGTACTGCAGAAACACTTTTTACCACACCTACTCCTACAATTGACCCGGTAATGGTATGTGTAGTAGAGACTGGAATTGCAAAATGTTCGGTTATACCTAACGTAACTGCACCGGCTGCTTCAGCAGCTACACCTTCCAGTGCTGTTACCTTGGTAATTTTCGATCCCATCGTCTTCACGATTTTCCACCCACCGCTCATGGTACCTAACGATATTGCCGAATAACAGGCTACAGGAACCCATCCAGGCATCGATTCGAAATCAGGAATTACTTTAGAAGCAATTAAAGCGGTGGCAATAATACCCATAACTTTTTGCGCATCGTTACCGCCATGGAAAAAACTTAGTGCAGCAGAAGATAACAATTGCAGGCGTTTAAACCATTTCTCGGCCGTTGCCGGCTTTGCATAACGACAGATGTTGATAATGATCAGTGTTAATATCACAGAAATTATCATACCGATGATTGGTGCCAAAACAATAAATGATACAATTTTAATCACATATTGCATATTTACCGCATCAAGCGGGCTTGCACCTGTAAGTAAAGCATGTGTCATTCCGGCGCCCGCAAAACCACCAATTAGGGTATGCGATGAGCTGGAAGGGATACCGTACCACCAGGTTAATAGGTTCCACATAATTGCCGCCAGTAAACCTGCAAAGATTACATGTAGTGTAATGTAGTTTTCAATAACAGTTTTAGCAACTGTATTGGCCACTTTGTGGTCGGTAAAATAAAAATAAGCAGCGAAATTGAATAACGCAGCCCATAAAACAGCCTGGAAAGGCGTAAGTACTTTTGTAGAAACAATGGTTGCAATCGAGTTGGCGGCATCGTGAAAACCGTTAATATAATCGAAAGCAATAGCCAGAATTACAACAACAACCAATAAGGTAGTTACCATGTTTGTTTTTTATTAAGCGTTTTTAACCAAGATCGTTTCAAGCACATTCGCCACATCCTCACACTTATCTGTCGCTTTTTCGATCGTTTGTAAAACCTCTTTTTGTTTAATTAATTCAATCGCATTGGTTTCGTATTCGAATAAACGTGCCACGGCTAATGTAAAAACATAATCGGCCTGGTTTTCGCCACTGTTAATGCGGATACAGGCATCAGCAATTACACGAATGTTTTTAAAACTGCGCAACTCTTTAATGGCTTTATCAATATCGGTACACATTTCTACCAAAAGCTCGGCAATTTTAACAATCGGCTCATTAATGGCAATCATGTTATACATCTGCATGCGGTTTGCAGTACCATAAATATAGTCGGCAACATCATCTACGGCAGTAGCCAATGCATGAATATCTTCTCTATCAAATGGTGTAATAAAGTTCCTGCTCAGTTCAAGAAAAATGGAATGGGTAATATCATCACCTACATGCTCTAAGCGTTCAATTTCTTTAAAAATTGTTTTTCTGCTTTCCGCATCACCCGTGCTAACCATTTCTAAAAGGGTTTCAGCAATTTTTAATGCATTGCTACCAGCTTGTTCGAAAAGCGGATGAAACTTTTTGTCTTGAGGTGTAAAGAACTTAAAAATATTGTTCATGTTAATTTTTAATATGTTGCAAAGCTACAAGCTCAATGTTAAGTTAATGTTAATTTATTAATTATATTAACGAATTACAACATTGTTTCTGCCGAGGTAGCTTGTTTGTGTAGCTTTTAACTCGCTGATCATGAATAATTAAACAACATTTAAGCCATCAGCGGGCTATTACATGCGCATTTTGCCCCTATATCATGAGTTTGTCGAAATAAAAAGGATGTTAAATCTACCCGCCTTTTTGTAATGTAAAAGCAAAGGTAGTTCCAATACCTGGTGTACTTCTCACCGAAATGGTTTGCTGGTGCGCTTCTAAAATATGTTTTACGATAGCCAGCCCTAAACCGGTACCGCCAACTTCTCTCGCCCGGTGGGTATCAATGCGGTAAAAACGTTCAAACAGGCGCGAGAGGTGTTTTTCTTCTATACCAATACCATTATCGGTTACTTCGATCAAAACCTGGTCATGCAGCTCGAAAATTTTAATGGCGGTTTCACCTCCATCAATACCATATTTAATGCTATTGACCATTAAGTTAATCAATACCTGCCTGATCTTCTCGCGATCAGCAGAAACCGGTGTGATGGCAGTATACTTTTCTTTAAAAAACAGTTTAATTTTTTTTGCTTTGGCGCGGTCTTCAAGGTTTTCCATTACCTCTTTCGCCAGTTGTACAAAATCGAATTTTTGGAAGTTAATTGGCGACTCTCCCGTTTCCAGCTTTGAAATAACATCCAGATCATTAATCAGATAACTCAATCTTTCTACATTGTTCTCTGCTTTCTTCAGAAATAGAACGGCCTGATCGGGATCATCTACAAGGCAATCCTGTAAAGTTTCGATATAACCTTGAATAGCAAAAAGCGGGGTTTTAAACTCATGCGAAACATTTGAAAGAAACTCTCTTCTAAACTGCTCCTGTTTTTTTAATAAATCGATTTCTTTTTTCTTTGCGCCTGCCCATTCCTTTACTTCCTGCTCTACATCATTAATCGGATCGGAGCTCACATACTCACCAAGTGCATCTTTTAAATCTTTGCCCAGTTTAAGGTTATGGATCAGTTTGTAGATGAGTTTAATTTTGGTGTAGATGTATTTCTCCAGCAGATAATAAAAAACCAAAAAACTACACAAAAACGATACGCCAAAAGAAATGGCCATATAATACAGGCTATGCTGAAAGTAAAAATTAACCATTCCTATAGAAAGGCCTACAGCAAGCGCAGTAAATAAAACCAGCACACTTAATTTCATGCGGCAATTTAAAGCTTTTTATGTTAAATGTGTGTTAAGAGGCAGAGGCTATTCATTCATTTTACGGAATTCTAAAAACACAATAGGCTGTACCATATGTTGTAACTCCATTAGAACTTGTTACTTCGAGCTTGCCGAAACGCTTTTGCAAGACATTTAAACAGTACCTTCGACAGGCTATCATGGACAGACTTCCTAAAAAAGTCGTCATTGCGGATAGGTTTACCCCCATTATGCTAATGTCATTTATATTTTTATACAATAACTTATTCCTCTGGACGAAAATCTATATCTATGACACAGCATCATTAAAATGCAAAAAGCTTTCCCTTTTGAGGAAAGCTTTGTAAAATATGGATAAGTATTACCTATTTCTTAGTCGAGTCGGTTTTAGCCGGAGTTGAAGTTGCCGGTTGAGTGCTGTTTAAATTGCCACCGATTGGAGAAGGTGATGGTGTTTTATCTAAACGCTCCTGAATAGCTGAGTTTCCTACGGCAGCACTGCCACCGCTGGTTTTGGCAATTGTAGTAACGGCCAGGGTTAACACCACAATCAGGGTTAACAGTACCCACGATCCTTTTTCCAAAACATCGCCAGTACGTTGTACACCAAACATGTTACTGGTGCCACCGCCTGTAGCTAAACCGCCACCTTTAGGATTTTGTACCAAAACAAATAAGCCTAAGGCTACACACGCAATAATTAATAAAATGATTAAAAAGGTTACCATGGTAATATTATATTTTAAAATTTCTTTTCTATAGATTGGATAAGGTCGGCAAAGTAACGGCTTTTTTCCGGATATTTCAAACTTAATTTTTTATAAGTATCTATGGCTTTGTGATAAAGCATTTGCTCGATATAAATTTTAGCTAAAGTCTCTGAAACAAGGTCATAATTGTCCTCTGCACTTTTCTTGGCCTTATTTTCATTATCAATCTGTTCGGGCTTAGGCGGCTTGATGGTTGGATCTTCTTTTAAGAATTTCTCGATAATTTTGGCGCCCTTTGCATCTTTAATTTCAGCAACAGGATATTCAGCCAAATGATCGGCTACCTCAAAAGGGGTTTGAATATGAAAAATGTGCTCTACATACTGTTGCTGGAACTCAGCACCTCCCTGAGTTGGCTTATTTTGCGGCTGCGGTTTGTTATGATTATGAGTAGCATTAGCGTGTGCATAAGGCTGAAAAATCTGCTCATGCTCTTTACGGGTTTTAGCCAACCACCATAGAAAAGTATATGGAAGCTTATCATCATTATACTGCGAAACAAAATTCCTTTCCGGCTCATCTGGTACCACCGTTTCAATTTCCGGCGCAGCCCCCACTACATCGGTACTTAATTTCTGCTCAAAGGCGAAAAAATCAGTAGCCGCCACACTTTCGATAAAAGAATCGTTATCTGATGGCAAATCCATCAAATGCCTGTCCGTACCTGGCAGGTTGTCCGGTGTTTCTATATTTACCTCCTGATTTGCAACTAATATGCTATCAGTAAATTCAGTTGCCTGCGTTAAAACTTCCTGCTCATCTTGCTTAGGTTCGGTAACCGGAACATCAATATCGGCTTTCTCTTCCAGTCCTGCCTCTTCAACCGGAACCATATTAAGTACATGAAACAATACATGTCCCTGACCATATAATGCGGCCTTTGGAATAAATGAGGCATTGGCCTTGGCTAAAAGTAAATGAATGGGTTGTGCATATGGAAATTGCCGAACCATCTCCTGTAACATGGATGCATGCTCTGGCCTAACCTTTCCAGGTTGCGCAATTAAATCTGCCAGTAGCCTTTTGTTATCCATTATCGGGGTTTGCCGCTAAGTTAAAAAAATGTAAACGGGTTTTGAAAAATTTGTCTTTTCGAGTGCTGCTTTATTTACCACTGTGCAAATGCACGGTTAAAAATATCTTCTGATAATTGTTTGTTGATATTTTCGATAGCTCCTGGCAATAAGGTTTGGATGGGTGCCCCGTTAACCGGAAAATCAAAATATTTGGTAAAGCTCTCTTCAAAACTCTCTTTTTCGTGCTCTTTTATATTATTCTTATATTTTACAGAAACGGTAATAGTTAATCTGTTCGCACCTGCAGTAGGCGTGGCACTATTTTGAAGTGCAACCGGTTTAATATCATAACCTGTTATCCTGCCTTCAAAGGATGCGTCTCCCTCACCTGTCGGAGAAATAATCAGTTTGGTCTGGTTACGAATCCGGCTTTTTAACGATTCCGTAATCTGGTTACTTAAAGTTGGCACCACCAAAGGCGCGTTATTTTCAAATACCCGAACAACCACCGTTTTTAATCCTGTTGTAGATGCTCCGCTGAATTTATAAGAGCAGGCGCTAAAAACCGACGTAATCAGGATTAAAGCAAATATTTTAATTTTCATCATTACCGAAAAAGTTGTCTGTTTTTTGAGAAACGTGCTTTAGAGGAAACTTACACAAGCGATTAATTACAGGTTTAATTCCTTGATCTTCCTATACAAGGTCCGTTCTGAAATACCCAATTCCTGTGCAGCAAACTTACGTTTACCCTTATGTTTTTTTAACGCTTTTTTAATCAGGTCTGATTCTTTATCCACCAGTGACAAAGACTCTTCTACCTCTTCGGCGTCGTGTGCAAAATAATCAGCGTTATTATTGTTGTTTACGTTATTATTGCCTGGTGCAGGATGCTGAATGGTAAAGGCATGCTCTTGTCCGACAGGCAATTCTACATCACGATACAGCTGATTAATATACTGCGGATTATCTGCCAAAACCGATGCAGTGTTTCCACCATGCTGAATAATTTCGGCAACCAGTTTTTTAAGCTCAACCATATCCTTTTTCATATCAAAAAGAACCTTATACAGAATATCTCTTTCTGTAAAATCTTCTTTGGATTGCGAATTGATTGCCATTGGCAAATTACTGCCGGCTTCGTTCGGGATATAGTTCAAAATGGCCTGGCCACTTACATTCCGATCTTTTTCTAACACACAGATCTGCTCAGCAATGTTCTTTAACTGACGGACATTACCCGGCCAGCTGTAATTGGTTAAGACCTGAATGGCATCCGGCTCCAGATGTAATGCCGGGCTACGGTATTTATCGCTAAAATCAGCTGCAAATTTTCTGAATAATAAGTAAATATCTTCCTTACGTTCCTGCAAAGCCGGTATGCGCAATGGAACTGTATTTAACCTGTAATATAAATCCTCACGGAACTTTCCATTTTTAACGCGGTTATATACATCCACATTAGTGGCAGCAATGATGCGAACATCTGTTTTCTGCACTTTAGAAGAACCTACCCGTAAGTATTCGCCGCTTTCTAAAATACGCAATAAACGGGCCTGTGTGCCTAAAGGCAGCTCCGCAACCTCGTCTAAAAAGATGGTTCCGCCATTGGCCACCTCAAAATATCCTTTGCGGGCTTCATGCGCACCGGTAAATGATCCTTTTTCATGACCAAAAAGTTCAGAATCTATTGTGCCCTCGGGGATGGCACCGCAGTTTACCGCGATAAAAGTACCATGCTTACGCGCACTCATTTGATGGATAATCTGCGAGAACACCTCTTTACCGCTACCACTTTCGCCGGTGATTAACACCGACATATCAGTTGGTGCTACCTGGCTTGCTATATCTATGGCACGGTTTAATAATGGCGAGTTACCAATAATACCGAAACGCTGCTTAATATTTTGTGTATCCATTCTTCAATTTTCAGTTGGCTGTTCTCAGTTGGCAGTTTTAAATCCCAAAACTTAGGATCGTCCAAGTTTAATATCGGTTTTAAGAACTTATGCCTTAAACCTTCCACCCTTCACCTTTTTTAAACAATTTTACCGATTAACGTAGCAGATGTACATTTTTCGATATATACATTTGCATAATCACCTGGTTTAACGCCTTCAATGGCAGGGAAAATGGCCATTGCTCCGCTATCGCCCCTTCCGCAATAATCCAGATCAGATTTTTTTGAAGTTCCTTCAATCAAAACCCGAATGGTTTTCCCTACCCATTCTTGCAAACGCATTAATGAATGTGCCTGTTGTTTGGCTAAAATTTCGGCCAGACGGCGTTTTTTCACTTCTTCGGGAATATCGTCTTCCAGTTTACGGGCAGCTAAAGTCCCGGGTCTTTCAGAGTAGGTGAAATTATAAGCAAAATCATATTGCACATAATCCATCATGCTCAGGGTTTCCTGGTGCTCTTCTTCCGTCTCTGTACAAAAACCGGCAATGATATCAGTAGAAATTGCACAACCCGGAATAATGTTGCGGATGGCATCAATACGATTGATATACCATTCGCGGGTGTAAGTTCTGTTCATGAGTTCCAATATGCGGGTATTTCCCGATTGAACAGGCAAGTGGATATAGTTACAGATATTATCGTATTTGGCAATGGTATATAAAACCTCATCGGTAATATCTTTTGGATGTGAAGTAGAGAAACGCACCCTTAAATCCGGACTAACCAATGCGGTTTGCTCTAAAAGCTGTGCAAAATTAACCGTTTCAGTGCCATCTTCCGACGTCCAGGTATAAGAATCTACATTTTGGCCTAAAAGCGTAACCTCCCGGTAACCTGCCTCAAATAAGGCCTTTGCTTCTTCTACAATAGAATGTGCATCACGGCTACGTTCGCGGCCACGGGTAAAAGGCACCACGCAGAAAGAACACATATTATTACAACCACGGGTAATGGAAATAAAAGCAGTTATTCCGTTGCTGTTTAACCGAACCGGACTGATATCAGCATAAGTTTCTTCACGCGATAATAAAACGTTTACAGCTTTATGTCCGCTTTCTACTTGCTCAATTAAGTTAGGCAGATCGCGGTAAGCATCTGGCCCAACCACTACATCAACCAAACGTTCCTCTTCCAGAAACTTAGATTTTAAACGCTCGGCCATGCAGCCCAAAACCCCAACAATTAATTTTGGGTTACGGCGTTTCTCAACACCAAACTGAGATAGCCGGTTTCTGACCCTGGTTTCTGCATTTTCGCGAATAGAGCAAGTATTGATAAAAATTACATCAGCCTGGTGATAATCCCCTGTGGTTTCAAATCCAGTTTCCGATAAAATAGAGGCCACAATTTCGCTATCAGCAAAATTCATGGCACAACCGTAACTTTCGATATATAATTTACGGGCATCAGCTTTAACCGGTGTATCTAAAATTAAAGCTTCACCTTGTCTGGCTTCATCGTGCGTTTTATCCTGTACTTGTAAATCAATCATTATTTCAAAACATTTTGGGGATTGCAAAAATACATAAATAAAATTAAAAGTGACAATTTGACATATTTAGTTTAAATTCTTACAGTACGATTATGTTAAATATGATAAGTATACATACTTCATAATTGATCGTGTTACTTATCCTAACTTTTTTATCCGAAAGATAATTGACAAAACCCTGAAATTGCGCTGATTTAGTGTTATTCTAAAATAACCCAGTTGACAATTCGATGCTCCATTTACATGTTTGTATGCTCCTAAAGCTTGTTATAAAAAAGCGCAAAAATTGAATTTTGAGTACTTTTCTATATGCTGCATCATTAAAGCTTTGGGAAATATTACTGGCCGTTATTGGCCAAGCATGGACAATTTTATTGACCTTGCTGTCTAAAATAGGTCGAGAAAGAATTGTGGCCCTTGAGGAATGTAGGGATCTCCTATAGGGTCTGGAATAACTTTTGTCAACGCATCCAAAATCTCCACCTTTAGGACTTCAGAAAACTCCTCTTCATTGATAAGCGAGAAAATGATTCTTTCTAGCATTGGTTTATTAATAAGATTGTCTGCAACAGCGACAGCAATATTTTCCATTTCGATAATAAATTTGTCGACGAATACATCTAGCCCATTGAGAACTAGAAAGAATGCACCTAAAGCTATAGACGTCCGTTTATTACCGTCTGAGAACCCATGTGATTTATTGAAAGTATAGACTAAATGGGTAAGTTTTTCCTCAAAAGTAGTATAATAGTCATCGTTTTCGATATGTGCCAAGGGGCTTATAATTAGATTTTCATCTTTAATTCCCCCGATTCCGCCAGATATCGCTAAAATTTTATCGTGAACCATAATGGCATGCTGAAAATCAAAATAAATTAACGCCATTACCTATCCTTTAAACGAACAAAAACATCTTTATTTTCTAGCAATCTTTCTTCAAGCGTTCTGCTTTTTTCTCCAAGAAACTTATCAAAATCTTCCGAACTAACCTCGCGGACATATTCTTTAAGCTTCTCATGCAACGCATCCCTAAAGACCATATCTCTGCTAGCCATAATAGACCTCGACTTTTCTTTAGATGGCTGATAAATTGCCTCTGTAAAATATTCGAATTCGGTGAAAAGTAAGTGTGCTTCAGATAGACTCAATTTCCTGGATAGGGAATCCGATTTCCTCTTTAGATAATCTGCAAAACCATTTTCATAACTTGAAATTAGATCTAACACCTCAGAGTACATAGTACTTCTAACGCTTTCTCCATCAGTTAATTTTAAGATTTGCCGATATTCCTTGGCTGCTTCTTTGAAAATGCTCTTATAGATTTTATCTGTAAGCTGACTATATTTAAACTTGTTATCAGAAATGTAATAATCTAGTGCATTAGTGAATTCCTGTCTGTAGTTGTGTTCACGAATGGCACTTGGTAAGAATTCTTCTTCTCTTTGGTTTATATATTTTGTATTTCCACCAATTTTAGTATTCAAAACATCAATTACGATATCTAAAATTGCAGATCGCAAAGTCCTAGCTTTGTCAGAATTCAATAACATGCCAACGTTAAGAAATCCCTTGAATGTAAATATCCCAACGCTATTAGCTCTTGGGCCTATCACTTCATTATCAGATAAATATGTTGACAGCCCGACATTTGTGTCGCCCTCATAGCCTTGAGCTATTATATTTGAATACAAATCTTTGAGCAAACGTAATCTTACACCGGTGAAAACCTCATAGCCTGTCTGACTTAGTTCAATCTTATTATCTTCTAATAACCGTTCGATTGTTCTGATATCAACTTCAAAGAATGAAGCAAGCTGCTGTTTAGTAAATCGATATTTTCCCTCAAATTTAACTCCCAAAAAACCTATTTGCTGGTAGATAGCTTGGACAGCCATATTATTATTAAGAATATTTTTTCTGTGAAGAATTGAATTTGTTAAATCTGTCATCTTGCTTTTTGATTTTTTAAAGATGCATAACTAATGGAGATAACGTCATAAATATTCGTGTTTTTTTCTATGTGCTAGAATGTAAAGTTAATCAATTTTTACCTCATTGTTATTTCGTGTGATCTTTCCCGAGAGGGCGTGTTGTGCCCAAGTTTAATAGCGCTAAGCTTGCGCTCATTAATAACTTAACTATAAACATTTAGCTATACCCACTTTTTTTGGCCTTTATCCTTTAGTATTTAGCTTAACACGAAAAAAACCTTTCGCGCTCCCAGCTGTTACGTATCGATAAGCCACAATAAATGACAGCGCAGCATAAAAGTAAAATTTGGGCCTGGATAGGAAGCATATTCGGCATATTGATTTTGATAGTTGCATTTGGTGCCATGTTCCTAAGCGCCCGATGGAAGCCGATATTGACTGAAAAAATTAAAGCTGGTGTTTATAATGGTTCCCATCACTTATATCGGATAGATTTCAAAAGCATTAACTTAAACGTGATTACGGGCAGCATGGCACTGCGCGATGTTACACTAATACCAGATGAATCGGTTTTTGACAGCCTGAAGAAAAAACACCTGGCCCCTGCGCATGTTTTCGAACTCAGATTAAAGAAACTACAGATTAGCCGTGTTGGCATACTAACCGCTTACTTTAAAAAGCGTATCGAGGTAAATGAAATCCTTTTACAAAAACCGTCTATCAATATGTCTTTTAATAAGGTAACCAAAAAAACCGACAGTATAAAAGACGAAAAATCACTTTATGAACAGCTTTCTAAAAACTTTAGATCCGTAGACGTAAAAAGCATCAAAATTGTAGATGCAGATTTCGATTACATCAACAAAACCCCTTCTACAAAAACCAAAAATTCGATCAAACACCTGGATATTAATATCAATGATTTTTTACTGGATTCGCTCTCAGGAAATGATACCACACGGTTTTACTATACAAAAGATGTATCATTCCAGATTGCAGGTTATAAATCGGTAACGAAAGATAAAATGTACACCATGAAAGTAGATACCGTTAAAGGCTCTACCTCATCGAAAAAGATAATGGTTAAAGGATTAAAACTTATACCATTATATAACGAACTAACTTTTGCAAGAAAATACAAGATCCAGAAAGACCGATACAATTTAAGCTTTGATCAGGTAGAATTTAATGGTGTAGACTTTATTGGCCTGAATACCGACCAAAAATTATATGCCAAATCGCTAAGGATTGGACCTGCCAACGTTGAAGTGTTTATGAGTCGCGAATCGCCGCCGCCACCAGGTTTTGATAAAGGCCGCAACTATCCACACATGGCGCTGAAGAGACTAAACATGCCTGTACTGATCGATACGGTAAGGCTGAAAAAAATTGATGTTAAATACGCCGAGTTTAATCCCGCGAGTAAAAAAACCGGAGCAGTAACCTTTAAAGCGCTAAATGGAAATATTTTAAATGTGACCAATGATAGTTTGCAATTGAGCAAAAATAACCATGCGCTGGCCGATTTGAATACACTTTTAATGGGCACAGGCAGGCTGGACGTAAACATCGATTTCAACTTAACCGATAACAATGGCGCTTTTACCTATAGTGGCAGCTTGGGTAAATTTGACATGAAAAATTTAAATCCATTATCCAAAGCACTGGGTTTGGTAGAAATAGAAAGCGGTAACATACAGCATGTTGATTTTAAGGCCCAGGGAAATTTAAGATCGGCAACAGGTACCATGAACATGCTGTACACCAATCTGAAAGTAAAGCTCCTGTCAGACAATATTGATGGTGAGGGAACTAAGGAAAAAGGCTTTTTGTCTTTCCTGGCCAATACCATTTTGGTTAAAGATGAAAATCCACAAAAAGGCGAAGCACCGAGAACAGCCAGCATGACGAATACCAGGATCAACTCTGCCTCCTTTTTTAACCTGATGTGGAAAACCGTGTTTGTAGGCATAAAGGATATTGTAGGTGTCGGCATTGTGCCTGAAAAGAACCCTGTAAAACAGCAAAAAGTAATAGCTAAAAAAATAAGGGAGCAAAAAAGGGCCGACAGAAAAGCTGCAAGAAAAGCCCGCAGGGAAAAAAATTGATCTTACGTTTTTCAAATATATGTTTATACCGTATATTGCTGATAAAACACTATCTCTCTTTTTTTAATGCCTGATACCAAAAGATACCGTTACAAAGTTTTTAAATGGGTTACGTGTACACTGCTCGGTATTTTTATCGTACTTGCTGGTATAGCCTGGTTGCTAAATGTAAAGTCCCGTCCTATTTTAACAGACAGGATTAAAACATTGCTTTATAAATCAACTGATAGTTTATATACCATCACCTTTACCAAAGTATCTACGAACGTTTTTACGGGGAATGCTACTTTACAAAACGTAAAAATAACGCCTGACACCAATCGGTTCAGGCAACTTATCGCCTTAAAAAGAGCGCCAAACAATTTATATACGGTTTCTTTAAAAAAGCTGGTGGTAAAACGCTTCCACCCCTTAACCTTGTACCGCGAAAAAAAACTGCAGCTGGAAGAAATTATATTTGATAAGCCTGAAGTAGTCATGGTTAATCGGCAATTTGATTTTAACGAGGGGCGGGCACCAAGACCCATTAAATCGCCTTATGATATCATTTCCAAAAACCTGAAGGAATTTAGCATCAAAACCATTCGTTTTAAAGACATAAGCTTTAAATATGTAAATAAAAATATACCAAATTCAGTCCCTTTTAATATTGACGACCTTAACATTACGCTAACGGATTTACTGGTTGACTCTACCTCTGCTGACGACCCCAGCCGATTTTACCTGTTGAAAGATATTGTGATCAACTTAAATAACTATGTTTATCATACGCCTGATAAAATGTATGACATTAAGCTTGATCAGCTTGATTTTAGGGCTACAACGGGTAAATTAAGGATAAATAGCTTTGCATTGGTCCCGCTTTATGATGAAATGAAATTCGGCAAAATTGCAGGTTATGCCAGGGAACGTTTCGACATTGCCATGCGCGATATTATGCTCAACGGCATAGACCTGCCGCTTTACATTAGTAAGCAGGAGCTTTGGGCAAAAGAAATGGCCATAGCTAATGGTTCTGTATCTGTTTTTAACCAAAATGGACTCCCATCAAAGCCGCAGGAAAATAAAATCGGTAAATTTCCACATCAGCTTTTGCAGCTTTTAAGGGCACCCATACTGGTACAGAAAATCCAGTTGAAAGATGTAAATATCAATTATTCAGTTTTTAACAGTGAAAGCAACCAAAGAGGACGCATCAGTTTTGAAAATACCTCAGGAATTATAAAAAATGCCACCAACCTGGATAATATTAAGGCCATAAACCCAATTATGGAAGTTAACTTACATACATATTTATTTGGACAGGGAAAACTTGACGTAAATTTTATGTTCAACCTTACTGCCAAAGATGGTGCATTTTCCTACCGCGGCGTTTTACACAATTTTAATGCAAGGATTTTAAACCAGATTACTAAACCCCTCGGCCTGGTACGCATTAACCGCGGCAGTGTAGATCAGTTGAAATTCAATTTTAAAGCAAACGATTCGGGTACAAAAGGAACGGTAGCGTTCTCTTATTACGACCTTTCTGTTGCCCTGATGAAAAACGATCCCGAAAAGGATCACCTGGTAACGCGCGGTTTTCTTTCTTTTTTAGCCAATGCCTTAATTATCAAATCTGAAAACCCCGGTGCAGACGGCAAGCTGGTACCTGTAAACGTAAATTACAGCCGGCCATCCAATGCTTCTTTCTTCCACATGATCTGGAAGGGCCTTTTTACTGGGATAAAATACAGTATAGGAATTACCGAAGAAAAGCAAAATGAAGTACGTGAACATATTGCAAATTTCAAGGCCATGCGAGCCAATCATTTAAAAAGGAAACAAAAACGGTTAGAGCGAAGGATAAAACGGGAACGCGAGCAGAATGAAAAGCGATAACATGTTGTAACCTTTTTTTATCTTTATACTCTAAACCTTAAACTAAAATTATGATTATTGCCCTCGTTATTATCGGATTTATCTTTCTTACTGGAATTTTTTCTTACAATTCACTTATCGGGAAGAGAAACCAGGTAACAAATGCTTTCTCGGCCATTGATGTCATGCTAAAAAAACGTTTCGACCTTATTCCAAACCTGGTTGAAGTGGTAAAACAGTACACAACTTATGAGCAGGAAACTTTAACCAGAATAGTCGAACTGAGAGCGAAGGCAGGAGCTGCGAATATCAGCAACGCCGAAAAAGCAGATTTAGATGCGCAATTAAGCAGCAATGTAAGAGGCTTAATGGTAAACGTTGAAAATTACCCTGATTTAAAGGCCAACACCAATTTTATTAACTTGCAAACCACCTGGACCGAGAGCGAAGAACAGATCGCCGCTGCCAGAAGAACCTATAATGCTTCAGTAACCGATTACAATAATTCGATTATGATGTTTCCGGGCAATTTGTTTGCCGGGATGTTAAACTTTCATCCGATTCCAGTTTTGGAAACCGCAGCTGAAGAGCGCAAAAACATTAGTGCAAAAGAACTCTTTAATCATTAATGTTGTTCGATATAGCAAATAACGTAGCTTTACAACAAGTGTTGGCTACTATGGAGGTAACACGCAAAAGAATTGCTGCTACCCAAACCAGAGGCTATATTTTTATCGCAGCAGGTATTTTAATTTGTTTTTTAGGTTTTGTGCTGGGCTTTCCTGTTCCTGGTGTAATTATTGGTTTAATCCCTTTAATATATGGCAGCGTTTTGTTGTTTAAAATCAACGATTCTTTAACAGCTTACCGAAATGAATATAAAACCAATGTAATTGGTGCTGCACTTAAATTTTTAGACGAAAGCTTGTCAATTAGTCCTTACCAGGGAATTGCGGCTTCGGAGTTTACGTACACTCAATTGTTTAGCCAAGAACCTGATCGTTATAAAACAGAGGATCTCGTAACCGGATGTGCGGATAGAACCCGGTTTTATTTTGCGGAGGTACATGCTGAATATAAAACGGTTACCCAAACCAAAAACGGAACGCGAACGGAGTGGCACGACATTTTTAGAGGAATTATATTTGCTGCTGATTTTAACAAAAATTTCAACGGCATAACCATAGTACGTCCCAAGGGCTTTGCCAATGCACTAGGGGCCTGGTTTTCAAAAAATTTGTTCTCTTTCGGTGGAAACGATGTGGTAAAGCTGGAAAATTCTGATTTTGACAAAACTTTTATCACGTATGGTTCTGACCAGGTAGAGGCGCGTTATATATTAACACCGGCACTGATGGAACGTATCTTAAACCTCAATCATCAAACCAAATATGATATTAGTTTATCATTCATCGAATCGAGGATGTATATCGCTTTCCCTTTGAACCGTAATTATTTTGAAGCCCCGGTTTTTAAATCTTTAATTAATGCCGAAGCCTTAAACAATGATATTACCACCATAAAATTTATGTATGATATTGTTAAGGAACTGGATCTGAATACCAGGATTTGGGGGAAGGCTTAAATATGTTTTAACCTCAAAGAACGCGTAGTTTTTACACAGAGAACGCTAAGCATTATAAAAACAGATTACTTAGCGTCCTTTGCGATTTTCTTTTGCAGCCTTTACGGTTAAAAAGGCTTAACTCAAATGTTTTTTTACAATTTCTTCAAGGGCAGCAATATCAAATGGTTTTGAAAGGTAACTATCTGCACCAGCTTCATCGGCTAAGGAAGATATATCATTATTGGCCGAAAAATAAATTACCGGAATATGTTTTAAATCTGGATGACTTTTTAAAGCCCTGGTAGCCTGTATTCCTCCCAGATCAGGTAACCAGTTATCCATGAAAATTAAATCGGGCATATAGGCCGCTACCTGTTCCTCTATATTATTGGCACTTTCGGATGTTTTTATTTCATACCCGGCATCTTCCAAAATAAATGTACAGAGATCAAGGATGTCCCTATTATCATCAAAAACAAATACTTTTTTTGCAACTATCATTTTAACCTCCGAAAGTTATTAATCATTTAATTTATTTATATAATCAGCCATATCATGGCTATCCAATATTACATTTGGAACCACATTCAGCGCCGCCTGCTGTGGCATATATGGCATGATGGCCGTATCAGGATTCTGTATAACCACTTTACCTCCAAAGCTGTTTACGCATTTTAATCCCTCTACCCCATCTGAATTAGATCCTGAAAGCAATATACAGGCTAATTTTTCTTTAAAAACTTCAGCCGCAGACTGAAAGGTGACATCGATGGATGGTCTGGAATAATTAATCTTTTCAGAATAATCCAAAGATATACTCTGATCCTCCTCTATCAGCATATGATAATCCGCCGGCGCGATAAAAACCTTACCAGGTGTTAAAAACTCCTTTTCTTCCGCTTCGCCAACGGCCAAAGTAGTACGCGATTTCAATAAATCGGTTAAAAGAGATTCATTACTTGGCTTACGGTGAACCACCAATACAATAGGAAAACTGATATCGCTCCGTAACGCCGGAAAGATTTCGAGCAAAACATCTAAACTACCGGCTGAGCCACCAATAATCAATGCCTCACAAGATGCAGAGCCTATAGTTTGCGCCATATTTTCTCCATTTTAACCCTTTTATATTCTCTTGCTTTTGGCCAAAACTCTAAACTTTCTTTACTTCCAAGAGCAAGATAGCCCAATTTCTCGATACTGCTGTCAAATAGGTTAAAAACTTTATGTTGTAACCCCTTATCAAAATAGATTAATACATTTCTACATAAAATGAGTTGAAACTCATTAAAAGAATGATCTGATACCAGGTTATGTGTAGAAAAGATCATCTTACTGCTTAAACTTTCATCAAATTTTGCCAACGAGTAGTTAGCCGTATAATAAGCTGAGAAATCTTTTAAGCCTCCAGACTGCAGGTAGTTTTCAGAATACTGTTTCAGATAACTTAAAGGAAACATACCTTTTTTAGCCTTTTCTAAAACAGATGGATTGATATCTGTAGCGTAAATAAGCGATTTATGCAGTAAATTAAGTTCTTTTAGAACAATAGCCAGCGAATAAGCTTCCTCACCGGTAGAACAACCAGCAACCCAGATCCGGATAAACGGATAGGTGCCCAGCACCGGCAATACATCGTTGCGTAATGATTTGTAAAAAGATGGATCGCGGAACATTTCGGTAACATTAACCGTGATTTCTTCCAAAAAACGCTTAAAGTATTGTTTATCCGTTTTAACTGTATAACGAAATTCGGCGAAACTTACAAAATTATCCAGACCGTAAAGGCGTATAATCCTTCTTTTTATTGATGCAGGAGAGTATTCCAGAAAATCGTAACCATGATTTTCCAAAACATCATTCAACAGGATTTCTACCTGTTCGTTATCTATCACATCACTTATCACCTGCTATTTCGTAAAATTTTCTATTTGCTTTAATAATTCGTCAACGTTTATCGGTTTGGAAACATAACCTGATGCACCTGCACTCAGGCAGCGTTCTTTATCGCCAACCATGGCCTGAGCAGTTACTGCCAATACAGGTATATCCTTCATTTTAGCTGATTTTTTCATGACTGCAATTGCCTGATAACCATCCATATCCGGCATCATCATATCCATTAGCACAATGTCCACATGATCATGCTTCTCTAAAACAGAAAAGCCATCCTGTGCACTTATTGCAGATAAACATTCAAAACCTTTGGCCTTTAAAACAGCTTTTAAAGCAAAAATGTTTCGGTTATCATCATCAATGATGAGAATTAATTTTTGAGGCATATTTACAATGGTTTATGATGTATGATGATTTTCGTATAGCCAAACCCTTAATAACGATATCAACTGATCCATATCTACCGGTTTGCTGATGTAATCGGATGCACCGGCAGCAATGCATTTCTCACGATCACCCATCATCGCTTTTGCGGTAACGGCCAAAATTGGCAGGTTGCGGTATTTGATATTCTGCCTGATGGCTGTCGTAGTTTCGTAACCATCCATTTCCGGCATCATCATATCCATTAGAACCACATCAATTTCGGGATTTTCATTTAAAAGTTTAAGGGCTTCCTTCCCATCAATGGCCGCTACCACTTTCATCTGGTGCTGCTCTAACATTTTGGTTAAGGAAAATATATTACGCACATCATCATCCGCGATCAGAACGGTTTTACCAACCAGTACATCCTGCAGTTCAGAAAACTTTTTAGGGGCTTTATTTTTGTCTTTACTTTTTTCTTCTACCAAATGAAGAAATAGGCCAGCCTCATCCAAAATACGCTGATAGGAATGTGCCGTTTTTACCACGATTGAATCAGCATATTGTTTGATCCGGTTTTCCTCCCCTTTTGACAGGTTTTTGCCGGTAAAAATGATAATAGGCAAATTTTCCAGGCCAGGGGTTTGCTTCACCACTTCAAGTGTTTCGTAAGCATGTTTATCTGGAATGCCCATATCCAGAATCACACAGTTGACCTCTGGCTTATGCAAAGCAGAAACGCCTTCGTTTACCTGGTTAACGATCTCCGTTTGGATATTGAAATTGCTTAGAAAATAACTCAGTGCCTTGGCATGCTGTTCATTTTCTTCTACAATAAGTACTTTTTTAGGATAACGGGTTAAAGCGTGCTCAAGTTTTGAAAATATCTCTTGCATGTGTTCAAACGCAAAAGGCTTATTGATAAAATCTACCGCACCTTTTAACAAACTTTCTTTCTTTACCTGCAAAGAAGACATGATATGCACCGGAATCGGGCGTGTATCAGGATCCGATTTAAGCTCCTCCATTACCTGCCAGCCATCTTTAACAGGCAGTTGGATATCAAGCAAAATGGCCAGCGGTTTAAATGTTTTTGCCATTTCAATGCCCTGGTCGCCACGAACGGCAACCAGCCCCTTATAGTTTCGTTTCCTGGTGAAATCTAAAAGTGTTTTGGCAAAAGGAGTGTCGTCTTCCACAATTAAAATCACTTTATCATCCGGTCCTATATCATTACGGTCATCCTCAATCTCTTGCGGAATATTTCCAACCGTTAAATGGGTTATTTTTTTTACCGGAGTTTCGAAAGCGGTTACCGGTTTCTCGGTTTGGGGTACTACTCCTTCAAAGCCTTTATTTTTATCAATTGGCAGCGTAAGCGTAAAAACACTTCCTTCGCCTTCTGCACTCTTTAAATCGATGTATCCGCCCAACAGCTTAGCCAGCTCTCTGCTGATAGAAAGCCCAAGGCCTGTACCACCAAACTTACGGCGCGTAGAGCCATCGGCCTGTTGAAAAGCTTCGAATATCATACCCTGCTTTTCGGGTGCAATGCCTACACCGGTATCAGTAACTTTAAATACCAGTGCACCTAATTTTTCATTCGTATTAATATTTAAGGTTACCGAACCTGCTGTAGTGAATTTGATGGCATTTGAAAGCAGGTTTTTAATGATCTGCTCTAAGCGCATTCTATCGGTATGGAAAAATTCAGGAACCGCGGCCGATTTTTCAATAATGAACTTCAGGTTTTTATCCTTAGCCATGGGATTAAACAATGAACGCATACCGGAAACGATATCATCAACCTTAACATTGGTACGATCGAGTTCCATTTTGCCTGCCTCAATTTTAGAAAGGTCTAAAATTTCGTCTATTAAACTCAACAGCCCTTGACCAGAGCTTTGAATTACCGATGCATATTCCTGATGTTCAGGATCCATAGCCTCATTTTCGGCCATTAGTCTTGATAACAACAATATTGAGTTGAGCGGTGTTCTTAACTCGTGCGACATGTTGGCCAGGAACTCTGATTTATACCTTGTACTTAGCTCTAAAGCTTCTGCTTTTTGCTGGATCTCAATATTCCGTTCTTCAATCAGTTCATTTTTCTCCTCTAGTAAGCTACTTCTCTCTTCGAGCTCCTGGTTACTCTGCAACAGCTCTTCCTGCTGTACACGTAATTCTTCCTCGCTGGCCTGAAGTTTCTGTGCCTGCGCTTCAAGTTCTGCATTTAAACCTTCCAGTTCGTTATGCTGCACCTGCAACTCTTCTGATTGTGCCTGCGTTTCCTCCAACAATTGCTGCAACTTAAACCTGTTCTGTGCACCCAGTAAAGCGGCACCGATATCAGATAAAATCAGATTCAGGAAATGCAATTGCAGCTCACTGTATTGAGCAATGGTACCTAGTTCTAACCCACCTATCGAAATTTCATTTCTAATGATAGGCAATACGATTAACTGCGCAGGTTTAATCTTTCCGGTAGCATGCGTAATGGTTAGTTCGTTCTGAGGAACATCATTCAGCAATATGGGCTTGCCAGATTTAACAGCCTGGCCAATTAAACCCTGGCCTAACTCTAAAGTTCTGGCTAAATTCTGCCCCTGCAGCGCGTATTGTCCTTTTAAATGCAGGTATCCGTCATCTTTAAATAAATAAATGGCGCCAATCTGGCTATTGGTATAATTGGCCAGAAATTCTACAATGTCTTCTGCCAGATGAAAAACGTCTTTTTCGCCAACCATTTTCACGTTTAGATTAGCTACCCCCGTTTGCAACCACTCATTCTCTTCTAAAGCGTCAAAAGATTTTTTTAACGACAATGACATGGTATTCAACGATTCGGAAAGTTCGCCAATATCATCCTGGCTCTGACTATCGAGCTTTACGCCGTAATTACCGTTAGAAATCTGAGCCGCAATTTCCTTAATGGCGGCTATGCGTTTCTCCATCTCGTATTTTTTATCTTCAATTTCCTGTTGAAGTTTAACACGTTCATCAAAGTCGATTGATACCCTCCTGTAAAAAAATAAGGTGATCAAAATGGCAAGAAGCGCAGCAATTAAAATCAGGATGGGCGTATATGCGGTAAGTTTATTCAGTTCGTTGGTTCTTTCTTCCAGTAATCTTTTTTCTTCGGCAACCATTTTACTTACAGTGGCCCTGGCATCATCCATATAAAATTTGCCCTGAAACAAAACCGTCGGATCAATAGCACCGCCTAAAGTTTTAATTTCTATAGTGGATTTAATGATCCCCATTCGCTTGAAAAGGATATTCTTTAATTTGGCTATATTCTTTTGCTGAATTCGATTGTCTCTGGTGATGAATTCAACTTTTTTTAATAGTGATGCAGCCGAATCACTTGCGCCATAATATGGCGTTAAAAAAACCTTATTTCCTGTTAATAAAAAGCCTCGCTGGCCAGTTTCGGCGTCTTTTAGATAGGATATAATACTTTCAGCATTCAAAATTACCTCATCACTGCGTTTAACCAGTTCAGTGCTTTTAATCAGGTTGCCAATGCTTATGTAAGAAGCCAGAGAACTGATAAATAGAATAATGAGCGATAAGCCGAGACCTAAACGCAAATTACTTTTAAGAGTTGTTTTCATTAATGTGGATTAAGGATAATTAGATTTGATTTTTGAGGATTTCTTCTTCTGTAGTCGGAATGATGAAATAAAATTCAGAACCTTCATCCGGCACACTGTTTACACCTATGGTACCGCCATGGCGGTTTATGATTTCTGAACAGATGTATAAGCCAATCCCCAGCCCGTTAAATCGGTTGCTGTTTTCTTCTACCCGATAAAATTTATCAAAAATCTTGTGCTGCTGTTCTTTTGAAATACCGATACCAAAATCTTTTACAGCCACGTAAAGTTTCTCATCTTTAATGTTCACGGTTACATTAACCTGGTCGGTTCCGGGAGCATATTTAATGGCGTTGGTAATAAAATTGATCACCACCTGTTCCAGCCGCATTTCATCACCAAAAATCATTTCATCGGTTTGGCCCAATTTGCTGATTTTAAAGTCGGGATTAGACTGCTGCAACATCTCAATGGCATTATTTATCATATTATCTGCACAAAAAGGTTTCATATTAAACTTCATCTTTCCGCTTTCGATTTTCGAGATATCGAGCAGATCAACAATTAATTCGTTCAACTTTTCGAGCTGGATACTGGCTTTTTCGAGATGGTTTTGCGCAACAGCTTTATCATCCCTCTTAAGGCTCCTCTGCAGTAGCTGAATATAGCCCTTTACACTGGTTAAAGGTGTTTTTAGCTCGTGGCTGGCAATGCTAATGAATTCGTCTTTTTTATGTTCGGCCTGCTTTCTGAATTCAATTTCTTCAAGCAGCTTTTCCTGCACCTCATTAAGCTTTCTATTCTGTTCGTAAATACGGTAAAACGTTTTTATTTTCAGGAGCAGGACATTGATATCAACCGGCTTGGTAATATAATCCAATCCGCCGCTTAGATATCCCTTTGTAATAAATTTCAACTCTGTATTTACGGCCGAGAGAAATATGATGGCCGTATCTTTTGCCTTGCTAAAACCCGAAATAGCTTCAGCTACCTCGAAGCCGTCCATATCTGGCATTTGCACATCTAAAATAATCAGGACATAGTTGTTCTTTAAAACTTTTTTAAGCGCCTCTTCACCAGATGATGCGGTATCAACCTCAAAATTGTGTGCCTGGAGTACTTTCTGTAAGGAGATCAGGTTTTCTGGCCTGTCATCAACTATAAGGATCATCTTGATTAAAAAAAATAAGAAGCCGGGATAATTATGTTTGGTTTAAAGATAAAATCTGTATAACTGTAAACAAACAGCCAGGTTTTAAAAAAGTTTTATTTTTTTATAGATTATTTGAATTAAAGGTATCGCCCTGTTTTATATCTCCTGTTTCGAAACCCTTTTTAAACCAATACATCCGCTGGGCAGAGGTACCGTGGGTAAAAGAATCAGGCTTCACTTCGCCGGTAGCCTGTTTTTGCAACTTATCATCGCCAATGGCATTGGCGGCCGTTAATGCTTCTTCTATATCGCCCTCTTCCAATTTAAAATCTTTAAGGTTTTGAGCATGATGTGCCCAAAGTCCGGCAAAGAAATCGGCCTGCAATTCTAATTTTACTGATAAGCGGTTATACTCCTTTTCACTAACCTGGCCACGCGCCTGGTCTAGTTTCTCCGAAATTCCCAATAAATTCTGAACATGATGGCCAACCTCATGCGCAATTACATAAGCTTGTGCAAAATCTCCGGCAGCGCCGAATCGGTTCTTTAAATCATCGTAAAATGATAAATCGATATACACTTTATGGTCGCCCGGGCAATAAAATGGTCCAACATTAGCGCTGGCATTTCCGCAGGCTGTTTGCACTGCATCTCTAAACAACCTAAGCTTAGGATATTCATATTGCCTGCCCATTGCCTGAAATTCTTTATCCCATACCTGCTCTGTTGATTCTAACACACCTGCTACAAACTGTGCCTGTGGATCGTTTGCAGGCACACCCTGCTTAACTTCTTCAGTACCTGTGGTAGCGGGAATCTGGCCCACCAAGCCGGTTAGATCTTTACCAAAAATCAGGCCTAGTACCACAATTATGATACCTACACCACCGCCGAGGATGGTTTTTCCTCCACCGCCACTCCTGCCGTCTTCTACATTATTACTGCCTTTACCAAACCATTGCATAGTCTATCTTTTAGTTTTCTGAATAAACCTTAATTGTGGGCGAATTGTTATGCTAAAGTATAAATTATTTTTTTGATTTATTCTTTGGGGTTGTGGCGATAACAGAAGTCCGCTTTCTGGATTGGGACAAAGTAACTGGTTTTATCTAATAGACATCGCCAGGTTGCTGTAGAATATAAAAAAAGAAGTCAAGTTTCAAAAAACTCGACTTCTCTGGATATACCTAACAATATTATGTGCTATGCGTTAAAAACAGCTATCGCTTTAGCTATTCTCGCCTGAGTTTCGGCCACGCCCAACAATACTGCTATATCAAAAACGCCCGGACCAAATTTACCACCCACCAACATAATACGGAATGGAAGCATCAATTCTCCCGGTTTAAAGCCTTTTTCTTCAGCAAGGGCTTTAAAGGCAGCTTCTGCAGAGCCGGCATCGGTTAAGGTTAAACCGGCAGCGAAACTATTAAAGAACTCAGCCTTTTCAGCTGTCCATTTAGGTTTAACTGAATTCACATCATATTCTGCAGGTGAAACAAAGAAGTAACCGCTCTGCGCTAAAAAATCAGGCAATAAAGTACAGCGATCTTTAATCAGGTCGATAATAGTATGTAAAAAAGCATCATCTTTAATTTCAATACCTGCCTTTTTGAGCTCCGTTTTTACGCTTGGCGCTAAGCGTTCAGCGTTCTCCGCTTTAATCCACTCATGGTTATACCATTTGGCTTTTTCAAAATCGAATTTAGCGCCTGCTTTACTAATTCTTTCTATCGAGAATTTTTCTTCCAGTTCTTTTAATGAAAATAGTTCCTGATCCGTACCATCATTCCAGCCTAAAAGGGCCAGCATATTAATGAAAGCTTCGGGCATAAAACCCATTTCTTTAAATCCCCTGGTTACATCACCGGTTTTAGGATCGGTCCAGTTCATGGCATAAACCGGGAAACCCAAGCGGTCCCCATCGCGTTTGCTTAATTTTCCATGTCCATCTGGCTTTAAGATCAAAGGCAAGTGTGCCCATTGCGGCATATCGGTTTCCCAACCTAAATATTTCCAAAGTAGGATATGTACCGGTGCAGAAGGTAACCATTCTTCTCCCCTAAAAGCATGACTGATTTCCATTGCCTTATCATCAACCACAACGGCCAGGTGATAGGTTGGCATTCCGTCTGCCTTTAATAATACTTTATCATCAACCAGCGCAGTTTCAAAACTTACATCGCCACGGATCAAATCATTAAAATGTACTATTTCATCACCTGGCACCTTAATTCGGATAACATGCGGTGTTTTAGCAGCCAATAATTCTTCAACCTCACTAACAGTAAGGGTTAAAGAATTACGCATTTGCATACGTGTGGCCTGCCCATACTGGAAATTTGGAATCTCTTTGCGTTTGGCATCCAAATCTTCAGGGGTATCAAAAGCGTAGTAGGCATAACCATCACTAATCAACTGTTCTGCAAATTTGCGGTAGCTGGCTTTGCGTTCGCTTTGGCGGTACGGTCCATAAACCCCTGGATGATCTGGGCTTTCGTCTGGTGTAATGCCGCACCAATTCAAACAGTTTACAATATATTGTTCTGCGCCTTCCACAAAGCGGCTTTGATCGGTATCTTCTACTCGCAGTACAAAAGTTCCATTATTTTTTTTGGCAAACAAATAATTGAACAGGGCAGTGCGCACACCGCCTAAATGCAAACCTCCGGTTGGGCTTGGGGCAAATCTTACTCTAACTTTCTTATCCATGATTAAGCAAAGAGCAGGGAGTTATTAGCTTAGAGCCATGGTGCAATCCATGCTCAAAGCGCAACGCACTATGCTCAGCACAAAGATATGTTTTTTCTGTTTTTTTCGTTTTGTTATTGTAATTTGGCTAGCTAAAGCATGAATCCTTATCAAAAGAAACGCCGCTGGAAGTTTTTTCTTCTCATTTTTGCCATCTTAATTGGCATTGCTTCAGTATTTTACACTGATTCTTTTGTAAAAAAAATGGAACGTGAAGAGGCAAACCAGTTTCATCTTTGGGTAAGGATCCAGGAACGGGCCATGTTTCTTTATGACAATGATGATTACCGCGATGTGGTAGAAACCGTTAGAAAAAACACAAAAACCCCTGTAATCATGATTGATTCTGCCGGAATGATTACTTCTTTTTTTGGTTTAGACAGTACTAAAACCAATTACCCTGTTGCAGATACCAAACTTACTTACGATAGTTTATATTTTGTGCGCCAGTTAAGGCAAATGAAAGCCCAGCACCCGCCTGACGAAATGAATATTTTTGGCCGGAAATTCAAGGCTTACTACCGCGACTCTTTCATTCTAACTCAGCTGAGGTATTTCCCATACATCCAGATGGGTGTTATCTTCCTTTTTCTTTTAACTGCTTATGCCGCATTCAGTTCTGCACGGAAAGACGAACAGGATCATGTTTGGGTAGGTTTGGCCAAGGAAACGGCACATCAGTTGGGTACACCGATATCATCACTTATGGCCTGGACAGAACTGATGAAATCTAAATTTGATGCAGAAGATGATCCGCTGATTGCTGAAATGGAAAACGACATTAAGCGATTGGAAATCATAACCGATCGTTTCTCCAAAATCGGCTCAAAACCTATACTTGAAGACCATACCGTTTACATCGTAGTAAGTGATTTTATCCGTTATTTCAAAGTGCGTACATCAGATAAGGTTAAATTTAGCATTACCGGCGATGAACAGGTACGGGCCATGTTGAACGTTCCATTGTTTGATTGGGTAATTGAGAATCTGCTTAAAAACGCAGCGAACGCCATTGAGAATGAAGGCTCAATTTCCATCAACATTGTAGAAAATTTAGCCAAAGAACAGGTTTTTATCGATGTAAGCGATACCGGAAAAGGTATACCAAGGTCTAAGTTCGATGCGGTTTTTCAACCCGGTTATACCACCCGAAAACGTGGCTGGGGCCTGGGTTTATCGCTCACCAAACGGATTGTGGAAAATTACCACAGTGGCGAAATTTTTGTAAAAGAATCTGAACTGGGCAAAGGCACCACTTTTAGAATAATATTAAAAAGCAGCTTAAGATATGAACCGACCACAGCCTAATGAATATCCCGCCTGGGGCGAAACCTACATCAGTAAAGTTAATGGTGATATTTTCGAGATTTTAAGCGATCAGACCAAAAGCCTTCCGGCTTTGTTCAGGGCAAACGCCGATAAAGCTGATTATGCTTACGCCGAAGGTAAGTGGACGCTCAAAGAAATGTTAGGCCATATTATCGATACTGAACGCGTTTTTGCTTACCGCATTACCTGTTTTGCCCGGAAAGAACAGCAGCCTTTACCAGGTTTCGAAGAAGATGACTATGTGCTGAATGCCCGCTTTGCCCAACGTGATCTGGAAGACCTGATCGAAGAGTTTATCACACTGCGTAACGCTAACTTATATCTTTTTAAATCTTTGAACGAAGAAGAACTGAACAGAAAAGGTATTGCCTCAGGCAGGGAAATTAATGTAAAATCGATTTTGTTTATTGCCGGTGGCCACATTATCCACCATATTTCTATTTTAAAAGAACGTTACCATGTGGTTTAAAAACTTTACAGTTGATGAGCTGAACAGCCGTCCTAAAAATCATTTAGGCGGACTGCTCGATATCCGCTTTACCGAAATCGGCGAAGACTTTATTACCGGAACCATGCCCGTTGATGAACGTACACATCAGCCTGCCGGCATTTTACATGGTGGTGCCTCAGTGGTTTTGGCAGAAACGCTGGGCAGTATTGCGTCGTATATGTGCATTAACCCTGATAAATACGTTGCTGTTGGCTTGGAAGTAAATGCCAACCATTTACGGCCGGTAAAAAGTGGGTTGGTTAAAGGCATTTGCAAACCCCTGCATATCGGAGCCAAAACCCACGTTTGGGAGATAAAAATTTATGATGAGCGTGGTAAAATGAACTGCATTAGCAGGCTAACCGTAGCGATTATTAATAAACCGCAATAGGAAAGCAGCTAAACTGCCGGCAGTTGTTCCCTTTGATATGGATTTGGTTACTTTTTAATTAAATGCATGATCGCCAGACGCGCTATATTTTCGGTAAGTAAGGTAGGCGAATTACAATCACAGTTGGTAAGCCCAACCACATAAATATCTTCATCAGGCACATAAACACCCATGCTTTTGAACCCAAATATACTTCCGCCATGTGCGGCTACCGGCAAACCTTCCAACTCCTTCAGGTGCCAGCCATAACCATAATTAAATAATGTACCATTATTTAATTTATAGCTTGAAAATGCCTTATCTGTTTCTGCTACATTTAGCAGTTTATGTTGGCTTAGTGCATTTTGCCATATCAACAAATCAGCCAAAGTAGACATTAAAGAACCCGAAGCAAAGGGAACACTAAAATTAATTACGGTTTTATTTACATAAGTATTTTCTTTCTTCTGGTATCCATAAGCACGGTTTTTGATCATCTGCCTATCGCTGGCGTAATAGGAATGGCTCATAGCCAGCTGATCAAAAATGTGATGTTGAATGAAATCAGCATATCGCTCACCAGAAACCAGTTCAATCAGGTAACCGAGCAATACATAGCCCGAATTATTATATTCAAAACGCTCACCCGGAGCAAAGTCAACTGGTTCATCCTTAAAAAAATCAACCATCATTTTAGGTGTCATTTCTTTTTGAGCAATACTGGCAAGTGATTTCATTTTGGTGAAATCTCTAATACCCGAAGTATGGGTAAGTAAGTGGTGTATGGTAATTTTATTTCCAGCCGGATAGTCTGGAAGGTACTTTGAAATGGGGTCGCTGACCATTAATTTGCCTTGTTGCTCCAAAAGCAACACCGCTACAGCCGTAAACTGTTTAGTCATAGAACCCAGTTGAAAAACATTTTCAGCCGTTAGGTCTACCCCAAGCTCAATATTGGCTTTCCCAAAAGCTTTTTGATAAAGCACTTTCCCTTTTCTGGCAACCATAAATACACCTCCGGGGCCTTGCTGATCGGTTATTACTGTCTTAATCAAACTATCAATCTGACCATTCAGCTTTTGGGCCTCTGCTGCTGCCGATAAGAGAAGGCAGCAGCTTAGTATGGATAAAAAGCCAAATAGGATCCTGGTCTTTTTTCGTTTCACGCTTAGAATCGATTAAAACTTATCTTTCTCAATCGCTTTCTTCTCCACCAGGAAAGAAATAATCAAACCTAAGCCACCAAAAACGCCCAGGCAGCCAAAATAAACCGCTACAGCCTGAGAAGTTTCCGCATGCGTTATTTCGCCGCCAAACATACTTCTTACTATAGAAAGGGCAACAAGAAGACCAATACCTAAGCCTACAAGTAATAAACCAAATTTTAAACTCAAATAAGGTTTTGGGGCCGACTTACCAACACCTGGATTGATCCCTCGCTCAATCATGGCCATTTTCTCTTTGTTTGATAAATAACGGATTCCAAATACCATGGCAAATCCGCCTAAAAAAAGTGAGATGGGAACTAATATACCGCTCATAATGATAATTTTTAATGTGTTAATAGGATATTATTTAAACCGAACCGTGTTCTGTGTATTATGACTACATGATTTTTAATCAGGTTACACTATAGGTTAAAAAATAGTCAATCAGCAGATCTTTATTATTACCAAACCTAAGGCAGCAAACTTAGAAACATTTCTATTTTTGTAATAAATCTTTTTATTTTGATTGAACAACTCAGAGATATACCACTTTTTAGCACTTTAAGTAATGGTGCGTGGCTCGAGCTCAGCCATCACATGGCAGGCGTCCAATATCCTAAAGGTACCACAATCATTTATGCTGATAAAGTAGAACCATATTTTTATATACTTCAAAGTGGCATTGCCCGGGCTTATAGTGATGGCGAAAACCAGCAGATTACCTTTTGGTTTGGCGAAAGCGGTTCGGTTCTTTTTTCGTTCAACAGTTATATCAACAATAGTCCCGGTTATGAGAATATCGAACTTTTAACCAACAGCACATTAATCAGGATTAAACTTGCCGATCTCTTTATGCTCTACAGGCAAAACATCGAGATAGCCAATTGGGGCCGAAAAATTGCCGAACAGGAACTCATTGCTACGGAAAGAAGACTCATAGACCGGGCTTTTAAAGGTGCTGCAGTACGTTACCATGAATTTGCAGCACAATCTCCCGAACTGATTAAAAGAGTGGCCTTAAAACATATTGCTTCCTATCTGGGTGTAACGCAGGTGACATTGAGCCGAATAAGGGCGACACATCAATGATTTTTTAACATTTGTAAAATGTTGCCTGCTCAACGCGACTTAAATTTGCAGAAACAAATTTATCATGAACTGGATAATTCTCATTATTGCCGGCCTTTTTGAAGTTGGCTTTACTACCTGCCTTAAATTATCGAACAATTTTTCAAGTATAAAATGGAGCGCAGCTTTTTTTGTCTTTATAACCTTAAGTTTTTTATTGCTCAATAAAGCAAGCCAAACTCTACCCATGGGAACAGCCTATGCCGTTTGGACCGGTATTGGTGCTGTAGGAACGGTCATCATCGGGATTCTATACTTCAATGAACCGGCAACCTTTTGGCGGATATTTTTTATCTGCACCCTTATTGGATCCATTGCCGGGTTAAAATTTTTCGCCTCGCATTAGCAGACAGCTCAACTTCCGGAGTTTATCAGGCAAGCGCACAAACAAATTTCCCAAGTTTCACCGGATAATTATCTTTTTGGAGCGCAATGATTGTGCAATAAATAACGTAATTCCCGTGTTCCGCTTGTACGCTTCGGCTTCGTACCTCAGCCCGCAGGGTACCGCTGCACCCAGGGCTAATTGGCAAAGACAGGAATTCATTTTTGAGGTTTCGAGGTACAGAAACGCCGTTCCTAAACCTGATGGCAGCGGCAGCCCCGAAGAATGAGGGCTACAGCGAACAGCAGGGCTGCAATCCCCAATAAAATACTGCCCTTTCGTTTCCATAAAAAAAGATTATTTGTCTCAACCCAAAGATATAAATCTCTTTAATCATGTTTCACGTGTAACCTGATCATCCTTTGTGTAGTCTCACTACTAAACATGGAGCAAAACACTACAGATTTAGCGCTGATCCAAAAAGTATTGAACGGTGAAACCGATCAATATGCTTTATTGGTGAAACGCCATCAGCGGTTTGTGTTTACGCTTGCTTTAAGGTTTTTAAAAAACAGGGAAGATGCTGAAGAGGTTGCACAGGATTGCTTTGTAAAAGCCTATAAAGCTTTGGGTACTTTTAAACAAACGGCTAAATTTAGCACTTGGCTGTATACCATTACTTACACCACGGCCATGACTTTCTTAAGGAAAAACAGGTTAGATACCACTTCAATAGATGATGAAAGCGCCGTTTTGCAACTCGAAAATCAGACCTCTGCCTTTAGTGCAAATGGGTACGAGAAGCAAGACAGCCATGCTTTTTTAAATATGGCTATTACACAGCTCTTACCGGATGATGCCGCCATTATTACCCTATTTTATAAGGGCGAACAGAGTTTAGAAGAAATTGGCGAAACGTTACACATGGAACCTAATACCATAAAGGTAAAATTGCATAGGGCCAGGCAGCGACTTAAAGAAAAATTACAATATTTGTTAAAAGATGAAGTAAAGGAGTTACTATGAATACGATAGAACAACAGCTTTGGGATTATATTGATGGGAATCTTAACGGATCTTCAAAAAAAGCCATTGAAGAGAAAATTGAATCCAACGCCGGGATTAAGGCGCAGTATGAGGAGCTGCTAAAACTTAATTCGGCTTTTAATGCACTCGATCTTGATGAGCCTTCCATGTCTTTTACCAGGAATGTGATGGAAAGTATTGCCCTGGCGCCGGCACCCGTGGCCATGAAAACTAAGGTGGATAAAAAGATAATTTACGGTATTGGCGGCTTTTTCGTCCTATCATTGCTATCCCTATTGGGTTATGTAATTTACAACTCTACGCTAAGTATGCCCAAATTTGGACTTAACACTCATTTAAACTTTAGGGTAGATCAATATATTACGCCAACCGTACTGTATAGCTTTCTATTTTTTGATCTGGTGGTAGGACTGGTATTCCTTGATCAGTTTTTGAGGAAAAAAGTTGCTCAGAAGTGAGATAGCTTTACAGCGTTCCCGCAGATCAGAATGATTTACGCAGCCTTATGTTCATCTGCACCTTTCGCGGAATATGAGGGAACTCATCAAGTTAAATGTTAACCCAAAGTTTTCAAAATCTCCAATCCCGTTGGCCATTCTCCAAATCCCGAGGCAGCATTAATATGTCCGGCATTACCAATATTGATAAATTCACTGCCCCAATTTTCGGCAAAAAACCCAGCTCTTTCTAATGTTACCCACTCATCATTTGAACTGGCTACAACAATACTTTTAAAATTGATTTTAGCTAAAGGTACATGATCAAAACCGACTGTATCAAAAGTATAACGCGGCGCTTCCAAATCGCTGGGCGCAACCAATAAGGCACCTTTTATCTTCTTTTGGTATTCCTTTGCCCAATTTGCAATTGCCGTGCAACCTAAACTATGACCAATTAAAATTACATTGGACAAATCATAGCCAACAAGTGCCTGTTCAATCGTTTCAATCCACTCTCTACTGGCCGGTTTATCCCATTCCAATTGATTAATACGGATAAAATGATCTCCGGATTTTTCAAAATGCGTCTGCCAATGATCGTGGCCTGAATTACCCAGGCCAGGAATAATAAAGTAATGGTTCATTGGGTACACTATGAATCCGCGTAAAAATGAAATAAAAAAGGCCGCCATCGCAAGAAAGCAGCCTCATGTGTAAATATGATAAATAAATTAAATTACTTTCACATTAACGGCATTTAAGCCTTTTTTACCGTTGGCAACTTCGTATTGTACTTTGTCGTTTTCACGGATTTCGTCGATAAGACCTGTTGAATGAACAAAAATTTCGCTATCGCCATTCGCAGGGATGATAAAGCCAAAACCTTTAGTTACATTGAAGAATTTTACTGTGCCTTCTTGCATTGTATTAAATATTAAAAATTAAGTATGCAAGGTAAGTTTTAATTTTTAAAATCAAAATAAAATCTTAACATTTTTTAACATTAATTTTTTTGTAAACAACAGATTACTAAGGCCTTTTATTTTGCTTTCCCAATCATGGTCAAAGTAATTTCGCTATTATGCGGAATCTCCAATGTTGTTCCCGGAGCAACATTAAAAAGATTTCTGACATAGATATCGGCTATTCCCTGCGCTACCTTTTTTTTAGCTTCAGCATTTTCAGGAAGCACGTTATAAACCGTTTTTACATGTATGCCTCCCTGAAAATCAACAATAGCCGAAACCTGGTAAGCAAAATCCTTATAAGCGCGATCTATCCTGATAATATATTGTGGAAACATGTAATCGTAAGCCTCGGTTCTGTTATTCGTCCGGTCTACCGTACTTATTTTTTCAACCCTTGCAATTTTGCTTTTAGGGATAAACTGAACCGGATTTGTAGCGGCAAAAGCCCTGTCACTACTGGCATTAACTTCGGCCGAACGTTTCTCTATAAAAGCGGTGTCGGCTTTGGTCGGGTTTTGCAGTTCTTCGGCTTTCGTTTTTAATTTATTTTTTATATAGTCCCGAGCGTAAAAAGTCATGTTTACATCAGAACGGACATCCGTGGCAATCACCTTTCCGTCTACCTGTATTCTTTGAAAAACCAAACTGTCTTTACTGATGTGCTTCACTTTAAAAAATTCTGCTGCGAAATTATATACATTGGCGTGGTCGTACTGCAGGTAAAAATTCTGCATCCTTTTTTTCTGTGGGCTCCATGCAGCCATAGTATCTTCTTTTACCACTTCAATAATCCATGATGGCTTTTGCATAAAACCTTCCCGATTGAAAGAATATCCATCTTTAAAACGCCGCTTTACTTCAACATAACGAATGCCCTTTACAGGTTCGAAAGTAAAATCCCTTAAGGTTGGATTGCTGGTTTTAGCGCCATAATTACAGGCAGAAAGCATCAGTACAAAAAAGATAAGGTATATGGTATTTTTAAACATGTCGACGAAAATATTGAGCTAAAATAGGTTTTTTTAACCAGAGGCGAACAGCATTATCAGAAAGGCAACGTTATCTATTGCCCTGTTTTTTCACCAGGATGACATTGGCAACCTTACGTTGCCCTTCATGATCCCATTTTTTATTATCGGTTGGATAATTAATCACTCCATGATCAGGCATTCCATTAACCCACAAGGTAGTTGAACCACCACCATCAAAATTTAGGGCACTTGTACAGCCTAGCCAACGCATCAGTTTGGTTAGTTCGAACAAATTCATGCCTGCAGCATTATCATTTCTTCCATCAACGGTCAACAAAACCACCCGCCCGTTTGGCTTTATCCCAAGACAGCTACGCGGATGACGCAAACGACTGAAACTGGTCGTATCCAGGGTTTCATCAATATCGTTTAAAGTTAGTAAAGGTCCGTTCAACATCATATCCTTGGCGGTCAGTTTTGTTTCCCAATCTGTTGTCCTATCCCACTTTTTAATCGAAATTTTTCCATTTTCAATTACAACTGCTGCTTCCTGATGCCTGGCCCTATTACCATTCTTATCTAAGTGGTTTATGTTGATGGTTTTTCCGTTAACACGGACAAAATCTACAGCACCTCCGTTTTTTACATCGAAAAAATTGCCGTTTATAGCTGCTATTGCCTTATCCCTTAACCCAAAATTGCTGGTAGTAAGCAACTCTCTTTCTTCTGCCCCGATAGCAAAAACGGCCCTGCGACCTGTATTTTTAATTTCTAAAAATGAAATATTCTGGTTTGCCGCGAAAAGATTTTTATGATCAAAGTGATGCCTGAATAAAACCACCTGCCGGGCGATTCTGCTTTTATGCCATTTGGTTTTAACAACGGTAATGGAATCGGCATTTTGGCCAAAGGATGGGAAACTTAAAGTAAATAATGCAACGGAAAAAAATATCTTTTTAAACATAACCTTGTTTTAGGATAAAATTAAAAACTTGTCATTAAAAAACCTCGCAGGTTTTTGCAACCTGCGAGGTTTAGCTAACGCAAAATAATCATTGAATGCATGGCTACATTCAACCATGCACTTATTTATTTCTTCGGATCTAAAATATCTTTAATTCTGATATTTAAATCTTCATAATGTGCTTTGGTAATGGCATCACCGGCAGCAGCCCTGGCCTTTGTGGTGGCCAATAGGGTTTTCAACTCCGCACGAACCAATGGCCTGATATCAGACAAGCCAACATTGATTGGCGTTAAACCATAACTTGCAGCATAATCTACAGGGAAGCCAACCGGAAGTTCATTCTCTTTAGTCATCAGATCCTGCAAACGGTCTACGTAGGCACGTTGTAAATTACGTTTAAATGCATCTGCTCTTCCAGCTACAAAAACGGATGACCTTAGGTCTGTAAATAATTCAGGCAAGGTATATGCTTTAGCTTTGCCATTTTTAGTCTCATTATCTAACAAACGGGCAATACGGGATGCTGATAGTAAATTACCTAAAGTATTTGTTTGAACGCCTTTAATGCGGTTTAACAACACACCATTATCAAATTTACTTAACTGATCATTGCTGATTAACCAAAGCGGTGTATTAAATAACTGCTGGTTAAAAAAAGCAATAGCTT
The DNA here is from genome assembly GCF_042464845.1 of Pedobacter sp. BG31. Classification (NCBI taxonomy): domain Bacteria; kingdom Pseudomonadati; phylum Bacteroidota; class Sphingobacteriia; order Sphingobacteriales; family Sphingobacteriaceae; genus Pedobacter; species Pedobacter sp. BG31. Next base: position 452,234 of record NZ_JBHNZK010000001.1, read on the forward strand.
CTTTTTGTTTTGACTTAGGTAAATAGGCATAAACCGGTCCTTTTTGGTCGTAAGTTTTAAAGTTTTCGCTTAAGCCACCAACATTGGTTGCTACATGCCCCATGTAACGGTTAAACTGGCCAACAATTTCGGTATATATTTCTTTTAAATCGCTGTAATCTTTTCCTTTTTGGTAGGTCCACTTTTCAACATTTGGAAGAATGCGTTTTAGATTGGCAATGCCATAAGTACTGGCTTTCATGGCGTTGTCGCCCAAATCCTCGCTTTGCAAACGTGGATCTAATGAGGTGCCCTGGCGGCCGTAGAAATATAAAGGATTACCTGCATTTTTCAATGTCCACTGGTCTAAAACTTCCTTTTCCTGCTCTGCGGTTTTGCTGCCGGGAATCCAGGAATAACCCCATTTTATAGACCATTTATCGTATTCCCCTATTTGAGGGTGAAGTTTGGTTACACCATCACCAGGCTGAGCGATGTAGTTAAAACGTGCATAATCCATGATTGATGGCGCGGTACCATGCTTATCGGTAAATGTTTTTGAACGTAAGGAATCAACAGGATAAGCATAACTTGAGCCAAAATTATGTGGCAAGCCTAAAGTATGGCCAATTTCGTGTGATGATACAAAACGGATCAGCTCGCCCATCTGTGCATCGGTAAATTGTGCTTTACGCACTTCAGGATTAATGGCTGCTGTTTGTACAAAATACCAGTTACGCAACAGGTTCATTACGTTATGGTACCAACCAATATGCGTTTCTAAAATTTGTCCGGTACGGGGATCGCTAATGTGCGGACCATAAGCATTTGCAATATCTGAGGCAAAATAACGGACTACCGAGTACCTGGAGTCTTCTACACTAAACTGAGGGTCTTGTTGCGGTGTTGGCGCTTCTTTACCGATAATGGCATTTTTGAAACCAGCAGCTTCGAACGCTACCTGCCAATCGTTAATTCCCTGGATCAAAAACGGCACCCATTTTTTTGGCGTTGCAGGGTCGATATAAATGATGATCGGTTTTACCGGTTCTACCAATTCGCCCCGTTTATAGGCATTTGTATCCTTTGGAACTAAATTCCAGCGGTGAATGTAGGCTGTACGTTCTGCTTTTTGTGCATTGCTTCCGTAATCGATTTGAGATTGACCAAAATAACCAACCCTGCTATCCATTATCCTGGCTTTCACAGGCGTTTTCGGCAATAATAACATCGATGTATTAAACTCGAAAGTAACAGCTCCATTACTGCTATCAGTAGGAGATTCCGCAGCACGGTAAGTTTTAGCTGTTTTTACTTCCACATTAATAGGAAAAGTTTTTATCGTATCAATATAAGAACGCGATCCATCATACATCGTAACTTTGTATGCTTTGCGGATTTGATCCGTAGCACCAATGGCCATAATATCACCGTTATAAAAATCGGTAACATCAATCACAACGCCTGTTGTGTCTTTGTTATAGGCTTTAATTTCAAAGCTTGCTAAAATCTGCGCAAGATTAGAGTTTTGCACTGATTCGTACATATCACTGTTCTGATCAGCTTTGGTTGAATAGCTAGGTACCCGAATGTAAACCTGTTTACCTCTACGCTCCCATTTCCATACCTGCTCGTTTAATTCTTCCCCACCATATTGCTGGTTACCCACTTTTACTCCTGCAGGCGCTTTTGCCAAACGGGTAACTACGAGCATTTCGCGGTTAATCATTGAATCTGGTATCTCAAAATACCATTTATCATCAACTTTATGTGTTTTAAATAAACCGTTTGTTGTTCTCGCCTTTGCAGTAATTACTTCAGCAAATGGCTTAATGCCTTCTTTTTTTTGTGCTGCCGCCGGAGCTGCCGTTGGGGTTGTTGGAGTGCTTCCTTTAGTTGTTTTGGATTTTTTCTGGGCATATACCGGACTGGTTCCGGCTATGCCAAGTGCTACGATACCTGCAAGGGCAAATACCTTAAGATTTTTATTCATGTGTATATAAAGTTAGTTTGCTTGGCAATAAGAGGTTAAAGTTAAAGCCTTGTTACACGACAAACCATTTGTAACTGTAAAATTACGCTCATCAAATCCGCTTTTCGAGTTTAACTACTTTAAAATAGGTCTGATTATCCCTGAAAATTTCGAGAATAATGGCTCTGTCTGCTTTCGATTTAAACATTTCAGTAAGATCATTTAAAGAATAGGCATCCATGCTTTTAAAGTTTACGCCGATAATTTCATCGTTAGGCCGTAAACCAGCCTTTTCTGCCGGGCTATTTTCGTCTATTTCGCCAATCAATACTCTTTTATATGTCTTCTGGTCGAGATATAACACCATACCCACCATATCATGTTCGAACGGCACTTTTCTGAATCCATTGGGTTTAACATAAATAAAACCATCCTGATAATTAAACTGAATGTTAAATTTCCGAAGTAAATCGGCGCCTAAATTGCCATTCCGTTTCGATAGATCAATTTTATCTGCAATGCTCGCAAAATCAGGAAATCCCGAAACGACGTCTTTGAAAACATATCCTCCAATATTGAATCTCTTTACACGGCCAACATATCCCTTAATCAGCCCGCTTAAACTCATTCCTAAATTAGCTTTGATTTTCTTCTCAGGCTGAGGGAATCCTGTTCCATTCAGCATTTCAAGCGATAAAGCGTGGCTGGCCCCGGTATCTATCAAAAACCTCGCCTCAACCGTTTTACCATTAGGCAAATCAATTGTAGCAAATATGTAAGGCTTCTGGTTCTCAATTTCGATCGGGATTTTTTTTCCACGGTATTTAATCCTGGTGTCCCGATCGTAAATGATCAGCCTGTTTTCACTGTATCTGATATCAACAATAAAACTGTTAAAAAAGCTATACCCCAGCAAGCCATAAATTTTCAGTCCTAAATGTCCTGACAGGTTAAACAAATCTTCTTTTAACACCGCCGCTGGTATATACTTGATGCTGGCGCTACCTACTTTAACATTAAGACTTTGAGAAACATAAGCATCCACGCTTTCAATACCAAGGCCAAGAACTTTAATTTTACGGAGTTTACCAAAATTCAACGAATCGATAATAGATGGATCGGTAATAATCATGGGACCAACGCCAGTATCAAGCACAAAATCGTAGGGCCCGTTTCCGTTTACAAACACCGGAATAACCATCAGGTTCTTAATGCACTTAAAAGAAATTGACTGTTTTTGCCTTTTTCTATTAAAGAGGAACTCCTGGCCATGCCCGGAAAATGTGAGCAATACAAGCAGCGTGCAAATGGTCAGTTTACGTAAACAGATTATTACACCAGGGTTATATTTGGCTAACATTAAACTAAATTTAATAAATTAGTTAATCTTTATGTATCCTAAATTTAGCATATGTTTCCTTTAAAAAATTATAATTTTATTTTTATTGCCCTTATTCTATTGCTTTGTTTGTCAACAGGATGCTCAACCGATAAGATCATTTCTAAAAAAGTAGCCAGAGAATTTAAAAATTCGCAGGTGATAAAACAATATCAGGTTGGCTTCGCACTTTATAATCCAACAGATAAAAAAATGGTTTTTCAGAAAGATGCAGACCGGTATTTTACCCCTGCATCCAACACCAAACTGTATACTTTTTTTGCAAGCCTAAAAATGTTGCCCGATTTAATGCCGGCTTTAAAATATACCGAGCAGAATGATTCGTTGATTTTTTGGGGAACCGGAGACCCTGCTTTTTTACAATTTGCAATAAAAGACAAATCCGCATACAATTTTCTCCTGGCATCAGATAAAAAGCTATTCTTTTCTCCCGGTCGATATTCCGGTAATTTCTTTGGCGAAGGCTGGGCCTGGGATGATTACGACTATTATTACCAGCCGGAAATTACGGAAATGCCCATCATGGACAACATGGTTACTTCTACCTATGCCTCACCCAATAAGATTAATATTAAACCAAAGGTTTTTGTCCCTTGTTTTGAAATAGATTCTACCCAGAAAACAGGCAACTTTCAGGTTAGAAGAGACTTCTTAAGCAACCGCTTTCACTACCCTGCAGTTGGGGTAAAGCCTGGTTATAATCAACAAAACCCCTATAAAACGACAACGCAATTAACCGTTGAGATCCTGGCAGATACCTTACACAAACCCATTGGCATCGTAAAGCAAAAAATACCTAAGGATGCTAAAACCTTGCCTGGTGCTAAGCGGGATTCGGTTCTAAAGTACATGATGTTACCCAGCGATAATTTTATTGCAGAACACCTTTTATTGGTTTGTGCCAACCAGATTGGCGATACATTAAGTACCGCGAAAGCCATTGAATACATTACAAAAAATTACCTTTCTTTTCTGCCTGATCAAGTAAAATGGGTTGACGGATCTGGATTGTCCCGCCAAAATTTATTTACACCCCGAGACAATGTATACCTTCTTGATTCCATTTACAGGCTGGTAAATAATCACGAAAAGCTTTTTGATCTATTTCCTGCAGGAGGTAAAAGCGGCACTTTAAAGAGTGCTTATCCTAAAACCAATGAACCTTTTGTTTTTGGTAAAACGGGTTCACTCGGGGGTGTTCATAACCAAAGCGGATATGTACTCACCAAAAAGGGAAAAACCTATATTTTTTCTTTCATGAACAACAACTTTGTAAAACCAACTGCCGAGGTACGTGCGGAAATGGTGAGAATCATGACCTATATACACGATCATTTTTAAGCATACGCAACATCAAAACACCTAACCTATGAAAAAAATATACCTGCTAACTAGCATTTGTGTACTGCTTATCGTATCATCCTGCAAAAAGAATGATTCCATAACAGCGCCTTTTGAACCACCTCTTCCTGGCACGCCATACGTACCAGACAATAACTTTAAGGTTATAAGTTATTTCCCAAGTTACCGGGATCCGGCTGGTATTGCGGATTCGAAATTTAAAATGATTACACACCTCTTTTATGCCTTTCTGAATCCCAATCCGGACGGAAGTTTAGCGGCATTAGCACAACCTGGCCGATTTACAGCCGTAATCCAAAAAGCAAAGTCAAATGGTGTGAAAACAGGCATTTCGATTTCTGGCACAAAAAGTATTTTTGTAACCATGGCTGCATCTGCAGCTACCAGAAATTTGTTTGTAAAAAATGTGCTCACTTTTTCCAAAACAAATAACCTGGATGGCATAGATATGGACTGGGAGTATCCTAGTACCAGCGATGGGTCGGCAGACAATTATGTGCTGCTAATGAAAGAACTTTCAGATTCACTTCATAAATATCATAAATTTTTAAGCGCAGCCATAACCCCCGGCGTATACGCCGGCAGTATTCGTGACGGATTAAAATCTGAGGTTTTCCCTGTTGTAGATTTCTTTAATATTATGGTTTATGACGGAATTGGCTGGGATAAAAATGAGCCTATTCAACATGCATCCTATAATATGGCTGTTGCCAGTTTAAATTATTGGTTAAATACGCGTGGTATGCCAAGGGAAAAAGCCGTTTTAGGCATCCCTGCTTATGGTAAAAATGCCAATAATTCAGCTAAGGCCTATCGTGATTTTGTAGCCGCTGGTGCTGATATAAGTTTAGATAATGCTTTAATTGATGGCATTCAATTTTATTTTAATGGAACGATAACCACCAGAAAAAAAGCTAAACTTGCCAAAGATATTGCAAATGGAATCATGTTCTGGGAGTTCTACCATGATGACAATGGTGATCAGTCCATTATCCGTGCTGCAAATGACGAGCTTGGCAGAAACTACAATTGATATGATGCTTGACTTTAAATCGATAAAACAACCTTTTTCAAACACCATCAACATCGGAAATACCTCCTATTTATACTTTGGCGGAACGGCTTATCTGGGCATTCCACAGAATCAGGATTTCATCGACTTATATATTGAAGGGATTAAAAAATTTGGTTTAAATAACGGAACAAGTCGCACCAACAACATTCAATTGGGTATTTACAACAAGGCGGAGAAAGTAGCTGCGGCACGCTTTGGAGCTGAAGCCGCTTTGATTACTTCAAGCGGATATTTAGCAGCGCAGCTTACCATTAAGGCTTTATCGAAACTCGGAAAGGTAATTTATGCCCCATCCACACACCCTGCACTTTGGTTAGCAGAAAATCAACCCAGAAATTTAATGCCTTTTGAAGTATGGAAACAGGAAACCATCGACAAAATAAATGCATCTGAAGAAAAAAGTTGGGTTTTGATCAGCAATTCGATGAACAACCTGATGCCCGAAATTTACGATTTCGACTTTGTTAAAGAAATCCGTAATGATAGAAACATCATGCTAATTGTTGACGATTCGCACGGAATTGGTGTAAACAACGACGGTATGGGCACTATTGTAAATCTTCCCAAACAAGGCAACATCGAAAATGTAGTAGTTGCCTCAATGGCCAAAGCGTTGGGGATAGATGCGGGCATTGTTTTAGCTTCCAATAAAATAATTGATCAACTTAAACATTCAAATACATTTATAGGCGCTTCGCCGCCTGGTCAGGCCGGACTTTATGCATTTGTTCACGCAAGTGAAATATACAGCAAGGCATTAAACAAACTTAAAAACAATATGCAGATGTTTGAAACAGCATTAAACCATACCTGGAAACACGCATCCGGCTTTCCGGTGTATTTGCCCAGGACTATTAATTTCTCCGAACGCCTCCTGCAAAAGCAGATCTTAATTTCATCTTTTCCTTATCCAAACCCTTGCGATGCTCCTTTAGATCGCATAGTGCTTTCTTCCTGGCATGAGAAAGAAGATATCGGAAAACTGGTGGCAGCCATAAATTTTTAGCCTTTCCTGATCCAATTAATTTTTCAATATTTATGGTATGAAAAAACTTTTCGTATTACTGGCCTTAACACTGCTATTCATTAATATCGTTTCTGCGCAAACGACTACGGTTTGGGTTGTCAGGCACGCCGAGAAAGACAAATCCAATCCACAGGATAATAACCCAAGCCTCTCTGATGAAGGAAGAATCCGGGCGGGAGATTTAGCTATATACCTTAAAAAGGTGAAGTTTGATGTTGCTTTTGCCACTCCCACGAAAAGAACACACCAAACATTAGATTCACTGATGATTCCGAAAGTGGTTGATTATAAAGACATCAAATCGCTTGTGGATAGCATTAAAACCAATTATGTTGGCAAAAACGTGATTATTGCCGGCCACTCTAATACCGTGCTGGAGATTATTGAAGCCTTTGGCGGTAAAAAACCTAAAGAAGAATTAACAGACGATGATTATGACTATATTTTTGAATTATCGGTTAAAGGAGATAAAGCGCGGGTAAAAATGGACCAATACGGCAGGCCACACCATTTGTAGTTTTTAATTCAGGTATTGTGTTGTCAGGTGTTACCACCAGACAGTTGAAAATTAAATATCAAGTAATTTAGTGTAAGATGGTAACATCTTACACCACCGACATTACAGTTTCCCGAATGGAATATCCATTAAATCATAGTTTCTCCATTCCGAGAAATCATAATGCCACCATTCATTTTCCAGCACATTCATGCGGTATTTAGCCATGATGGCGATAAGAAAATCACGGTTTTTCTTTGCTTCCGGAGTTACATTCTCGTACTTGGCTGCAGCAGCAGCCGAAAAACTATCGTAAGGTGTTGGCATCGGTAGTTCTTTGCCCGTCTTTAAATTAATCAACGTCAAATCTACTGCACAGCCCCTATTGTGTTTCGATCCCTTTGCCGGATTGGCTACAAAATTTTTATCACTTGCTTTTTTATAAAACTCAACGGTAATGGCATACGGACGGTAGCCATCAAATATTTTTAAGCCGTAACCATTTTTATTTAACTCCCTTTGGATCTTTTTTAAAGATTCTACCACTGGCTTTCGCGCAAAAGCCCTCGCCTGCTTATACATGATCTGCCGCATAAAATTATTTTTAGTGGCGTAGCGGATATCCAGTTTGATATTGGGAATGGCTTTGTTAATTTCAACCAATTCGTTATTCGGGTCTGTTTTTATGGATGCCAGGTACTGATTATAGGAACTGACCACTACAAGCTTGTTTGTGGTGGACGGTTTATTTTGCGCGCAAACGCTAACTGAGAGGAAAAGAAATAATGTAAAGAGTTTGATTTTCATGCTTTAACATCAAGATGTTTGACTGTGGCTTCAGGATACATCCGTCTTACATCATACATTTTATATCCAACTTTTTATTGATTCGAAACCACCAATAATTCAAGATCCTTAAATGGCAAATTAAACATATCAGCCAGATCCTTGTTGGTGCAGTTACCTTGATAAATGTAAAGTGCTTCGCGGATTCCCGGGTTATTCCAAACCATATTCATCAGACCTCCCAGTTCGCCGATATCCAATAAAATCGGTGCAAAGATATTGGTCAGCGCATAAGACGCCGTTCTTGGAACGCGCGAGGCTATATTAGGCACACAATAGTGAATTACATCATACTTTCTGAAAACCGGGTTGGCATGGTTGGTTACTTCAGAAGTTTCGAAACAACCACCCTGGTCAATACTAACATCAATCACCACCGAATGTGGTTTCATCCGGGCAACCGTTTCTTCCATCACTATACACGGACTACGCCCATGAGTTGCCCTAATGGCTCCAATTACCACATCGCAGGTTGTGATAGCCTTATTTAAGACGATAGGCTGCATAACCGAGGTAAATACCCTGCTGCCCAGATTATTTTGCAAACGGCGTAAGCGGTAAATAGAACTGTCAAAAACTTTTACTTCTGCACCCAATGACAAGGCAGTTCTGGCAGCATATTCACCCACCGTTCCGGCGCCTAAAATCACAATTTCTGTTGGAGGAACCCCTGTGAAGCCACCCAACATCAAGCCCTTTCCTCCGGTTACATTACTCAGATATTCTGCGGCAATTAAAATAGAGGTCGAACCTACAATTTCGCTCATCGCGCGCACTACACTCAGTGTATTGCCCTCGTCGCGAAGATTCTCAAAACATAACGCATTAATTTTTTTATGCATCAAGGCTTTCAGGTAATCTTGCTTAAGCGTTCCGGTCTGCAAGGAGGAGATAAGCGTTTGCCCCTTATGCATCATTTCGATCTCTTCCAGCATTGGGGGTGCAATCTTCACCAGGATATCAGCATCAAAAACTTCCTTTTTGTTATAGGCAATTTTTGCGCCCTGCTCTGCATATTCCGTATCAGAAAAATTAGCGGCAATGCCTGCTCCGCTTTCTAAAACAACCTGATGCCCGTTATTTACCAGCAAGGCCACAGATAAAGGTGTTAATGCAATTCTATTTTCCTGAAAAGAAATTTCTTTGGGTATTCCTATGTATAGATTGTTTTTTTTATTTCTGGTTTCTAACGTTGCTTCTTGCGTTTGTAATAAACCCTGACGAGCTATATCGGCCATTCCTTCGCGTAATCCTGTAGCCATGTTGAATTAAAATTATGATAGTTTTAGGTTGTTCAAGGTACGCAAAATCTGTTAATTTATTGATAACGAATTGTTATACCTTCGAAAAGCGGAATAGCCTGCGGTTTTCATCCAGCACATTGATCACAACCTTAATAAGATTTTCGGGCAATAATTCTTCTACCCGCTCCGGCCACTCAATTAAACAAATACCGCCACCATAAAAATACTCCTCATACCCCAAATCGTAGGCTTCACGGATATCTTTTATCCGGTAAAAATCGAAATGGAATACCGGTCCGTTAGGGCTATCATATTCATTAACGATAGAGTAAGTTGGACTCGAAACTACATCGGCTATGCCTAAAGCTGCACAAAAAGTTTTGATGAAAGTTGTTTTTCCAGCGCCCATATCGCCTTCAAATATGAAGACTTTCTCACTGCCTGCAAAATCTGAAAGTTGCTGAGCAACAGCAGGTAAATCGGCTAAACTATTTACTTCGATATCCATTTTGTAAAATAAAGGCAAAAGTAATACATAATTGCATTGCTTTTGCCTTACTATTAAATTTGAATGAAACAGATCCTGAAACAAGTTCAGGATGACGATTCTATTGAATGAGACAGTCTCAAGATGACAACCGACTAAATATGTAACTTATAACTTTAGGTAGATGAATAAGTCATCATCAGAGCAATTTACAATTAACCTTTAAAGTAGAGGCCGATAATCATTAAAGCCAACGCTATAAACAAGCCAACAAACCATTTAATCATATCAGTTTTAGCATTCGCCAAATCTTCTTTAGAAGCCAAATGGCTGGTTTTATCAATTATGGCTTTATCAACTTTCGCCTCAATATAACTGGTTAACTGCTCTGCAGTATCCTTATCAAGTTTTTCGCTTAAAAGAGCATATAGTTGAGTTATCGAAATATTCATATGTCTAAAATCTAATTAAAATTAAGAATAATGCTTCAGTTTAACAAAATATAGGCATATTTCTTCTTGCAATGATTGCTTTGGCCTTACTATTCAAACGAACAAATCCTGAAACAAATTCAAGAGGACATTCTTTGAAAAATGACCGATCTTATGTCTCAAATCTAACATCTCAAATCTCTCAAACTACCTCGGCGAATACGTGACTATCGGAATGATCATTTCCTCAAGCGAAATACCGCCATGCTGGAAAGTTTCGTTATAATAATTTACAAACTGGTTGTAATTGTTCGGATAAACGAAATAACTATCTTCTCTCGCAAAAATATAACTGCTGCTGATGTTGATCTTCGGCAACAACGCATCGTGAGGGTTTTTGATCAAAAACACTTCTTTTGCATTAAAATTAAGGTTTCTTCCCTGCTTATACCTCAAATTGGTGTTTGTGCTTCTATCACCGATTACTTTAACCGGTTTTTTAACTCGTATGGTCCCGTGGTCGGTAGTGATGATTACCTTAACTTTTTTCTGCGAAATTTTCTTCAATAAATCCCAAAGCGGAGAATGCTCAAACCACGATAAGGTTAATGAACGGTACGCCGCATCATCATTGGCCAGCTCCCGTATCATCTGCATATCGGTACGCGCGTGGCTCAACATATCAACAAAATTGAACACAATGGCATTAAAATCGTTATGCAATAAATTATTTGTTTGCTCAACCAGGTCTTTCCCCTGCTCAAAAGTCAGGATTTTATGATAACTGAATTTACAGTCCTTTCTTAAGTTACGCTTTATATTATCCGCCAGGAAAGCTTCTTCATGCATGTTCTTCCCTCCTTCATCATCATCGTTTTGCCAAAGCTGAGGAAAACGTTTTTCCATATCCAAAGGCATCAAACCAGAGAAAATTGCATTACGGGCATATTGTGTTGCCGTTGGCAAAATGCTTGTATACATATCTTCCTCATCTATCCTAAAATATTCTGATATTAATGGATTGATAATTTTCCATTGATCATATCTCAAATTATCTATCAGGATAAAAAATACCGGTGTGTTATCATTAATAAGCGGAAAGGCCTTTTTCTTTAATAATTCGTTCGAAAGTAAAGGCGCTTTATCCCTGTTCTTTATCCAATCCAGGTAATTTTCCTCAATAAATTTTGTAAACTGTGTATTGGCCTCCTGTTTTTGCATGGTCAAAATTTCATGCATCTGCGGATCGTCCAGTTTTTCCAACTCGAGCTCCCAAAAAACGATTTTTTTGTAAACATCAATCCACTCTTCATAATTAAGCCTGTCGCCTAATGTCATTCCCAAACGGCGGAAATCCTGTTGATAAGCCATAGAGGTTTTTTCACTCACCAAACGTTTGTTGTCGATCAACTTTTTAATCGTCAGCAAAACCTGCTTAGGATTTACAGGTTTAATCAGATAATCATCAATTTTGCTGCCTATCGCATCTTCCATCAGGTTTTCTTCTTCACTTTTTGTGATCAGCACTACCGGAACATCCGGGTTTAAATTCTTAATGGCCGATAAGGTTTCGATACCACTCATTCCAGGCATATTCTCATCCAGAAAAACCAGGTCAAAATGGGATTTTCCAAATGCCTCTAAAGCATCATTTCCATTGGTAAAAGTAGTTACGTGGTAACCCTTATCATTTAATAATAATATATGTGGTTTTAACAGGTCGATTTCATCATCGGCCCATAATATTTTAGTTTCTTGCATGTTTTTGTAAAAATAGAACAGTATTGCCGTTTAATTACGGCAGGTCATTCAAACTATAAATAAAAATAGCAATTTTTGTACCGTATCTACCTATTTAACTATTTTTAACGATTGAACAAGAAGAAAATAATAAATGATCCTGTTTACGGGTTCATCAGTATCCCGTCCGAATTCGTTTACGACGTCATCTCCCATCCCTATTTCCAGCGTTTACGCTACATTAAACAGCTCGGGATGACCCATTTGGTTTATCCAGGGGCTTTACACACGCGTTTTCACCATGCCTTAGGCGCCATGCACTTAATGAGTTTGGCCATCAACCTTTTAAAAAGTAAAGGACACACCATAACCGATGGCGAAGAGGAAGCCGCCATTTTGGCCATTTTATTACACGATATCGGCCATGGCCCTTTCTCGCATGCACTTGAACATTCTTTGGTAACCGGAATCAGGCATGAAGATATATCAGCCAAACTGATGCAGGACCTGAATACACATTTCGACGGACGTTTAACCCATGCCATTGAAATTTTTAATGGTACTTACCCTAAAAAATTTCTCCATCAATTGATTTCCGGGCAGTTAGATCTTGACAGAATGGATTATTTAAACCGCGACAGCTTTTTTACGGGCGTGAGTGAAGGCGTAATCAGTTTCGATCGGATCATTAAAATGTTTAATGTCTACGATGATAATCTGGTGATTGAAGAAAAAGGCATCTATTCTATAGAAAAATTTCTAATCGCCCGCAGGCTGATGTATTGGCAGGTTTATCTGCACAAAACAGTAATATCGGGCGAGATGATCCTGGTAAAATTACTGGAACGTGCTAAGGAGTTAGCTGCTGCCGGCGAGAATTTGTTTGCTTCACCATCCTTAAATTATTTTTTAAAAAACGATATCAACGAGGCTAATTTTTTTGAACAGCATGAAAATCTTGAGCATTTTACCAACCTTGATGATCAGGATATTTATGCCGCAGTAAAGGTTTGGACCAAACATGATGATAAAATTTTGTCTACGTTATGTAAAATGCTTACTACCCGGAACCTCTATAAAGTTGAAATGGGTAACGAGAGGGCCGATACAGATCGCGTAAACTTTTTGCAGGATGCAGCAATTAATTTACTGGGAATTAAACGAGAAGAGGCCCGTTATTTTGTTTTTACCGATTCTATCCAAAACCGTGCCTATCACGCAGGCCTCGGAAATATTAAGATTTTAATGAAAAATAACGACATTGTTGATATTGCCAAGGCTTCTGATTTGTCCAATTTAGAGTCGCTACAAAAAACTGTAGAGAAATATATCCTCTGTTACCCAAGAGGTATTTAAGTTTTTTTAACAAAATATTTGACTTTTGGTGCCGTTTTAACTCTTATTATTGTGCAAATAATACACCGTTTAACCCATGCAGGTTTTTTTGTTCATATCAATTTAACATATACCTTTGTACGATGCAATTTACTGCCACGCAGATAAGTCAGTTTCTAAACGGTTCCATTGATGGTAACCCCGATGTAGCCGTTACCGAACTTTCTAAAATAGAAGACGGGAAGGAAGGCTCCCTATCTTTTCTTTCTAACCCTAAGTATGAAAACTTTTTGTATTCTACGAAGGCTTCAGTTGTTATCGTATCTAAAGATTTTGCGCCTACCCAGTCTTATACCAGCACACTAATCCGTGTTGAAAATCCGTATAGTGCGTTTACGATTTTACTGGATAAATATAATGAAGCGATCAATGCACAAACCATAAAATCCGGGATTGATCAACTGGCATTCGTTCATCCTACCGCGAAAATCGGCAATAACGTATTTATTGATGCATTTGCTTACGTTGCCGAGAATGTAGAGATTGCTGATGGTTGTAAAATAAATGCACAAACCTTTATTGGTGCTAATTCAAAAATTGGCAAAAACAGCACCTTTTTTCCTGGTGTAAAAATATACCACAATTCTATAATCGGCAGCAGTGTGGTTATCCATGCCAATACCGTTATCGGAAGTGATGGCTTTGGTTTTGCACCACAAAAAGACGGCACCTATAATAAAATTCCGCAAATCGGAAACGTTATTATTGAAGATGACGTGGAAATTGGCGCAAATACCACTGTAGATCGCGCAACAATGGGATCTACAATTGTGAAAAAAGGTGCGAAAATCGATAACCTGATCCAGATTGCCCACAATGTGGAAATTGGCGAAAATACCGTTTTAGCGGCACAGTCTGGCATATCCGGAAGCACAAAAATTGGCCCAAATAGCGTTATTGGCGGACAGGTAGGTATAGCAGGACATTTAACGTTAGCTAAGGGAACGCAAATTGGTGCACAGGCCGGCATAAATTTTAATATTACAGAAGAAAACAAACAATGGCATGGTAGTCCGGCGCAACCACTCCGTAACTGGATGCGGGCTTCAGTCATTTTCAAACATCTTCCCGATGTGGAAAAAAGAATAAATAAGCTCGAAGAGGAGTTGAAAAAGCTCACCGCCGAACTGGAAAAGAATACAATACACAATGAACGTTAGACAAAAAACGATTAAACAGGAAATATCAGCATCTGGTGTTGGTTTACACACTGGTGCTAATGTTACTTTAACATTTTGCCCCGCCCCCGAAAATCATGGCTTCAAATTTCAGCGTATTGATTTAGAAGGCCAGCCTATTATCGACGCTGATGCAGATAATGTTACGGATACCTCGCGAGGTACTACGATAACCCAAAATGGTGCTAGCGTAAGCACCGTAGAGCATGTTATGGCATCGCTGGTGGGTATGGATCTTGATAACATACTGATTAAATTAGATGGTCCGGAAACACCGATTATGGACGGGAGTTCTATCCAGTTTATTGATTTACTGGAAGAGGTGGGTACAGTTGAGCAAAATGCAGATCGCGAGTACTTTACCATTCCACATAATATTACCTATACAGAGGAAGATAGAAAAGTAGAAATTGTGGCCATGCCGTTAGACGATTACCGTTTTACCTGCATGATTGACTATAACTCTCCTGTTTTGGGCAGCCAGCACGCTGGTATTAACACCATTGCAGAGTTTAAGAAAGAAATTGCTTCATGCCGTACTTTCTGCTTTCTACATGAACTGGAATACCAGCTATCGCACAATTTAATTAAAGGCGGCGATTTAAATAACGCCATTGTGATTGTAGATAAAGAAGTTACCAAGGATGAACTAAGTCACCTGGCTAAATTATTTAACCGTAAAGATATCGATGTTGCCCCACAAGGGATTTTGAACAACATGGAACTGCGTTACCAGAATGAGCCGGCACGACATAAACTTTTGGATATGATCGGCGATTTGGCCCTGGTTGGCATGCATTTAAAAGGCCATATCATGGCCGCCCGTCCAGGCCACGCCGCAAACGTTGCTTTTGCCAAAAAGATTAAAGCAGCGATTAAAAAAGAGAAAAACAAAAAAGTACAGAAGGTATACGATCCGAGTGCAAAACCATTGTTCGATGTAGTGAAGATCATGGAAATTTTGCCACACCGCCAGCCATTTCTCTTCGTTGATAAAATATTAGAACTTTCTAAAAACCACGTGGTTGGGGTTAAAAACGTAACCATGAACGAAGAGTTTTTCAAAGGTCATTTTCCAGGTGCTCCGGTATTTCCGGGTGTACTGCAAATAGAAGCTATGGCACAGGTTGGCGGAATTCTTGTACTTTGTACTGTACCAGACCCTGAGAATTACCTTACCTATTTCCTGAAAATAGATAATGTGCGCTTTAGGGCACAGGTACTTCCGGGCGATACCATAGTTTTCCGCTGCGATTTACTTGAACCCATCAGAAGAGGCATTGCCCAGATGAAAGGTGTGGGTATGGTAGGTGAAAAAATCGTGGTAGAAGCCGAAATGATGGCTCAAATTTCAAAAGTTAAACAAGCAGAACCCGCTCAATAATGATACAACCTTTAGCATATATACACCCTCAGGCAAAAATCGCAGAAAACGTGGTAATTGAACCTTTTGTAGTGATACATAAAGACGTTGTAATTGGCGAGGGAACCTGGATCGGATCAAATGTAACCATTATGGATGGCGCCCGGATCGGTAAAAACTGCAGAATCTTTCCTGGTGCGGTTATTTCAGGAGAGCCGCAGGACTTAAAATTTGCCGGCGAAATTACCACCGCAGAAATTGGCGATAATACCACGATACGGGAGTGTGTTACCGTTAACCGTGGCACAAAAGATAAATGGAAAACCACTATAGGCAGCAACTGTTTAATCCAGGCCTATTCGCACATCGCACACGATTGTGAGGTTGGAAATAACTGCATATTTTCCAATAGTACCACCTTGGCGGGCCACATCACCATTGGAAACAATGTGGTTTTAGCTGGTTTGGTTGCCATACATCAATTTGTTAAAGTTGGTTCTTATGCTTTTGTAACCGGCGGTTCACTGGTACGTAAAGACGTGCCACCATATGTCAAAGCAGCTCGCGAGCCACTTTCTTATGCCGGCATCAACTCTGTGGGGTTGCGTAGAAGAGGGTTTACGAACGAGCAGATTGATGAAATTCAGGAAATCTACCGTGTACTTTTTGTAAAGCACAATAACGTAACGAAAGCTTTAGACATGATCGAAGCCGAATTTAAACCTACTGAAATACGTGATGAAATCGTAGATTTTATCCGCAATTCTAACCGTGGGGTAATGAAGGGCTTTGGCATGGGAAGCTAATAAAATAGAAGGCTGAAGGCTTTAAGGTGGATGGCAAACCCCATTACCTTAACCAAATTCAAATAAATGTTCACGAGTGATTTAAGATGATCCGGACAGATTCAGAACATGTGGATTTTAGGATGTTAGCTGCTTTATTAGATCTGGATCTGGTTATTCGAGATGGTGATGATCATGCCTTTTATGCACAATTTAATCAGATTGAGAGCATTAAGGAGCTTGTTATCGCCTATCAGAGGAGGCTGCCGGTTGCATGCGGTGTGATAAAACCTTTCACCGCCACAGCAGCCGAAGTAAAAAGGATGTTTGTACGCCCAGATTATAAGAAGCAAAGCCTAGCTGCTAAAGTTTTAAGCGGATTAGAAAACTGGGCTATTGAGTTCGGTTTTTCCTTATGCGTTTTAGAAACAGGCAAAAAACAGCCAGAAGCCATTGCACTTTATCAAAAGGCAGGTTATCGCATCACGGACAATTATCAACAATATATCGGCATTGATAATAGCGTTTGCTTGAATAAACCGCTCATCGCTAAACCCTAAACGCTTGGTACAAATGAATATTACTTTACAAAATGTTGGCAGAAGGTTTAACAAAGAGTGGATTTTCAGAAATTTAAGCGCAGAATTTACCTCAGGAAACAGTTATGCAATACTTGGACCTAATGGTTCTGGTAAATCAACACTGCTTAGCGTTTTAAACGGAAGCTTATCCCCTTCTGAGGGCAAAATTTCCTTTTTTATAGATAAGACCGAGATTCCTGTCGAAAATATTTATAAATACACCAGCCTTGCTGCCCCCTATCTGGAACTGGTTGAAACTTTTACGCTAAAAGAGATCATTGATTTTCATTTTAAGTTTAAAGATTTTGCTACTGATTTAGACGCAAAAAAGCTGATCAGTATTTTAGGATTAGAGAGAGCAGCAAATAAACAAATCAAGTATTTTTCTTCGGGAATGAAGCAAAGAACCAAACTGGCTTTGGCCTGTTGTGCAGATACACCCATTTTATTTTTAGATGAGCCAACAAGTAATTTAGACGTTCAGGGTATAAGTTGGTACCGCGAACTCATTGAAAATTTTGGTAAAGAGCGGCTTACCATAATCGGTTCAAATCAGATACAAGAATACGATTTCTGCTCTAAGCATATACAAATAGCTGATTACAAGTAGGTTAATATACAATATAGCGATTATAGCAAAGTCTGATTTGTCATACATTTGTATTATAAATATTTTTTCGAAAAAATATTTTGAAATTCATAGATTATACTTACCTTTGCACCACCAAAAAGAGAAACAATTATTTAATTTATCTCTCTAAGTAAAGATTATATTTTTCCATTTTTGGAATCAATTATATAGCCCCTAAAGGCAAAGAATTTTTCATAGTTTAGTTTGAGGTTTAGGTTGATTATGCCTTTGGAGTGGTTCCCAAAGGCATTTCTTTTATAAGGACTTTTTTCCATCACACGGCTCACCTTTTATAAACCAGATCGCAATAAAATACTTTGGATTCATGCCATCCCCGTTTTACAACTTAGAAACTGGAAGAAGATTAAAACGAAAGTATGCCTTTTTGGTTACGATTAATGAAGGTTTTGCTTTTCAAATCTGTCTGCATTTTTTAACTTTGATTTTTAATTCTTAACAAAACAATATTCACGATTACAAAATGGCAAAGGCATCAGAAGTAAAAAGCGGAAATGTACTTCGTTTTAGCGGAGAGTTGGTAAGTGTAGAAGAGTACATCCACCGTACTCCAGGGAATTTAAGGGCTTTTTATCAGGCGCGTATGCGCAATGTAAAAACCGGTAAAATTGTAGAATACCGCTTCCGTACAGATGAAGAAGTGACCATTTGCCGGGTAGAAACCAGCGATTATCAATACCTCTATGAGGATGGCGATTACCTGGTGGTGATGGATAATAACACTTATGAGCAGTACAACATCCCCAAATTACTTTTTGGCAGCTCGATTAAATTCTTAAAAGAAGGCATGAATGTTACCATTGCTTTTGAAAGTGATGAGCCGATTGTTGCCCAACTGCCTAATAGTGTAGAACTGGAAATCACCTATTCTGAACCTGCCGTTAAAGGTGACACCTCCACCAGTGCGCTAAAATATGCCACTTTAGAAACCGGCGCTGAAATCAGGGTTCCTCTATTTATCAATCAGGGAGAAAAGGTGAAGATTGATACCAAAACAGGCGAATACATGGAGCGGGTAAAATAGTTTAACGATGGTTTAAATTTTCTTAAACCATAAGCCTTATGCCTTAAACCTTTATCGTTTTTTATTAAAATAATTTTACCTTTGCCGTCACGAAAAACTGAAATACAAATCCATTTTAGGATCATACAATATGGCAAAAGCATCAGAAATTAAAACAGGTAACATTCTTCGTGTAAACAATGAGCTGGTTACTGTTGACGAATGGAATCACCGCACACCAGGAAAAGGTGGCGCATTTTATACCGGTAAATTCCGCAACATTAAAACAGGCAGAATTGTTGAAGCCCGCATGAATACCGATGAGGCAGTAGAAATCTGCCGCGTAGAAACCAACGATTACCAATACTTATATGAGGAAGGTGATTCTTTGATCGTAATGGATAACAACACCTACGAACAGTTCAATGTTGAAAAATCCTTGTTCGGTTCGGCAATAAAATTTTTAAAAGAAGGCATGAGCATCATTGTATCAATGGAAAGCGATGAAGCCATTATGGCCCAATTACCAAACTTCGCCGAATTTGAAATTACTTACTCAGAGCCTGCGGTAAAAGGCGATACTTCAACAAATGCGCTAAAAGCAGCAACATTAGAAAATGGTGTTGAAGTTAAAGTTCCTATGTTTGTGAACCAAGGCGATAAAATTAAAATTGATACCCGTACCGGCGAGTACGTTGAGCGTGTGAAATAATTAAATCAGCACATATAGAAGCCTCTGAAGTTAATGCTTCAGAGGCTTTTTAGTTTATTAGGCCCCCGAAAGCTCCAAAAACCTCCGGGGTCTGTAAAATATTTCATTTCGTCATTATGTTGAAATCTCAAATCAGAAAGCAAGCACTGAAGGATCGATCATCACTATCCGACTCCACATATAATGAGTTAAACACAGCGCTCTTAAAACAGTTTAGAACGCTGGATTTTAGCTCAATTAAAACGATCCATATCTTTTTGCCGATTAAGGAACGAAAAGAACCTGATACTTTCATGCTAATCGGATGGCTCAACAAAACCCTGCCGGATATTAAAATTATTGTACCCAGGGCAGATTTTGAAACGGCATTAATGACCAGTCACGAATACTTAGGGGTAGGCGATTTAAAACAGAACGTTTATAACATCCTTGAACCTCAAAAAGGAAGCCTGCATGAGGGCGAAGTAGATTTTGTAATTATTCCGCTTTTAGCTTTCGATAAACAGGGTTATCGGGTAGGTTACGGCAAAGGTTTTTATGATCGTTTTCTTAAAGGTTTAAATGCTCAAAAAATAGGTTTATCTTTGTTTCCTGCAATCAAAAAAATCGACGACGTACATGAACATGATATCAAACTCGATTTTTGCATTACACCAACAGAAATTATAAAGTTTTAAGCTCACCGGCATGCCACAGGAAATTGTTATCAAAACCGAAAAACAGTACGAAGACAATATGATTGCCGTATTTGAACTTCAGGAAAAGGAAGATTTAACGGCCGAAGACCTGAAACAAATAGAATTAATGTTAAAGGCTGGGGAGAAATACGAAGCAGAGCATCTGTAAGGGTCCATTAGTCAATGACCATTGGTTTATTGGTCCGGGTGCTTAATAAACAGTCTGTATCTCGCGTCATCTCGACTGGAACGCAGTGGAATGGAGAGATCTACCTGGAGTTAAATTTCTTATTTGCGTTTCATCCCGTTTGATATTATGGATTTTGCGGGATAAATCAATTCGGGAACAATCCGTGTTCTCAATGCATATGTGCTTAAACCCAAGAACGATGCACTTTTACAAAATCGCTCACCAGATACGCGATCAGCTTAGCGGTTAACCGGTTTACCCTACCATCCAGCATCCGCGTAGCTCCTTCACAAATATGTAGATAAGAAAACTTATTGGCTTTACTCAAGATTAGCTTTCTGATATCATTAACCGCAAATCCAGACGGTGTTTCCGCACTCGAAAGCACGTTCTGAATACAATCCAAGTCAATTTCCAAACCTGCTGTTGGCCCTAATTCTCCAATTAAACGGTTATAATCCGCTCCGGTTAAAATATCCTCAAAAAATACGGCCTTTAATTTAGGATTGTTATCGATCTGGCTTAAAATAGCCTCATTGTTATAATTCTGATGCAGCCCATACATCAAATAATTACCGAGATAATTTTCATTTAAAGCGTAAGAAAAACCATTTCCGCTATGCCGACCTTCTAGTTCCCTTAAATCAGCATGTGCGTCAATATTTAGCACATCAATTGGTCCTCTAAAGGCTAAGGAAACACCTTTAATCATGCCATAAGCATTGTTATGCCCGCCACCAATTACAATCGGGATTTTTCCTGCCGCTACAATTTTTTCAATGACAGGATAAACCAATTCGTCAATTTCAGCCACTTTATACCGCAGGCCTTTTATGGAAGAGTCACCCGGCTCGTCAATCTCGAAATGGCCCAAAACCATGATTTCCTTACCATCCAAAAACCGGTTACTTTGGATATTTAAAAAAGCCGTCAAAGCCGGGTGCCATGCCGATGCCGCTCCTGCAATTCCGGCGTTTGCACGTACACCAATATCTTCAGGAATGCCCAGCAAAACATATTTTGCATTGATGTTTTGCAATTCTTCCCATGATGACCAAACAACAACTTTCTCGCCCAATTTAGTTTCACCATCACGGCGGATAATTAACCGATCAATGTCGTGCCGTGCATAGATTTTAAGGTTATCCATTATAAATTTTACCATTTAAAATCACCTGATCTACCAGGCTTTCGCCAAAACTATACGGCAGATAAGCAATTGATGGCATCGGTTTAGTAATCATTAAGTTTGCCTTTTTTCCAACTGTAATACTTCCATAATCCCCGCTCAACTCCATTGCCGCAGCACCGTTTAATGTTGCAGCATTGATAGCCTGCTCCGGAAACATTTTCATTTTAATGCAGGCTAATGACACTACAAAATTCATATTTCCCGAAGGTGTCGAACCCGGATTGTAATCGGTAGCCAAAGCTAACGGCAAACCAGCTTTAATAAAGCCCTTAGCATCGGCGAATGGAATACCTAAGTAAAACGAACAGGAAGGCAGCAACGTTACAATAGTGTCGGCATTTTTTAATGTTTCAATGGTTTCTTCGTTACTTTCCTCTAAATGATCGACTGAAATGGCCCCATTTTTAACAGCAACCTCTATTGCTCCTGAAACTGAGAGTTGGTTGGCATGTATTTTCGGTTTTAAACCATATTTTGCCCCTGCTTTGAGTATCTGGTCGGTTTCTTCAACAGAGAAAAAACCTTTTTCACAGAAAACATCAATATAATCAGCTAGTTTTTCTTCCGCGATCTGAGGTAGCATTTCATTAGTAATCAAATCAATGTAACCCTGATGATTGTTTTTAAACCGGGCAGGAAAAGCATGCGCGGCCAAAAAAGTGGCTTTGACCGGAACCGGGAATTGATCTTTCAGCCTGCGGATTACCCGCAACATCTTGATTTCACTTTCAGTCGTCAATCCATATCCGCTTTTGATTTCAACCGCCCCTGTTCCCTGAAGAAGCATCTGTTTTAACCTAAGCGCAGCACTTTGAAACAATTCCTCTTCTGTTGCCTTTTGAAGTTTATTGGCCGAGTTTAAAATCCCCCCACCCGCAGCCGCAATTTCTTCGTAGCTTTTACCCTGTATTTTCATGGCAAACTCTTCCTCACGTGAGGCTGCGAAAACAATATGCGTGTGGCTATCGCACCAGGATGGGAAAACGTAACGGCCTTTAGCCGAGACTTGAGATGGGAGATTTGAGATTTGAGAAGGAATTGAACTCATTTCGCCGAAATCTTTAATAAGGCCATCCTCTATTAAAAGCCATGCATTTTCGAGAACAGGTAAATCACTTAGTTCGTTACCGCGAAGCACCAACCTATCTTTAGGATGCAGGCCAACAAGGCCTTTTATGTTTGTGATCAGCATATATGGGCTGGTTAATTGTTGAAACTGTATAAACTGGTTAATCAAAAATTGGACTCAGTTAACTGATTTAAACAATTAACCGATTAACCCAAAAACCTATTCGATCTCTAAAAGCACCGGACAATGATCAGAATGTATGGCATCAGGTAAAATCCTTACATTTTTCAGGCGGCTTTCCATGGGCCTTGTTGCAAGATGATAATCGATCCGCCAGCCCAGGTTCTTCCCTCTTGATCCTGCACGGTAACTCCACCAGGTATAATGATGTGGGTCTTTATTAAAATGGCGGAAGGTATCAATGAAACCGTTATCTAAGAATAACTGCATCCATTCCCTTTCTTCTGGCAAAAAACCAGACGAATTGGCATTGGATTTTGGGTTATGGATATCAATAGCGGTATGGCAGATATTATAATCGCCGCTCACAATTAAATTTGGAATCTCTTTACGTAATTCTCCAATGTAAGCATCAAAAAACCGCATAAATTCATATTTCTTTACCTGCCGGTCATCTCCACTAGAGCCCGAGGGCATATAAAGGCTCATTAAAGAAAAATCATCAAAATCAGCTCGTAAAATGCGTCCTTCTTTATCAATCCACTCTTCACCGCAGCCAAATTCTACATGTTTAGGCTTAATTTTAGATAAAATAGCTACGCCGCTATACCCTTTTTTCTCTGCCGGGAACCAATAATGGTGGTAACCCAACTGTTCAACCAGTGCAATAATTTCGGGGATTTGCGAAGGTAACGCCTTTACTTCCTGCAAACAGACCATATCAGCATTGGTTGCCTGTAACCAGCCAAAAAAGTTTTTGGTACTCGCGGCCCTAATCCCATTAACGTTATAAGAGATAATCTTCATTCAGCGAATTTCAATTGTTGTGAGCGGTAAATTTAGAGATTAATTGAATAAATGCTTAGTAATTCAGATTTGCTTTCGTTAAATTTGTTTATGAGCATCGAAGAATTAAAAATAGAGATTGCAAAAAAGGTTTTCGAAACAGATGACGAGAATCTTTTGTCGGAGCTGGACATGCTTTTAAGCCATAGTGAACCAGTTGTTTTAGAAGAACTTCCTCAACACGTCCAAGATGGAATTAAAAGAGGGCTTAAACAGGCTGAAGAAGGTAAATTAACTCCTCATGATGAAGTAATGAAACGGTATGCGAAATATTTATGAGTTTACAGATATTATGGACCGATGAAGCAAAAGAAACTTTTGATGCAATTTTTTTCTTCATTCTGGAGAAATTTAGTGAGCAATCAGCAAAAAGGTTTTTAAAACAAGCAAATAAAATCCTTCAAATAATAAAAGTACAACCTGAAATTTTTGAGGCATCAATTTTCAATCAATGTAGGAAAGGAAGAATTACGAATCATACATCCGTGTTCTATGAAATTCAAAATGATCAAATTCGGCTTCTATTTTTTTTCGACAACAGACAGGATCCTTTAATTACATAACCATTTTATCTTTCAACCCTCCCTGAAGCAACTGCTTCTCCAATTTTTTTACTTCTCTTTTTTTCAAAACGGTTACTTCCATTTTCACGTCTTGCTTTGGCCGGTCGTTTTTATTCGTTGGCAAAGCGGCAATTTTATCCACCATATCCAAACCCATCACAATTTCGCCGTAAACAGTATAATTACGGTCTAAATGTGGCGTACCGCCGATCGTTTTATATATTTCCCGCTGCCATTCAGGAATTTTGAACTTCAGCCGTTTTTCTTCTAAATTATCCAATTGCTGGTCGGTAAAAACCTTACCTTGAACAAGGTAAAACTGACTACCACTCGATGCCTTGGCCGGATTAACGTCATCACCCTCCCTGGCCGCGCCTAAAACGCCTTTTTTGTGGAATAAGCTATCATTAAACTCTGCCGGGATGGTATATTTTGGCCCACCTTCGCCCAAAAGCGAATCTGGCTTTGCATTTTTAGAATCCGGATCGCCACCCTGAATCATGAAATTATTAATTACCCTGTGAAACAACACCCCGTTATAATATCCGGATTTGACTAGTTTTAGAAAATTATCACGATGCAAAGGGGTTTGATTATATAGTTTAATAATGCATTCTCCAAATTCAGTTTTAATCCTAACATATTGATTTTTTGGCTTTGCAGCAAAGGCTGAAAGTATAGAAAAGGTACAGAGGAATAATAATATTTTCTTCATTTGAATGGTGTTTAAGGCTAAATTAAGCTAAAAAATGAAATTGAGTAAATAATTATTGGCTTTATTCGATTTTTTTTCCCTTACCTTTGTATTGATGAAGTTAAAACAAAAAATAGCACTTTCTTTGGCTGTATTCTATGCAGTTAGTGTTATGGGTTTGGCTTTAAGTCTCCATTTCTGTGGAGGCAAACTTGAAAATGTTAAACTTTTCAGCAATGAGGTTTCCTGTAAGTTCTGTAAGGATATCCCTGCAGAAAAGAAAGATGATGATTGCTGCAAAAACACCCGGGTAACAGTTAAGGTTAAAGATAGTCACCAGGCAGAGGCACAAGTAAAAATGCCTAAGCTATTTTCTATCCAGCTTTTTCTTCACCCGCCAGTTTTAGCATTTTTAACAGATATTACCCCGAAATTTTTCAGTAAAATTTCAAATAAAGCGCCACCACTTTCCTCGCGGATTGCGCTGCATATTTTCAATTGTATTTTTAGGAATTAGGATTCTATTATTCCCGTTATGCTGATCCGATGGCTTATCGGATTCGTTTAGCATCTATTTGCTATGTAAGCGCTGATAATGCGGCCTGACAATAGCTTCATTTATTCTAATTTAAAAATCATGAAAGCAGTAAAAATATTCAGCATCATTATGCTATTCTTTGCCGTTAATGTTTCGGCCCAAAAAATATCCTCAGCAGATTTACAGGTAACCGGTTTAACCTGTTCTATGTGTTCAAATGCTACACAAAAGTCATTAGAAACCTTAAACTTTATTAGCAGTATAAAACCTGATTTAAATAAAAACATCTTTGTGCTTACCTTTAAGAAAGACGCAAACGTCAACCTTGATCTGGTACGCAAAAAAGTTCAGGATGCTGGTTTTTCAGTTGGTGGCTTAACAGCAAGCTTCAATTTTAACGATGTAAAGATTGATGATAAAGGCCAGGCCATTATTGATGGAAATGTATACCGTTTTGTAAACGCAAAAAGCAAAACACTTAACGGAACTGTAAAAGCCAGTATTGTAGATAAAGATTTCATTTCAGGCAATGCATTTAAAAAGCAAGCCACAAACGCTAACTCTGATGCTTATGCCAGCGGAACTGGTGTGGTTAATGGGAAAAAAACACGCATCTATCATTTAATTCTTTCTTAAGATGAGGCGAATATTCGTATTGGCGCTAATGGTGATTGGCGCCTATACAAATGGTTTTACACAAGAATTATATGTATTTACCGAGCCGGCCAGTAACATGCCAACCAAATCGATCGGCGTGAGACTTACCAACGAGGGCATGTTTAATAATCCGGGTTTTGTAAGCAGGACCATTCCTGAGGTAATGATTGGTTTTAATAAAAACCTGATGATGCATATGCAGGGTTTTATGTCGGATATGGATGGTAAATACCGCTTAGAGGGTGGTAGTTTATATGCCAAATACCGGTTTTTATCTCTGGATGAGGCACAAAGCCATTTTAGGGCAGCGGCTTTTGGTCGGGTGAGTACCAGCAAACGACCAACATATACAAGAGATATTAACCTGGAGGGCGACAATAGCGGCATACAGGGCGGATTGGTTTTTACCCAGCTGCTGCACAAACTGGCCTTATCATCAACACTGGGTTATGCCCATGCTTTCGAAAACAGTGAAAAGCAAATTACCGGAATGCCGCAGCCAAAGAATATGTTGTCCTATAGTTTATCCTCAGGTTATTTGGTTCTGCCTGTTGTTTACAAAGATTATAAGCAGCCTAACTTTAATGTATATCTAGAGCTATTGGGTAAAACTGATCCAGGCAGCGGCCAGTCTTATTTAGACATTGCCCCCGCTATACAAGTAATTTTAAACAGTACTACCCGTATCGATTTTGGTTACCGTTTCCAGGCAGCTGGAAATATGGATAACCGATACACCAAAAACATGTACCTGCTTCGTGCAGAATTTAATTTCTTTAACGTTTTAAAATAAAAAAAGATGAAACATCATGGTTTCCATATTTAAACTAAACATCAAACCATGATTGCTTCATCACCATTAAAAACAATATAAAAAAGATGAAAAAAATATTAGGATTGGTTGCCATCATGACGATCGCGACAACAGCATTCACTTACGCGCAAAGCAAAACAGACGTAGCATTAAACCAGGTATTAACGGCATACTACGATGTAAAAAATGCATTGGCCGAAGATAAAAAAGATGTTGCCATAGAAAAAGCAAAAGTTTTATCAGCGAAGGTAAATGCAGTTAATCATAAAGAAATGCCGGCAGAGCAGCATAAAATATTTATGGAACAGGCTGCAGTTATCAAAAGTAAATCTGCTCAACTTGCTGGCTCAAACGACATCAAAACCCAAAGAAAGGCTTTTGAAGGAATTTCTTATGCCATGATCAAAACATTGAAAAGCTTGAAATTTAACAGCCAAACCGTGTATGTTCAACACTGCCCAATGGCAAAAGCGAGCTGGTTAAATGAAAAAGAAAACATCGAAAACCCATATTACGGAAGCATGATGTTTGATTGCGGTGATATTTCTGAGACCATAAAATCGAAATAATGCGATTGCATATCAAAAATATGGTATGCAACCGTTGTAAAATGGTGGTTAAGGCCGAGCTGGAAAAGCTTGGCTTTAAACCCCTATTGGTTGAGCTTGGCGAGGTTACCCTTTCCGAAAACATAACAGCTGATGATAAAATTAAAATTGCGGAGCAACTAAGCCATTTTGGTTTCGGGCTGCTAGAAGATAAAAAGACCCAAATTGCAGAACAGATTAAAACTGCCATCATTAACCTGGTTCATTACACCGTAGAACCACTGAAAATCAATCTTTCCGCTTACCTCAGCGAGCAGTTGAAACAGGAATATACAAGCCTAAGCAGCATTTTTTCTGAGGTCGAGAACCAAACGATTGAAAAGTATTTCATTGCTCAAAAAATAGAAAAAGCAAAAGAAATGCTTACCTATGGCGAGCTTACTTTGAGCGAAATTGCCGCACAGCTTAACTATAGTAGCGTGGCGCACCTGTCAGCACAGTTTAAAAAAGTTACCGGAATTACACCTTCGGTTTATAAATCCGGGTCAACAGATAGCCGGAAAACGCTGGATGAGGTTTGAAGGATGCAAAATGGAAAAGGTGAGATGGAGGATGGGCATAAAGCTTATGTTCAATGGTTAGATAGATCATGGTTAATGGCCCTAAAGCAGTTGTCTATGAACCAAAAAGAATTAATCCATTCAAACAGTTAACCGATTAACCCCCGCCAGGCAATTTCTTACCATAAGTCAATACTGTTGGCTCAGTTATCAACTACATTTACGTCTAAATAAAATCACTAAATATGAAAAAATTATTCTTATTTCTGATCGCTACCTCAATCAGCGTGGCATCATTTGCGCAAACAAGTTGGAAAATCGATCCAATGCACTCATTTGTTAACTTTTCAGTTAAACATATGGGTATTTCTTTTGTTGATGGTTCATTTAAAAAATTCGATGGAACGGTTACGGCTTCTAAACCAGATTTAACCGACGCCAAAATCAGTTTTACGGTCGACGTAAATAGCATCACTACTGGTGTAGAAATGAGAGATGGCCACTTAAAAACGGATGATTTTTTTAATGCTGAGAAATTTCCAACAATGAAATTCGAAAGCACTTCTTTCAAAAAATTAAGCGGCAACAATTATGAGTTGAGTGGTAAATTAACCATTCGCGATGTAACCAAAGATGTAAAATTTGCGGTTGTTTATGGTGGTACAGCTAAAGATCAACAAGGCAATACCAAAGCTGGATTTGGCGCTACTACAACCATTAACCGTTTAGATTATAATATTAAATATGACCCAACTGGTGCAGGTGTTGCAAAAGATGTTGCAATTAAATTAAACCTGGAGTTTGTTCAGGGAAAATAATTGATAAATCGTCATTCCGGGCTTGTCCCGGAATCTTTGGTTTTAAATAGATCCTGAAACAAATTCAGGATGACGGTTACTTAAATAAAATAACATGTCTGCACTATCCCAATTCAGAAACTTTACTCAGCTCTTGCCCCAAACGGATTTAATGCCAACGCTTTTTATTGGCCATGGCTCACCAATGAACGGCATCGAAAATAATGAGTTTAGTGAGAACTGGGCAAATCTGGCCAGGAATATCCCTGTCCCAAAAGCAGTTTTGGTAGTATCGGCACACTGGTACACGCATGGCACTTTTGTAACTGCAATGGATTTTCCTGGTACCATTCACGATTTTGGCGGTTTTCCGCAAAAACTGTTCGACGTGCAATATCCCGCTCCGGGAGATCCGAAACTGGCGGCAGAAATCCCAAAATTAATTCATTCCACACCTGTTGGTCTTGACCACGATTGGGGTTTGGATCATGGTACCTGGACCGTAGTTAGGCATATGTATCCAAATGCCGATATTCCTGTTTTGCAATTGAGTATTGATTATACCAAATCGCCAGAGCAACATTATGAAATTGCCAGAGAAATTTATGCCCTCCGCAAAAAAGGCATACTGGTTATCGGCAGTGGTAACATGGTCCATAACCTACGCATGCTCAGTTGGGAAATGATTAACGGCGGCGGTTACGATTGGGCAATAGAAATGAACGATAAGTTTAAAAATCTAATTGCGAACGGCGATCATCAACCTTTAATCAATTACCGTAACCTCGGCACAGATGCGATGTTGGCCATTCCTACCCCAGAACACTATCTGCCACTTATTTACACCCTTGGCTTGAAAAACGAGAAAGAAGATGTTTCTTTCTTTAATGATAAAGCAGTGGGAGGTTCTTTAACCATGACTTCGGTTGTCGTAGGATAATTTTAGGGTTTAGGGTTTAGGGTTTAGGGTTTAGGGTTTAGGGTGAAACTGATCATCAAAGAACTTTGTTTAGCTGTTTTTAATGGAGTTTAAGCCTTAATTTTTTATCTCCTTAATGGTTAAAATAAATTATGATAATCTATTCTCAGCATTCAGTTCATTATAGGGACTAAAGATACTTTGAGATTTCTCGACTGCGCTTGAAGGACGGTCTCTGCCAGCATAACAGTTACTTAAAATTTTATAAAACTTTATGATTATTCTGTAACGCTTTTGGCCTTAAGAAGCGGTAAATTTGCATAAAGAATTTCATCATGACACATACCTATCAACTCACAGGGATGACCTGTAGCAGTTGCGAAAATAAAGTTAAAAGTAATCTGCTTGTTTTACCAGAAATAACTGCTGTAGAAGTTTCAAAAGATAACCATTCTGCTACCATTAGCATGGATAAGCATATCGGCTTAGATACGCTCCAACAGGCTTTAGGTGGTAACGACAGTAAATACCAGATCTCGCCAGTTTCACATAACGAAATGGTTGAGGAAGCCAGATCATGGGCCGAAACCTACAAGCCCATTTTATTAATTTTTGGATATGTTACCGCGATTTCATTAGCGGTTTCGTGGCAGGACAATGCGATCAATTTTATGGTATTTATGCGCATTTTTATGGCGGGTTTCTTCCTGACCTTTTCTTTCTTTAAAATGCTCAATTTAAAAGCATTTGCCGAAAGCTATGCCATGTACGATATTATAGCTAAAAAATTCAGCGTATGGGGTTATATCTATGCTTTTATCGAATTAGGTTTGGGTTTATCCTTTGCTTTAAACCTTTCACCAGTTGTGGTTAATTGGGTTACGCTGATCGTCATGACGGTAAGTATTCTTGGGGTTCTGGAAAGCGTTTTAAATAAAAAGAAAATTCAATGTGCTTGTCTAGGGGCAGTGTTTAACCTACCCATGAGTACAGTAACCATCGTTGAAGATGCGATTATGATTGCCATGAGCGCAGCCATGTTGATTTTGATGTAGTTAAATTTTAGTCAAAAGCTCATCAGGTGGAAAAGCTGGGATTTCTGAATCTTTGAAATCTTTAATATTTCTGGTAACAATGTAATCCAGCTTTTCTAGCTTATAAGCACAAAGTATCTGCAAGGCATCTTCGAAGTCTTTATGTTTAGATTTTAATCCTTTTTTAATAATATCCTGGTCTATTGCAATAACTTGAATATATTCAAGTACATTATAAATAACCTCCCTTAAAGTCCGTTCCTCAAGATATTTTCTTAATAAATAATGCGTTGTCGCTATTGAATGCGAAGAGGTATACAATTGAACTTCTTTACGTTCCGCTTTTTCGAAAAGTTCTATTGCAAATTTGCTGAAGGGTCTTCTATCTGCGATTAAATCAACAATGATATTCGTATCAACAAAAATCCTTTTCATAGATGCTTATTTTCAAAATAATCATGAAGTTCAGCAGCATCATCAAAATCATCTGGGAGTTTCACCGCTCCCACAATACTTCTTAACTTTGACGAAACAGTAGTTACCTCGTTAAGCGTAATGGTTTCTAAATACTTTTCAACCAATTCAGATAAGCTACGCCCAGTTTGCTTTGCATAAGATTTTGCTTTTTCAATGGTCGATTTCTGTACAGTCAATGTTAACTTAGTTGTCATAACACGTGTGATTTATTCAAAAATACGTATAACTGGTTAAACGAACAAATAGCAGCTTTGTTATAAACCCTATTTAATAAAATTTAGATTATTGCCGCTTATACCTAAACTCTGATTTTCGGCTTTTGCCATTCAACTCGCCTTCAATCCAGGCGAGCATTTCATTTCTGCCTAAGTTTTGGTAAACTATTCTCTGCGGAAAATCGTGCGCCGCATTTTCGAAAATATAAATCTGATCCTTTGCGGAAATAAGCTTAAAACAAACTTCTTTACCTTCGTTCTGGTTAACAACAGTTGAACAATAGAAAACGTCTTTTCCTACTTTTCTGATCTGCAATGTTTCAGTAAGTATGCTATCTCCGTTTGCCTTGACACGGTAACTCTTTCCTTTCAGTATTTTACCGGCACCGTGCTCCCATTGTTCCACAACTTTACCTTTGGACGTTTGCATTTCCCACGAGCCCAATACAAATGAAAAGGTTTTTGATGGATTTTTTTGTGCTTTAACATTGCTATAAAAACCGGCAAGAATTAAAATAAAAGCGTATAAATAGATTCTTTTCATTTGTTTATGGTATTGGTGAGGTGTGCAAGGTGATGTTTTCCGTGCCAGGCGTACATGCCCAGCATATTGGCCAAAGTAAGCTCTTTATTTTGAGCAGGATGAATATATTTCCTTTGGTAATCCTCAATTTTCAATGTTTTTAAAAAAGCAACCCAACGCTGGTGTAAACCCGTTAACAGCTCAATAGACAATTTAATATCACCACTTCTGGCCTCCACGGTTTCTGCCCAGCGTTCCTCAAAATATGGCCTGATTACCGGCACATCCTCCGTAATGGCCTGTTTAAAACGGATATAGGCGTTAATATGGCTATCCGGAACATGATGAACAACCTGCCTCAATGTCCAGCCTCCGGGACGATAGGTCTGATCCAGTTCTTCATCAGTTAGATTCTCTGTAGCCTTTTTAATTTGGCCTGGTAATGCCTCTATATCAGAAATCCACGCACCAATCTGTTTTTCATCAAAGATATCAGGCATAACAAACTGACGGATAGGGTATTTAAGCTGTTCTAAATCCATAGAACCAAAATAAGGAGAATTTTCGAATTTTTAACCGCAAATATCACAGAAACGAAGGCACAAAAGACACGAAGCTGGGAGCATATTAAACAATAAATCCAAATCCATCTTCTCAGATCCGGGATATAAAATCTACATCAATTTCTTCAGCCATTTCAACAAACCCATTTTTTTGCCATAAGGAGGATAAACCATCTTGGTTACGCCTAATTTTGATTGAAAAACCACTGCCCTTTCGTGCGAAAAGGTTTTAAACCCGAAAATACCATGGCAACTTCCCATCCCACTGCTATTAACACCTCCAAAAGGCAAATTCGGATTGCTGATATGCACCAACACATCATTTACACAGGTTCCGCCGGCACTGGTCTCCATAATAATCTTATCCTGATTTTGTTTTTTATGCGAAAAGATATAAAGCGCCAGTGGTTTGTTTTTGCTGTTTACTAAATCAATAGCCTCCTGCAAATTTTTAAAAGTGATCACAGGCAAAACAGGTCCGAATATCTCTTCCTGCATAATGATACTTTTTTTGTTTACCGAAGTTAACAGCGTGGGCAACATAGTCTGGCTCTTTTCGTCTATTTCGCCACCAAAAGCCAACCGTGCTCCATCAGCAATTGCCTGTTCTTTTAAATTATTCAACCGGCTAAACTGCTTGCCATTGATGATTTTGGCATAATCTTTTTTATTGATTCTCCCGTCGTCAAAAAACAATTTCTGAACGGCATTTTTATAATGTTCTACAAAGTCATTTAACCTGTTTTCTTCAATCATCACATAATCCGGAGCAATACACGTCTGCCCGGCATTGACCAGTTTGCCCCAGGCGATTTTTTCTGCAGCCTTTTTAATATCAGCGGTTCCGTCTACAATAGCTGGCGATTTTCCCCCAAGTTCCAAGGTAACCGAAGTCAGGTTTTTCGCTGCAGCTTCCATCACTACTTTGCCAATGGCCGTACTTCCGGTAAAAAAGATGTGGTCAAACGGGAGTTTCAACAGCGCGGTAGAAACATCAGCATCGCCTTCAAAACAGGCGATTTCTCTTGGTTCAAAGATTGCTGCAATTAATTTACTGATTACACCTGCCGTTGCCTCGCTTAATTCAGACGGTTTCAGTACGGCACAATTTCCCGCTGCTATTGCCGAAACCAACGGACTCATGATTAACTGCAAAGGATAATTCCATGGGGCAATAATCAAACAAACACCTCGGGGTTCGTAATATATTTTATTGCCGGCAAACAGGTTACTCATGGTTCTGCCAGCAGATTTAGGCCTCATCCAAGCCTTTATTTGTTTGATGGCATGATCTATTTCTGCATAGGTAAAATAAAGTTCAGTTACTGCAGTTTCGAAACGGTTTTTACGCAGGTCCTTTTCCAATGCGTTAAATATGGCCTCTTCAGCGTTAACTAAAGCTTGTTTTAATAATTTCAACTTGCCGATCCGGGTTCTTGCGTCTGTTTTACGTAAACTGAATTTATGCTTTTGCTGTAAATCGAAAACTGATTTGATCTCTTGTTCCATAATTCTGACAGTTGCTGTCTTTTACCTCAAATCGGTTTACAGAAACTTCCATTTAAATTTAGTTAAAATGCTTCCATTTCATTAAAATTTCATTCATTTAAAGCATATTGCAGCAAATTTTAATAATAAAAGATGAAAAGATTGTTTTTTGTTTTCGCATTCATCATTCCCCTGGTTATCCATGCCCAAACCTTAAAAACAGATGTGCTGGTGATCGGCAGCGGTGATGCTGCTTATACCGCATCTTTTCAATCCTTTAAATCTGGCGTAAAAACCATCCTGCTCAGCCAAAAAGAACAGCTGGATGTAGATAAAATAACCTTTACCAACAAAGCTTTTTATCAGGACTTTTTAAAGCGCGAAACCGAAAATGCAAACAGCTTAAACATTGCCAAACCAAAACCAGATAGAAAAAAGCCATTAAAAGTAACGGTTGATAGCACACTGCTATTGAATGTGATCAATAATACCCCTTATACCGAAATTAAACGTTCAGGAAATGGCTGGGAGATAAAACTGGCCAAAGATAAAACTATTAAAGCCAGGATCCTGGTATTGGCAGACAATCCGGACAAGTTGATGGCCGCATTGAAAATTGCTTCGTTAAATCCGGCTTCTTCAAGTGCTTTAAATTATACCGAAAATATTTACCGCACGACGGTAACAAGCGTCGCCTCAGCAGGAGCAAGCTTCCTATCATTGTACAGTTTATTGATCCCAGATCAGGAAAATTTGCTTTACATTGATAAAGATCAGTTTGAAATTGGACGAGCAGCCGGGGCGACTGCTGCTTATGCCGCATTTTTTAGCACCAAAACCAGCCTTTCAAACTTAAAAAGCATACAGGGTGAATTATTGGCATACAAACATGCATTAATGCCCTTTGAAGACATAAAACCAGTAGACTCTAATTGGTTGGCCATTCAAAAAGTTGGTGTAACAGGCATCATTAAAGCCGAAATAAAACAGAAAAAAGCCTATTTTAATCCTGAAGAACAGGTGACGTATGATGAGATTAAGCAACCGATCAAAGATTATTATTATAAAGCTCAGATCTGGTTCGACGATCATCAACATATCCCCATCAATTTAGAAAATACCATTTCACTGGTTTGTTATGTGGGCAATAAATCAGTTGAAGCTACCAAAGCGGAATTACAAAAAAGGTGGAATAAAAATTATAAGTTTAGTTCTAAATACGACCTAAAAAAGGTGTTAACCAGACGGGAATTTGCAGTAATCATAAACGAATACTTAAAGCCTTTCGATGTTGTGAATATAGATAAAACCGGTAGGGTAATCCGTTAATGATTATCAACAGATTAAGGATTTAATTTCAGATTTCATCTGTGCTTGTCTTTTTTATCTTTGGTTAACTGATAAGACTGAGGCGTTGTAACATTTCAATTTCCTTCTAAAATTAGTTTGTGCTTTACCTAAATTGCATCCAAACCTAAAATTCATGAAGAAATATTTACTTTTCCTTTTGCTTTGCACAGGAGAATATGCTTTTGCGCAACAACTGGCACCCTTAACTGTCGAAAAAATTATGCGCGACCCCAAATGGATGGGTATTTCGCCAACTAATTTTCGCTGGTCTGCAGACAGCAAAACCCTTTATTTTAACTGGAACCCTGAAAATAAAGCCAAAGAAGAATTATTTAAGGTGTCAGCAACAGCTGCCAAACCCGTTAAAGCCGTAGAAAAAGAAGATGAAAAATTATTGAGTTTAAATTACACTTATAATACCAATCGTTCTCTTGGTTTGGTCGAAAAAAGCGGGGACATTTATTTACAAAACTTTAAGACGAATAAGGAAACCCGATTAACAAGCACGCAGGAAAGGGAAAGCAGTCCGGTTTTTTTAACCAACGGCAACATCGTTTATCAACTGGGTGATAATCTATTCCTGCTAGATTTAAAATCAGCAGAGACTAAACAGCTCACTAATTTTGTTAAAGGCAAAAAAGCCGGAAGAGCAGAAAGCAAAGCAACTACCGAACAGGATAAGTGGCTAAAAGCACAACAGACAGAACTTTTTGATATTATAAAAAAACGAAATGCCGAAACCAAAAATGTTTCCCGTGGAGGAAGAGGCCGCTTTGGAGGTACTGCTTCAGATACAAAACCGTTAAAGGAACTTTATACCGAAGATAAGTTTTTAAATGGTGTGGTGATTAGTCCGGATGGACATTTTATCACTTATAAATTAACCACACCTGCACAGAACAACCACAATACCGTTGTTCCAAATTATATCACTTCCTCAGGCTATACTGAAGATATTCCGGGAAGAACCAAAGTTGGAGAAAACGAAAATATCTCACAGGGGTTTATTTATGATACGCAGAGGGATACGGTATATGCCATCCAAACTTCAACCATTCCGGGAATAAAAGATTTACCTGATTACCTGAAAGATTATCCGAAAGAACTGGATACCTTAAAAAAGAAAAATGCTGATCGTCCTGTAAATTTCTTTGGGCCGTTTTGGAACGACAACGGAACTACGGCGATGGTAGTGGCCACTTCAACCGACAACAAAGACCGCTGGATTTTAAAACTGGATGCCCTAACCGGGGTTTTTTCCTTAATAGACCGTCAACGTGACGAAGCCTGGATTGGTGGACCAGGCATTAGTGGCTTTTACCAGGGCAATACCGGATGGATAGATAACAACCGTTTTTATTATCAGAGCGAAGCAACAGGATATTCACATCTTTATGTAGCCAATGTAAATACCGGAGATAAAAAACAGCTTACTTCTGGCAAATGGGAAGTACAATCGGTACAGTTATCAAAAGATAGAAATACGTTTTATATTAAGGCGAATAAAGAGCACCCTGGTATTACCAATTTCTTTAAAATCGGCGTAAATGGCGGTGAACTTGTACAGATTACCACGATGAAGGGCTTAAACGACATTACCCTTTCTCCTGATGAAAAGTACCTCGCCATTAATTATTCTTTTATCGATAAACCCGGAGAATTATACCTTCAGCCCAATAAAGTTGGTGCTAAAGCCGTAAAAATTACCCTGTCTACTTCTGCCGAATTTAATTCCTACAAGTGGCGCCAGCCAGATATGGTTTCTTTTAAAAACCGTTACGGCGCTGATGTATATGCAAGGGTCTATAAATCAGAAAATCCACATCCTAACCACCCTGCTGTGGTTTTTGTTCACGGTGCCGGTTATTTATAAAATGTACACTTTGGCTGGAGTACCTACTTCCGTGAGTTTATGTTCAATAATTTGCTGGCCGATAATGGTTACACCGTAATCGATATCGATTATACCGGAAGTTCGGGCTATGGTCGCGATCACCGTACCGGTATTTACCGCCATATGGGTGGAAAAGATTTAACCGATCAGGCAGACGGAGTTAAATTTTTGGTCGAAAAATACGGTGTTAATCCAAAGCATGTAGGCTTATATGGGGGATCGTACGGCGGTTTTATCACGTTGATGGCCATGTTTAACGAACCAGATGTTTTTGCCAGCGGCGCGGCTTTACGTTCAGTTACTGATTGGGCACATTATAATCACGGCTATACATCGAATATTTTAAACGAACCATTTAACGACCCGATCGCCTACAAAAGAAGTTCTCCGATTTACTTCGCCGATAAATTAAAAGGCAATTTATTAATGGCGCATGGTATGGTTGATGTAAATGTACACTTTCAGGACATTGTACGCTTAACGCAACGTTTTATCGAATTGGGTAAAAATAACTGGGAACTTGCAGTTTATCCGGTAGAAGACCATGGTTTTGTTGAGCCAAGCAGCTGGACAGATGAATATAAAAGGATATTTAAACTGTATGAGAATACGTTGAAGAAGTAGATTTTCATTTTTTTGGTCGTCATTGTGAGGAGGAACGACGAAGTAATCTTACTATAGCTACCAGCGTGCGCTTTAAAATTGCTTCGTGCGTCGCTATGACGAGTTTTTTATTGGAGCTTATTAATGGTAAGCATAAAAGTATCCTTAAGAGATTTCCCAACTTCCTGGTACTCCGCTTATAATGACGTAATCTTTGAAATAGAACTATACTATACTTCAAAACAACATTATAGTTTTCGTCTATATCCTTATCAATAAATACAATTAACTATTAACCTAACGGTGTTGATAGGCAACTGTTTTAGCCTTACCTTTGTGCCAACAAAAATTAAAGACAAAAAATTATGGCAATAGTAGGTAAAAAATTCCCAAGTGTTAGTATTGATGCAATGTCAGACATGGGTGATGACTTGAAAATCAACGTATTTGAAGAAGCTGTAAACAAAAATAGCAAAGTGTTATTATTCTGGTATCCAAAAGATTTTACTTTCGTTTGCCCTACAGAATTACACGCATTCCAAGCTGCTTTACCTGAGTTTGAAAAAAGAAATACAATCGTTATTGGTGCATCTTGCGATACCAACGAAGTTCACTTCGCCTGGTTAAATACACCAAAAGATAATGGTGGTATTGAAGGTGTTACTTATCCAATCTTAGCAGATACCCACAGGCAACTATCAGGCATTTTAGATATTTTAGATCAGGAAGTTAACTACGACGAAGAAGGAAATGAATCATTCTCTGGTTCTAACGTAACTTTCAGAGCGACTTACTTAATCGACGAAACCGGTAAAGTTTTCCACGAAAGTGTTAATGATATGCCACTAGGTAGAAACGTTAAAGAATATTTACGTTTAATTGATGCTTACGCTCACGTTCAGAAACACGGAGAAGTTTGTCCTGCAAACTGGGAAGAAGGAAAAGAAGCGATGAGCGCAAACAGAACTGGCGTAGCTGAATATTTAGCCGCTAACTAATTAAACAAAACGTTATGTTTTTAGAATTAACAGAAGATAATCTTCAACAATACCTGGCCGATCACTCAAAGGTAATGGTTCAGTATGCTGCATCGTGGTGCGGAAACTGTAGAATCATGAAACCTAAGTTTAAAAAACTGGCTTCGGAGAATGAAGATGTAGCTTTCCTGATTGTTGATGCCGAAAAACTTCCAAACTCACGCAAATTTGCAAACGTTGATAATTTACCAACTTTTGCAGCTTTTGAAGGGGGCGCTTTGGTAGATCAGGTACAAACCAACAAAGCAGAAGGCTTGATTGAACTATTTAACAAGATAAAGTAATGAAGATTCCGGTTATAAGACAATTATTTCAAAACACTACTCCCGCTCAGCTGGAGACCACTTTGGAGGTTTTGGAGGCTTTTTGCGAATTTAGAGGCGTTAGCGAGCATGAAGTTGATGTGGCGGGTGAAATGATTACCAATATCTGCGGAGCATTAGAAGTACACCAGATGGTAAGTGAAGGTGCTGCCGAAAAAGATGCATTAAATGCTTTTGGCCAAAAAGTGATGGGTTCGATTGACAGATAATCGTCTTAAGCTTTAAGCTGGCTTTTTCGAAATATAAAATCCTTGTAGACTGATCTACAAGGATTTTTTTTTATAAATGACTTCATTCTGAACGCAATCAAGATCTGCTACCGAGCAACCATAAAGTTATATATCACATGGTAACGCGCAACTATGCAGCTTTTGTCAGAGATTCTTAGTGCCTATTATAGGCAGAATCTATCAGTACGGCGTCATTCTCGCGCAGGCGGGAATCTTAAAGCGCTTGCATTACGATTCCTGGCACATTCCGTCAAAAACATCTATCATTCATATTGATTTTATACAATTAATTACCCCTAAGAATGACAAAGACAACAAAATTGGACAAAAAAAGGCCTGTGAGGACACAGACCTTGGAAATATGTTATAAAACCTGTAAGGTTTGGCTTAACTAAGCTAAATTCCTTCCAGCATTCACAATACCAAATACTGTTCTTACCGCAAGCTTTTCTAAAGCATGCTGGTCTTTCTCGTTCTGATCGTGCTGCAGTTTCTCTAAAGCAAAATGCTGGATCAATACCAATGGCAAAATAATTTTTTCGCGTGTAGCTATTGATTTTTTATCTACCGGATAATTTGCCATTAAAGTTGGCTGTCCGGATAGTTTTAAGAGCATCTCTTTAGTTAATTTGAACTCCTCGTGTAATTGAGTCCAAAAGGCACCAAACTCTTTATCATTGGCTAAATGAGCCGTAATCACAAAGTCTGATTTACTCATACTCATCATACAGTTATCCACTATGGTTTTGAGGTAATCAGAATCCGCATATACCTTTGCTACTTTATCCCAGTTTCCGGCATTTTCCTGATTCTTCAAAGCTGTTCCCATTCCATAAAAGCCAGGTACGTTCTGTTTTAGCATGCTCCAGGCGGTAACAAAACTAATGGCCCTTAAATCTTCAAGTTTCATCTCACCGCCCCCGTTTCTTTTAACCGGCCGACTGCTGATATTTGCCTGAGATAATAGTTTTAAAGGAGATAATTTCTCTAAATAACTTACAAATAACGGGTGTTCGCGAAGATCCACAAAAGCTTTATAACTATCTTCGGCCATTTCATCAAGCAGGGCTTTATTGTCAGGATCAATAAGAATATTGTGTTTCTCTTTCAATCCGGATGTTAGTCCGGCATTGATTAATTGCTCAATATTGAATTCAGCACTTTCAACCGAGCCATACTGAGAACTGATGGTTTGACCCTGTACGGTCAGCTGCATATTCTTGTTCGCGATTTCCTTCCCCATGGAAGCATAAAAACGGTGTGTTTTACCTCCACCACGTGCAGGTGGGCCACCACGACCATCAAAAAAGGACAGCTGAATGTTATGCTTTGCCGCAACCGCTGATAAGGATGTTTTACCATTAAAGATAGACCAGTTAGCCATTAAATAACCACCATCTTTGGTACTATCAGAATAACCCAACATGATGTGCTGTTTATTGCCGCGTTTAGCCAGATGTGCTTTATAAAACGGATTGCTATACAGCGTTTCCATAATGGCCGCAGCACCCTTTAAATCGTTTACCGTTTCAAAAAGTGGCACGAAATCAATAGTTAATGAATCTTTGCTCCAACCGTTCCAGAGGAAAAGTTCGATCAACTGAAGGATATCGCTCGCCTGCTGACAATTGCTGATAATAAAACGGTGACAAGCCTTTTCTCCATTGCGCTTTTGTATACCTTTAATTTCTTTAATTACCTCAATTGTATCATTTGTTAATGCATCAGCTTCACTGGCGTAAACAACGGTTGCTTCTTTAAATGAAATTAAAGCTAGTTTTTCTGCTTCTGAAAGCTGATCATAATTGGCAGGATACAATGAAGAAATTGGTTTGTTTTCACGACAATAAGCATGTACCTTCCTGAGTATACGGCTATCCTGACGGATATCCAACGATGCAAAATAATTGCCGTATAAGTCTATTTTGCGGATCAGATTATTAACCAGATCAACAAACAGACCTCCATGTTCTGCCAATAAGGTTTCTTTGATTTTATTCAGGTTATCCCTTAATTCATCAGAAATATCATGAAGCTCACAGGTTTGATCGAAAGCGTTCTGATAAAGCACGTCATGCAGTTTGGCAATATTTTCTTCAACACCTCTAAAAGTGATGCGGCGTTTAATCACCCTGAAATCGCGGTAATAACAGCGGAACAGGATTTGACGCAACATTTTAGAAACTTCTAAGGTCGTATCAGCGTGGATATTTGGATTTCCATCTCGATCTCCCCCAGGCCAGAAACCCAGTTCTAAAATTTTCTTGGTTTCCAGATTATATTCGTCGAGGTTCTGGTCTATTTCCTGCTGGATATTGGCCGCAGCAAAATAAAAAGTATTTTCCAAGAACCAGGCCAGATTTAGGGCCTCATCGACAGGCGTAGGCGATTTTTTATTGAAAAATGGTGTTTTACCCAGCTGCTGCAGCAACGAGTTCATCAGGGTAAGATCATTATCCCTGATGGCTTTGGTTAAATCGGTAATAATTGCTAAAACACTACCAGGGTAAAACTGCGTCGGATGTGCGGTTAACACCAGGCGGAGCGAAAGTTCATCAATCAATTTTTCAATTTTTGATAACATTGGTCTGTTATCAGCATTCTTATTTAGAATAAACGACAATGTACTCTGCTCGTCAGTGGTATTTAACTTCGTAAACGAGGCATCTTCTACGGCATCAAAAAGCACCACCTGTCTTTCGATATACTGAATAAACCGAAACAGAAGGTCTATAATATCTTTACGATCGGTATAACTGGTATACTTGGCGAAAAATTCTTCAATAATTTGTGCAGGTTTTGCCCCGTTGGCAATGCCTTCTTCACAGCTTTTAAAAAACAAAGGAAGTAACGTCCCGGTATCCTTAATTTTGTAAAAAGGCAAGGTTAGAAATAAACTGTTGAACAGTTCAAATTTTGAGATCACCTCATTATTGAAAATAGATTCCCGTTGTGTAGTTAAACGAAGTTTCGGCATAGTTTACGCAATAGTTTTGTGTACCGTAATACTACAAAAAATGCATAAGGTATTAAAATTCTAAGGCTTACAATTTGGAAAATTGTAGAATAAATTTTATTTTTAAAATCTTATTTGGCCACTATGTGGTTAAGTAAGAACATTTGCAATGTTTAAGGGCATTGCATTGATTGTTAATTTTTTGGGTTAAAACAGCCGATGTAATAAAATACACCGGCTGTTTTTGTTTTTTGCCATTATTTTTGGCTTTTTGTTGCAAACTTTAGTGCACATCCGCAGGAATGTTTGCATTTTTCTTAAACTTTTGAAGATATAGTAAAGGTATGGAGAATAACATAATCAATCCTGCAATCCAATAGGCATCATCATAAGTAAGTAACATGGTTTGCCTGGTTACGATTCCTTCCATCGCTTTTGCTGCCATAATTTTCGCATCGAATAAAGTCTGGCCTTTAGCCATAAAACCTTTAATCAAACCATTAAAACGATCAACGAATGGTTGGTTATATTCATTAAGATTGGTTAGCAGGTTACTTCTGTGGAAACCCGAACGGATATGGATCAGGGTAGTTAAAGCTGCGATACCAAACGAACCACCCAACTGGCGCATCATATTGTTTAAACCCGAACCCTGACCGATTTCCGGTCCTTTCAAATCCTGGATAGCCAGCGTGGTTAGTGGAACAAACAATAAGGCCATACCTATCCCCCTAATTACCAATGGTAAAAAGAAATCACCAGTACCTGACTGAAGTGTTGATTTACTCAGCATCCAGCAAAAAATAAAGAAAGCCAGCATACCAAAGGTAGCCATGAACTGTGCAGGAATACCTTTTTTAAGCATAATACCAATAAAAGGCATCATGATAATGGTACACAAACCACCCGGGAATAATAATTCTCCTGTTTGCAGTGCTGAAAAGCCCAGTAAATTTTGACAGAATACGGGAAAGATAAACACAGAGCCATATAAGCCAAAGCCTAGAATAAAAGAGGTAAACATACCCACAGCAAAACTTCTGTGGCGCATAATCTTAAAGTTCACAATTGGGTGGTCGGTACTCATTTCCCTCCAGATGAAAAGCAATAAGCCAAATACCGATGTTGCCGCCAAAGCTGTAATGTAAGGCGTAGCAAACCAATCCTCGCTCTCTCCTTTTTCAAGCAATGTTTGTAAACTACCTACTGCTATAGCCAGTAAAGCGATACCCCACCAATCGACAGGTTGACCCTGCCCTTCTTTCGGGGTGGCCCGTACAAAGGAATAGGTGCAGTATGCCGCGAGTATTCCGACGGGAATATTCACATAAAAAATCCACGGCCATGAACTGACATCCAAAATATATCCTCCAATGGTTGGTCCAACAGTTGGTCCAACTACCGCTCCCAAACCAAACAAAGCTGTTGCGATACCCACATCTTCACGTGGCCAGGTCTCAATAAGAATAGCTTGTGCTGTTGATATTAAACCACCGCCGGCTAATCCCTGAATAACCCTGAATAAAATAAGCTCGTTCAATGAGGTGGCATTTCCGCATAAAAAGGAAACGAGTGTAAAGACGATAATGGAGGTAAGAAAATAATTTTTCCTGCCGAACCGGTTACCCAGCCAGCCCGACATTGGCAATACAATAACGTTTGCTA
Organism: Pedobacter sp. BG31; assembly: GCF_042464845.1. Taxonomy (NCBI): domain Bacteria; kingdom Pseudomonadati; phylum Bacteroidota; class Sphingobacteriia; order Sphingobacteriales; family Sphingobacteriaceae; genus Pedobacter; species Pedobacter sp. BG31. The sequence goes on from NZ_JBHNZK010000001.1 coordinate 496,560, forward strand.
CCGCATAGCCGGTGGAAAGCCAGGCCACATCCTCAAGGGTGGCGCCCAGGTTTCCCTGTATCTGTGGAATTGCCACATTCACGATAGTCGTATCAATCAACTCCAGCAATGAAGCTGTGATTACCGTAAATGTAATAATCCACTTTTTTAAACCTACTTCGGCCATTTTTAATATTATTTAGTAGATACTGAAGCTTTAACGCTCATTCCTGGACGTAATTTAGCCAACAGCTCTTTTGATGGATGGATTTTGATTTTTACCGGAACACGCTGTACAACTTTAACAAAGTTACCGGTAGCATTATCGGGTGGCAATAAAGATCCTTTTGCACCAGTAATTGGTGAAAAATTATACACTTCACCCTCAATTTTTTCATCAGGATAAGCATCTACTTCAATTTCTACTTTAGAACCCTCTTTAATTTTTTCCAATTGGGTTTCTTTAAAGTTTGCCGTTACATAAATACTTCCATCGTTTACGATAGAGAATAAAGACTGACCTGCCTGAACCAATTGTCCTTTTTGTACATTCTTTTTAGAAACAATACCGGTTGCAGGGGCTTTAATATCCGTATAAGATAACTGAAGCTTTGCAAAATCGATATCACTTTGGCGCTGGCTGATTACATTGCTGCTAACCGCCAGTTGAGATTGGGTGGTACCCACTTGTTTAACCGCTGCATTATACTGATCTACCGCTGCCTGGTAAGCCGCTTGTGCCGATTCTTTAGCTGCTTTTGCCTGGTCGAAAGCCTGTTGGGTGATCGATCCGTCTTTAATCAGATTGGCGTAACGGTCATAATCTTTTTGTGCAAGATTTAATTTAACTTTTGCTGCTGCTACGTTTGCTTTTGCAGTACTGGTATTGGCTTCTGTTGCAGCAATTTGAGATTGCGCCACACCCACCCCTGCAGTAGCACCTTTTTGCCCGGATTGAGCCTGCTCTAATTTTACTTTGTAATCGTTATCATCAAGTTTAACCAAAACCTGCCCCTCGGTTACATGCGTATTTTCTTCAAAATTAATGTCTTTTACATAACCGCCAACACGCGCAACAACAGGACTAATATCACCATCAATCTGTGCATCGTCTGTATCCACGTGTTTGCTATAATAATTCCATTCTACAATCCCGAAGATTATACCTATTACTAGTAAAACACCTAAAATGATGGGTACTACTATGTTCTTTTTTTTCTTTTCAGTTGTCATTGCCGTATTTATTGCGTTATTTTTCCTGTTGATTTTAATAAAGTATAGTAAGCCAAACCTGCGTCTGCCTTTGCTATCTCCAAGTTTATTTTTGCTTGATATAATAGCGTTTCAGCATCGATACGGTCGGTAACCGAAGCCACATTGTTTTTGTATTTCGATGCCAATAATTTATCGTTTTCAGTAGCCTGTGCAATTGAGGTTTCCAAAACCTGTATTTTGTTCATGGCCACCTGGTAATTTTGAAAGTTTTTATTGATGTCGGTTTTTACCTGATCTGATAAAATATCCTTCTGAATGGTAATTTCCTTTTGCTCAATTTTGGCTTGGCTTACTTTGTTTTTATTTGTCCATAGGTTTCCAAAATTCCACGAAACCGTTGCGCCTACTGTAATAGGCATGAGGTACTGGTTTACCGGCGGAATAAAATTACCGCTTGGATTAATGTAATATAAGTTGGCGCCAACACCAACAGTAGGTAAAGTATTTGCCTTAACGGTTTTGATATTAAAATCAGCAACTTTGTTCTGTACATCAAGTTGCTTTAGCTCCTGGCGGTTAGCCATTGCCAAGCCGATGTATTCGTTTAATGAACCTGATGTTTTTATGCCGGCAGTTGGGTCAACAATTTTAACTTCAGTATCTTCCGGTAAACCCAAAAGGATATCCAAGTTATAGTTAATTACTTTACGGTTGCTTTCAATATCCATTTGTGTAAGCGTAACATTTGCCTGTTGCAATTGAAAGCGCAACACATCATTTTTGGTTACAATGCCTTGTTCAAAGAAACGCTGCGCCTGTTTAATTTGCGCGGCAATCGATTCTAAATTCTGCTCAACTACTTTTCTACTTTGTAAAACCTTGTATAAAGAATAGTAAGTATTGATCACCGCATAGGTAATTTCTTCTTTACTCTTATCGGCGTCCAGACGTGCAACTTCGGCCAATAGCTTAGTTGATTCTTTTGCGTATTTTAATTTACCACCACCATAAACGAGTTCCTGCACCGCTGCCGTACCTACAAAAGCATCGGCCCTTTTAGGCAGGCGAAAAGCTGATTCGCTACCTGGTAAAGCAAAAGTTGTGGTTGGTATTTCGGCATGATTGTACATAAAACTCGCATTTGCCGTTGGCAAGGCATTGTCTTTAACCACCTCCAGTTGGGCTGCTGCCTGGTCGATTTTGTTTTGGGAGAGTTTTAGGTTTTTACTATTGGCTATGCCAAGTTCTATTGCCTGGTTGATATTTAATTCCTTGCTATTCTGTGCAAACAAAGCAGCTGGAATTAATGATGCCGCAAGCATTAATTTTATTGATCTGGGTATCATTTTTTTGTTGTTAAATAAACTGTTGTTAGATCTTGTAAGTGAGCGATTGCACGCTCCTTAATCATTTTTTTATCTTTTGGGTCATTCAGGTCGAAGTTGGAGCATGAGATCACCTTTTGGGGCGCAATAACAATATTGGTTATCGTACCCATAATGGTTGCAATTACCATCCTTACATCTACTTTATTAAAGGTACCATCTTCAATTCCGCCAGTAATAATGCGGTCAATAAGCTGCATGTTGTGGCTCATGGCATCCTTAATTTTATCATACATTGCTGGTCTCTGGGTTAAAGAAAGCTCACGGTGCATCATTTTATGAAATGCCGTGTTATTCAATATCCGGTTAACATAGCCTTCTATAACCCTGTGCAGTTTTTCCAATGCCGAAATCTTATCTTCATTGATGATTTTCAGCTGAGAAGCAAAACCAGCAATACGCTCGTTCATAATCTCAACAAAAACTCCTTCTTTAGAACCGAAATAATAATTTATCATCGCCATATTTGCTCCAGATTCCTTCGCAATCTGCCGGGTGGAGGTACCTTCATACCCGGTTTCGCAAAACAGCTTTTCAGCTGCTTCCAGAATGGCCTGTCTTTTATCTACTTTTTCTGTTTTCATTTCTTTTTAACGGCACAAAATTAATCAAACGATTGATTAACTTCCAAATGTTTATTCACTTCTTTTACATTATCTTGATAAAACCCTGATTTATTAGGAAGAATGCTTATTGAGCGGGATTATTAGAACAGTAATTATAAAAGCAAATTTTACCGGATTTGATCATTAATTAGATTTGGCCAGATTGATTAAAATTTAAAATAAATATTAACTTTGCCTCCAAATAACAGAAAACATGAGTGTACAACAGAACAGCAGCAATAATTTCAACTGGTTATATTATGCTTTAGGTTTATTCTTCGGGGTGCTAACCGGAGCAATTATTACGCAAAACTATATTTTTGCTTTATTAGGTGGTGTTTTAGGTTTGTTAACAGCAGGCTTATTTTTAAACGCTATTGTAAAAGGAAGAAAATACTAGTTTTAGCCCTTTTAACCAGATCTTAGGGATCCAGAATAATTAAGCGATATAGCTTTAGTATTTTACAACAAAAGTAAAATCATAACTACTCATCGCGAATGAAAACAAAAGCCTACAAATGAGAAATATCTTCATTATTGTTTTCGCTCTTTTTTGCTTTAATGCTAAGGCACAACAAAGTGCTTCTGCTGAAGTAAAATTTCCTGCTGCAGATCCAAGTCCGGCAGATATTGTCTATTTTCCGCTCAATGCCCCTAAAGCAAAGGCTGGAGATCCGACAAAACCAATGATAAAAATTGTTTACTCGCGTCCACAGAAAAAAGGCCGTGATATTTTTGGTGTTCTGGAGCAATATGGTAAGGTATGGCGTTTTGGAGCCAATGAAAGTACTGAAGTACGTTTCTTTAAAAAAGTAAACATTGGTGGCAAAAAAATTAAACCGGGAACCTATAGCCTGTTTGCCATTCCGAACAAAGATTCGTGGACAATTATTGTGAATAGCGAAACAGACAAATGGGGTGCTTTCACCTACAACCAGGCTAAAGATATTGTTCGCGTAAGTGTTCCTGTGAAAACCTTGTCTAAGCCGATTGAATACTTTTCTTTAACCTTTACAGAAATTAATGGGGGAGCCAACCTGATTATGGGCTGGGACAGAACCCAGGTAGAATTACCAATTACTTTTTAAGTAAAAACGCAATAAAAATATAAGTCCCGACAATAGCAGCCGGGACTTTTTGTTTAAATCGGTTTTTTATCTTCATACGATTACCAATAGCATGTAAAGGCCAATAAACATAAGTTCTACCAAAGAATACCCTTCTTTTGAGCGATATTTATTTAAACGTTGCCCATGTACGGATCGGTTTGTGTTATTTCTCCGGTTTCTATTTTACCTGCATAACGGTGTTTAAATGTCGGATTTCCTTTCTGTACCATACTGAAATCGTACCAATTCGCATTTTTGGCCAGGTTAAACGAAATATTTGCATTGGATTTTGGCTTGATGTTTACTGTTTGACTTCCCGATTTATATTTTTTGTCTAAAATTTGAAGTGTAACCAGGCTGGTACCTGTATTTTCAACAGCCAAAACCAATTTACCTGTAAGCTTTTTGCTTATCAAACCAGCGTGCTCCGGGTATACCTTAACAATAATGGAAGGATTTTTTTTGCTACCTACAAAATTCCTGTAAAAACCATTCGGACCATTTATGGTAAGATCATAAATTTCATCATCGAAATCATCCAGATTAATAGTATCTTTTAGTACATCACCGGCTTTTACCGCATAGGCCCATGATTTACCCTTAACACCTTTAAACCTGGCAATGGTATTCATATTAAAAGGTGCACCAACCGTTTCAAATTCGCTGCCAAATAAAGTTTTTACCGATTGAAAAGTAAGTACAATTTCATGATTGATTAAATTTGCATCAACCGTTAAGTGATAGGGCAATGCACAGGCATGTTTGGTGCCATTTTCCTGCCTGGGGGCATGACTGGAAGTTTCAGGTGAAAAAGACTCAAATTTATTGATTTTATCTACCTCCGTTTTATTCAATGCAGTGGGACCAACCTGGGCAGGCTTGTTTCTTGCGTTACCAATATTGGCCACCACAACATCGCGTTTTAAGGACTCCGGAGATTTAATTTCTTCTCCGTGATACGGCCTGAAAACGGAGGTTAGATCGCCACAGATATTTCTTCTCCAATCGCTAATGTTATTGCTTTTTATGGTTTTGCCTGTCTTCTTCGCAAGCCATTTCTCCATAAACATGATTGATGACGTATGATCAAAAACCTGCGAGTTTACAAAACCACCTTTGCTCCATGGGGAGGCAATGATCAATGGCACACGATAACCCAAGCCTATCGGACTTCCTTTTCTCGCTTCAAAATCAGTAGCATAATTTATACCTTCGGATGTTTTTCCACTTCCTGGATCATCAGGATTCGGAACTACAAAAGGTGGCTGGTGATCAAAATAGCCGTCATTTTCATCGTAGGTTAAAACAAAAATTGTCTTCTTCCAAACTTCAGGGTTTTTGGTTAAGATATCCAGTGCTTCACTTACATACCAGGTTCCATATAATGGCGAACTGGTGTGGTCAGAAAAACGTTGAGGGGCTACCAACCATGAAACAGTTGGTAATTTTCCACTATCCACATCCTTTCTGAACTGGTGAAAAATATCTCCTTTTGGAATATTTATGGTTTCCGATTCTCCCTGATCGTTTTTGAATGTGAAGGGTTCGAGTTCTAAATAATCTTTTTGAGAAATATTGGTGGTAAAGGCTTTATCAATCAAATTCTTTTCTCTTTGCGATAGTTTATCGTATTTAGCCTGTACCTCTTTTGCAGTTAACGCCGGTTTAACCGTATTATCGCCATTTTTTCTAAAATAAGCCGATAACTTAACATTGTGCCGGCTCACATATTCTACAGGATTATCACCATAATTCCCCAACCAATCATCTATTTCACCCTCCGGAAGTTTTGATGTCCAAAGTTCATTTTGGTAAATGCGCCAATCGATGCCATTATCCTCTAACGTTTCCTGAAAAGTTGGCCAATCTACGAATACATTATTCTGAGATTCCGCCTGGTCGTTATTCACCACTGCAATCCGATTGGCACTTTTTTCCCCGCGAATAGTACCTGTAAAAAAGAATAGTCTGTTAGGCGTTGTTCCGGTCAATGATGAGCAAAAATGCTGATCACAAATGGTAAAAGCATCGGCCATGGCATAATAAAAAGGAATATCATTCCGGTCATAATATGCCAGGGTCATTGGTGTTTTAACAGGCAGCCATTTATCGTAACGGCCACCGTTGCGCGCCGCTACCTGATCGTTCCACGAATGGGGCAAGCCCCCCTGCCAGGTAATTTTTGTTTTGTTGATATCAACATGAAAGGGAGCATACGTATAGCCCTGTCCATCTTTTTGCAACCAAACTTTGTTGCCATCAGGCTGAATATGCGGGTGTGGATCGTTAAATCCGCGTACACCTTTCATTTTACCGAACATGTGGTCAAAAGACCGGTTCTCCTGCATCAGGAAAACAATGTGCTCTGCATCATAAAATGTACTGCCTGGTTCAGGGTTGATGGCCATCGCTTTCAATACTGAACTGGGCAAAGTATTGGCTATGCCGGTAGCTCCGGCAAACAAAGCTGCTTTTTTTAGAAATTCTCTGCGTGAATCCATAAAATGATACGATTTAGCTTAGATACTGTTTTTGAAGTTTTCAGTTACTATCTTACAGTTGACAGTTCGTCATCAGTTAACCGATTTAAACAATTAACCATTTAACCGAATAATAGACAATGAATGCTCGAATTACTTCTGAAATACCCTTACATAATCCACTTTCATAGTCGCAGGGAAAGCAGCATCATCCACCCCTTTTTTTCCACCCCAATCGCCACCTACCGCAACGTTTAAGATCAAATGGAAGTTCTGATCAAATGGCCAGTCGCCAGATCCCTTTTTGGTATTTTTAAAAGTGAGGTATTTTTGATCGTCGATAAAGAAGTCGATATGATCGGTAAACCATTCTATCGCATAAACGTGGTATGCGGTATACCGATTATTAACCTTTAGGGCCTTACCTACCTGTGTATGAATTACATGGTTGAATTTTTCAGTGTGTACGGTTCCATGAACGCTATCAGGATCGTAACCTACATGTTCCATAATATCGATTTCGCCACTCTTGGGCCAGCTACCATATTTCGAATCCGTTGGAAGCGCCCATATGGCAGGCCACAAGCCTCTGCCTTTAGGTAACATTGCACGGACTTCAACCCTACCGTATTTAAAATCGAATTTATTTTTGGTTACCAACCTGGCTGAAGTGTAGTTCCTGTTTTCCTTATCAGCTTTTAGCGCTATAATATTCAGGTTTCCTTTTTTAACAACTGCATTTGCAGTATCGGCATCGGTATAATATTGCAGCTCGTTATTCCCCCAACCTCTGCCACCTACATCGTAGCCCCAGTTTTTAGTTAACGGCAATCCGGCATCGTCAAATTCATCTGCCCATTTTAACTTCCATCCCTGGGCAACCGGTGTTTTTTTAATTTCGTCAAAAAGCAATTCAGGCTCGTTGGTGGTAATGTATTCTACATTGTGGGCCAATAACCACTGCATTTCAGGCACCGTATTTACCGTCCATGCATTTACCGTTAAACCTAATTTTTGCGCATTTTCAATCCAATTATCTTTTTGGTAAACACTATAATGGTAATCAACACCCGTTAATTTATCTGCCTTCATCTGCTCAGCACTAATTTCACCTTTTAAATAAGCAACTTTTGCATTTGGCAATAAAGTTAAAATGCGTTTGCAGTAATCGTAATCAAAGCTGATGTATTCAACCCAATCAGTTACTTTTAGTTTCTTAACCATTTCTATGCATTTATTAGTTACCTCTATACCACGTTCTTTGCTGATCAATGAGGGTTTTATTTCCAAAATCAGTTTGGTGGTTTTCTGTTTTTTACCTGCTAATAAATAAGCTTCCAATGTTGGAATTTTTTCACCATTGCTCATGGTTTTGGTCAACAGATCTGCATAATTTACCTTCTCGATGGTTAAACCCTGAAACTCGGGATCGTGGTTAACCACCAGAATATTATCTGCCGTCATCCATACGTCGAATTCCGAACCATAACAACCCAGTTTTACGGCTTCATTTAATGAAGCAATGGAATTTTGAGGAAAATTGTTTTTCTTCCACGCACCACGGTGAGCAATTACCTGATTTTTATTCCAGTTAAATTTCTGGCCGAAAGAAGCAGTGAAAAAGAATAACATTAGTGTAGAAATAAGAATTCGTTTCATATGGGCATGATTATACAAAAAGCCAAAAGTAGATTTTTATCAGAATACTCGTTTAAAATCTATGTAACCTTTGTATTAATATAACAAGATAAAGATTTTCAAATTAACGCGTGGTTAATGTGATCATAATTTGTTGCAGAAACCTTACTTGCATGTTTCCCTTTATAAAAACGGTATTTTTGAAGCGCTAAGCTGGTACGGCTATTAAAGGTTTTGCCGTACTACACCTTATCCTTTCACGGTGCTACAGGGATGCCGCTACGTCCGGGGCTAAAACTCTTGATCTTCAAGAAAGAACCCCATTCTTACATTTACTATTTCACACCCAGGCCTGAATTCAATATCCTTTTTTATTTAAAGCCAACCTGGATAATAAACAATTTGAAATAAACGCGTTACCTTAAATACTTTCCTTTTAATTGACTGGAACAATTTTTACATTTACGGAGATATGGTGAGCAATAATTACAACGATTTGTTGCGGAAGATAGATGAGTTTATCCGCAAGTTTTACCTGAATAAAATTTTGCGGGGCAGTATTTATGCTGCGGCCATACTTCTGGCCCTGTATCTAATTGTTTTTTTAAGCCTTTATTACCTGAACCCGACAGCTGGCTTTAAAACCTTTGTATTTTTTGCTTATCTGCTTACAGGTGTATTGCTGGTCGGCTTTTTAATTGTTAAGCCACTGCTTGCCATGCTAAAATTAGGCAAACACCTTACTTTGGATGAAGCATCGGTTATCATCGGAAATCACTTTTCCGATATTAAGGATAAATTATTGAATACGCTGCAGCTTCATCACTTAGCGGAGAAAAATCCTGAAAATAACCGCCTCATTATGGCCAGCATTGATCAAAAGATTATTGAACTCAGGCCCGTTCCATTTTACACGGCAGTTAAGATTAACGATAACCGGAAATATTTAAAATATCTTTTTGTTCCCCTATCCATCATCCTGCTCATTGCCATTATAGCGCCCACAATTTTACGTGAAGGTACAAACAGTTTCTTTCGGTACGATGAATATATTGCTACAAAAGCGCCATTTAGCTTTACCATTCTAAATAAAAGCTTAACCCCTACACAAGGTGATGATTTAACACTGAACCTAAAACTGATAGGTGATGAACTTCCGGCAGAGATTTATGTAGAAGATGGCAAGAACACCTACAAATTGGAAAAAGAAAGCATTAACAAGTTTAATTATAGCATCAAAAATATCCAGAATGATAAAAAATTGATTTTCAAAGGCGGTGGTTTTAGTTCTGCCGTGTTTACCGTTACCGTTAAACCCCGCCCGGAATTGCTCAATTCCACAGCTACCTTAAATTATCCTGCTTATTTGGGCAAAAATACAGAATCGGTTGACAATGTCGGAGACCTGCTCCTTCCCGAAGGTACCAAAGTGACCTGGAGCTTAAAGACTGAAAAAAGCGACCAGGTCCTGTTTATGCTTAATGGAGCCGAAAACCTGCTTAAAATCAATAACGATGTGGCACATTTTAAGGCTACTATCAAAAACAATTCAAGATATAGTATCATCCCAAAAAATCAATATGTTACCATAAGAGATTCTCTTTCACATCAGGTTACGGTAATCAAAGATCAGGCTCCACAGATTAATGTAGAAGAAAAGCAGGATTCTCTTAGCAACAAAGTATTATATTTTAGCGGACAGGTAACTGATGATTACGGATTTAGCCGCTTGAGCTTTAAATACAACCTCAGAGAAAATAACCGTATTGTTGGTACCGTTACCAAAAACATTGCCATTAAAAGTAATGCGACTTCAAATAATTTTTTTTATTTCTGGGATTTAAAAGCTGTTGCCGCCAAACCTGGTCAGGAAATTGAATATTATTTTGAAGTAGCCGATAATGATGGCGTAAATGGTGCAAAGGCTACACGATCTGAAATTAAAACCTTTAAACAGCCGACTAAAAAAGAATCTGCCGAACAGGTAAATGCAAGCAATCAGGCGTTAAAGCAGAAAGTGCAATCGGCCATACGCCTGGCCAACACGATCGAAAAAGAGAGCAAAAAAGTAGCCGAAAGCCTTATTGATAAAAAACAGATATCTTTTGAAGATAAAAAACAGATTGAAGCCCTTCTGGATAAACAGAAGCAACTGGATGAGGCCATGAAGGAGATTAAAGCGCAAAATGATAAAAATATCCAGCAACAACAGGATCAAAAACAGACAGAAGAACTTATCGAAAAACAAAAACAGATCAAAGACCTGTTTGACCATGTATTGGATGACAAAACAAAAGAACTTTTGCAAAAACTTCAGGACCTGATGAATGAGAAAAATAAAGATCAGACGCAGAATGAACTGTCAAAAATGCAATTGGACAATAAAACCCTTAAAAACGAACTTGACAGGATTTTAGAGCTTTATAAACAGCTGGAATTTGAGCAGAATCTGCAAAATGACATTGACCGGTTAAATGAGTTGGCAAAACAACAAAAAGAACTTTCACAGCAAACAAAAGATAAAAAGCAAGATTATGAATCCTTAAAGCAGAAACAGGATGCACTAAATAAGGAGATGAAAGACCTGAAGGATGACCTGAAAAAACTGGAAGAAAAAAATAAATCCTTAGACCGGCCAAATCCTTTCGAAAACCCGGAAAAGGACATTCAGGATATACAAAAAGATCAGCAAGACAGTAAAGATGCCCTGGATAAAAAAGACGCTAAAAGTGGAAGCCAGAAGCAGCAAAAAGCAGGTGAGCAGATGGAAAAACTTGCTAAAAAGATGAGTGAAATGCAGCAACAGGGCGAAGAAATGGAGAATAACCTGAATGCTAAGGAACTGAGACGACTACTTGAAAACCTGCTGACGACTTCTTTTGATCAGGAAAAAGTAATGCTCGCTTTAAAGAAAATGTCTGCAACTGACCCATCTTACACCAGCAACGTTCAAAAACAACGAAGCATTAAAGATAATCTTAAAACCATTTCTGACAGTTTGTATAGTTTAAGTAAACGCGTTCCGCAAATAGAATCCACTGTTAACGAGGAAATGAACAAAATTAATTTCAACCTTGATAAAAGCTTAGAAAATCTAGGCGACAGAAGAACAGCGGAAGCTAACCGTTTCCAGCAATTTACCATGACTTCTATCAATAATTTAACTTTAATGTTAAGCGAAGCACTCAGTCAATTGCAAAATATGCAGAAAAACAGCAAAGGTGGTAGTGGGAAAAAACAAAAGCAGGGTATGAAACAACTGTCGCAAATGCAGGAACAACTAAATAAGAGCATGCAAAAGGCCCGTGAACAGCTGCAAAAACAAGGCGGTAATCAAGGTACGGTTGGTAAAGGACAAATGAGCCAGGAATTTGGTAAAATGGCCCAGCAACAACAAATGATCCGTCAGGCTTTAGAAAAACTTAACCGTGAAGAAAATAAAGACGGCACCGGTAAGTTGGGCAACCTAAATGAGGCCATTAAAGAAATGAAACAGACGGAGAGTGATCTGGTAAACAAACGTCTACAACAGGAAACCTTAAACCGACAAAAAGATCTCCTGACCAAATTGTTAGAAGCAGAGAAAGCAGAGCGCGATCAGGAAGAAGATTCGAAACGGGAAAGTAAGGCAGCAAAAGAGTTTCCTCCATCCTATCAAAAAATGCTGGATCAATTTAAAAAACAGCAGCAAAATGGCAGTGATATGCTTCAGAAAATTCCTCCTGGTTTAAATTATTATTATAAAAATAAGATTGCCGAGTATTTGAAGTCGTTGAATACCATTCCTTAATAAGCAATGTTTTTAACAATATGCTGATTTCAACAATTTAAATTAGATCCGTCATTTCGAGCGGAACGCAGTAAAGTCGAGAAATCTTTAGCCTTGTATACATCTTTTCGATCATAGATCTCTCCATTCCGTTGCACTTCATTCGAGATGACGAATTCTCTATTCAATCATTTGTTCAATCACTTTTGGTTGATGAAGCTACCGTAATATTTTCTTAAATTTGCAGCCATTAAACACTACAGTATGCCTGCAATTTCTTTTTTTAGCGAATCCATTAGCTATAGCCTTCCTCAAAAATTAAAAATTAAAAAATGGATTAAAGCTACTATAGAAAAGGAAGGGTATCAATTGCAGGAACTTAATTTCATTTTTTGTAGTGATGAATATCTTTTAAGCATCAACCAACAATATTTAAATCACGATACCTATACGGATATCATTACCTTCGATAATTCTGAAGAAGAAAAACTGATCATAAGTGATATATTCATCAGTATTGAGCGTGTAAAAGAAAATGCTAAAACCTATAAAACTTCAGCATTTGATGAGGTTTGCCGCATTATGATCCATGGAACCCTGCACCTGTTGGGTTATAAGGATAAAGGAAAAGCTGCAAAAACCCTTATGACACAAAAGGAAGATGAATATTTGGCATATAGAACTGAATTTGGATTAGTTTAACTTCCCACTCCTCTTTTAATATCGTGCTGAATAATTTATTGTACAAAAATCAATAGCAATAGATAGCAAATTGAAAGGCCAAGAGCCGTCGTCATTGCTGTAAGGCTTTTTCAGCCGACGAAGCAATCTTACAACGATCGCTACTAGCCGTGCGCATTAAGATTGCTTCGTCGTTCCTCCTCGCAATGACGATTTTTCTATTGGGGTCTGTCAATGATAGCCCAGCGGAAAATCTTTACCCATAAGTCATTTTTACAAAATACGCCTTCTCTAATTATTCTGTTCGTCTAAACGATACTGGTGTTCGTCGATAATTATACACTACTGGTATAATCCTGTGAACGTCTCTGCAACATTTCTCAATTCTTAAAGTCTCATTTTAAAAGCAACGATGATAATAAGGGACATAAGTCATTATTCTTAGCCATTATTCAAGATAAAGTTTAGTTTTAGTTAATGATTGAAGCAGCGGTGGAGCGAGTCCAACCGCTGTTTTGTTTTAGAACCACCATTGATCAACATTTAAAACAATCACAATACATCAAGTTTTTGCCATTTTAGCTGATACACAATAGCTTTGAGATATCTGTTTAGCGTTGCAAATAATTTATACTTACCTTTGCAATAATTTTCTTTTATAAATCCGAAATACAGAAAAATTGAGCACATTAATTGCGGCAGAAGGCTTAGGACATGGTTATCATGATGAATGGTTATTTAAAAATTTAACCCTCGGTATTAATTCCGGTCAACGCGTGGCGCTGGTTGGTATTAATGGCGCGGGTAAGAGCACGTTATTGAAATTATTGGCTGAGCGGTTTCCTCCGCTTGAGGGTAAAATAGTAAAAAATAAATCCGTTAAAATCGGTTTTCTGGATCAGGAACCTCAGTTCACAGCGGGATTTTCTATTAGCGACCATATCTTTTCGCTCGAAAATAAGCAACAACAGCTCATCAAAGAATATGAAGAGTTAATTGAACAACCGAACCCAGATGAAAACACACTCAATCGCTTATATGAAGAATTAAGTGAGCATAATGCCTGGGAATACGAACATGAGATTAAAACCATTCTAAACCGGATGGGAATTACTCATCTTCAACAAAAAATTGATACGCTTTCTGGTGGACAAAAGAAACGTTTGGCTTTAGCAAAACTATTAATTGAAGATCCTGAAATCCTGGTACTCGATGAACCTACCAACCATTTAGATATCGACACGATTGAATGGTTAGAGAAGTTATTAACTACCGGACAAAAAACCATTCTGTTGGTTACACATGACAGATACTTCTTAGATAATGTTTGTAATACCATTGTAGAACTGGATAGAGGAAAAATTTTCAACTACAATGGAAATTATGCATACTTCCTCGAAAAGAAAGCAGAAATGGAGGCTTTGGACGCAACTGTTTTACACAAGAACCAACAGCTATTAAAGAAAGAATTAGAGTGGATGAGACGCATGCCACAAGCGCGTGCAACGAAATCTCAGGCCAGGATTGATGCTTTTTACGATTTAGAGGAAAAAACCAAGAAAAAGTCTGAAAATCAAAGTGTTACCCTTAAAATGAAAATGTCTAGGCAGGGTGGCAAAATCATCGAGTTAGATCACATAAAAAAAAGTTTTGAAGGTCGGCCAATCATTAATGATTTCAGTTATACCTTTAAAAAAGGTGATCGTATTGGTTTAGCTGGAAAAAATGGAACAGGTAAATCAACACTTTTAAATATCATCACCAGCAATTTAAAGCCAGATGATGGTAAAGTTGATATTGGCGAAACAACCGTATTTGGATATTACAAACAGGGTGGTTTAACTTTTGATCCTAAAGAGCGCGTCATAGATATTGTAAAATCAGATGCTGAATATATTAAAATGGCGGATGGTTCCGTTATTACCGCTTCTGCCCTATTAACACTTTTTCTTTTTCCTCCCAAGAAACAACATGGCATGGTAGAGAAATTAAGTGGCGGCGAAAAAAAACGTTTAAACCTGATGAAGGTCTTGATGCAAAATCCAAATTTTCTGATTTTGGATGAACCAACAAATGACCTTGATATTGATACCTTAAATGTGCTTGAGGAATTTTTAGAAAATTTTCCGGGCATTTTGATGTTAGTTTCGCACGATCGGTATTTACTCGACAAAATGAGCGATCAGCTTTTTATTATGGAGGGTGAAGGCGTTGTTAAAATATACAATGGTAATTATTCGGAATACCGGTTAAGTTTAGAACAGCCCAAGACTAAAGAAACAAAAAAAACTTCTGTTCCCAACACTGACCAAGTCCAGCCTAAAGCAACAAAAAAGCTAAGCTTTAAAGAACAGAAAGAATTAGAAGAAGCTGAGAAAGGAATGGAAGAAACGGAAAATAAAATAACCGAATTAACCAATACCTTAAATAATATCAGTACTTCTGATTATATTAAAATCCAGCAAATATCAACTGAGATTGAAACGCTGCAAACGAAATTAGACGATTATACATTGCGCTGGTTGGAGCTTTCAGAATAATAATCATGTGAAGATCAACAATATGTTTCACGTGGAACATATAATCAACAGAAAAGAAAGTTAAATTTTAACGATAAAAAATAACATTGTTTCACGTGAAACAATTAAAAATATAATAAGATGTTTTCAAAATACGATTTGATTGTTGTTGGTGCAGGGCATGCAGGATGTGAAGCTGCTGCTGCTGCTGCTAATTTAGGATCATCTGTTTTATTAATTACTATGAACATGGGTACCATCGCCCAAATGAGCTGCAACCCTGCTATGGGCGGTGTTGCTAAAGGCCAGATTGTTCGTGAGGTAGACGCCATGGGCGGTTATTCGGGTATAATATCTGATAAATCAACCATACAATTCCGCATGCTGAATAAATCGAAAGGACCTGCTATGTGGAGCCCGAGGGCGCAAATAGACAGAATGCGATTTGCAGAAGAGTGGCGCTTAGCATTGGAAAGAACTCCAAATCTCGATATCTGGCAAGATAGTGTTGTGGGGTTACTAGTAGAAGATAATACCGTATATGGCGTTAAAACTTCTTTAGGTATTGAGATCAAAAGTACTGCCGTAGTATTAACTAATGGTACATTTCTAAATGGTACTATACACGTTGGCGAAAAGAAATTCGGAGGAGGAAGAACGGGAGAAAAATCATCAACAGGAATTACAGAACAATTAGTAAAATTGGGTATGGAAGCAGGCCGTATGAAAACCGGTACCCCACCCCGTGTTGATGGAAGAAGTCTAGATTACACCAAAATGGAAGAGCAATGGGGAGACGAAAACCCAGGAAAATTCTCTTATACTGACACTGTTGTTTCCACCGATCAGCGTTGTTGCTGGATTACCTATACCAATAGTGATGTACATGAAACATTGAAAGAAGGCTTTGAAAAATCACCAATGTTTACTGGTCGTATTAAAGGTTTAGGTCCGAGATACTGTCCTTCTATTGAAGATAAAATCAATCGTTTTGCTGAGCGTGACAGACACCAAATATTCGTTGAACCTGAGGGCTGGAATACCTGTGAAATTTATGTAAATGGTTTTTCAACTTCTCTTCCGGAAGACGTCCAATTTAAAGCGTTGAGGTTAATTCCAGGTTTCGAAAAGGCTAAAATGTTCAGACCTGGTTATGCTATCGAGTACGATTTCTTTCCACCTACCCAATTATCTTTGACATTAGAAACTAAGTTAATCAGCAATTTATTTTTAGCCGGGCAAATAAACGGAACAACCGGGTACGAAGAAGCTGCTTGCCAAGGTTTCATGGCAGGGATCAATGCACACCAAAAAATAACCGATAAATATGAATTGATTATGAAAAGATCTGAAAGTTACATCGGTGTTTTAATAGATGATCTCGTTACCAAAGGCACAGAAGAGCCTTATCGAATGTTTACTTCCAGAGCTGAACATCGTTTGTTATTAAGGCAGGATAATGCAGATATACGTCTCTCTCCTATCGGACATGAACTGGGATTAATTTCAGATGAGCGATTGAACAAGGTGAATCAGAAAATTGCAAATGCTGAAGCCCTGGTAAAATTTACCAAAAGCCAGGGAATTGAAATGGCCGATGCAAATCCGATGCTTGAAAGTTTAGGCTCGAGTGCTTTAAACCAAAACGTAAAAATTCACAGTTTGGTCGGCAGACCTCATGTCGGCTTACAAGATATCATTAAGGTTAGTAAATCTTTAGCCGAAGCGACTAAAGCTTTAGACAAAGAAACTATCGAGCAAGCTGAAATTAAAATTAAGTACGAAAGCTATTTCGAAAAAGAAAATGAAATTGTAGCGAAAATGCTAAAAATGGAAGATAAAGAAATCAAGCCAGATTTTGACTATAATAGAATTGTGTCCATCTCCAAAGAAGCACGCGAAAAATTATTTAAAATAAAACCCCGTACTTTAGGTCAGGCTTCAAGAATTTCAGGTGTTTCTCCATCAGATATTTCCGTTTTAATGGTCTATATTAATAAATAACTGATTATCAGATACTTAAATAAAATAAAATAGACTTAAAATAAAGCGATTTAAGCGATAAAAAATATTTTTTAAACACAATATTCCAAAAAGTACAAAAATCCGTCAGAACGATTAAAATATGCCAAATTTAAAATATCACTATTTTAACCTTAAAAATTTAGCGGTTATTTTCACCTTGCTCCTACTTTTTGGTTGTGCCAGTATGCAGACACCACAGGGTGGACCAAAAGATACCAAGCCACCAAAAGTTTTAAGCATGACGCCGAAAAATCAGACAAGGAATTTTAATGCAAAAAAAATAGTAATAGAGTTTGATGAGTATTTTAATCTGAAAGATGAGTTTAAAGAATTTTCGATTTCACCTGATCAGGAAAAAGTTCCGGAATTAAAAAAGAGGCAGAAGAGATTGGAAATTATTCTTAAGGATTCTCTCGAAAAAAATACAACCTATACCTTGAATTTTGGGAAATCTATTGCAGATGTAAATGAAGGAAATGTGGTTAAAAATCTATCTTATGTTTTTTCAACAGGACCAGATATTGATTCATTATCAATCAGTGGTAAAGTTATTAATTCACTAAGTGACGAACCTGAAAAGGAAGTTACCGTATTTATTTTGCCTTTAGAAAGAGATACGATTTTCGGTAAAAAACGTCCATCAATATATACCACTACTGATAGTGCCGGTACGTACAAATTGAGTAACCTCAGAAAAGGTACCTATAAAGTTTATGCCATTAAAGAAAGTACCGGAGGTGGCGATAAAATATACCAACAGATTTCTGATGAAGTTGGATTTATAAAAGAACCCATCGTAATTGATAAAAACCTGGAAAACATTAACCTGCAGATATTTAAAGAGCTACCTCCAGAGTTCCGCGTACTGGACCGAAAACTGAATAATGATGGCAGTATCTCAATCATCTTTAATCAGCAGCTGAAACGCCCTAAAATAACAATTACCGATCCGCCGGCAGCAGATATAGGGAAGTATGTCCACTTTACCAAAAATAACGATACTGCTAAAATATGGCTGAATGACATGAGTTTTGATTCAGTAAAGGTGGCTGTTGAGGATCAAGGAAAGCTTCTTCAAACCTTAAACTTTACAAGGGGTAAAAAAGATACTTACACTCGCGAAATTACCATTTCTGATAACTTAACAGGCGGTAAATTAAATCCTTTCCAGCAGCTGACATTAACCTCATCTTTCCCGATTACGGCTGCAGATCCAACTAAAATCACCCTTCTGGAAGACTCTGTAAAAAGAACAAATTTTGAGTTGGTGAAAGATAGTACAGATTTTCTTAAATACTACATTAAGTATCCTTGGAAAAGCAAAAGAAACTACGATTTAAAATTGGGTGCAGGCGCATTTACCGCGATATTTAATGCCAAAAACAAAGATATCACGAAACGTTTTACGCTTGAAAGTCAAGACGCCTATACTACTCTAATATTAAATGTAACCGTTCCGGATACTTCTAAAAGATATGTGGTTCAGTTCCTAAACGAAAAAAAAGATGTCATAAAATCTTTTCCGGTTAGCAAAAACTCAAAAATTACTTTTTCTAAATATCCTGCAGGTAAATATATGCTTAGGGTTATTTATGACGAAAATAAAAATGGCATCTGGGACACGGGAAATGTTAAGGAAGGATACCAGCCTGAAAAAGTATGGTATTTAAAAGCATTGATGGACTTGAAACCAAACTGGGAACGTGAAGATCCATTAGTAATACCACCGCCAACGCAGTAATGTAGTTTTATCTCTAAAAAATCGTCATGCTGAATTCATTTCAGCATGTTTATAGCATGATAGACCCTGAAATAAATCCGATAGTTATCGGATTACGGTAACGAATATAAAGCAAAACTTCAGTTGAAAGGACAACCTTTTATTGCATAAACCAGCCCGAATACATGATATAATTATCAGGCAATTTATTAAGTAAAGCCCTTTGATCTTCGGTAATGGGCTTTATTTTTTTTGCAGGCGTACCTGCATATAAGTAACCCGTTTCGCAAATTGTATTTTCCAATACGACAGATCCGGCTGCTATGATGCAATACTCTTCTATTATAGCATGATCCATTACAATGGCACCCATACCGATCAACACATGATCCTGAACGGTACAGCCATGCACAATGGCATTATGTCCAACAGATACCCTATTGCCAATATGTGTGGAGGCTTTTAAGTAAGTAGCATGAATTACTGCACCATCCTGGATGTTTGACTCATTTCCGATCGTAATGGCATTTACATCGCCTCTGATCACGGCATTAAACCATACGGAACATTTATTGCCAATGGTTACATCACCCACAATCGTGGCGTTCTCCGCTATGAAATTATCTTTTCCTATTTCAGGATATTTATCTTTTACAGGCAGTATTAAAGGCATAAATCAATTTTAACGTCACCCTGAATTTATTTCAGGGTCTTTTTATGTATTGTGTATCTGATGGTGTTCAGATGCTGAAATAAATCCGATATCTATCGGATCAGCATGACGGAAATATTAAAAAACAGTATCTACCAGTTCATTAGCATGTTCAGGATAATCGGTAGTATAATGTAGTCCCCTACTCTCTTTTCGTTGCATGGCCGATTTAATTACTAAATAAGCCGTTTGAATTACGTTTCTCAATTCACACAGTTTAACTGAAACTTTATTTTTTTTATAAAACTCTTCCGTCTCCTGGTAAATTAAAAACAAGCGTCGATGTGCCCGTTCCAAACGGAAATCAGAACGTACAATACCCACATAATCGCCCATAACCTTCTGTAACTCCCTCAGGTTATGCGTTACCAATACATCCTCATTACTTTGGGTAACACCTTGCGAATCCCATTCCGGAATATGATCAGGAATAACATTATTTTTAAAGTTTTCGATAGCATCCTGATAGATCCGGTGAGCAAAAACTGTCGCTTCCAATAATGAATTGGAAGCCAATCGGTTAGCTCCATGCAAACCTGTTGAAGAACATTCACCGCAAGCATATAAATTTTTAATGGAAGAACGACCATATTCATCCACCAGGATACCGCCACACATATAATGAGATGCAGGTGTAACTGGTATATAATCTTTAGTCATATCTATTCCTATAGATAAGCATTTAGCATAAATATTGGGAAAGTGTTTCAATATATCAGCCTTGCTGCGCATGGTAATATCAAGATAAACAAAGTCATCGCCCGATTTCTTCATTTCATTATCCACGGCACGCGCAACAATATCACGTGGTGCCAATGACTTACGTTCATCATACTCATGCATAAATTCTTCACCATTCTTGCGTCTTAAAACACCCCCAAAACCCCTAACGGCTTCAGAAATCAGGAACGACGGATACTCTCCGGGATGATATAATGCAGTTGGATGGAACTGGATAAACTCCATATTTCTTACTTTACCTTTTGCCCTGTAAACCATGGCCATTCCATCGCCTGTTGCAATAACCGGGTTTGTAGTGGCCGAATAAACATGTCCGGCACCACCAGAAGCCATCACAGTCACATTTGCCACAATCTTTTCCACATCGTTAAGCTCTGTGTTAAAGGCATATATGCCATAACAGTTAATATCTTCAGTACGTTTATCCACAAACTCACCCAGGTGATGTTGGGTAATTAACTCTAGTGCGAAGTAATGTGTTAATATCTCTATATTGCTATTCTTATGAATTTCATTTAACAACACGCGCTCAATCTCATACCCGGTGATGTCTTTATAGTGCAAAACACGGTGTTCAGAATGCCCCCCCTCTTTAGCCAAATCGTAAAAACCAGCATTGTCCTTATCGAAGTTTATACCGTAATCAATGATTTCCTGAATACGCTGAGGACCCTCTTTTACAACGATTTCCACAATTTTTTGATCACATAATCCATCTCCCGCAATCAAAGTATCTTCAATATGTTTCTCAAAAGAATCACCTTTATCTACCACAACTGCAACACCGCCCTGAGCGTATTTTGTATTCGATTCATCCTCATTCGATTTAGTAACAATTAAAACCTTACCGAACCTGGCAGCTTTAAGTGCAAAACTCAAACCTGCTATACCTGAACCAATTACCAGAAAATCTACTTTCTTCATTAATAAAAAACATTTACTTTATCCACTATGTTAACAACTAGTTAATAAATGTTAGCCTTGTGTCTAAATTATCCTAACAAATAAATTTGAATGTTTAAAGCTACTCTAAAAACACAATTTGCCACAATCTTTTGCGCAATTTTTAAGCAGCTTTATACAAGTAATTAACTTTTTCCCCACTTATAAACAATTAACATTCCACTATTGATAAAAATTGACGCAATTTTCGATAGCACTGAAAATCAAACTTATAATATTAGATAAATGTAATCTAAATGTTAGTAAACAATTAATAACTTATCTAAACGAAAGAAATTTCTAAACTTGCCAACAATATTAACACACTAATAAACAAACAAGATTTATTTATTTAAAATAACTTATTAATTATTGAGACGTGGAAAGCTTTATCTTTGACCAACGTCAAAATTCAAAAAAGGAAAATTTAAAATGAACATAGATGTCTTAGAAGAAATCAATAAAAAAGGTTTCGCAGAAGAAGAAATTGACCCTACGCTTGATCTTTTTGCAGAGATTGAGAAATTAAAGAAGGAAAAAAATGCCATAATCCTAGCCCACTATTATCAAGATCCTGATATACAGGATATTGCGGACTATATTGGTGATAGTTTAGGCTTATCACAAGAAGCTGCAAAAACGGATGCTGACGTAATTGTGTTTGCTGGTGTACACTTTATGGCCGAAACAGCAAAAATCTTATCTCCTGGAAAAACTGTTTTATTACCGGATGTAAAAGCAGGTTGCTCATTGGCAGATAGTTGTCCACCACATCTGTTTAAGAAGTTTAAGGAAAAATATCCTGATCACCTGGTCATCACTTATGTAAACTGTACGGCCGAATTAAAAGCTTTAAGTGACATTGTTTGCACGAGTACTAACGCGGTTCAGATTGTTGAGAGTTTACCTAAAGAGCAAAAAATAATATTCGGACCAGATCGGAACTTAGGCGCTTATGTTGCAAAAAAAACTGGTCGGGATTTAGTATTGTGGAACGGTGCCTGTATGGTACATGAAATTTTTTCGCAGGAAAAAATTACAAAATTGAAAGAACGCCATCCTAATGCTAAATTTATTGCCCATCCGGAGTGTGAAGAGGTCGTTTTGAAAATGGCTGATTATATTGGTTCTACAACCGGGCTTTTAAAATATACCATTACTAACCCTGCTACAGAATTTATTGTAGCTACCGAAAGTGGCATTATCCACCAGATGGAAAAGGCGAATCCGACAAAAACATTTATTCCGGCGCCACCAAATAACAGTTGTGCCTGTAACGATTGCCCGTATATGAAAAGAAATACTTTAGAAAAACTATATTTATGTATTAAAAATGGTTTGCCAGAAGTAACTGTTCCTGAGCATATTATAGAGCAGGCACGCAAACCGATCCAGAGGATGCTGGATATTTCAGCAGAATTGGGATTGTAAAAATAAAAATCGTCATTGCGAGGAGGTACGACAAAGCAATCTTACAACTATCGCTACTGGCGTGCGTATTAAGATTGCTTCGTGCCTCGCAATGACGAAAAAGATCATATGGAAAAAAACAACATTCTTAAAAATTACTCAGGCTTACTATGGCTTTTGGCGGGAATCTCCGTCGGAAGTATCGTGGGCTTAATTTTTGGAAAAAGCGTTGAAAGTATCAAACCATTAGGAGATATATTTTTAAACCTGTTGTTTACAGCTGTTATTCCGTTGGTATTTTTTGCGGTTTCTTCAGCTATTGCAAATATCGATAGAACAAAAAAGTTAGGCAGATTATTAACCATTATGGTTTTGGTATTTCTCTCTACCATACTCATTTCTGCGGTTTTAACTTTGTTTGCGACATGGATCTTTCCTATCCATCAGCAATTAGGAAGTGCTGCTTTGCCAGCTGAACCTGACAAAGTACAATCATTTGGCGAACAAATGACACAACTTTTAACAGTTGGTGAATTTTTCGAAATCGGAAGCAGGAAAAATATGCTGGCGCTGATTATTTTTTCAGTTTTGGTAGGTTTTTCAACTTTATATGCTGAAAAAGAAGGTGAAAGTTTTAAAAAATTCCTGGTTTCAGGCAATGAAGTGATGAAAAAACTCATCATCTTAATTATGAAGTTAGGGCCGGTTGGATTGGGTGCTTATTTTGCCTACCAGGTTGGCGTATTTGGTCCACAGCTTTTTGGTACCTATGCTAAAGCCCTGGGTCTGTATTATGGTGTTGGGGCATTTTATTTTATTGTTTTTTTTACTTTTTATGCCTTCATTGCGGGTGGATTTAAAGCAATAAAAGTATTTTGGAAAAATAATATTGTACCTTCTTTAACTTCCATTGGAACCTGTAGCAGCATTGCCACTATTCCGGCAAATTTAGAAGGAACTATGAAAATGGGCGTACCGGCATATATCACCAATGTAACGATTCCTTTGGGATCAACTTTGCATAAAGATGGCTCAAGCATCAGTTCCATTATCAAAATTGCAGTCGTTTTTACCATTTTTGGTAAAGATTTAGTGCATGTAGATACGATTGTACTTGCTCTTGGCATTACCGTTTTGGTGAGCATTGTTGAGGGTGGAATACCCAATGGCGGTTACATAGGCGAGCTATTGATGATTTCGGCCTATCAGTTACCACCCGAGGCGTTACCACCTGCCATGATTATAGGCACTTTGGTTGATCCGATGGCGACATTATTAAATGCCACAGGCGATAATGTTGCGGCGATGTTAATTGCCAGGTTTACCGAGGGAAGAAATTGGATGGAGAATAAAAATCTGTCATCCTGACGAAGGAAGGATCTTCAACTATGAAGCACCTGCTTTAAGGTAAAGATTCTTCGCTGTGCTCAGAATGACAATTAAATTTTTAAAAATAAAATGAGGCTTTGTCCTTAAGTATAAGTTATGTTTGAAAATAAAGAACGCACAGATATTAATGAATTAGGTGAATTCGGCTTAATTAAACACCTGACGACTAATTTTAAAATTAAAAACGATTATTCGGTAAAAGGAGTTGGCGATGATGCTGCAGTACTGGATGCAAGAGGTAAACAGACTTTAATTTCGACCGATTTATTATTGGAAGGAATCCACTTTGATTTGGCTTACGTGCCGTTGATGCATTTGGGTTATAAGGCTGTACAGGTAAACCTGAGTGATATTTATGCCATGAATGGAAAGGCAAGTCAGATTACCGTTTCGCTGGGTTTGTCGAGCAAATTTCCGTTAGAAGCCGTTGAAGAAATTTATAAAGGCATTGAACTGGCCTGTAATAAATACAATATCGATTTGATAGGAGGTGATACTTCATCAAGTAAGCAAGGTTTAGTAATCAGTATTACCAGTATTGGTTATGCCGATGCAGATAAAGTGGTGTACAGAAATGGCGCACAGGAACATGATTTGTTATGCGTTTCAGGCGATTTGGGCGGAGCCTATTTAGGCCTGCAGATTTTAGAAAGAGAGAAATTGATCTATCTTGAAAATCCGCAGATCCAGCCGGATTTAGAAGGAAAGGATTATATCATCGAACGACAACTGAAGCCTGAAGCCAGGATGGATATTGTTGCGCTTTTAGATGAAATGAATATAAAACCAACCGCTATGATCGATGTATCAGATGGTTTAGCTTCAGAAATTCTGCATCTGGCCGAACAATCAGATAAAGGGATGACCATTTATGAAGAGAAAATTCCTTTAGATCCAATGACTTATGAAACTGCACGCGAATTGGGTATTGATCCAACTGTTTGTGCGCTAAGTGGTGGTGAAGATTATGAATTGTTATTTACCATTAGCCAGGATGATTACAAAAAACTCAAACATGATGTAGATATCACGGTAATCGGACATGTAACGGATAAAAATTCGGGTTGCAAAATGGTGTCCAAATCAAATAATGTGCACGAGCTGAAAGCCCAGGGCTGGAATGCTTTTAAGAAATAAAAACAGTGCGTCATTTCGAGCGGAGTGCAACGAAGTAGAGAACCCGAAGGCTCAGCGAAGCTAAATCTGTCTGTATAGATCTCTCCATTCCACTGCGTTCCATTCGGGATGACGATTTTACTTTGTAGTCGATATTGCTAAGAAAATATAAAACGTTCTCAGCTACATCGACTTTTGTGTTTTTAAGCCATCTATATTGCCTTAGGCAAAATAAATGTATTCTATTCTCTTAAAAAAAAAGAAAAAAAATCGTCCTAACGCTATCATAAAAAATCACTAACTTTGCAAGTTTTTACCATTTTAAGTGTTTTCCCGAAAATCAGAGGCCGTGACTCATAACTATAAAGTTATAAATCCTGTATTTCATTCAAATCCAAATACTTGGTATCAATCTGTTTCGAAGTCTTTGCACCCAATTTTTTTATCTTTTCTGAAGTATTGGTTAAATTTCCTGCACCTGCTGACAATTTATTAATGGCTTTATCGTAGGCGTCCTGTCCATTTTTAATATGTTTTCCAATGTTTTCCATGTCGGCAATAAAACCTACAAACTTATCATACATACTACCGCTTAAACGGGCAATCTCCATTACGTTCCGGTTTTGACGTTCCTGTTTCCATATACTGGCTATGGTGCGCAAAGTAGCCAGCAAAGTAGATGGACTTACGATTACCACCCTCCTGTCCCAGGCGAAATTGAACAGTTCGGCATCTTTTTGTACTGCTATACTAAAAGAAGATTCGATGGGTACAAACAATAAAACAAAGTCCGGAGAATTGATTTTATATAAATCCTGGTAGTTTTTTGATGAAAGTTCCTGAATATGGTTTTTAATTGATGCCAGATGCTGCTTTACATAGCCTTCACGCTCTTCATCAGTATCTGCAGATACGGAGCGCTCATAAGCAACTAAACTTACTTTAGCATCAACAACGAGGTGTTTATCGTCTGGAAGGTCTATTACCACATCTGGCTGGTAACGGCTGCCTTCGGCTGATGCATGCGAAGCCTGGATACGGTATTCCTGATCCCGGACCAAACCAGACCGCTCCAAAACCTTTTCCAATATAATTTCTCCCCAATTGCCCTGTTTTTTACTATCGCCTTTTAGGGCTTTGGTTAAATTGTTGGCGTCTTCCTGAATAAGTTTACTTTGAATCTGCAGTTCCGAAATTACACCTTTGAGTATATTTCTTTCATCAGATTCTGCTTTATAAACCTTTTCTACCTTATCTTCAAAAGCCTTGATATTTTCTTTCAAAGGATTAAGGATAATATCCAGATTGGTCCTGTTCTGCTCGATAAATTTGGTCGATTTTTCTTCCAGAATTTTATTGGCAATCAGTTCGAAATCTTTATTCAGTTTTTGTTGCGACTGCTCATAACTTAATTTTTGTTCTGCTAACTTTTCTTTCTCGGCCAGGTAAAATGATCTCGTACTTTCGAGCTCACGGTTGGCATCTGCAAGCCGGTCCCGCTCAGCCTGTAATTCATCAATTAAACGCCGTTGTTCATCTTTAAGCAAAATGGTAATATGCTCTTTTTCTGTAGCTAAGTTAGAAACACGTTCGTCCGCTTTGGCTAATCTTATTTTTAAGGTTTCATTTTCACTTTTTGTCCTTTCAAAATCTTCTAACGAAACGATGGGTATTGAAGCCTGAGGTTTCTTTAGTAATAAAATAACCAGGACAATTAAAATTACAATTAGTAAAGCAATACCAGCGATCTCCATAATGATAAGAATTTTAGCAAAAATGTAGATTTAAAATAGATATACCAAAAAAAATTAGTCAGTTTTAACCGTAAAAAACCGTAAAAATTATTTATAATTGGATATTAGTATTTTAAAAATGAACGCTTTAACTGTCCTTATTTCCTGTCGAGATCAAGTGGGTTTGGTTACCCATATTACCCGTGTGCTGGCTGCGCATCAACTGAATATCATTGCCATGCGCGAATTTGTAGATGAAGCCAATAAAGCATTTTTTACGAGAATTGCCTGCACCGGAGATCTGGAAAATCCTGAAAAATTAAAGGAAAAACTGTTGGAAAATTTACCAAATGCGGCTGAGGTAAATCTAATTACCAAACAGGAAAAACGGATTGCTGTTCTGGTGACTAAAGAGTATCATTGTTTAGCAGAAATACTGATTAAAAATCACTTTAAAACTTTAGGGGCAAATGTTCAATGTGTAATTGGTAACTATGAAAGCCTTAAAGATTTTACCGGGAAACTGGGGATTCCCTATTTTTATGTAGATCATAATAACAAAGATAAAAGTGAATTTGAAGCTGAAGTAAAAACCATCATTAATCGGTTTGAGGTAGACTACCTGGTATTGGCTAAGTTTATGCGGATTCTTTCAGCTGATTTTGTAAAGGATTATGCAGGTAAAATCATCAACATCCATCACTCCTTTTTGCCTGCTTTTATAGGTGCCAATCCTTATCGGCAAGCTTTTGAGCGCGGGGTAAAAATTATTGGTGCTACCGCACACTTTGTTACCGATAATTTAGATGAAGGGCCTATTATTGCGCAGCATACCAATCATGTAGACCATAATTTTGGTGTGAAGGAAATGGTACATGCCGGTAAGGAGATAGAAAAAAAAGTATTATTGGAGGCTTTGGAACTTATTTTTGAAGACCGGGTTTTTGTGAGTGGAAATAAGACGATAGTGTTTAAATGATATAAGTTGTAAAATGGATGATGGGACTATAATTATCTCTTTACTGTCTCCTGAATGCAAGGAAGGATCTTAAGTAAAACCAAACTTTGTGTCCTTTGTGCTTTTCCTCAATGTTCTCTGTGGTAAAAAACAGCTATAGTTTATTTAACAATAAATTAGCTACATCTTCTCCTGTTTGCGAGCCAATAGCAACGCCCATACCATTACACCTGGTTGCACAAAATACATTTGGACGGATTTCTTCTATATGCGGTTCAAGTGTTTTACCAAAAGCCATAATCCCACTCCAGCGGTAATCAATTTCATATTTAGTGGTTGGTAAGATTACTTTTTTTAGCAGACGCTCAAGCGCAGATTGCACTGGTTCGGTGTGGCCAAAAGTAGTAGTTTGTTCGGCTTTGAAATCAATATTTCTACCACCACCTAATAAAATTCTGTTATTTATATTCCGGAAATAGTAGTAACCTTTATCGTAATGGAAAGTACCCGCTATCTTTAAATTTTTTATCGGTCTGGTTATTAAAACCTGACCGCGACCTGGGTTGATATCTACATCAGGATACAGATCTTTGATAAAGGCATTGGTTGTAAGAATCAATTGTTTACAAGAAAAATTTCCATTTTTGGTGATCAGGCAAAAACCTTTTGATTCTTCTTCAATCCGGTCTACAGTACAATTATTAAAAATACCAATGCCAAGTTGTTGCGCATATTGAATTAAAGCGTACATCATTTTACCACTATCAATCTGGGCTTCATATTGATTTTCGATTAAAGTACTTACCCCTTCGAAACCAGATAAACTGATTTTTTTATTGTTTACACGAAAAGCATTGGATCCGACAATATCATTAACCAAAAGGTTAAAATGTTCAATTTTGGATACACCTAATTCAGCTAAAGAATGATCTTCTTTTTTAAATAGTTCATATCCGCCCAGGCATTGATAATCAATGGTATTATCGCCCAACAAATAACGTAGTTTGAGCAGACTTTTCCACCGTTTTTCGATGAGCATTGCAAGTCGTTCGCTACCCATCCTTTTCTCTTGCTCAGTTAGTTCAGAAATGCTTCCAAAGCAGGCGAAACCAGCATTTTTTGTGCTTGCACCGGTAGGTAAAAATCCCTTTTCAAGTATGACTATCCTTAACGAAGGAACTGTTTTTTTAAGGTGAATGGCGGCATTTAATCCTACTATTCCACTGCCAATTACAATCGCATCATAATTACAAAAAAATGATTCTTTTTCCCAGTATGAAAGTTCGTTTGGCATAACATAAATGTACTGTTTTTTAAATTTTAAATAATATGGGAACGCTTTTTGATATAGGCTAAATGAAAAACATACATAAGAAAATGGGAGTTTATTTAATATTAATCATCCCGGTATTATTGCTGAGCATGTTTGTACAATGGCGATTTAGAAACAAGTTTTCTAAGTATGCTGAAATGCAATTAAGCTCTGGTTTATCGGGCAAAGAGGTAGCAGAAAGAATGCTGCATGATAATGGAATATACGATGTGAAGGTGATGAGTACCGAGGGACAATTAACAGATCATTACAATCCGTCAGATAAAACCGTTAATTTAAGTACTGATGTATACTACAGTCGTAGCGTAGCAGCAGCAGCGGTAGCGGCTCACGAATGTGGCCATGCGGTGCAACAGGCGAAATCATATAACTGGTTGCAGCTAAGAAGCAGCATGGTGCCGGTAGTGAGCATATCATCTAATCTTTTGCAGTGGGTATTATTAATAGGTGTATTGTTAATAGGTTTTACCGGAAACCCGATTGTTTTGGCGATTGGTGTAGTGGGTTTAGCATTAGTAACCGTATTTAGTATCGTTACCCTACCTGTTGAATTTGATGCCAGTAACCGGGCCTTAGCCTGGCTCAGGAACAATAATGGTGTGATGCAAACACAGGAAGAAAATGCGCAGGCCAAAGATGCACTTTGGTGGGCAGCCATGACTTACGTGGTTGCGGCTGTGGGTGCATTAGCCAATTTATTATATTACGCATCAATGCTTTTTGGACGGAGCAGGGATTAGGGAATATTGAATATGAAAAATACAACGCGGCCGGGATCATTATCCTGGCCGTTTTTGTTTATTAATTTAACCCGATCGTCATGCTGATCCGATCCATCGGATTTGTTTTACAAGTAGAGGTAGTATTTTCAATTATCTTGTAGCAATTACGTGGTCAGAATCTTTCCAACTAAATAAACCTGATTGAAATCCGGTATCTATCAGACCTGGTGATGACTATATTTAAAATATCTATTTGGAAAGCAGGTTTTGTGGTAATAGGAAAACTTCGGTCCCGCTCCCGCTTCTGCCGATGAAAATATCGGCATTTCGCTTTGATCGGGTTTAGGTGGCACGGTAGCTTGTACTATTTGGGGTTGCAGGTTGCATAGATAACCTAAGCCTTTGATATTGATGTAAAAGCTCAAAGCGTGGAGAGTACTTGGAGCAAAAAAGCAGGAATAATTAGTAAAATGGAATACTGAATGTGCTTTTCTAAAATGAATCTTGGTCTAGCCGTTAGACTATTCCATGGGTGACAAGAGTAAGTAAGAGATTAATTTAACCTATAAGGGGCTACCAATTGAAATTCTGGGATGTCAACATCAAATTCAGAGCCATCTATATCGCGTTTCATCAGGTAAGTGCCTTTCATGCTGCCCATATCGGTTTTGAGATTACAACCTGAAACATACACATGCGTTTCGCCAGGTTGGATAATGGGTTGTAAACCTACAACACCTTCACCTTCTACTTCTCTACGGCTTGAGTTCGAATCGAAAATCAACCATTGGCGGCGCATTAACTGGACAGCATAATCAGAAAGATTTGAAATTTCTACGCGATAGGCAAACATATAATGTTCGTTCGCCGGATTTGAATATTCTGGCTGGTAGACGGTTTCTACCGAAACCTTAACACCATCTGTAATTGCTGTAACCATGATAATAACGAATGTAAGAAAAAACTTTCAAAAATCAAGCCAGTACACTGGTAGCATCATAGTTGGCAAATTTTTCTGCCACTTCTTCTAAAATGCTGTAAATGTTGCTGATATCTGATTCAGCAACCAATCGCATGCGATACGGTTTAAAATCTGGCAGGCCTTTAAAATAGTTGGCATAATGGCGACGCATTTCGAAAATACCGGTTTTAGGACCTTTCCATTCCAGCGATTTATCCAGGTGTGTACGGCAAACCTCAATTCTTTCTTCCATAGTTGGTCCGGCCAGGTGTTTTCCGGTTTTGAAGAAGTGTTTTACTTCGCGGAAAATCCATGGATAACCAATTGCGGCACGGCCTATCATAATGCCATCTACCTCATATTCCATGCGCCAATTGGCTGCTTTTTCAGGACTATCTACATCACCGTTGCCAAAAATCGGAATTTTAATGCGCGGATTGCGTTTAATTTCACGGATTAAACTCCAATCGGCCTCTCCCTTATATAATTGTGCCCTGGTGCGGCCATGAATGGTTAGTGCCTGGATACCCACATCCTGAAGCCGTTCGGCTACTTCATAAACGTTTTTAGTATTGTCATCCCAACCCAAGCGGGTTTTTACGGTAACAGGTAAATGCGAAGCTTTAACCACCGCATCAGTCATTTTTACCATTTTATCAATATCCTGAAGTAAACTTGAGCCTGCACCTTTGCAAACTACATTTTTTACCGGACAACCATAGTTGATGTCAACCAGATCGGGACCTGCTGCAGAAGCAATTTCTGAGGCCTCGCGCATGTGTTCGATATCGCCACCAAAAATCTGGATGCCAATTGGTCGCTCATATTCGAAAATATCCAATTTTTGCAGGCTTTTTGCAGCGTCCCGAATTAAGCCTTCCGAAGAGATAAATTCAGTATACATCATATCTGCACCGTTTTTTTTGCATACATAACGGAACGGTGGATCACTTACATCCTCCATTGGAGCCAGCAATAACGGGAACTCACCTAAATCTATATTTCCTATCTTTACAGACATTTTCTATCTTCAACGATTAATAAAACATACAAAGGTACAAATAATGAGTTTTGTAACACCCATCCGCAAAGGCAGCCACCCACTTTTACAGATATTTTTACTTTGCGTTTACTGGGCAGTAGGTGCGGTAATATGCACATTATTAGGCTTTGTAGTGGTTGCAATTTTTTATGGTACTTCGATATTTGGCGAATTTGGAACCATTATGAGCGGTGACCCTAAATTTATCACAGCCTTAAAAATAATACAGATTTCGAGTTCTATAGGTATGTTTATTTTGCCTCCTATTGTTTTAGCGTATACAGAGGGACAAAAACCGAATACGTTTTATAGGTTTAACAAGCATAATTTTCTTCCTTTTGTTCTAGTTTTTGCCATTATGGTGGTGAGTATGCCTATTATGGAGTGGGTAACGGTTGTCAATCAAAAAATGGTACTGCCTGAGTTTTTAAAGGGATTGGAAAACTGGATGAAAATGAAGGAACAGGAAGCCATGAAAATGACCATTCAACTGATTACGGTGAGGAGTAACTGGGATTTTGTGGTTAACTTGGTGATGATTGCCGTGTTGCCTGCTATTGGTGAAGAGCTTTTTTTTAGGGCTGGGCTGCAAGGTTCATTGCAAAAAATGTTGGGTAATCATCATATTGCCATTTGGAGTGCTGCCATTATTTTCAGTGCGATCCATTTCCAGTTTTATGGTTTTGTGCCGCGGATGTTATTGGGTGCAGGCTTTGGTTACCTGTATTATTTTAGCGGAAGTATCTGGTATGCCATGTTTGCGCACTTTTTAAACAATGCTTATGCGGTTTGCGCGGCTTTTTATATGCAAAAGCATCATATGCCACTTGATAAAGCTGATGAGCCGATTGGTTTTCCTTGGTATGGGTATTTAATTAGTGCAATAATTACCATAGCTTTGTTTAAATTTTTTAAAGATAGCGCATCACGTGAGCGAAAATTGGGTTAAGGTATACACCACCAGCAATGCCTTTGCGGCAGAGGTATTAAAACAGGGATTAACAGAAGCAGGTATTCCCGCAGTGACGATAAATAAACAGCTCTCGGCATATAATATTGGCGAAATAAATGTTTCGGTGAGTAAGTTAGATTTCAATAAAGCCATAGAATACATCGTTGAGAACGAAATTGAATAGTAATAATGACCTTAAACCTTATACCCTTTACCTCTTAACTTAAATGAAAACCAGGGCAATAACCGCTTTCTTTTTTACCATTGTGATGCTTGGCTCTATCTTATTGGGGAGTTATGCATTTACTATTTTTTATCTTATCCTGAGTGGTTTATCCTTATTTGAATTTTATAAGCTGATTAAAAATGCTGGTATCAGGCCACACCGAAACATCGGTTTAATGGCAGGATCTTTAATTTTTCTAATGGCCGCAGGTTTACATTATTTAGAATATGATGTTAAGTATCTGTTGCTTTGTATCCCGCTCATTTTCTCTGTTTTTATCACTGAGTTGTATAAGAAAAACAAAATTCCATTTGCCAATATCTCTTATACGTTTGTTGGCTTTGTTTATGTAACCATCCCTTTCTGTTTTTTCCATGCCCTCGGTTTCTTAAAAAACTGGAATGAATATAACTTTCATTTACCGCTCGCATTTTTGTTAATGCTTTGGGCAAATGATACCGGAGCCTATCTTTTTGGCGTAAAATACGGTAAGCGCAAATTGTTTGAGCGTCATTCGCCGAAGAAAAGTTGGGAAGGATTTTTCGGCGGGATGTTTACCAGCATTTTGGTCGCTTTTGCTCTGTCTTTTCTTTTTACTGAAAGCCCGTCCTGGGTTTGGATGGGTATGGCTGTATTAATTGCAGGTTTTGGAACATTGGGCGATTTAGTAGAATCGATGCTTAAACGAAGTTTAGATACTAAAGACAGTGGCGGTCTGTTGCCAGGACACGGCGGTTTGTTAGATCGTTTTGATGGCTTATTATTGGCTGCACCGGTGGTTTATGCGTATTTGTATCTGATTTTGTATTAGATTAATCACAAAGACAGGAAGAAACAAAGAAATACCTTATCTATCGTCCTCGTTTGTAACGAGGATGAATGGGATTCACATTTGTAATGTGGTTTTTGTTATTAGCGATACAATCGCTATTCTCGCTAATCCTCGTTACAAACGAGGACTATAATGTGTTTGCCGTTACAACATGATATTCCCTTTGTACCTGTTCGCCAGTTTTGCTTTTTATCTGTTCGGTTTTACTAAGAATATTTTCAACCGTAAATCCGCCGTTTTTTAAGAGTTCTTTTACCTCTTCTACTTCATAAAGTTTAAAAACATAAGGCGTGAAAGGAAGATTTTGCATAAAAGTTTTATTGGCAAAGCAGATTACCAGAGTGCCATTAAGTTTTAAGGTTCTTTTAATTTCGGCGAGGTATCCGCATGGATTTTTCCAAAAGTATATGGTATTTACTGTGAAAATCTTGTCGAACTGATGATTATGGAAAGGCAGACTGTTTCCATCTGTCAGTTTAAATTGGACATTTCCCTGTGCTAAGAAAACTTGATTGTTTTTTTCAGCTTCGGCGATAATGGTAGCTGAAATATCAGCACCAAAATAGTTGATGTTTTCGGCCCGTGAAAATAACTGAGCAATGTGTCCACCGTTGCCATGACCGATTTCTAAAACAGTTTCATTGTTTTTGAGATTTAATGCATCAATTGCAGAAGTGGTCATGCCAATGTTGCTGGCATGCATCATCTCCCCTGTTTTAATGCCATGTTCGCCTTCCGGGCAGCTTAGCTGTTTCGCAATGTTTTTTAATTCTTCTTCGGAATGTTCATGCTCCATTATTAAATTAAAGATTTAAACCTGATGAACTTTATACCATTTTAGCTAAAAATTATCAGATTATTTAATGACCTGAACTGGCTTTTTGTTTTCATCAATAGCTACAAAAGTAAAATCGCCATGTACGGCTAATTCTCTTCCTTCAGCGTACATCTGCTCGATATAAATTTCTACGTTAACTTTTAAACTGGTATTGCCTACATGGTTTACCTTGCCAATAAGTTCTACAATGGTTCCTGCTGGAATCGGCTTTTTAAAATCGATCCTGTCGCTGCTTACCGTTACCATAATTTGGCGGCTGAACCGAGTTGCGGTAATAAAAGCCACTTCGTCCATCAAATGCATGGCGGTACCGCCGAAAAGCGTATCGTAATGGTTGGTTGTATTTGGGAAAACGGCTTTAAAAATACTGGTTTTTGAGTTTTCTATTCTTTCTGATAAGGTCATGGGGTAAATATAGGGTGAGTAAAAAGCTTTGACAACTTTCTGATTAGAAAGTTGTCAAAGTTGAGATCAGGATAAAACTATCATCCCGAAGATTTTCTTAATACAATTTATTTCAGTTATTCATGTTGAAGAGTCTTCGACAGGCTCAGACTGACAATGAGTGAATGTTTAACACAAATTATATTAATTTACCTGAAGATCTGCAGACAGTACTTCTTCCGTTTTACGCATCTCTTTTGCGGCTTCAACCATTTCGATCAATGCTTTTTTGGTTTCGTCCCATCCGCGGGTTTTTAAGCCACAATCAGGGTTCACCCACAGTTGTGCAGAGGGAATAACGGCTCTTGCCTTTTTAAGCAACAGAACCATTTCTTCGCGTTTCGGAACTCTTGGAGAGTGAATATCATAAACACCTGGTCCAATTTCGTTTGGATATTTAAAATCGGCAAAAGCGTCTAATAATTCCATCTGCGAACGCGAGGTTTCGATCGTAATTACATCTGCATCCATATCAGCAATGTTTTGGATGATATCGTTAAACTCCGAATAGCACATGTGCGTATGGATCTGTGTATCGTCTTTTACCCCACTTGCTGAGATTTTGAAAGCTTTCACTGCCCAGTTCAGGTAGTTTTGCCAATCTGCTTTGCGCAATGGCAATCCCTCTCTAATGGCAGGTTCATCAATCTGGATAATTTTAATGCCTGCATTTTCCAGGTCGCAAACCTCATCGCGGATAGCCAGGGCAATCTGTGTACAGGTTTCCGATCGTGGCTGATCATTCCGTACAAATGACCATTGTAAGATAGTTACAGGACCCGTTAGCATGCCTTTCATGTATTTGGAGGTAAGCGACTGGGCATAGGCTGTCCACTTGATCGTCATGGGTGTTGGGCGCGAAACATCGCCAAAAATAATCGGTGGTTTTACACAGCGTGATCCGTAGCTCTGTACCCAACCATTTTTAGAAAAAGCAAAACCATCTAGCTGCTCCCCAAAATATTCAACCATATCATTGCGTTCAAACTCGCCGTGAACCAAAACATCCAGACCGATTTCTTCCTGCCACTTTACTGCTTTTTCAGTTTCTTTTGCAATGAGATCATCGTATTCTTCAATAGTGAACGTTCTGTTTTTAAGTTTTGCTCTCCAGCTTCTTACCTCTGCAGTTTGTGGAAACGAGCCGATAGTGGTAGTGGCATAAATGGGCAGATTAAGTTCCTGTTGTTTAATTTTTCTGATCGAAAATAGACTCAAACGTTCGGCATCCTGCTCTTTTAAGTCTAAAACCCTTTGTTTAACTGCCGGATTATGGATGATTTTAGAAACTTTACGGTTAGCAATTGCGATCTTATTTTCTTCGAGTTTTTGCAGGGTAGATGCAGGGCTTTCGTTGGTGATCAGTTTTTTTAAGGTAGCTACTTCCGCAATTTTCTGTTTTGCATAGGCCAGCCATTGTTTAATTTCTGGCGATAAATTTTTCTCATTGGTTTCATTGTCCAGATCAACCGGTGAGTGAATTAACGAACAGGATGGAGCAATCCATATTTTATCCAATCCTCTTTTGTCTACTGCATGGTTAATGGTCGAAAGAGATTTCTCAAAGTCATTTTTCCAAATGTTTCTTCCGTCTACCAAGCCTAAAGAAAGAATGGTATCTCTTCTTAACGAAGCTAAAACATCGTCTAATTGATCTTCTGCACGGACTAAGTCGATATGTAAAACATTTACAGGTAATGAAGCCGTTAATGCTAAATTATTACCTAATCCTTCAAAATAAGTAGCTAAAACAATTTTTAATCCTGGAAAGGCTTTCCTGATTTCTTTGTAGGCATATTCATAGGCTTTTTTGTCTTTTTCTTTCAAATCTAAAGTCAAAAATGGCTCATCAAACTGAATATATTCTACATCCAGCGCTTCTAAGCGAGATAAAATCTCGATATAAACCGGAAGCAGGTTTTTAATCAGGTCTATTTTTTCAAATCCAGCCTCTTTTTCCTTACCCAATAAAAGGTAAGAAACCGGTCCAATCAGTACGGGTTTAGTATTAATTCCTAATTGTTTTGCCTCATAAAACTCATCGATAATCTTGGTAGAAAAAAGTTTAAAAGGTTGATTTTTGTAAAATTCGGGCACGATGTAATGGTAATTGGTATCGAACCATTTGGTCATTTCCATCGCTACCACATCCAGTCCTTCTTTTTGGTAGCCTCTGGCCATCGCAAAGTAAAGATCCAGTTCCTCATTTCCTTTTTTCAGGATCACTTCGTTGTACCTTTTTGGGATGGCTCCAAAAGTTAAGGAATGATCGAGCACGTGATCGTAAAAAGAAAAGTCGTTTGATGGAATTACATCAATCCCAGCTTCTTTTTGAAGTTTCCAATTTTCGTGGCGGATATTTTTGCCCACCTGCAGTACACTTTTGTACCCAGT
This sequence comes from Pedobacter sp. BG31, assembly GCF_042464845.1. NCBI lineage: Bacteria > Pseudomonadati > Bacteroidota > Sphingobacteriia > Sphingobacteriales > Sphingobacteriaceae > Pedobacter > Pedobacter sp. BG31. The sequence goes on from NZ_JBHNZK010000001.1 coordinate 534,430, forward strand.
TTTATCTGCCCAATAATTTTCGCAGATTTTCTTTAATTCCCTTTGGCTACCTATTCGCGGATAGCCTAGATTTTGCGTTAGCATTTCTCTTAAAGATTAAGTAAATAAATCATTTAAAAGCTCTTAAAGCAATATTTGTAATACTCTTTGTTAAGATTAAAGGAAAGGTTATGGCACAGCCTGCCCACTCATCAGTAAAAACTTTAAGCAAGCCTATAAAATTTAAATTTTATCGTGTACAATCAGACCTGACCAATTACTTTATAACGCGAAAGCACCGTCAATTCAACATAGGCAGGTCTCCTGACTTATTCCCGATCCTATCGCCTTCCCATACCGGTAAAGGCACAGTGGCATAAATGATAAGACCGTTGTCTTCTTGTTAAAGACAGAATTTACAGTTGCGCGACAGCTCGTGATTTGCACACGATTCCCTATTAATCCCGGTTGTATTCCGGGAACCTGTATCGGTTGATGAAAATAAAGTTAAGAACTTATATCAGGGCAAATGTATGGATTAGGATTTAAAGATTAAGCTATTTTTGTAAGCATTGATTTTACCACCTCCAACAAATGCTCATCAGTTAGAGACCATATGACATATAGTAAATGTTTTTCCGCTCTATGCCGCGGAGGCATGGTACTTTGGAGCGCCAAAGTACCCAAAGCGCTTCGTCAATCCAACAAGGAGCCTTCACACTACCTCTCACTCATCAAAAAAACAACGGCACTTTGTTTTGTTCGTTGATGCTAATTGAATGTTTTTGCAGATCTGAACACAAAACCACTGCGTTAAGGTTTGGTTGTGCTAAGGGGTTCTGTCCTGCATCTGTTTTTTTGATTTCCCGCTCTTGGGATTGACGACGTTCTTCGGTATAACCTGTTCTCTTTTTCAAAGTAAGCCAGCATAGTGCCTTAAATATTTCAACGACGCGTTACATAAAAATTAGGTGAACGGGCATAAACACTGATATCTGTGTGCATACTTTTTATCTGTGGTTAATAGTATGCTCATGGAATAACTTGTAACAAATTTACAGCAAGCTGTCTTTGGCGCTGATTCTCCATTATATTTGATTACCAATTAAACCTTCAAATTATGATAAAAACCTGCTTTATCAGGCTCTGCATTGCTTTTTTAATGGTAAGTAACTGTGTCGTACAGGCACAGGAAGTGCCAACGCCAAAATCGCATTTTGGTTTTGATATTGGCGATGATCACCAATTGGCCAATTATACCCAAACAGAGGCTTACTTTAAAAAACTTGCTGCAAGTTCTAACCGCATTAAACTGGTTGATATCGGTAAAACTGAAGAAAACAGAAGTCAATACATGCTGGTTATTTCTTCGCCGGAAAACCTAAAGAAATTAGATCGTTATAAAGAAATTTCGCAACAGTTGGCTCATGCAGAAATTACGCCAGAGCGGGCCAAAGTTTTGGCAAAAGAAGGTAAAGCAGTGGTATGGATAGATGGCGGATTACATGCAAATGAAGTAGTTGGTACCCATCAGCTGATTCAGACAATATATGAATTTGCCTCCAGAACAGACCCGGAAACCTTGCGTATTCTGGATAATGTGATCATCTTATTTACGCATGCAAACCCCGATGGACAGGAGTTGGTGAGCAACTGGTACATGAGGGAAAAAGACCCAAAGAAAAGAACAACTTCAGGCTTGCCGGTTTTGTATGAAAAATATGCGGGACATGATAATAACCGCGATTTTTTTATGTTAAATCTTAAAGAAACACAAAATATTGGTCGCCAGCTTTTTATAGAATGGATTCCACAGATCATGTATAACCACCACCAGGCCGGTCCGGCGGGAACGGTTGTGGCAGGTCCTCCCTACCGGGATCCGTTTAATTATGTTTTTGACCCAACCTTGTTAACCAGTTTAGATGCGGTAGGTGCGGCCATGCATAACAGGATGAATGTAGAAAATAAGCCCGGTTACACTCAACGTGGAGGATCGGTTTATTCTACATGGTACAACGGCGGATTAAGGACAACTACCTATTTTCATAACATGATTGGACTGCTGACGGAAATTATCGGTAATCCTACTCCCTCTGAAATTCCATTGGTTCCATCGCGTTTGCTGCCAAGTGGCGATTCACCAAACCCAATCACTCCGGGAAAATGGTATTTTAAAAATTCGATTGATTATTCTGTATCGTTAAACTATGCCGTTTTGAATTACGCAGCGCGATACCATGATGAGTTACTGTATAACATTTATCAGATGGGCAGAAATTCGATTGAAAGAGGTAAAAAAGACAGCTGGTCTTTCTCCCCAAAGAAGATAGATGCCATTAACAGCGCTGCAAAAGGTGAAAAGGCCGCCGCAATTTCCGGAGGCGATGCAGGTTTTGGATTCCGGCGTCAGATTAGCATGAAAGCTTTCGATACCGTGATGAAAGCGCCTGCAAACCGGGATCCACGTGGATATATCTTATCCGCAGAGCAACCTGATTTTAATACTGCCATTAAGTTCTTGAATGCATTGATCAGAACGGGTGTTGTAGTTCAAAAAGCAACCGCTCCATTTACCGTTTCAGGGAAAAACTATCCTGCCGGAAGCTATGTGGTTAAAACCGATCAGGCTTTCCGTCCACATGTTTTGGATATGTTCGAACCACAGGATCATCCTAATGATTTTAAATACGAAGGTGGTGCGCCAGTTCCGCCTTATGATGCCGCAGGATGGACATTAGCTTATCTCATGGACGTGAAATTCGATCGCATGCTGGATGACTTTTCTGGTCCGTTTGAGAAAAATCCTTACGGAAAACTCTTACAACCAGAAAATAAATTGCCAAATGGGTCGGGTTATGTATTAAGTGCTGCTCAAAATGATTCTTATACTGCAGTTAACGATTTATTAAGAAACAAAGTTGAAGTTTACCGCTCTCCTGAAAATGGCGATTTTTATGTTTCATCAGCAGGAAAATCAGTGCTTGAAAAAGCAAACATCAAACTAGAAATTTCTGCTGCCCCTAAAAATAAGATTAAAGTTTCGACGGCTAGAATTGCCCTTTGGGATGCTTATGGAGGTTCTATGGCATCCGGCTGGGTGCGGTTTTTAATGGAACAGTACCATTATGCTGCTACGGTAATTTATCCGCAGGATATTGATGCCGGAAATTTAAAATCTAAATTCGATGTGATCATTTTTGTGGGCGGTGCCATTCCATCGGTTCAGGGCGGAGGCAGTGGAAACAGATCTGTCGGACCAAAGTCAGATGAAATTCCACAGGAGTTTAGAAACCGTTTGGGCAGGATTAGTCCTGATCAATCCATCCCTGAATTAAAGAAGTTTTTAGAAGCCGGAGGTAACATTGTAACCATTGGGAGCAGTACCAACCTGGCTTATCACTTAAACCTACCCGTACGTAATGCAATGGTCGAAATTATAAATGGTGAAGAAAAAAGATTACCTGCTGAAAAATATTATGTTCCGGGAAGTGTTTTAAATGTTGGTGTAGATACCACTTTACCAGCCAATTGGGGCATGGAAAAAGAAGCTGACGTTTATTTTGATAATAGTCCTGTTTTTAAACTCACCGGCGACGCCATTGTGGCTGGGAAGATCAAGCCTTTGATGTGGTTTGAAAATGCAACACCATTGCGTAGCGGCTGGGCCTGGGGCCAGGCTTATTTGCAAGATGGGATAACGGCTTTTGAAGCCAGGGTTGGTAAGGGTAAATTACTTGCTTTCGGGCCGGAAATTGCGTTCAGGGCGCAAACGCATGGCACTTTTAAATTGATATTTAACCAGTTGTATAAATAGTTATAGTTGAGTTTTCCATGTTGAGCTTGTTCAAAAACGAATTTACGCTGTTTCTTAAGAGAATACCACTTACAAATCTAATATAAAGGTCGTCTTTTCTACTGAAGCGTAGCAAAATCGAGAAATCTTTTTAACATAGTCCAAAGATTTCTCCACTGCGGTCGAAATGACGATATCTGGATATAAACTTTTATTGAGATATGGAGCCACTATCCTTAACGATAGCGGCTTTTTACTTTACACTTACTATAGCCAGTTATAATCAGCTTAATTTTGTATTATGAAAGTAGAAATCTGGTCGGACGTAATGTGTCCGTTTTGCTATATCGGGAAAAGACATTTTGAACAGGCGATAGAGAAACTGCCTTTCAAAAATGAAATTGAAGTGGATTGGAAGAGTTTTCAGCTTAATCCGGAATATCATAATGCTAATAATGAAACGGTGTACGATTACCTTTCAAGAAGTAAGGGAATGCCGGTTGATCAGGCTAAACAAATGACCAAACAAGTGGCAGACATGGCGGCAAATGCAGGATTAAGCATCGATTTCGATACCAATATTCCAGCAAATACATTCAATGCACATCGTTTGATTCATTTGGCAGCAAAACACGGCCTTCAGGATTTAGCCGAAGAAAAATTGTTTGAAGCCCATTTTTTGAACAGCAAAAACATTGGCGAAACAGATGTTTTAGTTGATCTTGCAGTAGAAATAGGATTGAATAAGGACGAAGCTGTGGCCGTTTTAAATAGCGACGAGTTTGCTGAAGCTGTTCGTTATGATATTTATGAAAGCCAGAATTTAGGAATCCGCGGTGTGCCATATTTTGTTATGGATCGTAAATATGGCGTTTCTGGTGCCCAACCTGTTCAGGCTTTTACTGACGCGCTTACCCAAAGTTTTACCGAGTGGAAAGAAACTCAGCCTAAAACCAAACTTACCTCATTAAATAAAAATGATAATGCGGTTTGTGATGAGAATGGTTGTGAGATATAGGGTTATACTTTTTCGTCATCTCGACCGAAACGCAGTGGAGTGGAGAGATCTATCAAGACAGATTTAGCTTCGCTGAGCCTTCGGGTTCTCGGCTTCGTAGCACTCCGCTCGAAATTACGGTAACTGAGGGGTGTTAGATCCTGAAACAAGTTCAGGAGGACGACCGTTTTTAGGTTCTTCGACACTCCGCTACCATTGACAGAATCCACTAGTTCGGTCGTCATTCTCGCGCATGCGGGAATCTTAATGCACATTTTAAGATTCCCAATCAAGTTGGGAATGACGATTTCTTGATGGATATTACCTAATTAAATTTTATCTGTCAATCATATTAATTTTTATATCATAAATTATTCCTCAGGATGACAATGGCTGGGGAAACTTACCGCTGCTGATTCTTCAACGGCGTTAATAAATACTCCAAACCATTTACCCTGATTTCGAACATGGTAGCCATTAAATCGCCTAATTTGCCTTTCGGGAAGCCCTTATCCTTATACCATAGCAAATAGCTTTCAGGAATATTACAAATCAGGTAACCTTTATATTTTCCGTAAGGCATTTGCATTTTTACTAAATCGAGTAATAAGGAGGGATCTAACATTATAATATAAAATCTAGATAATTTTCTTTGTTAATTACGGAAAAACTAGCTTGAGGATAGTTCTTTGCAAAAAAGCCCGGGATTTTATTCTTTTGGTTTCCCCATTTAAAATCGGCAGCTAACATTTCTCCGTTGTTAATTTCAATTAGATCTATTTCTTGTTGATCATAGGTTCTCCAAAAGAAATAAGTGGCACTTTGCTGTTCGTACTCCATTTTTTTAATTCGTTCGCTAAAGCAGTAGTTTTCCCATAAAATACCCTGATCGTTCCTTAAGGCTAACAACCTGAAATCGTTTACGATTGCGTTCCGGATCCCATTGTCGTAAAAATACCATTTGGATGATTTTGTAACTTCTTTCCGTAAATTATTACTATATCCGCCAACTTTATAAATGATAAAAACCTTTGACAGTAAATCAAGGTAACGATCTACCGTATTTTTGCTGATACCCAAATTACGGGAAATCTCATCAATTGAAACTTCGGATCCTGCCTGATAGGCAATCAGTTTTAATAATTCCAGTAGTTTAGCGCTATTTTGGATATTCTCATACATCAAAATATCTTTTAACAGATATGATTTAACCAGTTCTGTTAAATACTGTGCTTTTTCAGCCAATGAATTCAGGTGGAATAACTCAGGATAAGAACCAAAAATTAATCTTTCTTCCAGATTTTGGGTGGTTTGTAAAGCATTTTCCTGTTTATCCAACTCAACCTGTGCTATGGGGTAAAGATGGTAAGTTAAACTTCTTCCGGTTAAGGGTTCACCTGTTTGGTTTGACAAATCGAAAGTAGATGATCCACTTGCGATAATGGTAAGATCTTTAAAAGTATCGATGAGTAACTTTAATATTTTTCCGATTTCAGGTATAACTTGGGCTTCGTCAATAATGAGTAGCTTGGCATCACCCAAAACCCTTTTGTAATTGGCAGCTGTTCGGGTTGAAAGCAATACCTGTACATCCTGGTCTTCCCCATTTAAAGAAAAGTAGTTGATGTTCGCATCTTTGGTAATGCTTTCTACCAACCAGGTTTTACCGACCCGCCTTGTTCCGAATATTAGGATTACTTTGTTCTTCCCAATTTTGTGGAGGATAACCGGCTTCAAAGCTCTAACAATTTGACTTTCCATTTAAGCCAAATATAGGTAAAAACGTTAATTCAGTCAATAGACTGACTCAATTAACGTTAATTCAGTCAATAGACTGACTCAATTAATGTTTTTTAATCGATCAGTTCTAAAATTTCAATCGCTTCTTCAACGGTTTTTACATTATCAAAAGCAATTCTAAGTGTATTCTTTACTTCCTTTAAATTGCACATGCGCGGATGGTTCTGCGCAAAAGTTAAAATTTTGGTAAAGGTATTTGAGTCAAAATAAGCCGACTGTTTATCACTTAAAAAATATCCTCTTAAGCTATTTTTCTTGAAACTGATTTTTTCGAATCCTAATTTTTTACCCAACCATTGTAACCGTACCACACTGAGCATGGTTTTTACCTGCGGGGGTATAGGTCCGAAACGATCGGCCAGGTGTTTTTCGAAAACGGCTAATTCAGCCTCGTTGTCAAGCTTAGAAAGCTCGGTGTATAAATTGTAACGCTCAGTAATATTGGTAATGTAAGCATCAGGAATATATAATTCAAGATCGGTATCTACCTGTGTAAAGCCTACAAACGGACGGGCAGGTTCATTTTCGAACAGGCCTTTAAACTCAGCTTCTTTCAATTCCTGAATGGCTTCATCCAGTATCTTATGGTACATTTCAAAACCGATTTCGGCGATGAACCCACTTTGCTCGGCACCCAATAAATTTCCACTTCCACGGATATCCAAATCGCGCATGGCCACATTAAAGCCACTGCCCAGATCGGAAAACTCTTCAATGGCACTTAAACGTTTCCGGGCCTCTGAAGTTAAGGTAGATAACGGAGGCGAAAGTAGATAACAGAAAGCTTTTTTGTTGCTCCGGCCTACACGGCCACGCATTTGGTGCAGATCGCTTAAACCAAACATGTGTGCATGGTTGATGATGATGGTATTGGCATTTGGAATATCCAAACCTGCTTCAATAATAGTTGTGGCTACCAAAACATCTTTTTCTCCGTTAATAAAATCAAGCATTACATCTTCCAAAGCATCCCCATCTAATTGGCCATGCGCAATACCAATCCTTGCTTTTGGAACCAATTTCTGGATTAACCCACCCAATTGCATCAGGTCATTTACCCGGTTATGGATAAAGAACACCTGCCCGCCGCGATCCAGTTCAAACTGCACGGCTTCCTGGATTAATTTATCATTAAAAACATGCAATTCGGTGCTAACGGGCTGCCGGTTCGGCGGTGGCGTACTTATAATAGATAAATCCCTTGCCCCCATTAACGAAAAATGCAGTGTTCTTGGAATTGGAGTGGCTGTAAGGGTTAAGGTATCAACATTTACCCGTATGGCTTTTAACCTTTCTTTTGCAGTAACACCAAACTTTTGCTCTTCATCAATAATCATGATGCCGAGATCTTTAAATTTGACATCTTTGCTAAGCAAACGGTGTGTTCCAATTAAAATGTCAACTTTGCCGGCTGCGGCCTCAGCCAGGGTATCTTTTATCTGTTTATTCGTTTTAAAACGGTTAATATAATCGACCGTTACCGGGAAATCCTTTAAACGGGAGGAAAAAGTTTTAAAATGTTGTAAAGCTAAAATGGTTGTTGGTACCAGAACGGCAGCCTGTTTACCATCAGCTACCGCTTTAAATGCAGCACGTACGGCAATTTCTGTCTTTCCAAAGCCAACATCACCACACACCAAACGGTCCATTGGATGTGGGGATTCCATATCCTTTTTCACGTCCTGGGTGGCTTTTAACTGATCGGGGGTATCTTCATAAATAAAAGAAGCCTCTAATTCGGTCTGTAAATAACTATCTGGAGAGAATGCTGTTCCGGCCTGGGTTTTGCGCAAGGCATAAAGCTTGATCAAATCCCGCGCGATATCTTTAACTTTTTTTTTAGTAGTTTTTTTTAACTTATCCCAGGCATCGGTACCCAGCTTATTCATTTTAGGAACGCCGCTTTCCTTACCGCTGTACTTGGCAATCCGGTTTAGGGAATTGATGTTGACGTAAAGCAGGTCGTTATCGGCATAAACTAAACGGATCATTTCCTGGGTTTTGCCGTTCACCTCAACCTTTTCAAGTCCGGCATACTTACCAATACCATGATCGATATGGGTAACATAATCGCCGGATTTTAGTTCCCTCAAATCTTTTAGGGTAATGGCCTGACTTTTCTGATAACCTTTTTTAAGCTTGTATTTGTAGTAACGGTCGAAAATCTGGTGATCAGTGTAAAATGCCGTTTGGATCTGCGGATCAACAAAACCCTCGCGCAGCATGCTGTTGATTGGTGTAAACTTGGCCGTTTTGTCAATATCTTCTAAAATGGCATATAAACGTTCAATCTGCTTAGGCGAATCGGTAAAAATAAAATTAACGATTCCAGCCTTTTCATTTTCCTTAAGATTGTGAATCAGCAGATTGAAATCTTTATTAAATGATGGTTGTGGCTTGGTTTCGAATTCAAAACGATTATCTGTTTTATAGAAAAACTGTTTCCCGAATTCTACCAAAGGGAAATCCTGAAGGTGATCGCCCAATAACTTTTCATCCGTAAAGGCAAATTTAGGATCAATCCACTCCGGGTTTTGACTTTTATCTGCCGCTGGCAAGGCTTTCCAAAGTTCAACAGCTTTTTTAAAACCGGCTTTAACAATATCCAGGGTAAATTCTACGTCTTTAAACCAGAGTTGCGTGTCCTGATCGATATAATCGAGAATACTGATGTTACTTTCAGTTAAAAACTTGGCCTGAACATTTGGAACAATGGTAAGCGATTTAACTTCGGCAACCGACAGCTGGCTTTCAATTTCAAAACTTCTGATGCTTTCTACTTCGTCACCAAAAAACTCGATGCGGTAAGGAAGATCAGAGGAGAAGGAGAAAATATCTACAATGCCACCTCGGATGGAAAACTGTCCGGGTTCGTAAACAAAATCTCTTCTGTCAAAATCATAATCAATTAGAAATTCATTGATAAAATCAATGCCCAGTTTGGCGCCCAAACTGATTTCTAAAGTGTTTTTTTCAAGCGCAGAGCGATCTATCACCTTTTCGGCAATGGCTTCAGGATAGGAAACTACAATTTTTCCGTATTCTGAATCATGATTCAGCTCGTTCAGTACTTCCGCACGGGCCAGCACGTTAGCGGTATCTACCTGGGTGAAATCGAAAGATTTTCGGTACGATGAAGGAAATAGTAAAACCTGTTTATCCAATACACTTTCAAGGTCAGACTGAAAATAAGCGGCTTCTTCCCTATCAGGCAAAACGAACAGAAGGGGCTTATGTAACAGGAAATAAGAAGAAAGTGCAACAATAGCATCAGCCGAACCCACCAATCCCTTTAATTGTATCTTTGGGTTTTTGCTGCTGTTCAACGCTTTGGTAAATTGAGTTACCCTATCGTCGGTTTTGTATCTGTTTATTAAATCGCGAATGTTCAAGGCACAAAAATAAGCTTATCTTTTAATATTAACCCGCAATTTGTGTAAAGGTTTTTTTAACTATTTTTGGCAGGGTTGTGATAGAATAATCAGATTTGGGAAAAACGAAAACTTATTCTTAGATGGGAACGTTCGTTTGGTCGAAATATATCCCCCTTTCGTCGATTAAGGGCAAATCGGTGTAACAAAGGTAGTTCTATAGCCTCTAAATGTTATAAAAAGTGAAACAATGAAGTACATTAAAAGCTTTCCACTGGAACTTTTTTTCTGGTTAACAGCTTTAATAATACTGGCAACGGCAGATAGCCACCAACATCATTTTACACTTTGTCCTTTAGCCAATTTGGGCTTAGAGGATTGGTGTCCGGGGTGTGGCATAGGCAGGTCAATCAGTCATATTTTACATGGCGAGTTTACCGAAAGCTTTTCCGAACATTGGTTTGGTTTTCCGGCACTTTTAATTATAATTTATAGAATTTGCACATTGATAAGGAACAAAAAGAAGTTTAAAGTTTTAACCACAAATACATAGAAACCATGGATATATTTCAATCACCTCTAATGTCGTTACCAGGTATAACACCAGAGGAATACTCATATTTACAACAAGCCACTACCGGTTTAACTGAAGAGCAGTTACGTAATTTCCTGATGGTTTACAGCAGCAAAAGAAAAAATCCATCAGATATGTTGATTTTTTGTTTAATCGGATTGTTTGCTGTTCCGGGCTTGCAAAGGTTTATCATAGGCCAGATCGGTATGGGTATTTTGTACCTTTTAACTGCCGGTTTATGCTTTATCGGTTCGATTATCGATGTGGTAAACCACAAAACACTTGCTTTTGAATACAACCAGAAAATGGTTTTCGAAAGCTTACAGATGGTAAGAATGGGAGGTGGATTCCAACAAGCAGGAAAATTCTAAGATAATTAATCTCAATACTCAGGTCCGTATCCAAATAAATTGGATGCGGACTTTTTTGTTAAATGAACTTTTATGACAGAAAAAAGAAAACAATGAAATTTCTATATTTATCGAATGAAATTAGCTGAAATTACCAATTATTTAGAAAGCATCGCTCCGCTTAATTATCAGGAAGACTATGATAACTCTGGTTTAATTGTGGGCGATCCAAACATGGAAATCCGTGCTGCTTTGGTGGCTTTGGATTGTGTAGAGAAAATTGTAGATGAAGCCATTTCGACAGGATGCAATTTGATCATTACCCATCACCCGATAGTTTTTAAAGGACTAAAAAAGCTTAATGGTAAAAACTATGTAGAGCGTGTGGTTTTAAAGGCAATCAGGAATAATATTGCACTATATGCCATTCATACCAATTTAGACAGTATTCATACAGGGGTAAATGCCAGGATCTGTGAACGTTTAGGTTTAACAGGTACTAAAGTACTTTCGCCGAAAGCAGGTCTGTTAAAGAAATTGGTTACTTATTGTCCACAAGCCCAGGCGGAGCAACTGCGATCGGCATTGTTTTATGCTGGTGCAGGTACCATTGGTAATTACAGCGAATGCAGTTTCAACGCTGATGGTTTTGGCACATTCAAAGGAAATGAAGATTCCGACCCTTTTGTTGGTGAAAAAGGTGTTCGCCACCGGGAGGCCGAAATACGGATCGAAATGGTTTACCCTACCCAGGCTGAGCGAAAAATCCTCGTTGCTTTGTTTGAAAACCATCCATACGAGGAAGTGGCCTACGACATCTATAAACTCGAAAATAAACATCAGCTGGTGGGGTCGGGTATGGTAGGCTGGCTGGAATACGATATGGATGCTTATGATTTTCTGCATCTGGTGAAAGATAGGATGCAGGCTAAAGTGGTTAGGCATACAGAAGTAATTGGAAAAAGGATCAAGAAAGTTGCGGTTTGCGGAGGTTCGGGAAGCTTCCTGTTAAAAGAAGCCATAGCTGCCGGGGCCGATGCATTTATTACCGCAGATTTTAAATACCACGAGTTTTTTGACGCGGAAGAAAAATTGATCATTGCAGACATCGGACACTTTGAAACTGAACAATTTACCTCAAATTTATTGCTTGAAATTATTCAGAAAAAATTTACTAACTTTGCAATCCGTTTAACGGAGCAAAATACAAACCCCATAAATTACTTGTTTTAATGGAACAAACCGTAGAACAAAAGCTAAAAGCTTTATACGAATTACAAAATATCCACACGAAAATTGATAAAATCCGCCAGGTACGTGGCGAGTTACCAATGGAAGTTGCCGACCTTGAGGATGACGTTCTAGGACTGGAAACTAGAATTGCAAAAATTAAAGGTGAGCTTGATGATCTTGAAGATTCGATCGTAACGCGTAAAAATACAATCAAAGATGCGCAGGCTGCCATCAAAAGATATGATTCTCAATTAAAAGAAGTTAAAAATAACCGTGAATACGATGCTTTAACCAAAGAAATTGAGATTCAGGGTTTAGATATCCAGGTTTCTGAAAAGAAAATTAAAGAACATGGTTTCGAAATCACTTCAAAAACTGAAATCTATGAAGCTGCTAAAGCCGAATTAGATGGAAGAAAAAAAGATTTGGAAGCTAAAAAAGCAGAACTAGATGTAATTACTGCCGAAACTGAAAAAGAGGAGCAGGATTTACAAAAGAAAGCAGATAAAGCGGAGCCTCAAATCGAAGAACGCTTATTGGTTGCTTATAAACGTTTACGCAAAAATGCTGTGAATGGTTTAGCTGTAGTAACCATTGATCGCGATTCTTGTTCCGGATGTTTTAACCAGATTCCACCACAACGCCAGTTAGATATTCGCCAACGTAAAAAAATTATCGTTTGCGAACACTGTGGTCGTATTTTGGTTGATGAAGCGCTAACACACGAAGTAGCAGAGGCTTAAGCTAAATAATAAAAGTATTTGAACGTCCCGATTTAATCGGGACGTTTTTTGTTTAAGGCTATTTTCTTGGTCTTACTCAAAACAAGAATATGATTTTATCGTTTAGTGTAGATATTTGTTTGAATGTGAGCGATTGCTGCAGCATAGAACCAAACCGAAATAGAATCCCTGATGAATAAAAATTTCCGTTTTTCCGTAACGTTTCTCCTGCTCCTCTCCCCTTTGTTTTCACTTGCAAATTTCGATTTTAACAGCAACTGCTTAAATGCTTATAAAAGCATATTCGAATTGAAGTTGGGCAATGCGAGGGCTTATATCTCTACCGAGAAAAAGCAGCATCCCAATAATTCCATTATTCCGCTTCTGGAAAATTATGTTGATTATTTTACCGTACTTACTTCAGAAAGCAAGGCTGATTTTGACCGTTTGAAAGGAAATAAATCTAAACGTTTGGATCAGATAAGCGATGATGATAAAAATTCGCCTTACTACCTGTATGCGCAGGCAGAAATCAATTTGCAATGGGCGCTCATCCGAGGCCGTTTTGGTGAATATTTTAATGCCGCCATGGAAGTTAAAAGAGCAAACAATCTGTTACAGGATAATAGTAAGAAGTTTCCAAATTTTCACCTGAACTTAAAAGGTTTGGGATTGATTAACGCAGTATTAGGCAATCTTCCTGACGGGGCTTTAAAAACAGCACTTTCAACATTCGGCATTAAGGGAAACCTGCAGAGCGGATTGAATATGTTCGAAAAATTGGCTGATAACCTGCCAAAATCATCTTACGAACCCTTTTATGAAGAAGTGGTGTTTTATTATGCCTACGTTTTAACCGATGTGGCGCATAGCCCGCAGGCATATGCCAAAACCATGAGGTACACCGAACGGATTGCCGATACCAGTTTGTTAAAAAGTTATCTGCAGAGTTATGTTTGCATTAAAAACGGGCATAGTGAAGAAGCAATTTCTATTTTAGCAAGACGACCAGAGGGAGGTGTTTATCAGCCTTTTCCTTATCTGGATTATTTGGAAGGAATTGCACATTTAAATAAACTTGATCTTACTGCAGGCACCTATTTTAACCGGTTTTTGCAGACTACAAAGGGCGTAAACTTTGTTAAAGATGCTTATCTTCATCTGGGATGGATTGCGCTTCTGAAAGGAGATAAAGGAACATATGTGGCATTTGCATCCAGGGCAGTTAAAAATGGTTACACTTATATGGAAAAGGATAAGCAGGCTAAAGCAGAGGCTTCGGCGGCAGTACCGAACATTGATCTGTTAAAAGCCAGACTGCTGTTTGATGGCGGTTATTTAAGCAGGGCCTTACAGGTAATTGATAGCAAGAAGGCAACAGATTACACTAGCGATAGAGATAGAACAGAACTCCATTACCGTTTAGGTAGAATTTACGATGATTTAGGGAAAGATGATCAGGCATTAACCGCCTATCAGGAAACGATTGATGAAGGTAGAAACCTGAAATATTATTTTGCGGCGAACGCTGCTGTACAAATGGGTAAGATTTATGAGAGAAGGAAAAATATAGCGAAAGCAAAAGAGGCTTTCAATACTGCGATTGCCATGAAAAACCATGAGTTTGAAAGCAGTATTGAAAACCAGGCTAGGGCCGGGTTAAAGCGGTTAGCCAATTAGAAGCGGTATATAAAAGCATTAATGTGCATGCCCGCCCCTACTGAAGCAAAAACTGCTATATCACCAGGTTTAACATTATAGCCTTTAACTTGTCCTTTTAATACCAGGTCTAACAAGGTTGGTACCGTGGCAACAGAACTGTTTCCTAACCAAGAAATCGTCATCGGAACTAAGTTTTCTGGTACGGTATCTTTTCCATAAAGTTTGAACAAACGTTTCATGATTGCAGTGTCCATTTTGCCATTGGCCTGGTGCACAAATACAATATTGATATCATCAACACTTAAACCTGCTTTGTCGATAGCTTTTTTGATTACCTGCGGAACCTGGATTACCGCAAATTCGTATAGCTTGCGTCCGTTCATTTTCAGGTAGAAGTTTCCGCTGGTCTCATCAGGATTAGATCCTTTACCCATGGTGAGCAAGTTACTATGATGAAGTGCATGCGTTTCTGTCTTGTGGGCCAATATCCCTCTTTTTTCGGCTGCTTCTTCTGCTTCGAATATCACGGCTCCGGCTCCATCCGAAAAGATCATGCTGTCACGGTCATGCGGATCAATAATCCGGCTTAGGGTTTCTGCACCAATAACCATAACCCGTTTGGCATCTCCGCTTTTTATGTAATAATCAGCCTGTATTGCACCCTGAATCCATCCCGGACAACCAAAAATGATATCGTAAGCAACGCAGTCTGGATTTTGAATACCAAGTCGTTGTTTTACCTTTGAAGCTAAAGATGGCAGAACGTCAGTGCGGTTACTGCCCAAAGGGATGTCTCCAAAATTATGGCAGAATATAATATAATCTAAGGATTCTTTATCAATACCTGCATTTTCAATGGCATTTTCTGCTGCTTTTGCGCCGATGTGATGGCTTAACTGATCAGGACAGGCGTAACGACGCTCCACAATTTCTGTGATTTCTGAAAATTTATGAATAATTTCTGAATTTTCTTTTTCAAGTACATTTCCATTCTCAAAAAATGTGGAGTTCAAGAATTCATTACCTGAAATAATATTTTGTGGAATATAACTCCCAGTACCGGTTATTACCGTATTTATTGCTTTGCTCATAATTATAATACCACATACTAAAACGGTATGTAGTATAAAAATACCATTTATCTTCGGTAATTGAAAATAAATAAAAATTTAGCGTAGCTTATTCTCAAGCGCAAACTTTAATAACCCTGCTTTTCCGGTTACATTTAGCTTCTGTGCCATATTCTTGCGGTGGGTGTCAACCGTGTTCAAGGCTATAAATAGTTTTTCGGCAATCTGTTGTGAGGAATAATCTTCGCTTATCAGTTTTAGTATTTCCATTTCACGGGCTGTTAAGTTGTGGCTTTTTTGAAAATGATCACCATCGTTAAATACGGATGAGGCAAGTGCATCAGTTTTCGCTTTTTGAAAGTATTTTTTGCCCTGATGTATACCCGTTATTATTTCAAACAGGGTTTCTGCATTGGTATCCTTTTGTACAAATGCTTTTACGCCTATATTCTCAAGCTTAGCTGATAGTTTGCTTGTATAATACATGGACAATGCCATTATTTTCACAGAAGGAAACAGCTGACTTACTTTTTCGGCAGCAATTTCACCATCCAGAACGGGCATGTTTAAGTCGAGGATTAAAACATCTGGCAGCTGGTGATTGAGCAGGTGCAAAATTTCTTTTCCATTTGCGGCCATTCCGATTACCTTAAAGTTTGATTGTCCGGAAAGGATTGCAGATAGGCCTTGCGCAAAAAGTTTATGATCATCTGCAATCATAATTGTTATGGGGCGTTGTTGTATTGTGTCCATTATTTTAGCGGAATATCAATTGTTGTAGTTGTGCCGTTTTGATTGCTATCGATCTGGATTTTACCGTTAAGATAATTTACCCTTGATAGAATATTTTGGATGCCCAAGCCCTTTTTATCTACATCGGGATTGAAGCCAATGCCGTTATCTTCTGCCATAATACTAATGCGGTCCGTAAATGATAAAATCTGTATGGTTGCCTTTGAGGCAAAGGAATGCCTGACGATGTTATTAACCAGTTCATTAACTATACGGTATATGGTAATCTCAATGCCCCTATCAATAGGATTTTCTACCTGAAAAACAAATTCAAATGCAATTTTACCAGAATGGTTTAAAGTTTTAAAATGTTCATTTAAGGTTTCAATCAGGCCAAATTGTTCAAAGTTTTTTGGCATCAGGTTATGCGATATTTCTCTTAAATCTGCACAGGCCTTTTCGATCATGTCAATGGTTTGATCGTAAAATATGCGGTCATTTTCGGCAAGTTTTAAAACCTTGTGTTGAAAAGCAGTAATATTTAACTTGATGATGGACAGTGTTCCGCCCAGGTCGTCATGTAAATCGCGGGCCAATCGCGTTCTTTCATCTTCCTGAGCATTGAAAATACCATCAGCCAGATCAACCTGGTGTCTGCTTTTTTCTTCGAGTAAGACTTCTTTTTCTTTTTTAAGGAAATTATAACGTTGTGTTAGTGCAAATGAAAGAAAAATGATTTCTGCCGTTAAACCTACTACTAAACCGTTTGGTTTTAATAAATTAAAGTTAGTAAGCCCTAAAGTGTTAAAAACATAATTAAACACGCCAAACAATAACATCAACGTGGCAATAAGATAATACCAGCCTAGCTTATAGCCTGACCTTATTCTTTCTACCACACCAATGATCATCACGATTACCGTAAGGAGTGCAAGAAAATTGTTGATGTAAAAAACCGTTTTTTCTAAAATAATAAAGGATTTAAAGAACATAAACAACGGAATAATGAACATGGCCCAGCAGAATCTTTTATAATAGCTTGTAAAACGGTATAACTTACTGTTTGTGCTGTTTTGATTTACAAACAGCTGCATCACCTGAATGAGCAGGCCACAGCTTAATGATGCCATCATTAACCGCATATAATCCTGTAAACCGGGCAAATTTGGATAAAACCATTGAAAAGCCAGCCCTTCTTCTTCCAGGATAAAAATGAGTGTGCAAAAAATATAAATTGCATAGTATAAATGGATATTATCCCTGAGCGAAGCAAAAAGCAAAAGATTAAAGATCACTGCAAAAACAAAAATGCCAGTATAAAATCCAAATAAGGTGTGCTGCGGAATTTCTGCCTGTATCATATCAACGTCGCGTCCGATAGACATCGGCATATACATATTTTGGCCCCTTTTATCGGCCCACAAATAAAAGGTCGCTTTCTCATGGGGCAAAAGTACAATTGGATAAATAAAGCTTCTGTTGTAATACGGCCGTTGTTTAAAAGGAAAATGATCACCGGTTAAACCTAATGGATGAACGTTTTGCCCTTCATCTACTTTAAATAACCGGAGCTGGTTGATACTCGAACTCTGTTCCTTAAACATCAGATTTACAGCCTGATCAAGCGTATTTGTTATATCAAAGGCGATCCAGTAATAAGACTGCGAGTAACCTTTACTAAAAACTTTTTCAGGTTTTAAAGGGATCAGTTTACCGGCCTGCTTATACTTTATAATAGAGTCGATGGTCAGGTTTAGGTTTTTGTCCTCATAAAAATATCCGTGTTTGCTGATACTGAATTTTTTGGCCGTATCAATTAAAATAGGATTTCCCTGTTGTGCAGCACATAAGCAGGCTGTCAATAATAATGCAGAAATCAGGAAAAATTTATTCATTGATGAACGAATTGTCGAAAAGTTACGGTTAATATTTCTATAAATATAAGATATAAACCAGGTAATGAATATACCGCTTAAAGGGTATATAAACTACCTGGACTATCAATTACATTTACATCAAACCAAACCACTTAAAAAATTAGAATTTGTTAGCTATTATTTTCTCGTGCTCGGGGTGCAGTTGGTAAAGGGTTAGAATAAAGCGCTTTATCTTTCCAATTATTATTTAACATTTAATTAATACTATTATGAAAAATTTAATATTTGTCATGCTAATTGTTTTATCTTTTGTTAAAGCATACAGCCAAACTAACGGCCAAGGAACAAACCTTGTTGGACAGTCTTACGTAACTAAAGTAAGCGTATTGGTAAAGGTATATGATCCAATCAAAAAGGAGGTAAAAGATTTATCTTTTATGCTTAATGATGATATAAAATTTTATATATACGACATTGCTGATAATGGATATATTATTTCGATATGGGATTTTAAAGCTGATACTGCCAAACTAAATTTTTATAAATCTTTAGACGGAAAAAAGGTAGGAGATAACCTGAATGCACAATCAGACGAATATTATAAAATGAGTAAAGCCCAATTAGGTATAGAAAATAGTAATACTGATATTTTAAGCAAGTTTAAGGATCTTGCTTATGTAGATCTTTGGGCTAACAATACCCAATTTTTTATCTCTTTAAAAGATTTTAATAATAAATGTGAATTTATTTACCCACACAAGCGAGGTTTTACCTGGGGCTTTTTGACGCTACCGATAAAGGCACGCTTTGGCAATAAAAAAGCACCATTTGCTTTCGAAGAAAAAATTAATTTTGGTATATCGGCAGGTATCAAATGGCAACATGTTAATACAGTATATTCTGCTAGTAATTTGTTGGGTGGAATATCTGCTGGTGCTGTAAAGTTAGACAAGGATAATTCCGCATCTGCAATCTCTCTATCTGCAGGTTACATGTATCAGTATGATAAGTTTCAGATTGGGGTATTTACGGGACTTGATTTTATTGACAAATCTAAAGGTGCTGATTGGGGTTATCAGGGCAAGCCATGGCTTGGTTTTGCCATTGGATTTAGCTTGTTTGGAGAAAGTAAAACATCAGCCTCTAACGATCAAACGCAATAATTAAAGCAATCGGTACTACGATTAATTAGCAACTGCTCTTATGAAAAATACTTTATTGTCAATATTTTTAATGCTTTTACTAGCTAAAGCATCTTTTTCGCAAGAATCTGAAAAACCATTGCATCGTGCCGGGATCGTTGTTGATCAAGATTACTTTCTAAAATTCGTAAAGCCATCTTATGCTACGGATAGAAACTATACTATGGGACTGGGCCTAATTTATCAGAATAAAAGACTCGGCGGATCATGGGTTTTCGCTCCGCATAGATTTATAGCTAAAACACTGTTTGGCAAAATGCTTAAAGACTATTATGTATACGATGCAACCATAATGTTGGCAAACACTACGTTTACGCCGGAGTATTTAGGTAATTTGCATGATCCTGTACATGAATTTAAACGTAAGAATGATCGGCCATTTGCCAGCCTAAATATTATTGGTACGGGGTTGGGTTTGCAGGATGATGGCGGTAATGAGTCAATGACATTCGGCATTAATGTTGGTGCCATTGGATTAAATGTTTCCAAAGCAGTACAAACAACGATTCATCGCGATCACTGGTTCGGAAATACTGCTGATATTCCTTACGGATGGGAAGGCCAGATCTCGAAAGGGGGAGAACCTACGCTATTGATTAGCGGCAAGAAGGATTGGTTACTTATCGGAAAAGGTAACGGTGATGGCCGTGGTTTTTTTCAATTGAGTACCAATGCTGAAGTACGTCTAGGCTATTATGTAAGTACAGGCTTAGGTTTTAATTCGAGATTAGGTTTGCTTGACAAGAAAAATTGGTCAATAAATACTTTGCCAATGTCAAATATGGTTGGCTTGACTAGTGAAAATAAAAATTTATGGGAGGTTCATCTCCTCGCAGGTGTTAAAGGTAATGGTTGGCTTTACAATGCTTTATTAATGGGGCAGTTTAGAGATAGTCCTTATACAATAAGTTTTAGACAGCTAAATAAAGCTACTCTTGATTGGAATTTAGGTTTGGGTGCAAAGATACCGGTCTGTAAGAAAAAGGCTTTAAGGTTCTCCGCTATGGCTGTTGGGCGTTCGCCCGAATTTAACACTGTAAGAGAATTTAACCGATGGCATTCCTGGGTAAGCTTTCAGGCATACTATGAATGGTAATTTAATTAACTAAAATCATCAATTAAAAACACAAAAAGCTCTTTGGGGCCGTGAGCGCCCAAAACCAGTGTTTTTTCGATGTCTGCCGTTCTGCTTGGTCCAGTAATATTACTGATCATGGATGGGATTTGGCTGCCATATTTGTTCTTCAATAACAAAAAGGCATCTTTAAGATCTAAAACCAACTGACTGGTCTTAGCAATCACAATATGATGGTGTGGAAAGATGCTGAGCCTTCGTCCTGCAGCGCCCTGGTTAGTTACCATTACGCTTCCATTACGGGCAATTAAGGCTTCACAAAGGGTAATACCAACTTCAGCTTGCTCAAAATCCTTATCGGTTTGGTAAAATGGAAATTCGTATTTGCTTAAAAACTGCTGTAGCTCTGGTTCCCAGCAGTATATTTTTCGCCATTTAAACTTATCAGCCAGATGCAGCATATTTTCAAAAAAGTCGATCCCGTCTTCGCAGAAGATAAAATTACCGGATATTGCCGTAAGCTGTTCGGCAAATAATATCTCAAGCTCATCTGTATTTGTTTTATACAATGGACTTTCTTCTAAATTAGGATAGGGATTTTCGCGCTTCTCTAATAGTGCTTTCCTTATCTTTTTCAGTATTTGTTCTTTCGCTGTCGTATTATCCTTCATTATAAAAAAAAGCTACCCTAATGGTTAAACCAGGGTAGCAAATGTAATAATAGAAATTATTTATTTAAGCTTCAACGGGCTTAATGTGTCCGGGATTTCCGCTTTCTCCTTGATTTTCGAATAATCTTTTACCGAAAATCACTTCTAAATCATCTTTAAATAGAACTTCTTTTTCGATCAGGATATCAGCCAACTGGATCAATTTATCTTTATTTTCTTCCAATAATTGAATTGCCCGCTGGTATTGGCCTTCAATTAATGCTGAAATTTCTTTATCGATAGTTAAAGC
Source organism: Pedobacter sp. BG31 (assembly GCF_042464845.1). Taxonomy (NCBI): domain Bacteria; kingdom Pseudomonadati; phylum Bacteroidota; class Sphingobacteriia; order Sphingobacteriales; family Sphingobacteriaceae; genus Pedobacter; species Pedobacter sp. BG31. The sequence continues at coordinate 555,830 of NZ_JBHNZK010000001.1, forward strand.
GGTGTCCTCAGAATATGGTTTTGAGAAATTATACTCGTTCTGACCAGATGAATCATAATAAGTAATGTTTCCTAATTTATCGTTCAATCCGTAAATGGTAACCATTGCCCTCGCTTGTTTGTTTACTTTCTCCAGATCGCTAAGCGCACCAGTAGAAATGGTATCAAACATTACTTTTTCAGCAGCCCTACCACCCATTGTTGCACACATTTCGTCGAGCATTTGATGAGGGCGAACAATTAAGCGCTCTTCTGGCAGGTACCAGGCTGCACCTAAGCTTTGTCCACGTGGAACAATTGTAACCTTAACTAGAGGTGCAGCATGTTCCAGTAACCAGCTTACGGTGGCGTGGCCAGCCTCGTGAATCGCAATTGCACGTTTTTCGCTCGGGGTGATGATTTTGTTTTTCTTTTCTAAACCACCTACAATTCTGTCTACAGCATCTAAGAAATCTTGCTTATCAACCGACGATTTGTTTTTACGTGCTGCAATTAGCGCTGCTTCGTTACAAACATTTGCAATATCTGCACCTGAGAATCCCGGCGTTTGTTTAGCTAAAAACTCAGTATCAAGCTCTTCCGATTTTTTAAGCGGCGCAATGTGTACCTCAAAAATCTGTTTACGCTCTATAACATCCGGTAAATCAACGTAAATCTGTCTGTCGAATCTACCCGCCCTTAATAAGGCTTTATCTAAAACATCAGCACGGTTTGTTGCTGCTAAAATGATCACATGTGTATTGGTACCAAAACCATCCATTTCAACCAAAAGCTGGTTTAAGGTGTTTTCTCGTTCATCATTTCCACCCATAACACCGTTTTTGCCACGGGCGCGACCAATAGCATCAATCTCATCAATGAAGATAATACAAGGCGATTTATCTTTTGCCTGTTTAAACAAGTCGCGAACACGGGATGCACCAACTCCAACAAACATCTCTACAAAATCAGACCCTGACAGAGAAAAGAAAGGAACCTGGGCCTCGCCGGCAACAGCTTTAGCCAATAAAGTTTTACCTGTACCTGGCGAACCTACCAATAAAGCACCTTTAGGTATTTTTCCACCCAAATCGGTATATTTTTTTGGGTTTTTAAGGAAATCTACAATTTCCATTACCTCGGTTTTAGCTTCTTCCAAACCCGCAACATCATTAAAAGTGATGTTTACCTGGCTTTCTTTATCAAACAGTGTTGCTTTAGATTTTCCGATACTGAAAATCTGGCCACCACCACCAGCACCGCCACCCATTCTGCGCATCATAAAAATCCAGAAACCGATTAAAAGCAGTACAGGTAAAATGATGCTTAAAAACCAGCTTGCCAACGGATTGCTGCGGCTGGTTTTTTCTGCCAATATCCTTGGTTGATTTGCTGGAAGGTCTTTTTGCGAATCGGCAAGTTGTTTATCCAGTCCATCCATCGTTCCGGCATTGAAAAACACAACAGGACCTGACGCATTATTTACGTTAAAAGTGCTGTTGCTTTTATATGGATCGTATGTTGGCTTTTTCAGACTGTCTTTCTTGATATATACCTCTACACGCACTAAATCATCAGATTTATAAGCAACAACTTTTTGCACGTCGCCTTTTAGCAACATTTGTTGTTCAAATTTCTGGTAGGTTACCTCTTTACCTCCATCGGTGGTAAATAAAAACTGTGCAGCAATAATGGCTATAATAATGGCCGCATATACCCAGAAAATATTAAATTTTGAACCTTTTTGTGGTTTTTTAGGAATGTTTGGGATTCTTCTTCCCTGTTTTTCGTTATTATTTTGATTGTCGTTCATTTGTCTTTGTCAAAATGGTTCTATTAGGTTATGCGCTTTGAAAATTTGTGCTTTCTGCATCCCCCCAAAGTTCTTCTATGCCATAAAAGTGGCGCTTTTCAGTTTTAAAGATGTGCACAACCACATCGAAATAATCAAGAATGATCCAGTCTGCTGATTCGAAACCTTCTTTATGCCTTGGGTCGGCTTGAGTGGCTTTATATATTTCTTTTTCTACACTATCGGCAATAGCTTTAACCTGGGTAGCAGAGTTGGCGCTCGCTATAATAAAGTAATCAGCCACTGAAGTATGAATATTTCTAAGATCTAACCGCACAATATCTTCTCCTTTTTTCTCTTGTATGCCGTGAACGGCCAGTTCAGAAAGATATGTAGAAAGGGCTACTATTTTCTTTTTTACCATTAAAATGCTTTAATTTTGGAATTACAATATTATAAATTCAACACTTGCAAAATAACACTTTTTCGACACTATTTGTTGGTCAAAATTTAATCAAATTAAAAGAAGTTGATTCTACTAATAACTTTTTAAAAAATTTGGTGTCAAAATCCGAGCCATTAGTAGAAGGCACTGTAATTATGGCAGACCATCAGTTTGCCGGAAGAGGACAGCAGGATAGCGTTTGGCAAACACAGGAAGGAAAAAATATCAGTACGAGTATATATTTAAAGCCTTCTTTTTTGCCGCTTGAAAAGCAGTTTTACTTAAATATGGCCGTTAGTTTGGCTGTTAGTGATGCTTTATGCTGTTTTATACCGCAAGGAATAATGGTGAAATGGCCTAACGATATCTACTACCTGGATAAGAAATTAGGAGGGATATTGATTGAAAATACACTGACAGGCAGTACTTTTAAATCATCAGTAATTGGCATTGGCTTGAACGTGAATCAATCAGAATTTGCAGAGAGCATCAGTGGACGTGCTACTTCGGTGATTCAAATTTTACAAAAAGAGGTTCCCTTAATGGATATTATGGATAAAATATTCATATTTATCGAAAAGTACTATCTAATTTTGAGGGCAGGCAAATTCAGTATTTTACAAAATGATTACCTTACGAAACTATATAATTACGGAGTTGCTTCGTTATATAAGCACAACGGCGGGATTTTTGAAGGAACGATTGAAGGAGTTGAAGATAACGGCAGGTTAAAAGTTGATACAAAAAATGGCGTAAAAATTTTTAACTTTAAAGAAATTGAATTTATACACACAAAATAAAACACAAATGAAAAAAATCACCCTGGTGCTTTCGATGGTACTTTTTACCGTTGTTGGTGCATTTGCTCAGATCGAAAAACCGGTAACTTGGGCATACTCTGCAAAGAAAGTAAGTAAAACTGAAGCCATAATTTATTTAAAGGCTACGATTGATGATAGATGGCATATTTATTCTCAGAATGTAAAAGACGGAGGACCTGTAAAAACCACTTTTACTTTTTCCCCATCAAAAGATTTTAGTCTTGTAGGTAAAACAATTGAGCCAAAAGCAATTGTTAAATACGAAAGCACATTTAAAATGAACGTAAGTTACTTTGAAAAATCAGTAATTTTTCAACAAAAAATTAAGCTGAACAAAGCAACAACTGTAGTTAAAGGTGTGGTAGAGTTTATGGTTTGTAACGATAAGCAATGCCTTCCGCCAGAAGAAGTGGAGTTTAGTGTTCCGGTTAAATAATTGACATCAAAATGTTTACAGGCAGTCCCGAATTTTTGGGACTGTTTCTTTTTAAAGTAAAATCTACAAGGTGTTGTGGTTTAAAAAAAATCGTTTCTAAAATTATTCTTAATTTCACGGTTTCAAAATACACACAAATGAAAAAGGTTTTATTATTGTTCTTAATGGCGGCAACGTTTATTGCATGGCCAGCCGTTAAGACCTACGCAACGGTCACACAGGATACCACAGCAACAACTCCTCCAGATGATATCGTTTTTACTGAGGTAGGCTCTGCACAAGATAGTGCCGCCAATAAGCAGGTAAAAACAGAAAATGATACACTTAAGAAGGATACGGTTAAAGAAGTAAAAGCTCCTGTATCGGGAAAAGATGCTCCTAAACAATCGCTTTGGGTAACCTTTGGTTTGGGGCTTTTGGCGGGTGTCGCCGCGTTTTTTCTTCCATGTATTTTTCCGATGGTACCGCTTACTGTTGGTTTTTTCACCAAGAGGGCCGAAAGCAGGGCGAAAGGTATCAGGAGTGCCATTATTTATGGTTTATCGATTATTGTCATTTACGTGGGTTTAGGTGTAATCATTACCTTAATCTGGGGCGCCAGTGCACTGAATGAAATTTCTACAGACGGATTTTTTAATATTTTTATCTTTCTGATATTAATTATTTTTGGCGTATCGTTTTTAGGTGCTTTCGAAATTACCCTGCCAAGTTCATTTGTGAACAAACTCGACGCAAAATCTGATGCTAAAGGTTTAAGTGGAATCTTTTTTATGGCAGCAACCTTGGCGGTTGTTTCCTTCTCTTGTACAGGACCATTAATCGGAACTTCTTTAGTTGCCATCAATACCGATTTATTAACACCTGTTATCGTGATGTTCGGCTTTTCGCTGTCATTGGCATTGATCTTTACCATGTTCGCTATTTTTCCGAGTTTAATGACGGGGCTGCCAAAATCAGGTGGTTGGCTAAACTCCATTAAAGTCTTTTTAGGGTTTTTAGAATTGGGTTTATCACTGAAATTCCTTTCAACAGCAGATCTGGCTTATCATTGGGGAATATTGGACCGTGAGATATTTTTAGCTATTTGGATTGTACTGGCTTTAATTTTGGGCGTTTATTTATTGGGTAAAATCAAGTTCTCTCATGATAGTGACCTCCCTTATGTTTCTGTACCAAGACTATTCATTGCAACGGCAACTTTTGTATTTGCTATTTACCTTATTCCGGGTTTGTGGGGAGCGCCTTTGAAAGCTGTAAGTGCACTGGTACCTCCGCTATCTACGCAGGATTTTGTAATTGGACAAGATGCCGGAGGGGGATCAAACCAAACGGCAACAACCAATCATGCTAAACGTAAATATGCTGATTTTCTTCATATTCCGCACAATATTGATGGTTTTTTTGATTATGAAGAAGCTTTGGCCTATGCCAAAGAAGTAAAAAAACCGTTATTTCTTGATTTCACAGGACATGGTTGTGTAAATTGCCGCGAAATGGAAGCGCGGGTTTGGTCTGATCCCAGAGTGCTAAAAAAATTGAAAGAAGATTACATTGTGGTATCGCTTTACACTGACGACAAAACCAGTTTGCCGGAAGCAGAACAATTTGACTCTAAAATTTTAGGCACAAGAGTGAATACCGTTGGTAAAAAGTTCAAACATTTGCAGGCAGAGAGATTTAATACCATTTCGCAACCATATTATGTGCTTTTGGGTACTGATGAAAAAGAATTAGTTTCGCCTCCTATTGGGGTAGAATTTGATATAGATAAATATTTGCAATACCTGGATAATGGATTATCTGGATTTGCCAAGAAATAGACAAATGAATAAGATTAAGAATATTGGCGTTTTAACCTCTGGTGGAGATTCGCCAGGCATGAACGCCGCAATCAGAGCGGTAGTTAGAGGCTCTATTTATTATGATATTGAAGTAACCGGATTTCTCCGTGGATATGAAGGGTTGATCAACAATGATTTTATTCCGATGGACCGTAAGTCGGTGGCCAATATTATTCAGCGAGGTGGAACTATTTTAAAAACAGCCCGTAGTGAAGCTTTTAGAACGGTAGAAGGCAGGCAAAAAGCTTACGAAAACCTGAAAGCCAATGGAATTGATGCCTTAGTGGTAATCGGTGGAGATGGAACGTTTACGGGGGCCAATGTTTTTTCCAAAGAATTCGATTTTCCGATTGTGGGCTTACCTGGTACCATTGATAATGATTTGGTGGGTACCGATTTCACTATTGGATATGACTCGGCTATTAATACCGTTGTTGATGCGGTAGATAGAATCCGGGATACGGCAGAATCCCACGACAGGCTTTTTATTGTAGAGGTAATGGGCCGCGACTCTGGATTAATCGCTTTAAGAAGTGGTATTGGTGTTGGCGCTGAGGCCATCATGATCCCTGAAGCAAATATGAATGCGGATGATATTTTGCACAAGCTGGAGCATAGCCGTAAAGATAAATCATCAAAGATTATTATCGTTGCTGAAGGTGATGATACCGGTGGTGCATTTAAGGTTGGCGAAATTTTGCAGGAAAAATATCCACATTACGATACCAAAGTTTCAGTTTTGGGGCATATTCAACGTGGGGGTAAGCCAACTTGTATGGACCGCGTATTGGCCAGCCGCTTAGGCGTAGTTGCAGTTGAGGGTTTAATTCAGGGTGAGAGTGGTGTAATGGTCGGACAGATTAACCGGGAAATTGTTTTTACCCCTTTTGATCATGCAATAAAGCATATTAATGCAGAGAAAGTAAGTTCTAAATGGCTGAAATTAATTGACATACTTTCGTTTTAAGTGAAAAACGTTTAAAAGAAAAGTCTTTCCCGCACCGGAAAGATTTTCTTGTTTTTTGCTTAGTTTTCGCGATAAGCAAATTTTTTAGTCTGCTAAAATTACCGCAGTACCATTGGCGCTTACCATGAGCATGCTTCCACCGCTACCAACGGTTTCATAGTCTAAATCAACCCCAACAATGGCATTTGCTCCAAGTGCCGCTGCATATTGCTGCATTTCATTAACAGCGGTATCTTTTCCCTCTCTTAAAACGCGTTCGTACGAACTCGATCTCCCTCCTACTATATCTGTTATTCCTGCAAATAAATCTTTAAAAATATTTGCACCTATAATGGTTTCTCCGGTTACCAAACCAATATATTTTATAATTTTTCTGCCCTCAACTGTAGGCGTTGTGGTTACTAGCATAGTTTAATTTTTTTATCATTAGAGCAAATCTTTCCAGAAATGTTACACTTTTCGAAATGTAAAGGTTTAGGAGCTTAATGCCTGGATTGTCATTGCCAATCGGAATGTAACGGAATAAAGAATGCTATAGATTTCTCTGTTGCAGCTTATAAAAACTGACCATGGCAGGAATTATAACAGTAATCCTGCTATTTCTTCCCAGTTATTTACACGCTCGTATTCGGTTACCAGTAAATTATGTGGCGAGGTAAACAACAATGGCCTGCCGGCAAAATTTATAAAGTTTTTAGTTCGGTCGTCAATGATGATATCAACATTCACAATTTTATTTCCGCAGAACATGATGTGTTGCCAATCGATAAAAGGGAAATGTTCGGCCAGCCAGTCGTATTTATCAACCAATGAATTCCGGAACTCCATTGCTGCCGAAACGATGTAAACATCGTATTTCTGTTGTAAAGCTTTAATTACCCTTTGGCTATCGGCTATAACGTCAAGATCTCGGAAAAAACCAGGCTCATTGATATACTCGAACCATTTCTGATTCACATCTTGTGGAACATGATGATAGATTTCATTTCCAGCGTCAATTTTCAAGTCTAAAGGAACGTTAAAGTCCCGGTTATAAAGTTTAATAAATTTTCCAACGGCATCGGCAATCACCTCGTCCATATCAATCGCAATTCTTTCCATTTGTATCTGCAAATATTTGGGCGTAAATATCCTGAAAACAAAGAAATTAAACTATGTTTTTAATTTCCAGTATTTTAGTTATCTTTGCAGCCCCGCAGTATGAAGCTCCGGGAACTATGTTGAATACATAAATACAAAAGAAAATGGCAACTAAAATCAGATTGCAAAGATTTGGTAAAAAAGGGAAACCTTTTTTCCACGTTGTGGTAGCAGATTCCCGCTCTCCACGTGATGGTAAATTTATTGAGCGTTTAGGTTCTTACAACCCAAATACCAATCCTGCTACCATCGAAATTAACTTCGAAAAAACTTTAGCCTGGGTTAACAGTGGTGCACAACCTACTGATACTGCTCGTGCTATCCTTTCTTACAAAGGTGTTTTATACAAAAAACACTTAGAAGGTGGTGTTAAAAAAGGCGCTTTGACTCAAGAACAGGCAGATGAAAAATTTGCAGCTTGGTTAGATGCTAAAGCAGGTAAAATTTCTGGTAAAACAGAAGGTTTAGCTAATTCTAAAGCAGATGCGCGTAAAGCAGCGTTAGCAGCAGAAGCTAAAAAGAAAGAAGATAGAGCAGCAACTATCGCAGCTAAAAATGCACCAGTTGCAGAAGAAGTTGTTGAAGAAGAAGCTCCAGCTGTTGAGGCTGAGGCAACTGAAGAAGCTCCTAAAGAAGAAGGTGCAGAATAGTTTTTAATTATTTTGCCTGATAAAATAGCGTTCCGGTTACCGGAACGCTATTTTTTTAAACAAAAATGTCATCCTGAGGTACGAAGGGGCTTTCTAGTTATTAAAAGATCCCTCGTGCATCAGAATCAAAATGCAAATTATCATGAAACACGAAGAAGCATTTTATATCGGTTACGTAACAAAAACAAGGGGTTTAAAGGGAGAAGTTCAGGTATTTTTTGAATTTGATGAATACGAAGAACTTGATTTTGATGTGGTATTTGCAGATATGAATGGCAAACTAGTACCTTATTTTGTAGCATCGGCAAAATTGCAAGCCAATAAAACAGGTTACTTCAACTTTGATGATGCTGATCATATTGATAAAGTGCAGCCACTGTTAAAAAAGAAATTGTACCTGCCGCTGTCGCAGATGCCCGAACGCGAAGAAGGTGAATTTTTCTATACCGATTTTAAAGGTTATTTAGCGATAGATGAATCTTTAGGCGAATTAGGCGAAATTCTGGAAGTAAACGAATATCCACAGCAATTTGTGGCTACGGTGATGTATAAAGGAACCGAAGTGCTGTTTCCGCTAAATGAAGATTTTATTGTTGAATATGATGAGGATGAAAAGATCCTCACACTTAGTTTGCCCGAAGGTTTGCTGGATGTTTACCTGGAAAAATAGAGTGTGCAATAAAACAATTAATTAGATATAGATCTAAATCTTTATATTAGCTATATCTAATTAATTCTTTATGTTTAAGAAACGATCTAAAGCTATTGCGCTGCTTTTATTGGTGGCTTCATTTCAAGCCTGCACCACACAAAAACTATCTTTAAAAGCCAACAAGCCTTTTGTTGGGATTTGGCAGAATGTTAAAGAAACAGGATCTTTTATCACTTATACGGAAGATGGCCATTTTTATAATAGCTATAAGGAAGGTGATAGCCAGGTGATTACCCATAGTGGTCATTATAAAGTGATTGGCGATGGTGCCTATTTACTTGATATTACCTACGAACTGCCTAACCGAAAGTATGCGCTTAAGGATCGTCAATACATCAATCATTATGTTTTTGGAAAAGATATGAAGAGCGTTAAGCTTTCTGGTGTTGTGTATAGTAAATCTGGATCGGATACGCTCAAGTGGGAAGAAAGTATGGTCAAAGTGAAATCATTTTAGCGCGACAATAAACCTAAAATTAATATGAGAAAAGCCTTTAAATTCGTTCTTGTTGCCGTTCTTTTTTTCTTAAACTCAACTTGCGTTAGCGCCCAGGAGAAATCAACTTTATCTGATTTTGTTGGGGCATGGGAGTTTGTAAAGCCATCTGGCCAGGCTAATGCTCCACAGCTGCCATTTTTATCAACCCTCAAGGTGTTTGATACCATGGGTAACTGTCTCCAGTTGAAAGTAACTGAACAAGGAGCGGTGGTGTGGCAAACTGCTAAAATTGAAGTAGAAAATGAGAATTTTATAAAAGAAAGTGTTATTTATTCTATCAGTGCGCCATTAAACAATACTGTTTCCAGTTTGAAATTTAAGTTTTTTGATGGGCCTGACGGTAATCGGTACCTTGGTATAATGGGTGGTGCAAAACAAGTTGACGGAAAAGAAACTTACCAGTGGCAGGAACTATGGCGGAAAGTGGACAAGATAAAAAAAGGCTAGATATCTGTCTTGGTCAGGAGTGCTATAACGCTAAATATTAGTCAGTTATTTTGACAATATACACTGGTTTTGATCCCGGTTCGGCTTATTTACATTTGACCGTCAAAAGCCTTACCTTTGCTCCATGCGTTTCGATATTATTACTGTTTTACCTGCGTTATTAGAAAGCCCTTTTGCCCATTCTATATTGCATCGTGCACAAAAAAAGGGCATTGCCGAAATTGTTGTGCATAACCTGAGAGATTATGCCACCAACAAGCAAAAAAGTGTAGATGATTACCAATACGGCGGTGGTAGTGGTATGGTAATGAGCATCGAACCTTTTGCTGCCTGTATCGAAAAACTTCAGGCAGAAAGGGAATATGATGAGGTAATATTCATGAGTCCGGATGGTGTTACGTTAAACCAGAGCATGGCCAATGAGCTATCTATAAAAAAGAACATCATTATTTTGTGTGGCCACTACAAAGGCATAGATCAGCGTATAAGGGATATTTTCGTAACAAGGGAGATATCTGTTGGTGATTATGTTTTAAGCGGAGGAGAGCTGCCGGCAGCAATTGTGGTAGACGCTGTGGTACGTTTAATTCCCGGGGTTTTAAATGATGAGACTTCTGCCCTGTCTGATAGTTTTCAAGGCGAGCTGCTGGATGCACCGGTTTATACCCGTCCTGCAGATTGGCGTGGACATAAGGTGCCTGATGTTTTATTGAGCGGCCATGAGGCAAAAGTGAACGAATGGAGGCATGAACAGGCTTTAGAACGGACCAAAGCCCGTCGTCCTGATCTTTTGGAATAGAAGCAATTAACACAATCAAATGTGGAATTCATTAAGAATGTGGAAAAAATTAAAATAGGTTTTTTTTTATCGAAAATAATCCCTAATATTGCAATCCGATTTTCACGGGATGAAATATCGATTTAATAGCTTAAAATCATGGATTTAGTAAAATTTGTTGAAGAGCAGGCCATCGCGAAAAAAGATTTTCCTGCGTTCAAGTCTGGCGATACAGTGAGCGTACACTATAAAATTCGCGAAGGTAATAAAGAACGTGTTCAAATTTACCAAGGTGTTGTAATACAACGTAACAGTGCAGGTGCTAACGAAACTTTTACTGTTCGTAAAATGAGCAACGGCGTTGGTGTTGAACGTATTTTCCCTTTTAGTTCTCCTAACATCGAGAAAGTTGAAGTGAATAGCTATGGTAAAGTTCGTAGAGCGAAATTGTTCTATTTACGTGCTTTAACCGGTAAAGCTGCTCGTATCAAATCTTTGAGAAAATAATATTCTTTATTATAAGATATAGCCTTCACGATTAATTTCGTGGAGGTTTTTTTGTTTATACCTTTGTTAAATGTTAGACTCTGCTTTTTTCAATCAGGTTTTTTGGGGCAATACCATAAAGGATTATTTCCTTTTCGGAGGAATACTTCTTTTCGGCTTGGTTTTCAAAAATATCGTCTCTAAGCTGTTAAGCAAGCTGCTTTTCAAGCTTTTCAGGAACTTTTCAAACCAATCACATGATGAAGCTTTTGTGGCACTGCTGGTAAAGCCAATAGAAGTTTTCATTCTGTTAACCACACTTTATCTTTCAATCAACCAGTTGAAACACCCTTTAGAGGTAACTGTATTCCATTACAGCAAGTTAATCGGAAAGGTTAAAGAGTCTATACCGGTATCTATTGGCGATTGTATCGACCGGATATTTTTGTTTGGCATCATCCTATCGTTTTTCTGGATTATTTTAAGGATAATTGATTTTATTACCCACGTGTTGTTATTTAAAGCATCGCTTACCGCAAATAAGGCTGACGATCAGTTAGTGCCTTTTTTAAAAGAATTACTTAAAACAACTGTAATCTTTATCGGTTTTTTCACGCTGCTGGGTTTTGTTTTCGAAGTTAACGTGTTAACCCTGATCACCGGATTGGGTATTGGTGGTATTGCCATTGCTTTGGCCGCGAAAGAGAGCCTGGAGAACTTGATCGGTTCTTTTACCATATTTTTAGATAAGCCTTTTGTGGTGGGCGATCTGGTAAAGGTTGATGGTGTAGAAGGTACTGTAGAAAAGGTTGGTTTTAGGAGTACAAGAATCAGGACTTCTGAAAGAACCATGGCTACCCTCCCTAATAGGGGTATGATTGATGGGGTTTTGGAAAATCTCTCCTTGCGAAATTCGCGTAAGGTATCATTTGTAATCGGACTTACCTACGAAACCAGTTCTGATTCCTTAAGAAAAATTATTTCTGAAATCCAGGATTATATCAACAATCATGAAGGTACCAGCGATGATGGAAATGCCTCTTTTAAAAGCTTTGGCGATTCAAGCCTGAACGTGGAAATCAATTATTTCGTAACCGTACTTGATTCCGTTGAATTCCTGAAAATCAGGCAGGAAATTAACCTGGAGATTATGGAGATCGTAGTTAGGAATAAATCGGATTTTGCTTACCCTACACAACGTTTAATCAGCGACAGGCCGCTCAGTAACGCCGCAACAGAAAAAGAAGTGGGTAATGATGCTATGGATTAGTTCTGATCCTTTGGTTTGTATTTCCACAAACCGCTGCGTAAATTAAAGAAATTGCCATACAGAAAGTACAACGGATAAGGGGAAAAAGTTGCTTTTTTGGAAAGCAAAGCCTGTTATTAAAGTTTGCTCCTGCTATCCACCACAACTCCTCTCCCAATGAAAAACCGGGATCCGGGTTTTCTGTTGCTATCAGGTTTAGGTGGATACTTTAGTGTTTCAAAATCCCTTTCAGTTGCCGTGGTTTGTATCATCACAGAACATCGTGTTAATCAAATGTGAATCACAAAAAAACCGTCACGATGCAAAATCGGGACGGCTTTTTTATACATTATTTAATATCTTTAACTTAAGGTTGCCAGGGTAGTGATCCCACCCTTTACAACCTGGTTTAGCTCTACATTAACTTTGGTGCCTACCGGAAGAAAAACATCCACCCTTGATCCAAATTTGATGAAGCCAAACTGTTCGGTTTGTACCACCTGATCCCCTTCTTTAACGTACCATACAATTCTGCGTGCTAAGGCACCTGCAATTTGACGGAACAATACAGGCGTGCCGTTTTTATGTTCAACAACGGTGGTCGTACGCTCATTTTCAGTGGACGATTTTGGATTCCAGGCGGCGAGGTATTTTCCAGGGTGATATTTGAAAAATTTCACTACCCCCGAAATCGGATTACGGTTGATGTGCACATTTACGGGCGACATAAAAATCGAAACCTGTAAACGTTTATCTTTAAAATATTCGCCTTCTTCCGTCTCTTCAATTACCACAACTTTGCCGTCTGCAGGGCAAATCACCAGATTATCGCCTGAAGAAAAGCTGCGGCTCGGGTTGCGGAAAAATTGCAGCACAATAATAAATAAAGCAGCAGAAAAGATATAGATAAACCAGCGCAACCAGGTAATGTCATGGTATTTATAATCGACTATGGCGTTGATTACGAAGATAAACAATATGCTTAAGGCAATAGTGGTGTAGCCTTCTTTATGTATGGTCATTATTTTAGAAATTATAGGGCAAAGGTGCGAAAAATAAATTAATCCAATCTAAAAATTATGCGCCCGTTGCTCTGTAAATATCTGTCAGGTTTCTGCCAAGGCCATTATAATCCAGCCCGTAACCCACTACAAATTCATTAGGTATTTCAAAGCCAACGTATTCTAAGGCTTCAATTTCGTGTTTTAAAGCACTTGGTTTAAGCAAAAGAGAAGCTACTTTAACGGAAGCCGGATTTTTTTCCTTTATCGTTTTTAAAATATGTGTTAAAGTCAGGCCTGTATCAACAATATCTTCCACTATAACGATATCCCTACCTTCCAGATTATCTGGCAATCCGATCAGTTCTTTTACATTTCCCGAACTTGCTGTTCCATCATAGGATGCAACACGCATGAAAGCAACTTCGCAAGGTATATCAATCTCTTTAATCAGGTCAGCCATAAACAGGAAGCTGCCATTTAGCACACCGATGAATAAAGGGCATTTATTCTCATAATCTACATTCATCTGGATACCCAGCAAGCGTATTCTTTTGTTTAATGTATCATTTTCTAAAAATATCTCGAATTCTTTATCCTCTACTTTTATTTTGTGCATGCTGCTTTGTTATTGTTTGAAAAAGGTTTTAATGTTGGAAAGTTGTAAGGTTTTTGTTGATGATTGTTTTATTGTTGGGTTGTTTTGCGAATTGACAACCGCTAACTGAAAACCTGTTACCCAAGTTCAGTCTTCAGATGCGCAACTCAAAACTACTGCTCCAGGCTCTTTTCCAGTTCCTTCTGGCGTCTCCGTTCTTCTCTTCGCTCCTGCCTCAACTGTTTTTTTGTTTTGGTGGTATCGGCCGGAGCGTTCATCTGCTTATTGTTGGTGGTGTCTTTTTTAGGATTGCCACCAAAGAGACGTTCGAAGAAGCTTTTATTTTTATCGTGAACAATTACAACGGGCAATCCATCTCCATCATCATCGAAAGCAGAGGTATCAACCACGGCCGTGTCTGGAGCCAGGTAACGACGCAAACCTTCCCTTAAGCGAACATTATAAAACCCGTAACCTGAGGTATCGCCAGGCGTTAAACCTTTTCTGGCCATAATATTGCCCATAAACCTAAAATAGTTGAACATATAAGGTTTCAGGCTGCCATCGGCCATAAATTTATACATTGAAGCTTTTGGTTTGGGAACAATGCTGGCAAGAAATAATCCTTCACCAATAGTTAAATCTGCCGGTTGCTTTCCAAAATAATACCTTGAGGCCTCCCCTATACCATAAATGTTTTGCCCCAGCTCCATAATATTAAAATATACCTCCAACATGCGTTGTTTACTGATGAGGCGGTTATGCTCGATAAGCCAGACAATTAAGATCTCTTCGGCTTTACGGGCCAAAGTTTTCTGACGGCTTAAGTAAACATTTTTCACCAGCTGCATGCTGATGGTACTGCCCCCGCGCTTAAATTTCTTTTCCTTAAAATTTACAGCAATTGATTTGCGGATCGATTCTTCCACAAAACCATTATGGGTAAAAAAGGAAGGATCTTCTGCCGTTAAAACGGCGTTGATAAAATTCTTTGAAATGGCAGATAAGGGTGTAAAATTCGGATTTGACGGGCCAATGGTAATATCGCGCATCGGCTTGCCATATTCATAGGGTGTATAAATGAAAGTATTGTTAATTTTTTGCAGATTGGTTTTGCCCCACTGCAAGATTTTAAAATTGACCGGTGTAAGTGTAGAGTTGAAGCGAACGCTGTCGGGTATCTTGGTATCCAGGTAAAAGTTAAGGCTGTATTTAACCTTGCCTTGTACTTTTAATCCTTCCAGCGATTCAAACAAACCTTGTGGAAATGCATCTAAAACCGCTTGTGCATCCTGTTCTTCGGCATTGAGCTTTAGTTCATATATTTTGTTTTTCCCTAAGGTATACTTAACAAAAGGGTGAATCTGTGCATTTTTTAAATAGGCTGTAGAGGTGCTGTCTAAGGCAATGTAGTTGGGTCCAACCAAAATATCGGCATCCAGTTTTGCGCTTTGTACAATAATATCATTTGATGCGATACGGGGCTGATTGATCAGCATATTTTTAACCGACCAGGAGCCCGATATCTTATAATCATCGCCACTATATTTGGCATTTTTTAATTCAGTTTGTAAGGTGTCGAAACTAAGCCTGGCGTGTAATTTATTGTTGAGGTAAGGCAATTCCAGCTTTTTTCCATCGGCATAGGCTAAAAAGTTTAACTTTTTACTTCCAGGATCAACATACCCATTGACATGCCACGTAGATTCGTTGTTGTTTACGTCAATGGTTGATTTTAAATCTCCTCCATCAATTGTAGCAGTGGTTGCAAAGCTCAGTTTGGCTGTATCATGATCATTTAGCTTAAAAATCATATTCTTCACATCCATATCATCAGGGATTTTATATAAAACCTGATTTAAAATGTTGCTGGCAATTTCTGATAAATTTGCTTTTTGATTGGTCTGAATGCTGTCTTTTTTCTTCCGTTTTAAGATGAAATCGATATTAGTGGTCGAATCTTTTAACACTACACTCACATAACCTTCCTTCAGTTTTATTTCCGAAAGTTTTACGTTCCCGAATATTAAAGGAAAAAGCTTAACGCTAACGCTCAGCTCATTAATGTTTGAAAGGGTATCTCGTTCTTTAGGAACGACAGAAATATTGGTCATTTTAACGGTGCTGAGTCCGGCAAAATCTGCTGATCCGATTTTAACTTCCAGGTTATAATCTTTGTCGGCCTTAGCGATTGCTTTGGCCACCATCTTTTTAAGAAGCGCTTCCCTTTTGCTGTAGGCTACGGCTCCAAAAGCGATACAAACAACAACAAAAACACCTAAAAACCAGGCTCCGATTTTCAAATATTTTTTGGGGATCTTAATTTTTGGTATTCGCATATAGTCGTTAAAATGGTTAATTGCTTAAACGTAACAATTAAATGTTTATTTCGTGTTAAAATTACAGTTAAAAAGCCTAAATAAAAGTATTTGTGGCTACGTTTTGTTAATTTTGAATTTAAATTAATACCATGCAGATTAGCCCGCAACAAGTTTTAGATGCGCTTAAAAATGTTGAAGATCCCGATCTTAAAAAAGATCTGGTTACTTTAAACATGATCAAAGATTTACAGATCACAGATAACCAGGTCAATTTTACATTAGAGCTTACCACGCCGGCATGTCCAATGAAAGAAATGCTGAAAAATGCCTGTACAAATGCCATCAGGCATTTTGTATCAGCCACTGCGGAGGTAATGATCAATGTAACGTCAAGGGTTACTCAGCCCGGCAATTCATCATCATTAGATAACATCAAAAACATTATTTTGGTTTCATCTGGCAAAGGAGGCGTTGGTAAATCTACCGTTGCAAGCAATCTGGCGGTTGTATTGGCTAAAGATGGTGCCAAGGTTGGGCTTATTGATGCTGATATTTATGGTCCATCGGTACCAACCATGTTCGATCTGGTTGATGCCAAACCTGCTGCCGAAGAAACGGCTGATGGAAAGACCAAAATTTTGCCAATTGAAAAGTATGGCATTAAATTGTTATCTCTTGGTTTTTTTGCTGATCCTGGCCAACCCGTACCCTGGCGTGGCCCAATGGCCTCAAATGCGGTAAAACAATTGTTTAATGATACCAACTGGGGAGAACTGGATTACCTGATTGTAGATCTTCCACCGGGAACGGGCGATATCCACATTACCATTACCCAAAGTTTTCCAATTTCGGGGGCGGTAGTGGTTACTACACCGCAACAGGTAGCACTGGCTGATACGCATAAAGGCTTGGCGATGTTCAGAATGCCTGGAATTAATATCCCGATTTTAGGCGTTATAGAAAACATGTCGTATTTTACACCAGCCGAATTGCCGGAGAACAAATATTATATTTTTGGAAAAGGTGGCGGTACAGCGCTTGCATCGCGTTTTGATGTGCCGTTTCTGGGAGAAATTCCAATTATCCAAAGTATTGCCGAAGCTGGTGACAAAGGAAAACCTGTAGCACTAAATCAAAACCCGTTATTGGATGTTGTATTTGGAGATATTGCCAGTAAGATTGCACAACAGATCTCCATTAACAATGCACAAATCGTGAATTGCTAAAAAATTACTATTTTTATAAATTAAAATATATATAATGAATTTAACAGAAGAAGTAGAACAGGCATTGGAAACTATCAGGCCGTATTTAAAGGCTGATGGAGGGGATGTTTCTGTTGAAGAAATTACAGCTGAAGGCACGGTAAAGCTTAAGCTTTTAGGCAATTGCGGTTCTTGCCCAATGAGTTTTATGACGATGAAATCTGGTATTGAACAGGCCATTATGAAAGCTGTTCCTCAGATTACGTCTGTGGTTGCCGTTAACATGGCTGAACAAGAATAAGCTTTAACACTATTTAACAAGGAAGTTTTATTAATAAAATTACTTTTGTATTAATGAGATATTGTGTTATCCTAATTTGCCTTATTTTTTCTTTAGCCGCTTCTGCACAACAAAAGCCGGCTCAGGATAAACTGATCCAATTTTCCGGGATTATTACCGATATCGACAGTTCAAACGTAATACCTTATGTTACCATTACCAATCTTTCTGCCAGGAGCAAAAGGGTTGGTGCCGATTACAGGGGATATTTTACCTTTATTGTTAACCCAGGCGATACGATACTATTTACAGCCATTGGTTACAAAAAATTCTCTACCGTAATACCACAAAGTACGCCCGATAGCAAATACACCATTATGGTTAAATTGAAAGCAAATGTGATCGATTTACCTTCGGTGCGCGTTTTTCCCTGGGCAACCACTGAAGAATTTACCCGCGAGTTTTTATCAATGAAACTAGCGGATGACGATATGGCCATTGCCAAGAAGAATCTTTCGCGTTCTTCAATTGATGGTTTGATCCAAACGCTACCACGAGATGGGCAGGAAATTGGCAGCCAGAATTACCGTTATAATTTCGACAGGATGATCAATAAGAATATGGTGCAAACCAATCCACTGCTTAATCCTTTCGCCTGGGGCAAACTAATGCAGCAGATCTTTGATGGCGATAAGAGCAGGACGAATTAGTCTTGAGCCCTAAGTCTGGAGTCCTTAGTCTATGCATACGGGATTTATTTACTCTCGTCATCCCGGCTGAAACATAGCGGTTTATTTAACAAGAAAGACTCTTAACGAGTTTATGGTGAGGGCGTTGCAGATTGTGTTTAGCTTATGTGTACCTCTTAGGGTTCTTAAATTCTTGCGTTTCGTTACCATTGACAGATCCACCAGTATTCCTCATTGCCGGCTGAAAAAGCCTTCTCACAATGACGGATTTTTACATATGTAATCATAGCTAAAAAGATTCTGAAACAAGTTCAGGATGACGAATGCAAAGAAATTGATAAGGGAAAGCAGGGACAAAAAAAGGGAAAACGTTTCCATTTTCCCTCTTACATCTTCCATCAAAACCTATCTTTTCTTGCTCTTGTTCGGAAACTTCATTTTATAATCTGTCTTGATATTTCCTTTCGAAATGGCGTCCAGTTTACTTTTCAGCATAGTTTTGCGTAAAACACTTACTTTATCAGTAAACAGTTTCCCTTCAATATGATCGTATTCGTGCTGGATCACACGTGCAGGCATGCCATCAACATCGTCGGTATGCTCTACCCAGTTTTCGTCGAAATAGGTAATCTTGACATTGGGTTTGCGCATAATATTTTCGCGGATATCGGGAATACTTAAACAGCCTTCGTTAAAGCTCCAGGCTTCGCCTGTTTCTTCCAAAATTTCGGCATTAATAAATACTTTTTTATAACCAGGGTTTCCGTCTTCGTCTTCACCGGTATCTACAATAAACAAGCGGATCGGCAAACCAATCTGCGGTGCAGCCAAGCCAACACCATTGGCGTAATACATGGTGTCGAACATATCGCTGATCAATTTTTCTAATTCCGGATAATCTTTATCGATATCGGCGCAAACCTTTTTTAAAACCGGATCGCCGTAAGCTACTATTGGTAATTTCATTGTATTATATTTTTTTCAGAAGTGAATCTGAACTCATTAATTGTATGCAAGTTTGTCATTCTGAATGCAATGAAGAATCTCTAACATTGCTTTTCTGGCGAGACGAGTTGCTACTATATTTATTGTGACTGCTTATCAGGATAAGATACTTCGTACCTCAGTATGACAGCAATTCTTTACAAAACTAACAATTATTCTGCTATTGGGCAGAACGTAAAGACACTCAGTTGCTCAATATTTAAAATCTCATTGGTAACTTCTATCATTTGCCTGGTGGTAACCGTGTTAATTTTTTCAAAAACGGTTTCCAGCGAATCTATTTGATTATGATCGATCAGGCTTTTTGCCATCGAAATGATCAAACCAATCCTGTTTTCTTCTCCCAAAGCAATTTGTCCGATAAATTTGTTTTTGGCTTTCTGAAGCTGTAAATCATTTAACGGACGATCTCTGAGTTTTTTGATTTCCTTAAAAATTAAAGATAGTGCTTTAGCCTGTTTTTCTTTATCGGTTCCGAAATAAACAGAGAAAATGCCAGTGTCGCTTAAAGGCGAAAAATTGGATTCGATGGTGTAGGCAATGCCATATCTTTCCCTGATCTGCAGATTTAATACCGAACTCATTCCATTGCCGCCGAAATAATTATTCAACAGCATCAACGGTACCTTTTGTGATTGATGTGTAGAATATGCCTGTGTACCTAAAATGCAGTGAGACTGCATAATGGGCTTGTAAATGGTGTTATTGCTTGGAGGAAGTATAGTTGGTTTAACCCGCACTTTTTTGGGGTTATTTTCTTCTACATCTGCAAAATATTTGCTTCCCTTTTTTACAACATAATTTAAAGTATAATTGCCTAAAATAGCCACCACAATTTCATTTGTACGGTAATTGGCCTTTCTGAAGTTCATTACATCTTCTCTTGTAAAATGTTGAACGGATTCGGTTGTGCCTAGAATATTATTGCCCAAAGCATGACCTGCAAAAAGCATATCTTCAAAATCGTCATTAATCGCTTCTTCCGGTTGATCCAGATAAGAAGAAATTTCATCCAGAATTACACTTTTTTCTTTATCCATTTCCTCTTCAGGAAAAGTAGAATGGAAGAGTATATCGTTAAAGAGATCTAAAGTTCTAGCTAAATAAGGATTTAAAAAAGAGGCATGTACGCAGGTATATTCTTTAGTGGTATAGGCATTTAAATCTGCACCAACGCTTTCTAAATGATTCAGAATCTGGTTAGTGTTCCGTTTTTCGGTACGCTTAAAAATCAAGTGCTCTATAAAGTGTGCTAAACCTGCTTTGCCTTCAGGCTCATCGCGCGATCCTGTATTAACGATGATACATGCGTGAGATATGGCTGAAGCCGCAGGCACGTGCAATAAGCGGATGCCGTTTGGCAGAGTGTGAACATTGTATTCCATTAAGGGGCAAAGATAAGGCTAATTGCCTATAAAGACCCGGAATTTGGATGTTGCAATTGTAAAGTGGAAATCAATTTATCTTTAGTTGGCCGTTTCAACACCAAAAATATAAAATTAGCTGCCCCAAATATCAAAAAGAATGAATTACGTGTCATAAAGAAACCAACAATATTGAAAAGCGCCCCACCTTCCAGTAATGCTGAACTAATGATAAATGCACTTTGGTACAGGTTGATTTTGATATCATCAGCAGCCGTTTTATCAATTTTAGCGATTAAATTTCTATAAAAAAATATGCTTGCAGAGAGGGTGATTAGTCCCATAACCGGAAATATCGGGTTAAAGGGGGCAGTTGTTTTAGGATTGGCATCAAAAAACATAAGCTCGCGGTTTAGAAATACCGTTACCAATGCAAAAAATAATACACCCGAGCATAGTGCAAGATGGACGGTTTGGAGTGTTTTTAGTTTGCTGTTCATTTTGGGTTAGTATTGGTATTATTATTGAAAAAGTTCCGTCATCTCGACTGAAGCGCAGTCCCGAACGTTCGGGAGAGAGATCTGCTTAATTAGATTTCCCGACTGCGTTGCACTCCGCTCGAAATGACGGATTTATGGAAAATTATTTCGTTATCCCTTCCAGAGAGAACAAAAATGCCCAGCGTAATGCCACATCTTTTAAATAATCAAAACGGCCTGATGCTCCACCGTGGCCAAACTCCATGTTGGTTTTAAGCAGCAACACATTCTTGTCGGTTTTGGTGGCCCTTAATTTGGCCACCCATTTTGCTGGCTCAAAATACTGTACCTGGCTATCGTGCAAGCCGGTAGTCACCAACATATTTGGGTAAGCTTTCTTTTCAATATTTTCATAAGGAGAATAGCTTTTCATGTAATCGTAAGCTGCTTTTTGTTTCGGGTTGCCCCACTCATCAAATTCGTTTGTTGTTAGCGGAATGCTTTCATCCAGCATGGTATTAACCACATCTACAAAAGGAACATCAGCAATAAGGCCGTTCCATAAATTTGGGGCCATGTTGGCTACAGCACCCATTAATAAGCCGCCGGCACTTCCACCATGACCGTATAAATGGCCTTTTGAGGTGTATTTTTGATCAATCAGATACTCCCCTGCTGCAATAAAATCAGTAAAGGTGTTTTTCTTCTTCATCAGCTTTCCATCTTCATACCATTGGCGGCCCATTTCCTGTCCGCCCCGGATATTGGCAATGGCAAACACAAAGCCTCTATTTAGCAAACTTAAACGAGGTGAAGAGAAATAAACATCCGAGTTTGAGCCATAAGAACCATAACCATAAAGCAACAATGGCGATTCACCATTCTTTTCGAAGCCTTTTTTATATACCAGTGCAATTGGCACTTTGGTGCCGTCTTTAGCGGTTGCGAAAACACGTTCAGTAATATAATCTTTTGGATTATAGCCCCCTAAAACCTCCTGTTGCTTCATCAGTTTCTGATCCTTCCCGATAAGGTTATAATCGTAAACCGAGCTTGGAGTGGTTAATGAAGTATAGTTATAACGCAAAGTAGTGCTGTTGTACTCTGGATTTGCACCAACGCCGGCATCATACACAGGTTCATCAAATTTGATGTAATAATCACTTTTGTCTTTTTTGAGTACACGTAACTCAGTTAACCCATTTTTACGTTCAGATAAAACAGTAAAATCTTTAAATTCTTCAACGCTTTCCAATAAAACATCTGCGCGGTGCGGAATCACTTCTTTCCAGTTTTCCTTTTCGGTTTTATCCAGCGGACATTCCATTAAACGGAAATTTTTAGCCTTCCAGTTGGTTAAGATCAGAAACTTATCATCGACGGGCATCACATCATACAGCACATCTTTTGATCGGGCTGCAAAAACTTTAAAGGGGCTTTCCGGATGGTCGGCGTCAATCATTTTATATTCGGCAGTTAATGTTCCCTGTGAAGCAATGAAGATATATCTGCCATTTTTCGATTTACCTACCCCAATATAGTTCGTGTTGTCTTTCTCGTCGTAAACCACAGCATCCGTTTTGGCATCTGTACCCAGTACATGTTTTTTAATTTTTTCACTCAACAGTGTAACCGGGTTTTTAGAAGTATAAAAGAACGTTTTATTATCATTGGCCCAGGCCACCCCACCTTCCGTATTGGTAATGGCATCTTTTAAAAGTTCTCCGGTTTCTAAATTTTTAATGTTAATGGTATACTGCCTGCGCGAAACCTGATCGACTCCAAAAGCTAAAAGTTTATTATCAGGACTCACACTAAACCCGGTAGCGCTGTAATAGGAATGGCCTTTTGCCAGTTGATCTACATCCAGCAAAATTTCTTCTGTAGCCGATAAACTTCCCTTTTTGCGGCAATACTTAAAATATTGCTGCCCGTCTTCTGTACGCGAATAGTAATAGTAGCCATTTCTGAAAACCGGCACCGATTCATCTTTTTCTTTAATCCGGCCTTTCATTTCCTTAAACAGATCGGACTGAAACTTTTCGGTACTTTTCATCATGGTATCCAGGTAAGCGTTTTCTGCTTTCAGGTAATTCACAACTTTGGTACTGTCCGGACCTTTTTTAAAATAATCGATCATCCAATAGTAGTTATCTACCACGGTATCGCCATGTATAACTCTTTTGTGCGGAATAATTTCTGCTACCGGAGCTTTGGCATCAGGCCACTTTATTGCTTTCATTTCTTTCTTTTGAGGGTGATTACAGGCCATAATTGCACTAAGCAATATCAGGCCGGGTAAGATACGTTTCATAGCGGTTTGATTTAGGATCAATTGCAATTTAATGAAATAGTTTATTAGTTCAATAGTCATTAGTTTATTAGTGGCTAACTGGTTATTCGGTTAATCAGCCCCAAACGCTTAGCGCTAAACCCGATTATCATTTTCGTAAAAATCGATCAAGCCTATAGATAATCATCTGAATTATAAAAATTGATGGTAAATTGCCATATCCAAACGGTTGAAATTATAATGAAATTAGGATACAAAAAGATAGTTGTTAAAGTTGGTTCGAATGTAATTACGCAGGAAAATGGTTTGCCTGATGAAGCCAGGATTAAGCACCTCGTAAATCAATTGGCTGACATTAAAAAGCAGGGTATTGAAGTAATTTTGGTATCTTCGGGTGCAGTAGCATCAGGCAGGAGTTTAATTAAAGTATCCGAAAAACAGGATGCCGTAACTACCCGGCAACTATTGGCGGCCATTGGTCAGGTTAAACTGATTAATACCTACTCCAGTTTCTTTGCCGCGCATAACATACAATGTGCGCAGGTTTTGGTTACGAAGGAAGATTTTCGCGACCGGGCACATTATTTAAACATGAAAAACTGCTTACAGATTTTGCTTCAGAACGAGGTAATCCCTGTGGTGAACGAAAACGATGTGGTTTCGGTTACTGAACTGATGTTTACCGATAACGATGAACTTGCCGGCTTAATCGCCTCCATGTTAAATGCCGATGCGTTGATTATTTTATCGAATGTAAATGGCATTTATAATGGCGATCCGAAACTAGAAGGCTCAGCTGTTATTGAGGAGATTAACGGTTCGGTTGCTAACCTGGCTTCTTTTATTCAAACAGGTAAATCGCAGTTTGGCCGTGGTGGCATGATCACCAAATCGACCATGGCGCAAAAAGTGGCTAAATTGGGCATAACGGTTCATATTGCCAATGGAACAAAAGATGAGGTACTGACTTCGCTATTAAACCATGAGTTGGTCCACACGCGCTTTGTCCCGGAAAAAAGCAAATCAGGTAAGAAAAAATGGATTGCCCATTCTGAAACTTCCGCAACTGGTGTAGTGAAATTAAATGATGGAGCAAAAACGGTATTGACATCAGGGAAAGCAACCAGTTTATTGCCCGTAGGAATTATTGAAATACAGACAGACTTTTTAAAAGGCGATATTATTAAAATTATTGATGAACAGCATAATCTGATCGGATTGGGGATTGCAGAATATGGATCTGACAAGGCGAGAGAGAGAATAGGACAAAAGAAACAAAAAGCTTTGGTGCATTACGATTATTTTTATTCGGCTATTTAAAGGGCTTTACCGCAAAGGACGCAAAGAGATACGCGAAGGCACAAAGAGGAGGGTAAACAAGGTTGTAAATATGCAAATAACTTTAGCGTTCTCTGCGAAAAACTTAGCGCTCTTTGCGGTTAATAATTAATAACATGGATTACAAACAATACTTCGAAAAGGCAAAACAGGCAAGTCGTACCTTAATTAGCCTGGGGAAAGAAAAAACAGATGCTGTTTTAGAGGATCTTGCAGAGGCTTTAATAGCCAATGCAGACGAAATTCTTACTGAAAACGCTAAGGATTTAGCCAAAATGGCCGTCGAAGACCCTAAATATGACAGGCTAAAATTAAGTGCAGCACGTATTGCTGATATTTCAACTGACCTTAAAAATGTAGCAGGTTTAAAAAGTCCGTTGGGGAAAGTACTATCTGATAAAATATTGGACAATCAGCTTCATATACAAAAAGTGAGTGTGCCTTTGGGCGTGGTTGGGGTAATTTATGAGGCTCGTCCCAACGTCACTGCTGATGTATTTTCGCTTTGTTTTAAAACCGGAAATGTTGCTGTATTAAAAGGCGGCAGTGACGCTGAGTTTTCTAATCTGGCCATAGCAAAGGTAATACACGAGGTGTTGGATAACCATAAAATCAATCGTGATGTGTTAACCTTGTTGCCGGCAGAAAGGGCTGCAACCGAAGCGCTATTGAATGCAAGAGGCTTTGTTGATGTTCTGATTCCAAGAGGAAGTCAATCGTTAATTAATTATGTCCGGGAAAACAGCAAAATCCCTGTTATTGAAACCGGAGCAGGAATAGTGCATACCTATTTTGACGAAACAGGTGATTTGGAGAAAGGTCAAGCGATTATTTTTAATGCTAAAACGAGGAGGGTAAGCGTTTGTAACTCATTAGACTGTGTGCTTGTTAACGAAAACAGGTTAAATGATGTACCCGCACTTTTATCTCCGCTGGCAGATGGAAATGTGAAATTATTTGCAGATGAAAAAAGCTATGAAGCATTAAAGTATTCTTATCCGTCAAATCTATTGAATAAGGCTATGCCTGAACATTTTGGAACGGAATTTTTATCGTTAAAGCTGGCGGTTAAAGTGGTAAAGGATTTAGCAGAAGCATTGAACCACATTGCCGATTACAGCTCTAAGCACAGTGAAGCCATCATTTCTGAAGATGCCGCTAATATTGCTCAATTTTTGACTGAAGTAGATGCCGCAGCAGTATATGCCAATGCCTCTACAGGTTTTACCGATGGAGCTCAATTTGGCCTTGGCGCCGAAATTGGGATCAGCACACAGAAACTTCATGCACGGGGACCAATGGGTTTGGAAGAATTAACCAGTTACAAATGGGTAGTTCAGGGTAATGGACAAATTAGGAAATGATGGAAGGTGTAAGAGGGATGATGATGTTCGAAATCCATAGCAATATTGTCATTCTGAGCATAGCGAAGAATCTGCAAACTATGGAAAACTGCCAATGAATTTTTCATAATCGGTAGTGCAACTTATTCAGGAATTTTTCGCTGTGCTACCATTGACAAACTTCATCCCTAAAAATTCGTCATTGCGAGGAGGAACGACGAAGCAATCTTTCATGCTAATGATCCTTGCTATAAAGATTGCTTGGTCAGCTGAAAAAGCCTTTTCGCAATGACGATCCTCGGTGAGGTCTATTTCAATTAGATGCTACTGTCAATCATATTAATTTTTTATAAAATAAATTATCCATCAAAATGACAACATAGTATTAAAGTTCAAATGCCTCTCCTCTTTCCGGCACCTCTACATTAAAACCTTCTTCCTGTAATGCTAATGATAGGCTTTGCAAGCTTTTATCTTCACCATGAACCAGGAATACCTTTTTGGGTTGGCCAGTTTGTTTAATTGTTTTAATTAAGTCGTTATGATCGCCGTGGCCACTGAGTAGATCTGTTTGGCGGATAGTGGCATAAACCATCATTTCTCGGTCTTTAATACGTACGATGGGCGCTCCGCTTAATAGCTTATAGCCAAGCGTTCCTTTTGCGCAATAACCAATAAATAGAATGGTGCAATAATAGTTCTGAATGTTGTAATAAAGATGGTCCTGGATCCTTCCACCTTCCAGCATGCCTGCTGAGGAAATAATGATGCAGGGATCGAAATAATTAGAAACATCTTTACTTTCCTTCATGGTTTGAACGTAAGCCAAGTGTTCAAACTCAAACTCATCACCCATAGTTTGGTAAAAATCTTTTGCCTCCTGGTTCACCAGGTTGTGGTGTTTACGATAAACCTCGGTAGCCTGGATGGCCATTGGGCTATCTACAAAGATTTGAATGGGCGGCAACAGTTTTTTAGTAAATATCTGGTTCAGGGCAAATACCAGCGATTGTGTACGCCCAATACTAAACGCCGGAATAATCAGCCTGCCAGGACTTTTGATGCAGGCTTCCGTAATTTCCTTAACCAGGCGTTCCTCCAGTGTTTGATCTTTGGTATGTATTCTACCTCCATAAGTCGCTTCACTTACAACATAATCTACCTCTGGCAAAGGCTCCGGATTAACCAATACCGGATAGTTCTCTCTGCCGATATCACCCGTAAAAGCGATTTTCTTTTCTATTCCCTCATCATTTATGGTTAAAACAGCTGCGGCAGCACCCAATAAATGACCAACCGGCACAAAGGTTAAAGTGATATCGCCGTTAATTTTGAAAGGTTTGTTAAAAGCAATGGTTACAAAACGATCGATGGTATCCATCACATGTTTGTGCAGGTACAGCGGTTTTGGTCCGCTAAAATTGCCACGTTTTGTACGCGGTTTCCGGCCGGCCTTTCTTAAAAAAAGTTCGACAGAATCGAACAATAGTATCGAAGTAAGATCGGCAGTTGGTGGTGTACAAAGCACCTGGCCCTCAAATCCCATTCTAACTAATGTTGGTAAATTACCAGAGTGATCGATATGGGCATGGGTTAGAATTACCAGGTTTATAATGGCCGGATCAAAGGGGAATTGTTGGTTTTCTTCCTGATATGTTTCTTTCTCGTAATCTAATCCACAATCTATCAGTATTTTATAATGCCCGATTTCGAGCAGGTGCATACTACCGGTTACCTGTTGCGCTGCTCCCCAAAACGTTAACTTCATCTTCTTATCTATCGCGTAAAATCTTTAGCCGTAAAGTAGTACAAATGATGAGATTTTTAAACAATCATGCGTAATTTTTTAATTTCATTAGCACAGAGGTTGCGGAGGAAAGCCACTGTGCATACTAAATTAACCATAATTTCTGTACACCGTAGAATCAAAGCGCTCTGCCTTTCCCGGATTTGAAATTATTTATAATTGATTAACTTCTCTGAATTTGAGGCTCCTTGATATTTCACTTTTTGCCTCTTCTGAAAAATCTTCCAAATCATCTGCCGTGATGATTTTTTCTACAAGCAGCGCAGTTATAGTGCCTAAAAACCATGAATTTCTAAGTCCATCGTACCTTCTGGCGATGTGCTTGTCGAAATCTTTTACAGCAGTAAAAATTTTATAGTAATCGTCTCTGTTGTCTTCAGGCTGTTGTGTTTTCCATTGGTCTAAAATTTCGGAAAATAGCTGCATTTCCTTTTTTAGTTCCCGTTGTAAAGCGACTTCGAATAATTTTCGGGCAACTTTGTTATCTGCTTTTGAAAAATCCATAGTTAACATTTATTAGGGTAAAGATAGTAAAGTCTGGCGTATGGCTAAGTTACCTCAACAAAAAGATTTTTATCTTTGTAAGAAAATATCCGCTATGCAAGAACCTTTTGATATAGAAATAGGGCCAACTAATTATTCCGTTTTTCCGGAAGGAAATGATTCTTATACCATTTTTAAAGAGGGAAAAGAATACATACAGATCCAAAAGGACACCTCATCTATCTGGTTAAAAATGGACTATAAAACCGAACTTCCAATTTTTGAGGAAGACGAAGAGGTTAATGCAATTGGGCAGGCCATTGAAAATTATGTACCTGAACCTGAAGACGAGGAAGAAGACGGGTTATAATAAGGAATCCTCAACAGAGACGGGAAAAACCAATCTCTGTTGAGGGTTTAAATTTAGGCAAGAAGCTTTAATAATTCTTCTGCAACTTTTTCTGATGAGGCAGGGTTTTGGCCGGTAATCAATAAGTCATCAACTACAGCATAAGGGCTCCAGTCGGCTATCTTACTATAATTTCCACCATTTTTTATTAACATATCCTCTACCAGGAAAGGCACTACGTTTGTTAATTGTACAGCTTCTTCTTCGCTATTGGTAAACCCGGTTACATTTTTTCCTTTTACCAGGTATTCGCCATTTACCTTTACATCCTTAAGCACTCCGGGAGCATGACATACAAAAGCAACAGGTTTGCCGGCAGAATAGAATTCGGTAATGAGCTGTTGTGAAGTTTTACTTTCTGCCAAATCCCACAGCGGTCCGTGGCCACCAGGATAAAAAACGGCATCATAATCATCCATTTTGATATCAGCCAATGGAGTGGTACTCTTCAATTTGTCTAAGAGAACCGTGTCATTGTCCATTCTTTTCGTTGTTTCGGTTTGAAAAGAAGGGTCTTCACTTTTAGGGTCGATTGGTGGCTGACCACCTTTTGGAGAGGCCAATACAATATCAATGCCTTTATCGGCTAAGGCATAATATGGCGCTGCAAATTCTTCTGACCAAAAACCTGTTTTTAAACCTGTATTTCCTAATTCGTCGTGGCTTGTAAGCACGAATAAAACTTTCTTATTCATATGTTTTGTGTTAAGTGTATTACAAAGTTAAAGCTGTTGGGTTTGGTAGCAAAGGACTTCAATCACAGATTTATTGTGCGCGAAATCACGTTTTTGCAGAAAGCCTGCTTAAGGTTTCTCTTGATATGCCTAAGTATGCCGCTATTATTGTTTTAGAAACCCTTTGCATCAATTGCGGATACTGGTGAGCAAGTTGTTCAAAGCGCTCTTTTGGGCTTGTGGTTAAAAGGGATAGAATTCTTTGCTGTAATGCTACGTATCCTAAACTGTTTTTTACCCTGAAAAAATGTTCCATTTTATGGCTTTCGCGGCATAACAGATCCAGGTTTTCTTTGGTGATGGAGAGTAATTCGGAATTTTCCAGGCAGCTGATGTTGGTAATTGATTTAACCTGGCCATAAAAAGCCCTGAAATCAGAAAGCCACCAGTTTTCCATCGCAAACTGGATAATATATTCTTTACCATTGGCGTCTGTAAAAGTGGCTTTTAATAAACCTTTAACTACAAAATAAATGTGATTGACAAATTCGTCTTCCTGGATGAGATACTGATGTTTCTTAAGCGTTTTAGGTTTGAAATGGGAAACAATATGTTCAAATTCCTGATCGGTAAGGGAAATGATTTCTTCGAGGTGTGTTTTTAATTCAAAACTCATGCTGTAAATTTAGCTAAATTAAGCATGAACTTTTTTTTGACTTCAGAATAAAAGTAGGAGCAAAAAATAAGGCCCGATTTTTCTAGATCGGGCCTTAATTTAAATTATTCTTTATTATCTGGTACAATCAGCAGTCCAGAATTGACTGTCTTTAGCTACCCTGATGGTTAGATTACTGGCGTCAATGCTAATACCCGTTAAGCCAGAACCGATACTCACGTAGCTGTTGTCGCCTTTCTTTTCGAATTTTACTCCAGTAATATCCGGAATGTTGTTGCCAAAGTAAAAATTATAGGTTTCACCAACTTTGCTCACGGTCACTTTTCCGTCGCTGCTGGTAATTGTATTTTCGCCACTACGGTAAGAAACTGATCCTTTGTACGTGCCTACAAAGAAATCGCGATCTGCCGGATCGGTGTCTTTTTTACATGATACCATTACGGTTAATGCTATTAGAAGCATGCTGAAAATTTGAACTGTCTTTTTCATCTCTTTCACTTTTTTAATTTTAAATAGGTAATAATTGTAACAGTGCTATGACAATGACTATGCCAAACAAAAATGTGATTGGTAAATGAGATGAGTAATCAGCAAGCAGGTTTAATTAAATTTTATTAATAAGTTGTTGTTTTTTAGGGTCTTATGAATGAGTTTGATCTTTTGATCGGGCTGTTTGATGATGCCTTTTAAAAAATATGCTGATTTGTTTAAGTACCGGAACTGTTTGGTTTAAAAGAAATTTTCAATTTAGGCGCTGATAAATAAGTTTACTTTATACTATTGTTTAGTATAGTTTGATGGGCCATTAATATTAACCGGCTCACCTAAAAAACGGGGCTTTCTGTCAATAATCAGATCAATAGCAGATTTTACTATAGCCAAATATTCTCTGAATGAAGCGTATTTGAAGCCTTGATATGTTCCTTGATCTGCAGCAAAGCCATAAGATTTTATTCCTAGCTTGTTGCCGATATTCACACACCTATTCAAATGATATTTTTGCGATACCAGAATGGCGGTATCTATTTTGAAAATAAATTTTGATCTGTAAAGCGTAGAGTAGCTATCAAAACCTGCATAGTCGAGATAAATTTTACTGGTATCAACACCATGTTCATAACAGTAAAGTTTCATTACCGTAAGTTCATCGTGCGCATCAGTACCGTTATCTCCTGAAAGCAAAATTTTATCAATTTTTTGATTGTTATAGAGTTTTATGCCAGCATCAAGCCTGTCTTTTAAATATTTACCGGGCTTGTTGTTGTTTATTCCTGCGCCGAAAATAATGGCTACCCTGGTTTTTGGTACGTTTTGCACGTTGAAGTAAATTGATGGATCAGTTTGATGTTTGACTAACAAATTAATACCCAATACTATGATAACGCTCAAAATAATGGCATATAACAGGAGTTTTATTATGTTTTTAATGTTCATTTAGATGTACTAATTGCCTATCTTTTTGATCTGCTGTCTTGGATTATTATTATTCTTTAAAATTGTGGCAATCTTTTTATCCAGATCTAAATCTTCAGTATCGTCAAAGGGTTTGCCAATTTTATATGGTATGTGCTTTTTATTCAGTTTATACAACTGATAATAATTAGTACCTGTCAAACCATAACTCACAATCACTTTGTATTTTTTGTTGTAGTTAGGGTTAACAATTTTGTTGAAATCTCCGACCTTGGTTAAGGTATGGTTTTTAGGATTAACAAGGTAAAGATTGTAAAAAGAATTTCCTCCCCTTCCACCTGTATCTTCAAAAATTAACAGATCTTTTATCCCGTCGTTGTTATAGTCTTCGTAAGTGATATTGTTACTGATCTGGCGTAGGGCAAGATTTTCTTTCCAGAAAATTTTGTCGGCTTTTTTACCGATTTTACCGAAATAAATGATGGCATTGGACGGCTCTTCTGAGGATTCTCCATCAACGATCAGATATTGTATAGCCATTACGTAACGCTTATCTTTAAAAGGGTAAACATATTGCCATGTGCCTTTTACATCAGTCTGATGGAATATTTTTTGTGCAAACGAATGACTCGAAATAAATATAAAACATACAAAAAATACCTTCTTCACGTTAAACATCTCAAAAAAAGATTTATATTTCTGCAAGTTTTTGAGCAAGTTCTTCCGTCATTTCATCAAGTGTAAGCAATCTGCCCCAATTAAATTTCTTCCATACTGTTTTTGGTTTGTTGGTTTTGTCGCTAAACATATTGCCGCCAGAAGTTTCACTTTTTTTCCTGGTAGAGAAATTAACGCTGGTAGTGGTTTGTTCTCCTGAAGACCGGCTATAACTCTCCGCATCAAAGCCGATAAGTTCCATCTTTTGATTCTGAAACCTGAATGTATAATCAGCATTATTTACCCAGTAGGAGCCACAGCTTAGCCAATATTGATAACTTAAAGTGAGTGTACCGTTTTTGATGTTGATGGCACCCGTTTCTTCTAAAGGATCGGCGAGGCAGGTATTCTCTTCATTATTTTCAGTTGGGATAAAAATGATGTTTTGGGATTGTAAGCTGTAGTTGCCGGATGTTTTAAAAAGCACCAAAAGCATACGGGGGTTCAAATTCAGTTTATCAATGCCCATCCCCTCGTTTTTGATGATATTTTCTGGATTCGTATTCTGGATAATGATGGCTTCATCAGGTAAATGATCTTTATTTAAATCACCTTTGGCACGATAAATTATTTTCCATCCTTTTGGGACAAATGCATTGGTATTAATGCCTGTTTTAGGAATTAGAGGATTGTTACTTTGGGCAAATAACTGAGCAGAAATTAATAATAGCAATAGACCTGTAATATTTCTCATATAGCATAAAATTACCAATGGGCCAGAAAATAAGAAGGTAAATTTTTCATATATATGGCATTGGCTTGATCGATAAACTTAATCTTTATCAAGATAACGAGCAAATTAAAACGCTTTTTTGTGTAAAGCGTTATCCCG
The DNA here is from genome assembly GCF_042464845.1 of Pedobacter sp. BG31. Lineage (NCBI taxonomy): Bacteria > Pseudomonadati > Bacteroidota > Sphingobacteriia > Sphingobacteriales > Sphingobacteriaceae > Pedobacter > Pedobacter sp. BG31. The sequence continues at coordinate 588,998 of NZ_JBHNZK010000001.1, forward strand.
CCCAGCCATCTCTATCCAAACTTCTGTAATTGATTGATTCGGCCAAGTGTTCGAGCTCTATATTTTCACTATCGGCTAAATCGGCAATGGTTCGCGCAACCTTTAAAATCCGGTCGTAGGCACGGGCCGATAACCCTAACCTTTCCATTGCTGTCTTTAATAAATGGGTTCCGGCTTCGCTGATCCGGCATACTTTGCGCACCATTTTAGGACTCATCTGGGCATTGCAATGCAGGTCTTCTCTATCCGCAAAACGTAGATCCTGGATTTCCCTTGCTTTAATGACTCGTGTCCTGATGTGATTGCTTTTTTCTGTTTCGTGTGAGGAGGCAAGTTCTGTAAAATCAACAGGCGTTACTTCCACATGCAGGTCAATGCGGTCTAGGAGTGGTCCTGATATTTTACTCAGGTATTTTTGAACTACACCGGGTGCACACACACAATCTTTCTCCGGGTGATTGTAAAAGCCACAAGGACAGGGATTCATAGAAGCCACCAACATAAAGCTGGCCGGATATTCTACTGAAAACCTTGCCCTGGAAATAGCTACTTTACGGTCTTCCAGAGGTTGGCGCATGACTTCTAAAACGGTTCGTTTAAATTCTGGCAATTCATCTAAGAACAGAACACCATTGTGGGCCAGCGATATTTCTCCGGGCTGTGGATTCATTCCGCCGCCTACCAACGCAACATCGCTAATGGTATGGTGCGGAGAACGATACGGACGGCTTGTCATTAACGCGTCGCTCGCAGCGAGTTTTCCGGCTACAGAGTGAATTTTTGTGGTTTCTAAAGCCTCATTTAAATTTAACGGGGGCAATATAGTGGGCAGGCGCTTGGCCAGCATAGTTTTGCCTGCTCCTGGCGGACCAATTAAAATAACATTATGACCACCTGCAGCTGCGATTTCTAACGCTCTTTTAATATTTTCCTGACCTTTAACATCTGCAAAATCGTGTTCGTAATTGTTGATGTTTTTTAAGAATTCTTCTCTGGTATTTACTTTAACCTGTTCAAGTACTTCGCTTTTGTTAAAGAAAGCTACCACCTGTGCCAGGTTTTCCACACCATATGCAATTAAATCGTTTACAATGGCTGCTTCACGAACGTTTTGTTTTGGTAAGATAAAGCCTTTAAAGCCGTCTTGCTGCGCTTGGATGGCAATTGGAAGGGCACCTCTTATGGGCTGGATACTTCCATCCAAAGACAGTTCGCCCATTATAAAGTAGTCTTCCAGTTCTTCGGCTGGGATTTGCCCTGATGCCGCTAAAATGCCGATGGCAATTGGCAAATCGTAAGATGAGCCTTCTTTTTTTATATCGGCTGGTGCCAGGTTTACCACTATTTTCTGTTTAGGCATGCGGAAACCTGAAACATTGATGGCACTGGCCACCCTTTGCAAACTCTCTTTTACCGCATTATCTGGCAAGCCCACCATATAGTATTTGGTGCCTGCGCTAATATTCACTTCGATGGTTATGGTTAGTGCATTTACGCCATAAACAGCACTCCCGTATGTTTTTACAAGCATTTAGTTAGTTCAAATAAAGTCTTATGTAAATTATTCGGGATGAATATTGATTCTAATATACAGATTATTTAAAAAAAGATCAAGCTTTTGTATCTATTGGCGGATCGTTTTTTACCAGCCATTGTTAAATAAACCTGATTGTACGAATGCCGATTCCTTCTATCGGCAGCAGGGAAAGCAGGGCTGAAACCCCCTATAGAATACCAACATTCATTTCCAAAACCGATAAAACAATAAATCCCGACCATTGCTGATCAGGATCTGTATGATTTTAAAGGACGCTGAAACAAGTTCAGCATGACGCAACTACTAGCCTTACGCCCTAAACCCTTTACCCCAAACCTTTTAATCTATCTGCCAAATGGCATTTTAGGCATGCCTTTCATCATGGCTGCTGCGGCTGCAGGATTAGAAAACTGCTTCATCATTTTACGCATGTCTTCAAATTGCTTAATGAGTTTGGTTACCTCTTCAACCTTGCTTCCTGAACCTTTTGCAATACGTAAACGACGACTTTGCTGAATACTATCCGGGTTTTCTTTCTCAAATGGTGTCATTGAATTGATGATGGCTTCAATTGATTTGAATGCATCATCCTGGATATCTACATTTTTCATCATTTTACCTACACCTGGTATCATGCCCATCAGATCTTTCATGTTACCCATTTTCTTGATCTGCTGAATCTGGTTGTAGAAATCATTGAAATCGAATTTGTTCTTACGTATTTTCTTCTGCAATTCTGCAGCTTCTTTCTCATCGAACTGCATCTGAGCACGTTCAACCAGTGAAACCACATCACCCATACCCAAAATACGCGATGCCATACGATCCGGATAAAAAACATCCAGGGCTTCCATCTTCTCGCCAGTACCAATAAATTTAATCGGTTTGTTTACCACCGATTTAATGGAAAGGGCTGCACCACCGCGGGTATCACCATCCAATTTGGTTAACACAACGCCAGTAAAATCTAAACGGTCGTTGAATACTTTGGCCGTGTTTACTGCATCCTGACCGGTCATCGAATCCACAACAAATAAAATCTCGTGTGGTTGAGTTTTGGCTTTAACTTCAGATATTTCGTTCATTAACGACTCGTCGATCGCTAAACGACCAGCCGTATCAATAATGATGACGTTATTCCCATTTTGTTTACCGTGTGCAATACCTTCTAAAGCAATGCCAACAGGATCATTTGAGGCGCGGTTCGCATAAACAGACACTCCAACAGAAGTTCCTAAAACCTCTAATTGGTCTACGGCCGCCGGGCGGTACATATCGCCTGCCACCAATAAAGGTTTTTTGCCCTTACCTTTCAGGTGTAGGGCCAGTTTACCGGCAAAAGTAGTTTTACCTGCACCGTTTAAACCTGCAATTAGAATGATGGTAGGATTTGCTTTTGTATTCAACTCTGTAACTTCGCCACCCATTAAGGCCGCAAGTTCATCGTTCATTATCTTGGTAAGCAATTGACCCGGAGAAACCGCGGTAAGTACGTTTTGCCCCAGAGCTTTCTGCCTCACCTCATCAGTAAAGGCTTTTGCTGTTTTATAGTTAACATCAGCATCCAGCAATGCTTTGCGGATTTCTTTCATGGTTTCTGCCACGTTGATTTCCGTAATACTGCCCTGCCCCTTTAATACTTTAAATGCTCTGTCTAGCTTGTCCTGTAAATTATCAAACATCTTTTTTTAAGCTAAAAGCCTTATGCCAGAGGGCAAAAAGCTACTTGTTTTTAATAAAAGGCAAATGTATCAAATTTTGCTTGTAAATCGCTGCACCTCAAAGTCAAAAATCTTTTTTTGAAAATGAGCAGTTTGTTTTATTGGGGCTGATTTCGGTCAATGGCTTTAATCTATTTATAGTGATTCTATGGAAAGGCGAAGCAGATTGAAGATTTCTTAATTAGACTTACCTTGCTTTTGCCGGACTTATCCCAAATTTCTTGCTAAAAGCGCTGCTGAAATGCTGTACTGAAGAATAACCCAGTTCGTCGGAGATATTTTTGATGTCTTTGCTGCTATCGGCCAGCAGTTCTTTAGCACGCATTAATTTATAATCGCTCAAATAACCAAAAACAGTATTTTTAAACACTTCTTTAAAGCCGTGTTTCAGTTTAAATTCATTTATACCTGCGGTTTTGGCCAGTTCAGTTAAAGACGGTGGATGATTGGCATTGGCCAGCAAATATTCGCGGGCATAATAGATCCGTTCTTTATCATAAGCTGATTTAATAGCAGAATTTACGGTTTTCTTAGCTGCTTCTTCAAAAGCCTGAGCCTGTAGCGCAAGCAGTTCCAGGCATTTAGATTGAAGAAACAATAACTTTAATCCGCCTGTAAACTGACAATTCATAATATCTTTTATACAACTGTGCATAGCCAGGCTGATGGGGAGGTTTTCTGATGAAATTTCTACCGGACGGTTGTTCATAATGTTTTCAGCAAAATTCTTTAAAAGGTTGCTGCTCTCACTGGTTAAATCGATAAAGCGGTTTCTTTCAAAATTTACTTCAAAAAATTTATGCGGTTCGTTGGTCTTGAATTCTGCCGTCCCATCAAAGTCGGGGCTATAGATAATATTATGCTGGTTTCCTTTGATATTCAGGCGTTTGTTGGTGAGGTAATTTTCCATGATGCCCCCGCCAGCGAGTGCAAAATGAAGTTCCACCATATCAGGTTCGTCGAAAGCTTTAATGCGCAAACGGCTCTGCTTTACCAGCATATCGCCATAAACAATATAAATGCCCGAAAAAGCAATCTGCACAATCTCTGCATCACCAAATGGAAAACTGTATTTGTCGCGCCGCTCAGTTACCAGCGCCGGTTGAAGTCCGGCATTGTCAAACATGCTTCCTACAGTATAATGCTTATTGTCGCTATCGTAAATCTTTAAGGCCATAAAATCCCTTTAATATAAACTTTAATCCTTTTGATATAAAAAGGGGCCTTAATCAGACCATTACTTTTGTTCAAAGTTACTAAACAAAAAGATACGATGACAAAATTACCATCCTGGCTGGCCGATACAATGGAAGAAGTGATCAGCAATAAAATATATCAGGTAGAGGTTGTAGAAACTAAAATGTTAAGCAGCAACTTAAAGTGTGTTACCTTTAAAGGTGGTTTTTTCGAAGCTGAATTTATTCCGGGAATGGAAGTGCTGTTTAGGGTTAACGCAAACGAATACCGTCATTATACACTGTCTGCCTTTGATAAAACGAAAGAAACCTGCGAAGTGATCTTTTATTTAAACAGGCAGGGACCAGGGAATCATCTGGCCGTAAATATCCGAAAAGGAGACCGTTTAAAATTAATTGTAGACCGGGCAAAGGTAAAATACAATGAATCATCTAATCAGCATTTCTTTTTTGGCGACGAAACCAGCCTTGGTTTGTATGAATCGTTAGGTAAAAAGGTAATTGATGAAGATGTAGAGTATTTTGGCATTCTGGAACTTCAGGAAGAAAACCTGAATTCTGTGAAACACCTTAAATTATTGATTGATACCGTACCCTCTGACCTGAATGCCCCGGCGAAAAATGCCATCAGCTGGATGGAAAATATGCACCCGCTTTGTTGGGAAATGTGGCAAAATGCTACGTTCTATTTAACAGGCAGGGCAAAATCAGTACAGCAGTTTAAACGGTACCTAAAACAAAGGGGCGTAAGCTTCAGGCAGATTATAACAATGCCCTATTGGGAAATGGGTAAAGTTGGTGGTGGGTAACCTATCTTGGAAAGGTAAAGCCAAAACCAAGCGCTAAAGTCTGGTTAGCCTGTATTTTGTTTGTACCTGTATCCTGATCAAACAGGAGTACGCCAGTTAAACTTGTGTTCATAAAGCGATTTATTTTTGCTGTTAAGGCAACATCTAAGCGGTGATCTATATTACTCATCTTAAAATCCTGATATGGAATGAACATCTGATAACGTGCTTTAAGATTGGTATTGGTAAAAATATCTTTATCAATTGCACTTACAATCTGAAAAGCCAGCTCATTACGTACTTTTTTGCCATACTGTACCCCAAAAACAGTAATTTTTGATAGATCGGCATTAGCAGGAGGCGTAGGAAAAAGTGTTTCATCCAAAACAAAAGTTTGGCGTGCCGTACCGGTACCTATACGAGTAGAAAAATATTTTACAGGCTTATACTCAAAACCTATAGATTCTGTGATATAACCAGGACCCATAAATTTTGAAATCAGCTTGGCGGTTTCCTGACCATTTACCATACTATAAGAATAACCATTATCAAACTGGGATTCAAAACTTAACGATCCAAAGAAGAACCAACTTTTCGATAATTGAAAAGACGCTTTATTATCCCAAAAAATACGGTCGTTGGTTTTCTTTTGCAGCTGATCTTTATTTTTGATTTTGCCATATTGCAAAACCAGCTCGCTTACATAACTATAACTATCTTTATTGTATTCTGCCTTCCAGTTAACCAAACCGCCAACGGCTACCGAATTGGTACCCCCACCCTTCCAGTTATTACTGAACTGCGCCTGGTTAATGTTGATGCCGATATTGGTTCTTGTTTTCCAATAATTAATCTTGGCGTTTACCACCAAAGGCTTAATTTTTACAGGTTCAAAGTTTAACGGGCCCTGTCTGCTTGGCAGTGGACTGCGTTTCAATTTAATGTTCAGGTCTTTAGTATTGATTGGAATAGTATCAATTTCCTGTGCATGTAATTGGGTAGAGCAGAAACTTAGAATCAGGATGATGGCAGCTAAACAGTTCTTCATTACCTACAAAGAAAACGAAAAATTTTAGAGATAAAAAGCATTTAACAAAATGATTACCAGAACAGCTATTCAGGTAAAAGTAGAGAAAATAGTTTCACCTTATCTTGATCCAGCCATACCAGTTACCATTTTTAAGGTAATTTAAATCAGTTTCGTGAGTGTAAGCTTCCTTTTCAAAAACAATATTCCGATAGGCCAGATTGTGTTTTTTGTATCTGATCAGGTTGATCAGATAGTTAAGCAAATATAAGATATAAAAAGGGAATACAAGTAATTCCAACTGTTGACGCAAGTGGATTTTCTCGTGGTTGATAATTTCCTGATCGTTTTTAAACGCTGCCGATTTTAGCAGAATAAATGGAAAGATGGCCATGCCTGCTGCGGGTAGTTTTTTAACAATCAGGACTGGTGCGTTCACAACTTATCAATCGTTATTTTGGGTAATGCAGGTAATTGTAAGGCCTTAGGGTTTAACCTGTAGCTTTTATAGGCGTTTCTGATGAAAAGATTAAAAGCATAATCTGTAGCATCCAATACAAATTGATAGGTTGGGCGGTATTGCTGCATAAAATCAGTCAGTTCAGCGTCTTTTATGCCAAGTACCTGACTAACCAGATTGGCGTTGAAGCGATAATCGATCAGGTCTTCACGATAATCTTTTTCCAGGACTTTTTGCAAATGACGGGCATTTCTCCCCTGCCTGCTTAACAGGTTATAAATGGCATCGATACCTAAGCCAACACCGCCGTTGCCTAAATTCAATAAATCTTTACTACTCCCTTTCAAGGTTTGGTAGCGGTATTCCTGAACATTTTTTTCATATTGCTGCTGCGGGGTCAATCTTTTTTGTTGAATAACTACATCACGTAATCTGATACCGAGCGATCTGAGTTGAAAATATGCAGCAGTTTGCCCTTTGAAAACAATCGTATCTACGCCATAACCTGATAAAGCTGCAACCAAGGTATCACCAGGAAGAGCAAACGTGTTAAATTCGCCTTTTGTATTGTTGTATAAACCATCACCCGTACGGACATTATAAATATAAACCTTCGCTAAACGTTGCTTGGTTTCCTTATCAATAACAATACCCTGCACAGGTTTATTTTGTGCGTAAAGCCACGTAGAGAAGCCAAAAACAAGTATAAAAGGAATAAAAAATTTCATTCAGCTATAAAACTACAAATATCTTGCTGGCTATTTTTTTACTTAACATTATTTAACCTTCAATGTTTGGCCTATTTTAATGGTTTCGGTGGTCATTTCGTTCAGCATTTTTAATTCATCAACGGTTAAATTAAAGCGTTTGGCTATGTTGTAAAGGGTATCACCTTTAACAACGGTATAAGTGCCGTCGGCAAGGATCGGTTTAGCACCGGCAGGTGGCGTTTCTACGGGGGTAAACTTAACCTTTTCCTTTGGGATATTTTGATTGATTTCTGAAAAGACACGATCCTCTCTTGCAATTTTTTGCTTTTCGCTTTCCGGTTGATCGTATTGGTAAAGCTGGTATTTTTCGATGGTGTTGATGAGCAGATCGGGATATCTTGGATTGGTTGCATAACCCGCTGTTTTCAATCCCTGTGCCCAGCTCTTGTAATCGTTTTTGTCCAACTGAAAAAGAAAACTATAGCGTTTACGTTTTAAAAACTCCGAATGGTCTCTAAACGATTCGCGGGCATCTTTGTATACCCTAAAACAATCGTTTTTCTGGTCGTCATCACGGAAATAGTTCTTTCCCTTCCAATCTGAAGTACATTTAATGCCGAAATGGTTGTTGGCATACTTGGCTAAGTCGCTGTTTCCACTACCCGATTCCAGGATTCCCTGTGCAAGAGTAATACTTGCCGGAATACCGGCGGAGTTCATTTCTTCTATAGCCACACCTTTAAATTCATCAATATAACTTAAGGTGTTGTAACTCTTATAATTGTTGTTGTTTGCTTTGTTCGCTTCTTTTTCAATCTTTTTATTGTTTTTAGAAAATTTTCTGGTACCGCAGGAACTAAAAAAAACAAGGATTGCTGCGATTAAAAGGTAATGATGATATGAACGCATTATATGGTGATGTTTAATCGGTTAATGGTTTAATTGATGAAATGTGGACTGAAAACTGGTTAATTGTGAACTCAGTTCCCAACTCAAAACTTAATTCGCTGTCCCGGCTTTAAATTTGCCTTTCTAATGCCGTTTTTTTGCATAAGGGATTTAACGGTTGTGCCTTTCTTTTTGGCGATAATACTTAGATTATCGCCAGATTTAACCGTATATAACTTTGTTTTTCTTTTATTTTTTGCCCGGCGGTGTACAGGAGCTGCATAAACAGGTTCTACATAGCCCTCCGGCCGCTCATCATATTGATAAAGTTCGTATTTTTTAATTAAGCCTATTACCTGACTGGCCCAGCTTCTGCTATGGGCGTAGCCACAGCGGCGGATGCCATAAGTCCAACCTTTATAATCATACTGATCATACTTCCCAAAAAGATTGTTAAAAGGCTCCCGCGTTTCCATAATTTCTACAAAATGGCTGTAAGATTCGTCGGCATTTAAATAATCACGATATGAGGAACGGATTTCCGCGTTGTTATTTGGTCCTTTTACACCGAAATGGTTATTGAGGTGCTGTGCGATTTTACTGTTTCCGGCGGCAGATTCGTGAATGGCAACAGCTAAAATAACACTGGCCGGAATTTTATGATCATGCATTAAACCTTGTGCACACGCTACATGTGCTGCAATATAGTCTTCAGTATTCTGTGCTTTCGCGATAATTCCTGTTAAAAGGAACAGGCAGAAAGTAAAGATTTTTTTAGTCATGGTTAACTGTACAAATTATTTAATTGGTTAACTATACGATTAACCGATTAAAACAATTAACCGATTAACCACAATATATTAAGCTTTCTTCCTGATCACAAACAAACCATCCCGCACCGGTAGAATTAATTTCTCAACACGTTCATCTGCAGCTATCTTATCGTTAAAACTAGTAATATTTCTGGTGTCTTTATCCTGTTTCTCCTGAAGTACTTTTCCACTCCATAATACATTATCAACAATGATCAGCCCGCCTGGGCGAACACGCTCAAAAATGAGATCATAATATGTACCGTTGTTTTTTTTATCTGCATCGATGAAAACAATGTCGAAAACTTCATCTAAACCTGCAATCGTATTGGTAGCATCGCCGAGGATGTAATGAATCTGATCATTATAGGCTGATTTGGCAAAGTTATGGCGAACCATGTCTTCCAGTTCTTCATTAATATCCAGCGTATACATTAGGCCGTCTTTAGTTAATCCCTCTGCGAGGCATAAAGTTGCGTAACCGGTAAAAGTGCCGATTTCCAGGATCCTTTTAGGGGAAACCATTTTACTAAGCATGCTCAATACCCGGCCCTGGTAGTGGCCGGAAAGCATACGGGGCATTAACACTTTAAGGTTGGTTTCGCGGTCTATGTGTTGAAGCAATTCGCTTTCAGGTTCGCAATAGGCAATTAGTAAATCCTGTAAATCGTTGTTTATTAGGCTCATTTTTGGTTATAAACGGTTACTTTCCATAAAATATTGTAAAATAATGGTTGCGGCAATGGTATCTACCCGGTCTTTGTCTCTTCTGTCGGTTTTTTTTAGCCCGCTCTGCATAATGGCCTGCTGCGCCATTTTTGAAGTAAAACGTTCATCAACCCAATACCTTGGGATGTCGGGAAATGATTTTTTCAGCAGCGTAGCAAAACCTTTCACATGTTGAGCAGAATCAGACGGCGAACCATCCATTTGTTTGGGATCGCCCAGTACAAAGGCCTCAACCTGCTCGTTAAGCATGTATTTTTTAATATATTCAATCACATCTTTAGGATGTACCGTGTCCAGGCCTGTTGCAATGATCTGCAATGGATCGGTTACGGCAATGCCGATGCGTTTTGTTCCGTAATCAAATGCGAGGATCCTTGCCATATGTTAAGCGTTGGGTGTTTGGCGCAAAGCGTTTACTACCATTTAAAAATAAAAGCCAAAGGTAAGGTTTTTGAAATAATCAGTAAAGGTAACTATACCCACTTGGGACAAGCCCTTATTATTGATTTTTAAGTTTGAGAACGTCATTAGTAGCTTTTCTAATACGCATCATTAACGTATTAAATTCATCAATGGTGTACCATTTGTATTTTGTACTATCTCTAAATTCTGCTAAGCCGATAACGTAGTGATTTTCGTCAAAACCAACATTAGCTACCAATGTATAATGTGCAAAATAATTTCTTTCGTCATTCAATCTCCTTATTTCATCAATAAGTTTGCTATGCGGATAAGTATTACTTTTAGTTTTTATAAATCCACTAGCGATTTCTTTCTGTTCCAAAATGGTTTTAAATGAACTTCTTTTACTTTCAAAAGTCATTCTGTTAAGAACAATTGAGCGAAATGAGTTCTGCATAGCACCATCAAGAACAAAATGTTCAGCTAAATAATATTCTATAGCAATTTCTAGTACAGTAAACTCACTTATTAATTGCCCTCTGTGTAAATGAGCAACCGTTAACCAATCCTCTAATTTCATTTTTCAATAAATAAAAAAGCCCCTTAACTGGGGCTTCGCAATTATAACATTTTTAGATTTAATCTTTTAAAGCAGAAGCTATTATTTCATAATCCTTCTCAAAGTTTTCTTTTTGGTCAGCAGTATATGTTTTTATAAAAAAGCTACCGTTTACTCCGTTTCTGACATTTTCCTCACTAGGGGAAATAGGTGTGAAAGTTATACCAAATGCTGATTTACCATCTGGGTCTTCATTATGACCAAATGAATATCTTTCAACATTTTTATATGCTTTAACGTTGTAAGATTTACCATCAACTTCAATAAAGCCATTTCCAATTAATTTGATTTTTGCCATGAGTGTTAATTTGTGTTTAAAATTATTTCTTAGTATTTGAATTTTCTTTCTTAGGTTGAACCGTAAGGTTCAATAAATCATCAAACGTACCAGCAAATGATACTTTTTCCTTATATTTATCTGCTCTTGGTTTAGATGTTTTATCCTTAACCGATTTATCTTTATTCTCTTTCATCTTTTCTGCTTTAATGTAAAGATAAGGCTTAATTGAAAAAAATCAATTAGGTAGGTATTTATAAGTATGAAAAAAGAGATTCTAAAATTTGGTTTAATTACAAAGAAAACGACCATTTGTGTAAGCGAGGTTGGAGTTCTAGAAAGAAAGGCAGTAACTGTTTTTCTATTAAATGTACTGCCTATCTATTCCTACGTTGAACTGTATAGGTAATTTACTTTTCCAGAATAAAAGTCAAGGAATACATATAACTAGATGTAGAGTTGGGTATTGCTGTAGTGATACTAACTACTTTGTATCCTTCTGACAAATATTCATTCAACTTAGGATATTCCTTTTCAGTAAATTTTTCTTGTCTGTCAATGATGTTTGTGTGAGTCGTGATTGTAATTACTTTTTGCATGAGGGTTAAATTTAAGTTTAACCCAATATAATTAATATTTTCAATATTAATTCAATTCTTCTTTTTTTGTTAGTTTTCTATATGTAATTCTAGGTGTATCACATTTTAGAATTGCCATTTCAAATCTGTTTGAATCAGCTATTTTTCTTGTGTTGTAACGATAACTGGTTTCATCCATATATCTTTGAAGATGCTTTGGAGACATATAATGGTATGTACCCACAAGCCCACGCTTGAATAAACTCCAAAACCCCTCAATATTATTGGTATGCTTATCACCTTCTGTTTTATAATTGTTTTCAGTGTGTTTAACTGTGATATGGTTACATACAGTACCCAAACCATTGTAAGACCGATAAGCATCTGTAATAAGTGTAACATTAGCATCAATGTTGCTTTTAACGATATTATGTAATGTATCAGAGTTGGTATCTTGAACCACAAAGGTTTTAACTTTACCATTGCGTTCAATCATACCAACTACTGGCGTTTTATCTTTCGCACTTCGACCTTGTGTTGAATCTATCTTTTTATTTGCATGCCTATTCTTATTTTTACCACCTACATAAGTTTCATCAACTTCAACTGTTCCTTTCATTAAAGTAGGGTCTTGGTCATTTAGCATTTCTCTAATGCGGTGTAACATAAACCAAGCAGTTTTTTGGCTTACATTTAAATCTCTCGATAGTTGTAGTGAACTAATTCCTTTCTTATGAGCCGTTACAAGATACAAAGCACCAAACCATAACCTTAATCCAATCTTTGTATTCTCATATATAGTTTTTGTTTTAACGGTAAATTTTTTGTGGCAGTCTTTATCTGAACATTTGTAGCCTCTATTGGTTACATAAGCTTTCTTAGCACTACCACAATGTGGGCATGTAATAGTACCACCCCAACGTTTTAGACCTAAATACTTTTCACAAGTTTCATCGTCTTTGAAATAGTCGAATAATTGAATAAGAGAGTTGAATTTGTTCATGTACAAATATACGACATGTCCCATATAATGCCTAATTTTTTGAGAACTATTTTATAGTTCTTAGGCAAATAGTAAACTAGGGATACAATTTTTTAAATATTATTTTATAAAATAAGTAAAGAGATATTTATGAATATGGAAAGAAAAAAAGAATGGGTTTACGAAAATAAATGGCATGAAGGTAATGGCATCGAAAATAAAAATAGGTTAACTAGACCGATTGATGATGACAAAATAGACTTACTTTATGCTTTACATGCTAGGCAGTACGATATATCTTCTGAAAGAGAGTTACTTATGGATACAATAATCTCAATGAAAGATAAATTAAGGATATTAACTGAAAAGTGTAATGAATCTATAAGAGAAAAAAATAAAATATGGTTTACTATCGGAAGAACACAAAGATTAGATTGGCATAATGAGATACCTAACCTCTATCTATAATATAAAGGAAACTTAATACTTTTTTAGCTTTAGGGTTAATCCCCATATCTTGCATTTCTAATTCTAGTAACTTATTCCTCAATGTTTTAATGAAAAATTCAGCTGTTTGAACTTTGTGTACTATTCTATCTGTTTTTTTTAATCTAGGTTTAGCAGTATCAGTAACAAAAACAAAATAACTTTTCCTTGCTTTTCCATCATTGAGAATGTTTCTTATTTCTCTATCCACAGAGAATGCTTCGTCTGCTACTACAACCATTATATTATTCTTCTAAAAGTTTATCAATTGTTATATCCAATGCGTTTGAGATAGCATGAGCTGTACTAATCGTACAATTAACTATTCCTCTTTCTACGGTACTAATTGTCCCTAATTCAACATCACATAATCCTGCAAGTTCAACCATAGTTAAACCCTTTAGATTACGGTACTTTCGCACGTTTCCTCCAAATATCTTTATCACTTTCTCGTTCCTAGGATTCTTAGTTGCCATCAAAACAAATCTAATTCTCAAAAATTTTGGAACATGAACGACATGTCGTATATTTGAATTGTTAACCCATTTAAACTAAAAATTATGCTGGAAGACGATTTAAAATTCGCAAAAATTCAACTATCAGTTCTCAAAATTGCATCACCAATCATTTTAATTCTAGGGTCAATTTATTTTTGGAAAGATAATACCGACAAAGACCCGATAGTTGGATTTATATTTTTATTGGCAATTGGAATAGGACTTAGCTTATTTATTATCGCTAGGTCACACGCTAAAAAACTTTGTATAGAAAGATATTTATTGGCTCTAAAGAATAAGAGTTTTGATGAAGCATTAAATTATGGCAGAATGTATTATGGTGTTAAAAGGAATGGTATGAAAGGCTTATCTGGGGAAGGGCTAACGATATACGATGAACAGGCAATTAATAATGATATTTCAGCATATTCTAAACTATAATTAGCCCGTTTCGGTTTTACCGAGGGCAAGGGTATTCGATTCGAATACCCTTTTTTTATTGGTAGAAAACCTTGAATTATTTCGATTTTAATATAAGGATATTTCTCTGCCAGTGGTAAACTTTATATCAGGTTATATTGTAAATTTGAAAATATTGGTTATAAAGCCTCAACATAAAAAAGATAAAAAATAAAACTATAGAATTATGAGAACTTACTGCCTAACTTATGATGCTGTCGACAGCGACAAATATAAAAAAGACCCAAATTATTTTCGAAGATTAATTGTTAAGACACTTTTAGAAAATGACTGTGAAAATTTCCACATGCCAGTATCTTCAACTATTATATTTGACTATCCTTTTTCACTATTAGATAATTTAAACCTTAAATTTAGAATAGGTGTTGGTGCGCAAATCTATTATAATCTATGTTTGGTTTCAACAAATGGAAACAGAAGTTTTATTGTTGGAAACCCAGATAATAAATTATCACAGGAGTTTGATGAATTTGTCAAAAGTTTATAATTTAAAATTGCGCCAGTCATGCCAATCTGGAAAATCATCAGGTAGTTGATAATCCTCATCTATAGGTTTGCTATAATTTTTATTAATCATAAATCTTAATCTATAATACCCAATTAAGATTCTGTACCATAAAATTGTTGTCCACTTTAATCCCATAACTTTTATCTTTATTATAAATAGTAGAATAAATAAAAAAAATAGAAAGGAGTAATAGAACACCAGATAAAAACTAAGAAATAATAGGTTTGATATAAATACCCTTTTTTTATTGGTAGAAAGCCTTGAATTATTTGTATTTTGATTTACATTTGAGTTAAGAATAATCAATTAATGGTCTTGTCCCAAGTGGGTATAGTTACCTCAGTAAATCTAAGCGGTAATGTCCTGGTAACGTGTTTGTTGTTGACTGAAAAATTGATTCGTTCTGTTTTTTGGAAAGCAAAACCTGTGGTACTTGGGTAGGTGCTGTCCTGCTGTATGCTTTAGCCCTCATGCTTCGGGGCTGCCGCTCCCATCAGGTTTAGTTGATGCAGGCCAGTGCGGTTGGTTAAAGTTGAGTAGTGCGCTATTTGATGTTTCCGAAGCATTACTGATTTTGTTAAATAAACCTGATAGAACGAAAAGCCCGGAGCGAAGCGAGGACTTGAAGGGATAGCAGGACTGCATTTGCCATTGAAACAGAACCAGTCATTTCCAAAAAAATAATAATGAAACTTCGCTATCGCTGTATGATGGGCGGGCAAGCACTTAAATCTTGAAAACTTAAGGGACTGCTACCTGCCAAAATATGTACGCTGAACGTAAGAACATGGTCACTTGTGTGTGAATCTCATATCTATTTCTTATTTTGCACCAAATGCAGTTTAAAGAAATCATCGGACAGGAAAGGGTAAAGCAACAATTGGTGCAAACGGTTAAGGAAAACCGCATTAGCCATGCACAGCTATTTTTGTCGCCTGCCGGTTCTGGAGCTGTACCCCTGGCTATTGCCTATGCGCAATACATCAATTGCCTAAACAAGGGCGAGCGTGATAGTTGCGGAGAATGTTCGAGCTGCAGAAAGTACGAGCGTTTAATTCACCCCGATCTACATTTCTCCTATCCTTTTTTCGCCTCAGCAAGTGTAAAAACGGCTGTGGATGTGCTGGAAGAATGGCGGGGCATGTTACTGCAGGATCCTTATTTTGATATGGATATCTGGCGTTCTAAACTTGATGCAGCCAATAAACAGGCCAATATTAATATCGCAGAATGCCACGATATTATTAAAAAGCTAAGTTACAAAGCCTTCGAAGCCGAAACCAAGGTTTTAATTATGTGGCTTCCCGAATACCTGGATAAGGCCGGGAATGCCCTGTTGAAATTAATTGAAGAACCGCCGGCAAATACCTTATTTATTTTAATCGCCCAAAGTCAGGACCAGATTTTAACCACTATTTTATCCAGAACGCAGATTGTAAAGATCCCAAAACTTTCTTCGGAAGAGGTGACCGGGTATCTGTTAAATTCAAGCGGGTTAACGGAACATCAGGCTATTGATTATTCTTTTTTAGCCGACGGGAATTTAATTGAAGCAAAAGCGCTTGCAGCAGATACACAAAGCGACAGTTCAGGTACATTTACGGGCTGGTTAAGGATGGGTTTTGGCAATAAGGTACCCGATTTGATCGATTTTACCGATGAGGCGGCCAAGTGGGGAAGAGAAAACCAGAAGAATTTTTTAAAATATGGCGTAAATTATTTACGCGAGTGCTGTTTAATTTTAAGTGGTGCCGAAGAATTGGTTAAATTACCGCCGCTTACCTTTGAAACCGCCAAAAAACTCAGTACACACGTGCTTACCTTGCCCATGGCAGAGGCCATTATCAGCGAATTGGAAAAGGCACATTACCACATTGAAAGAAACGCGAACCCGAAAATTCTGTTTTTAGATGTATCTTTACAATTGGTAAAAATTATCAAGTTTAAAACGCTCCCTGCGGGGACTCAATATATATACAATTAATATGGGATGTGGAAGTTGTTCAACAGGTGGTGGTTGCACCCCTAATGGATGCAAAAGTAATGGCTCATGTGGCACCGGTGGTTGCCAGACAATGGAAGTGCACGATTGGCTGTCTAATTTGGATATGCCTTCTAATTATAAACCTTTTCAGGTTACAGAGATTAAATTTAAGGGCTCTCGTAAAGAATTTTTCCTCAATAGCGATAATATTTACCTTGAAATTGGAGAACTTGTTGCTGTTGAAGGACCAACAGGTGGCTTTGATGTAGGACACGTTTCGCTTACCGGCGAGCTGGTGCGGATCCAGATGAAACGCCGCAAAACGACTCTTGATCAGGTAACCAAAAAAATATACCGTAAGGCTACTGAAGCCGATGTGGAGAAATGGAATGCCGCCAAAGGAATGGAATGGGAAACCATGCACAAGGCAAGAAAACTGGCATTGGATCTCCGTTTGCAGATGAAAATCAGCGATGTGGATTATCAGGCCGATAAAACGAAAGCCACTTTCTTTTATACTGCTGATGGACGTGTGGATTTCCGCGAGCTGATCAAAAAAATGGCAGAAAGTTTTCGTATCCGCATTGAAATGCGCCAGATTGGGATGCGACAGGAAGCCGGCCGTTTAGGTGGAATCGGTTCATGCGGTCGCGAGTTATGTTGCTCTACCTGGTTAACCAATTTCAAAACGGTTTCTACCGCTGCGGCACGGTATCAGAATTTATCACTAAATACCTTGAAACTTGCCGGGCAATGCGGTAAATTAAAATGCTGCTTAAACTATGAGCTGGATACCTATCTGGATGCGTTGAAAGATATTCCTGATAGGATTGAAAACCTGGATACCGAGGCGGGTTTTGCTCGTCACCAGAAAACGGATATTTTTAAAAAAATCATGTGGTTCAGTTATCAGGGCGATGAAAACTGGATTCCGGTTAAAGCTGCACGTGTAAAAGAGATCATGGCGATGAATAAGGCGGGTAAAAAAGCACCGAACTTAAAAGAAGAAGCCGTTCAGATTGCTGCGCCTGTTGTAGTAGAGAAATCATTTGATTACGAAAATGTTGTAGGGCAGGATAGTTTAACCCGCCTTGATGAACGTTCTCGTGGTAAAAACAACCAGAACAGGAACAACCAAAAAAATAACCGCGGTAATAACCAGAATAAGAGAGAAAGAATTACTGCCGGAGAAAAAAGCACAGGTGCTAATAACGGGCCTCAGCAGCCTCAACAGGTTACCCAAAAAGCGCAAAAAAGTGTAAAACAACAAACTAACGGAGGAAAGTCGCAACAAAATTCTGGTCAAAAGCCTCAACAGGCGGTACCGAAGCCACAGCATGTAAATGGGCCTAAACCGCAAAATAACAAACAGAAGCAGCCACAGGGCCCAAAAACAGTAGTTAAAACTGAGGGGAATGTTGGCGTAGATGGTGCCAGGCCAGAGCAGGGCAAAAATAAAAGCAGAAATAACCGTAGGAAAAACAATAACCGCCGAAACAATAATAATGGCTCAGAAAATAAACCTGCTGCTGAATAAAAGGCAAATCATTTTACTTGCCTTTTTATGGATGGTTACCCTTTCTGTGGGTTGCATAAACAGTGTAGTTGATAGCAATGTAGAAATTGCCGACCGCAGGTGGACTTACCGAAACCATGTTTCTACAACGTTTGATATTAAAGATAATACCAAGGCGTATAATATTTATTTTAAGTTAAGGCATACCGCTAATTATAAATATGCCAATATTTTTATCCTCGCCCATTTTAAAGATGGTAAAAAGGTGGTAACCAAACGTTATCAATATAAACTGGCTAAAAATGATGGCGAATGGTTGGGTAGCGGTTCAGGAAATGTATTCAGTTATACCTTACCCATGTTGACCAACCATTATTTTCCACGAAATGGTAAGTTTGAGATTGAGATTGAACAGAACATGCGCGATAATCCGCTCCTGGAAGTGAGTGATGTTGGTTTAACTGTAAGTGAATCCTTAACTAATTGAAATTAATCATTCGTGAAAATACCTCTCTTTAGATTACTCTTTTTGGGTTTAATCTTAACGCTTTCATCATGTGTAACTGTCTATCAGCTCAGCCCGGCGAAAAACAACTTCAACTACAAAAACAATATTGAATATGAAGTTTATGGAATGAGTTTTGCAAGTCAGCAAGCTACAGGAAACAGCCGGATAGTTGCCAAAAAAGGCTATACCTTTGTTAGCGTAAAGACGAAAGTGACTAACAAAACCAATGAAACCATTGATATAGACTTCTCAGAAGTTTCATTACCGGATCTTGTAAATAAGGTAAAATATCCGGTCTCTTTTGTTTACCAGGCTACAGTTGTATCAATACCAGCAAAAAATAAAACAACTTTAGGTCCTCAAAAAAGTTTAAAAAGAATATTGCTGATCACCTATCCAGATAAAATGAAGCCTGAACTTTTAGAAATTAATGGTGAAAGGTATGAAATTCAGTTTTCAAAGTAATTTATAGGTGTTTTAACAGGTTTTCCAGTTTCATTCCCCGCGAGCCTTTGAGTAATACTAAATGATTTTGAATCAAATTTTCTTGTAAGTACCGGTCAGCCTCGGCCGGCGTTTCGAAGAATATACCTTTAAAATTGTCTTTAAATGCGTAGAAGTCCTTCCCGATGAAAATGATTTGATCTAAACCACTTTCATTGGCTTGTTTTGCAATAAGTCCATGCTGATTTGGGGACTCAGGGCCTAATTCAAACATATCTCCCAATATGGCAGTCTTTTTATCTGCCGATATTACCGATAGATTTTTCAAAGCCGCTGACATACTGCTTGGGTTGGCGTTATAAAAATCACAGATCACCGCATTTTTCTCCGTTTTGTTGAGTTGCGAACGGTTATTTTTCGGTTGATAATTTGATAAGCCAATATTTATTTCTTCAGGCGCCATGTCGAAAAAATCGCCTATGCAGATTGCAGCCAGAATATTTTCGAAATTATAACTGCCGGTTAAATTGGTTTTTACCGATGATGAAACCTCATGATTGGTCCAGCTCACTTCGATAAAAGGATCGCTGCTTTTTAATTCCCCTTTAATGGCATTTCCATTGTCGGTTCCATAATAAATGAGCTTGTTTAAACCCGCAGTCATGCTCATTTCAAGCAAATGCGGATTGTCTCTGTTGATAAAAGTATAACCATTGGTTTGTTTAAGGTAAGCATAAAGTTCAGCCTTACCTTTTTTTACGCCTTCAAAGCCACCAAAACCATCTAAATGTGCCATGCCTACATTGGTAATAATGCCATGGGTGGGCTGTGCTATAGTAGATAGTAATTCTATTTCTTTCTGGTGGTTTGCGCCCATTTCAATTACCGCAATCTGCACATCATCTGTAATAGATAATATGGATAGCGGAACACCAATATGATTGTTTAAGTTACCAAAAGTGGCAAAAGTCTTATACCGTTCAGATAAAACCGCATTTATAAGTTCTTTGCTCGTTGTTTTTCCATTACTACCCGTTAAACCGATAACCGGTATACTAAGCTGTTTGCGGTGATGGCGTGCCAGATCCTGTAAACAGCTTAGCACATCCTCAACCAATAAAAACCTATCGCTTTGCGCATATTTTTCTTCATCAATTACAGCAAATGCAGCCCCTTTTTCTATGGCCTGGGCGGCAAATTCATTGGCATTAAAATGATCTCCCTTCAAGGCAAAAAAGATACAACCGGGTGTAATATTTCTTGTATCAGTGGATATGGTTGAGTTTTTCTGGTAGTGTTCGTATAATTTTTCGGTCGTAATCATGCCTATGGTAAAAAATATCATGTAAAATTAAGCTTTTGCGACAACAAAAAACAAAATTTGTACATTAGGTAAAATTATTTCTTATGAAAAGACTCTTAACGATCTGTTTAATCACCCTTGGCGTGGTTTCATTTGTGCACGCACAAATACAATCTCCTGATGAATTTCTCGGATACCAGTTAGGTTCGCACTTTACCCCTCACTATAAAGTCGCTGATTATTTTAGGCAAACCGCTTCTGCTTCTGCCAAAAACATGAAATTGATAGAATACGGAAAAACCAATGAGGGCAGACCGTTAATGGTGGCAGTGGTTTCTTCACCAGAAAATATAACTAAATTGGAACAAATAAGGAGCGACAATTTAGTTTTGGCAACAGGCGCTAATAATGCGATCGATCTAACCCAACAGCCTGCCATACTTTGGCTAAGCTATAATGTACACGGCAATGAGGCGAACTCTACTGAAACTGCCATGAAAATGCTTTACACTTTAGTTTCGGGCATTAACAAGCCTGCTAATGAGTGGTTGAAAAATACTGTTGTGGTAATCGATCCCTGTTTGAACCCTGATGGAAGAGACCGATACGTAAACTATTTTAACAGTGTTGTAGGTAAAACACCTAATCCCGACCCTTCATCAAGAGAACACATCGAGCCTTGGCCAGGTGGCAGGCCAAACCATTATTATTTCGATTTAAACCGCGACTGGGCATGGCAAACCCAGATTGAAAGTCAGCAGCGTTTGGCTCTATATAATCAATGGATGCCGCAGGTACATGTCGATTTTCATGAGCAAAGCTATAATGAGCCCTATTATTTTGCCCCTGCGGCAGAACCGGTTCATCAAGACATCACACCCTGGCAAAAAAGTTTCCAGGTGGTGGTTGGTAAAAACAATGCCAAATACTTTGATGCCGAAGGCTGGCAATATTTTACCAAAGAACGGTTTGATCTGCTTTATCCCTCCTACGGGGATACCTATCCTTTGTACAATGGATCAATTGGTATGACTTACGAGCAAGGTGGCATTAGGGCCGGATTATCAGTGGTGACCAATGATGGTGATACCCTAACGCTGAAAGACCGTATTGCACACCATTTTACCACAGGAATGTCTACTCTTGAAGTAACTTCCTTAAACCATCAGAAATTATTAGCAGAGTTTAAAAAATATTTCCAGCAGGAATTAGCTAATAGTCCGGGTATTTATAAAAGTTATATTATAAAAGCGACCAGTTTATCACGCTTAAAAAAACTGGCAGAACTGTTAAAAAGAAATAAGATCGAATTTGCCTTCGGTGGCGATAAAACCGGAAGAGCTTACGATTATGATACGCAAAAAGAAGAAAGTTTTAGCGTTTCCCGGAATGATTTAATTGTAAACATCCAGCAGCCAAGGGCAGTTTTGGCTAATGTTTTATTAGAACCACAAACTGTTGTAACTGATTCGAATACTTATGATATTACGGCCTGGGCCCTACCCTATGTGTACGGATTAAAGGGCTATGCCAGTAAAGAGAGTATAAAGGGAAAATTCCCGACAATTGAAGAACCAACGATTATCAATACTGAGGTTGAGAAACCCCTGGCCTGGCTTTTCAACTGGGGAACCTGCGAAGATGTTCGGGTTTTAACGGCATTGCAAAAAGAAAATATAAAGGTGAGGCAGGCCGATCAGCCATTCTCGGTAAACGGAAGAGATTATCCTGCGGGCACATTGATTGTACTGAGAGCGGAAAATGAAAAAACAATAAGGGGAATAAAAGATAAAATAGCCTTTATTGCTAAAATGCAGGATAAACCCATTCAAGCCGTAAGCAGTGGTTTTGTAGAAAAAGGTAAAGATTTTGGGTCTAACGTTTATCCATTGTTAAAACAGCCTAAAATAGCGATTGCATCAGGGGCGGAAGTTTCTTCTCTGGCCTTTGGCGAAGCCTGGTTTTTTTTGGAACATGATCTGAATCTTTCTCCTGTTATTATTAATGCCAAAGATTTAAATAGCCTGGATATTAATAAGGTAAATACATTGATTTTGCCCGATGGTAGTTATAGTGCTTTTATTGGTGACGGTTTTACTGCCTGGTTAAATAAAGGCGGAAAACTGATTTTAATGGAAGATGCCATCGAGAGTGTATTGGATAAGAAGGGGTTTGACATTAAAAAGAAAGAGGCTATTGTCAAAAAAGATGAGAAACCAGAAGCGAACAAACTTCTTTTTAAGGATAAGAATAAGGATGATTTTGAAACGACCATTCCCGGCGCAATTTATAAGATCAATCTTGATTCCAGTCATCCTTTTTCTTATGGTCTGGGCAAAACTTATTACAGCTTAAAAACCGATCGCAAAATATATGAGCCATTTGTTCAGGGATGGAATGTGGGGTTGATCAACGAAAAAAGTTTAATGGCCGGTATTGTAGGCAAAAAAGCAAGAGAAGAGCTTAAAAGCGGACTGCTTATCGGAGTGCAGGATTTCGGGCGGGGCCAGGTTGTTTATTTAGCTAACGATCCACTTTTTAGGAACTTTTGGGAAAGTGGTAAGACCTTGTTTTCGAATATCATATTTTGTGGGTATTAAAATCAGCCTGTATCTAAACTAATTGTCATTAATTTAGATCGTTTTTTTAGGTGTTAAGCTTACAAGTAAACATTAAAAAACAACCTCTTTATTACCTTTTATAAAAATTATGAAGTTCAAAACGACAGTGAATTTTTGAAGAACTCGAGAGTAAAAGAATTTTAATTATACAAAACTTTTATTTATTACATGAAATTTGTGTGTATAATAACTCAGACGATTGATAATTCTGGAACAATTCTTTGTTGGTGTAGTGTTATTCTTTTTTTTGCTGATTTTTAGTAAGATAACGTTTTTTTAGGTTAAAATTCGATTGATTTTTTCGATTTTGTATGGCTATTGTATTTTTAATGATACATGCTTTTTGTCAATGTTAAGTCATTATACCTGTGTATTTAGTTAAAATTCGTTAAAATCTTGCTTATCTCTATTATATTTAGCGATTCAAATAATTAATCATTTACAAACTTAAATTTCATGAAAAAACTTTTACAAAGTTTGTTCGTACTTTTGTTTTTTGCATCTACCGCAATAGCTCAAGATAGGACAATTACTGGTACGGTAACATCTTCAGATGATAAACTGCCGATTCCCGGAGTAAGCGTAAGGGTAACAGGAACACAAATTGGAACTGTTACAGACGCTAATGGTAAATACTCAATTAAAGTTCCCTCGGGTTCGAAAAACTTAGATTTCTCTTTTATCGGTTATTTGGCAGCGACTAAACTTGTTGGCACTTCAAATTCAATTAATGTAGTTTTGGTATCTGATTCGAAGGTGTTAAGTGATGTCGTGGTTACCGCAAACTCCATTTCAAGAGAAAAAAGAAGCTTAGGTTATTCCGCTCCCACTTTAAACAACACTGAGCTAACTTCTGGTGGAAGCCCAAGTGCAATTAGTTCTCTGGCGGGTAAAGTTGCTGGTGTTAACGTTACTTCTACTTCGAATACTCCAGGAAGTTCTGCAAGAGTTGTACTTCGTGGTGGTTCATCTATTTCAGGATCTAACCAGGCGCTTATAGTGGTTGACGGAATTCCTATTGACAACTCAAGCGTAATTGGTGGGGCATCAGTATTGTCGAGTGTTGATTTTGGTAACCGTGGTAATGATTTAGCTGCTGATGATATTGAATCTGTAACAGTTTTAAAAGGGCCTGCTGCCGCTGCACTTTATGGGTCTAGGGCATCCAACGGTGCTTTAATTATTACAACTAAAAAAGGATCAAAAGAAAAAGCAACTATCACTTTTACTAGCTCCAATACTTTTTCAAATGTAGCTAAACTGCCTGATTTTCAAAATGAGTATGGTCAAGGCTATTACGATGTTGTTGCTCCGGACGGAAAATCTGCAACTTTTGTAACCGATCTGAAAGAAAACGGAAGCTGGGGAGCCCCATTTACTGGAGTTGTTCAAGGATGGGGACAACAAATTGACGGTGTTAGATTAACAAAACCTTACTCTGCTATTCCAAATAATGTTCGGGATTTCTTTGATACAGGTTTTGCAACAGATAATAGTCTCAGCGTTTCTGGTGGTGGAAAAAGCACTACATTCTATTTAGGAATTAATGCACTTAGTTCTGACGGAGTATTTCCAACCAATAAAGATAAATATAATAAATACGGGGTTCGATTTAACGGAACAGCTGATTTAGCTGACAAACTTACGGCTGGGATATCTTTCAATTATAATAGAATTGACGCTAATCAAGTTGGGGGTGGTCAAGGCGCTGCCTCTGTTTTTAATAATGTGTTGCAAACTCCGAGAGATATCGATTTACCTGCATTAAGAGATCTAAATAACAAATATTACGGTTATGGTTATATCGATGCTGCAGGTATTCCACACCCTAACTCTTACGGTTATTATGGAACTTATACTCAAAATCCATACTGGATACTCGAAAATTTTGCAAACTATAATGATGTAAGTAGAGTTACAGGTAACTTTAATATAAATTATAAACCGTTAAAATGGTTAGATATCCAAGAAAGAGTTGGTATTGATACTTACTCAGACAGAAGAAGAACGATATCTCCAAAATATAGCTTTGTTGACATTGATCAAACTGCGGAATATGCAGGGAATAATACCAGGACCAATGTTGGTTCGTATCAAATAGATCAGTATAATGTTACCGAATTGGTTCATGATTTCATGGTTACTGCTAAACATAAATTTAACGAGGATTTTGAAGGATCGTTAATGGTAGGTAATAATATCAGGCAAAGAGGAACAAATTCACTTAGCTCTGCTACAAACACATCTGGGGGGTTAGTAGTTCCAGGATGGTACAATTTGTCAAATAGTAATGGTCCGGTAAATATCATCACTGATAATTTATCAAAGAGAAGACTAATTGGTCTTTATGCAGACTTAAATTTATCTTATAAAAATTTATTGTTTTTAGAAGCTACAGCAAGAAATGACTGGTCTTCTACACTACCTAAAAACAATAATTCGTTCTTTTATCCAAGTGTAAGTGGCTCTTTCGTTTTTACCGAATTACTTAAAGACTCACCAGTATCCAATGTTTTAAACTACGGTAAATTAAGATCAAGCTGGGCTCAAGTGGGTAATGATACCGATCCTTATCAGTTGTTATCTACTTATGGAAAGACGACTATAAATGGCAATTTTGGAAGCACAGTGTTCCCTTTTGGTAACGTTGCCGCCTTAACACCAGGCTCAACTTTAGGTAACGTAAATCTTAAACCTGAAATTACTACAGCTTTTGAAATTGGAGCAGATTTAGGATTGTTAAATAATAGGATTACGATAGATGCAAGTTATTACAAAAGCAATTCTAAAAATCAGATTTTGGCCATTCCAATTCCTAACTCAACAGGATATGGATTTAGTGTAGTTAACGCTGGTGAAGTCCAAAATAATGGTGTAGAGATAAGCTTAAGAGGAACTGTACTAAAATCTACTGATTTTGAGTGGGGTTTATACGGATCATTTACGAAGAACAAAAATAAAGTAGTTTCACTAATGCCTGGTATTGATCAGTTTGTAGTAGGTGGTTTCTCAGGAATGTCAATCGTCGCAGCAGTAGGTAGGCCATATGGCGAGTTCTATGGCGTTACTACATTAAAAGATGATCAGGGAAGGACTGTTGTAGACGAGACAACGGGCATGCCATTAAGTACTTCGAAGGCTGAGTATCTGGGCAATTATAATCCTAAATATCAAGCTTCATGGGGTACTAATATTAGGTTTAAACAATTGTCTTTAAATGTTCTGTTTGATGCTAAACAAGGAGGGAAATTCTACTCTAGGACGAGATCAATTTTAGCTTTCGTTGGCGCTTCGGCAGAAACTGGCGGAAATAGATTTGGAGAAATCTGGCCTAACTCTGTTTATCAAGATGCTTCTGGCGCATTTGTTCCAAATACAAGTGTTGGTTACGTTAAACAAGATTATTATGGTGGTAGTTTGCCTGCAGGCTTTAGTATAGTTGATGGGTCTTTTGTAAAATTACGTTCAGCTAGTCTTTCTTACACATTTAACAAGGCTCAGCTTCAACGCTTACCATTCAGTTCTATCGCTGTAGGTCTTTATGGAAATAATTTATTCATGTGGACAGCCCGTGAGAATCAGTTTGCTGACCCAGAAATTAACTCAGCAGGGGCTGGAAATACTCAAGGATTTGACTTTACTGCGCAGCCTTCGGTTCGTAATTATGGTATCAACCTTAAAGTTACATTTTAACAAATTAAAGTAGTTCAATATGAAAACGAAAATACAAAAATCAAAATATACGCTTTTGCTGATATTAGTTATTAGCATTATGAGTATATCAGGATGTAAGAAATTTTTGGATATCAATGCAAATCCAAATAACCCGGACACAGCGGAACCATCATTATTGCTTCCAACAGTGGAGGCCGCAATCGGGCAGATTGTTGGTAACAGTTTCCAGGTTTATGGAGGTATGTGGAGCCAGTACTGGACACAGAGTCCAAACAGTTCACAGTATAAAACAATTGATCAGTATAACTTAGCTAATACGGCATTTGACAGACCTTGGTTAACATTATATCGTAATGCATTAATTAACTGTAATCTGATTATCAACAGTAAAGGTTCAAGTTTGGAATACATGAAAGGTATGGCCTACATTCTTAAAGCA
Organism: Pedobacter sp. BG31; assembly: GCF_042464845.1. Lineage (NCBI taxonomy): Bacteria > Pseudomonadati > Bacteroidota > Sphingobacteriia > Sphingobacteriales > Sphingobacteriaceae > Pedobacter > Pedobacter sp. BG31. Next base: position 616,185 of record NZ_JBHNZK010000001.1, read on the forward strand.
TATTCTTACCAGCTTACCACTGATGCTTTTGGAGATGTGCCTTTATCTCAGGCTTTAAATCCTAGTCTTTATGGTTCACCAAAATATGATTCACAGGCGCTTGTATATGATAGTATCTTCAATTATATCGATAAAGGTATCGCTTTATTAAAGGTCTCATCAACCTCTCCAGGGGCGCAAGATATTATTTTTCAAGGAGATATTCCAAGTTGGCAGGCATTTGCAAATACGCTAAAGCTTAGAGCATATCTCAGAATTGTTAAAGCTGATCCAGCAAAAGCAGAAGCGGGAATAAAGGCATTATATGCTACTAATCCGACTTTTTTAGCTAAAGATGCAGCAATTAAATACTCTAGTATTGGTGGTAATGAAAACCCACTTTATAATGAAATGTTGGCCTTAGGTAAAGTTCAGAATTTGGTAGCCAGTTCTACTGCAGTAAACGCATTTGTGAGAAACTCCGACAAGAGGTTGCCAAAGTTTTATGATCTGGTTGATGGACAAACAGCTTTGAACTCTATAGTACAAGGGAGCTTTGCTGCGTCTGGTGTCGCTAAGGTTGTTTCTATCCCATCTACTTTAACTGGTGGTAATGCTGCAAACAGTAGCTCTGCAACCGCTCCTGTAAAATTGATTTCTGCATCTGAATCGGCATTTTTACAAGCAGAAGCAGTAGCTAGAACTTATGCAAACGGTACGGTTTCTAATTTATTAACTGCTGGGGTAAGAGCGAGTTTTGTTGCTACAGGATTGACAACTAACGATGCTGATGCATATTTTGCGACCGCGCCAGATGGTCAGGCTGCACTAAATGCGGCCACGACGTCTGAGGCTTTAGTGAAAGTAATTATCACCCAGAAATATTATGCAATGTGCGGAACGCAAGGATTTGAAGCTTGGTCAGAATACAGAAGAACAGGATACCCTGATTTTCTTATCACCTCTGTTGGCTCAAATATTGGTGCAGGTAGAACGCCATTAAGATTACTTTATTCAAATGCAGAGTCAACTTCAAACTTAAACTTCCCAGGGAACGTTTTAATTTATGTTCCAGTTTGGTGGGATAAATAAAATTGTGGTTTGAGATAATCGACATCAGTTTTTTACTAGTATTAGTTTCGGTTATATCTTATTACCACTAAAGATAAAATAGCAGTCAAATAATTGACTGCTATTTTTTTTAGATCTTAATTTAATCAACGTGAATTCGGTTTAAGCAAATTGTATTGATTGGCTCCCTTTCCCTAAAAAATATCAGTCAGAGTTCTGTGTAATTCTCTTATCATTTATTAACCCATCGAAAAACATATTTGGTCATCACGTTAAGCGTTGTTGGCCTGGCTTCAAACTAACCTTTTCTATTTGCTATATTATCAAAGTCGCTTAATCTGCTTTAGAATTGCAAAGCTATCTCGGCCTGATCGCTGAGTTATCTACCCATTAACTTATACTTGAGCGAAATATTATCTATTTCGTCAAGGTCTCTTTTGTTTAGACAAATTATAACTTCTTTGCTCGCTTGTATTGTGTCTATCCTTTTGATTAAAATTGAATTCAGAAGCAAATTGACATTGTTTACCTAAAATTACGAAGATCGCCCCGCGAAAAAAATAGACTGGTTTTAAACCAGTTCCATTTATCTTGATCATGTTATTCCAGCATTGTTTAACTAAAAACTATTTATATCGATTTAATTAGATCAAATTTCAACTAAAAAGTCAGTTTTTATCTTGATTAAGTCGATTTTTTTGCTTTATTGACTAATTTTTTTAGAAAAGCAAGATAATTGTTAAAAAATGTTAAAAAATATTTGGTGTTATTCGTAACTAACTATACATTAGCAGTAATTAAATCATTAACTAACCTATTTTCAAATTATGAAAAAACTTCTACAAAGTTTGTTCATTCTCGTGCTATGCGCATTTTCAGCATTTGCCCAAGAAAGAACAGTTACTGGTACAGTTACTGCACAGGAGGATAACCTTCCAATCCCTGGCGTAAGTGTAAAAATTAAAGGTACTCAATCGGGTACTGTTTCAGCTGCTAATGGTAAATTTTCCTTATTAGCACCCAATGGTTCAGTTCTAGTATTTACTTATGTTGGCTACAAACAAAAAGAAGTAACCGTAGGTTCTTCAGCTGTAGTTAATGTGACGTTAGAAAGTGATGCCAATCAATTGACAGAAGTTGTCGTACAAGGTGCTTATGGTACAAAAACGACGGCTAGGGCTACAACAGCAAATATTCAAACCATTAGCGGTGAAAAGCTCAATACTGTACGAGGAACAAATATCAACAATGCTTTAGCGGGTAAAGTTGCAGGTGTTCAGGTAAGGAGTCAATCCGCAGCGGCTTTGGGTAGAAATACTCAAGTAAGATTGCGTGGTGCAGGTGGTTTTGGTACAGGCAGTGGTGCGCTTTATGTTGTTGATGGAACAATTCTTCCTAATGCAGATGACGTGAACTTAGATGATATCGAGGATATTTCTGTTTTGCAAGGTCCTGCAGCAGCGGCATTGTTAGGTTCACAGGCTGCTGCCGGTGCAATTTTGATTACTACAAAAAAAGGTAAAAAAACAGAGGGCGCCGGTATCACCCTTAATTTGGGCGCAACATTTGAAAATGCCTATATTTTACCGAATTATCAAAATACTTATGCCGGTGGTAACTCTGCTGATCTTATCCAATATAATTGGAAATCCGGAGATCCTATAGAGTGGAAAGCCCTTGACGGTAAATATTATCATAATTACAGTGATGATTCAAGCTGGGGTCCTAAAATGGTAGGTCAAGAATATATTCCTTGGTACGCTTGGTATCCAGGTACTCAATATTCATACAAAACGGCTTCATTAACACCACAGCCAAATAATGCACGTGATTATTTTAACACAGGTATTGCCATAAATAACTCGGTGACTTTCGCCAATGCTGGGGATAAGTATAATTTTAAAATGACTTATGGAAACCAATATACTCAAGGTTTGGTACCTAATACAAATTTGAAGAAAAACACCTTAAACTTGGTTTTAAATTATGATCTTAACAAACACTTCACAGTCGGAGCAAATATTAACTACGTTAAAACCGCATTAGGGGGTGATATTGATGATGCTTATTCAAGTCAAAGTACAGGATCATTTAACCAATGGTTCCATAGAGATTTGGATATGGGCATTATGAAGGAGTTGAGAGGATTAACAGTGCCAGGATTGAATGGAACTAATATTTACGGTAGCTGGAACCATAATGACCCAACTTCGTTCAACGCAGCAGATCCGAAAGCCTTCTACGCAGGAAACTATTGGTATAATTTCTACACCTATTATGATTTATTGAATAAAAATAACCAGAGAGATAGGCTATATGGTAACGTATATTTAACTTATAAGGTTAACGATGATTTGAAATTTACAGGAACTTACCGTAAACAACAAAACACAACATTTACTGAAGACAAATACAGTACACGTTTAAATGATAGTGGTACGCAAACCACTGGTAATGATCCACAGGCTCGTGGTTATTATTATACTGCTAATACTTATTCAAACAGGGAAAACTATGAGTTGTTAGGTCAATACACTAAAAAGATTCAGGATTTTACTGTTGATGCAACTGTGGGTACAGATATTTTCAGAGCGGATTACAAAGATAATTCGGCGCAAACAGATAATGGCTTAGTGATTCCGGATTTATTTACTGTTCAAAACTCTGTTAATCAACCTATAATTGGAAATACAAGATATATAGAAAAATACAGAGCTGTTTTTGGTAAATTAACTTTAGGCTATAAAAACTACCTGTTTTTAGAAGGAACGCTTCGTAACGATTGGTTCTCAACTCTGCCAAAAACAAACAATAACGTATTGTCTAAATCAATTGGTGGTTCATTTGTGTTCAGTGACTTACTTCCTAAAGAAAGCTTTGGTTGGTTGTCGAATGGTAAATTAAGAGCTTCTTATGGTGAGATTCCTCAGGCCCTATCTGATCAGTCAGGTCGTTTTGGTGCGTATGTTTACCCTGGTTTTGCATATGGTGTAAATGCATTAAAATGGAATGGTAACTTATTAATGTCTACTCCTGACGCGCTTGTTGATCCTGACATCACTGGTGCAGTATCATCCAACTATGAGTTTGGTATTGATTTAGGCTTTATAAACAATAGGATTACCTTGGCTGCTACTTATTGGGATGCAACAGAGAAAAATTTTCCAAGATCTGTATCAATCAATCCAGCATCTGGTTTCAGTTCAATCTTTACCAATATCGGTCAAATCAACAAAAAAGGTTTAGAATTCCAATTAACCGGTCGCCCTTTTGTATCACCAAATTTTGCGTGGACAATATCTGGAACATATGCGAACTTATTGGATAATAAGGTAGTAGAGGTTAGTAAAAAATATGGTATTACCCGAATTTCAGGAGTTGATGCCGTTTGGGGTACAACTATGCCATATATGGTACATGAAGAAGGTAAGCAATGGGGACAGATTTTCGGAAATGGAAAGAAAAGAAATGCAGATGGAGTTCCATTGTTGGATGCTAATGGTCATTTTGTAAACGATCCAAACGTATTTTTTGGTAGTGTGCTTCCAAAACACACTGGTGGTTTGCAAAACTCATTTACCATATTCAAAGATTTCAATGTAAGTGCTAATATTGATTACCAATTTGGCGGAAAATTCGTTTCCTTATCAAATATGTGGGGTTCGTATAGTGGCTTAACAGCGCGAACTGCTGCCTTAAATGACAAAGGCGTTTCTGTACGTGATAACCCGGCAGATGGTGGCGGTGTTAGAGTAGATGGTGTTGATGCTACAACTGGTCAGCCAAAAACCTACTATTTAAGTGCAATTGATTACTATCAAGGTTTATATAATTCTAGAACATTTGATGATTATATCTATGATTTAACATTCATCAAATTACGCGAGGTATCAGTTGGATACAATATCCCAGTTAAGAAGCTAGGAATAAGTAAATATATCCAAAATGCAACTTTCTCGGTAATTGCGCGTAATCCTGTTTTAATTTATTCTAAAACAAAAGATTTCGATCCATCAGAAGTATCTGCTACAAGCGGTGAAACTGCTCAGTTGCCAGGTACAAGAGGATTTGGTTTTAACTTAAGAGTAGGATTCTAATCTAAAAAACAAAAGAAATTATTATGAAAAAGAGATTTATATATGCATCCTTAATAGGTTTGGTATTGGCCAGCTCAGTGGGATGTAAAAAAATAGAGGATTTTGGTGTAGCGAACGATAATCCCGCTGCAACTACAAATCCAAGGGTTGATGCCCTGTTAACCAACTCGATCGCAAGTTTAAGCGGTTATGCCTTTTATGTTACCGGAGGTTATTATTCACAGTACTTTTCGCAAAGTCAATATCCTGATGTGATGTTGTATGCCTTGGATCAGAGCGCATTTACAGGAGCCTATAGCGGCATACTATATGATTTGGAAAATATTCAACTGGTAAATACAAGCAACAATCAAAACCAGGTGGCCAAGATACTTCAACAATACGTATATTTTCAATTGACCAATCGTTGGGGAGACATCCCTTATAGCCAGGCATTAAAAGGAATCACTGTAAATGCACCAGCCTATGATACACAGGAAGCAATTTACAAAGGGATGTTAGCGACATTAACAACCGCAGCAACGTCTTTTAATTCTTCTGCGATATCAGGCGATATTATGTTCAATGGTGATGTTGCTGCCTGGAAAAGAGTAGCAAATTCCTTGAGATTAGTGATAAGCATTCAATTATCAAAAAAATACCCTGGGGCAAGTGATTATGCGGCTACACAATTTAAAGCAGCTTTAGCTGACGCTGGAGGTGTAATTACCTCTAATGCCCAGAACATGCAACTTACACCTGCTGCACCAAATTTCAGAAATGTGATTTGGGATGGTTATAATGGCCGTAAAGATTATGGAGAAAGTAAAACGATGACCGACTTAACAGCTAGTTTAGGCGATGCCAGACAAGCTGCGTTTGGAGGAGCTAGTGAACAATCAGGAAATGTAGCAACCTCAAATGTAGGGATTCCTTATGGGGGTGATAAATCATCAACCGAAAGTTTTACAAATAATAATCCTACCTGGGCACGTGTTCTGAGGGGCGATAAGCGTGATCAGGCTAGTCCAGTATTCTTCATAACTGCTTCACAAATTGCATTGATCAGAGCGGAAGCCGCTAATTTGGGTTGGACTACTGAAAATTTATCTGATTTGTATACTCAGGGTATAACTTTATCATACGAACAATGGGGTGTTGGGACACCATCTGCTGCATACTTTGCTAATGCTAATGTCGCTATCGGGGCTGTTGGAGCAGCTAACAATGTTAAAAATATATCTATACAACGTTATCTGGCAAGTTATCCTGATGGACAACAAGGCTGGAACATTTGGAGAAAAACAGGATTTCCTGCACTTACGCCAGCTGCTGCTGCTGTAAACTCTTCAAAACAGATACCAAGAAGAATAGCTTATTCTCCAACAGAGCAAACAACCAACAAAGCAAATAACGATGCAGCAATTGCTCGTTTATCTGGTGGTAACACCCAGGATGCCAGAATGTGGTGGGATCAATAATCGTTAACGTTAAATTAATTAAAATGAAAAATCATTTTTTAAAATATGCTGGGATTGCGTTATTGTTCGCCATAACAGCTGTATCTTGTAGGAAAGATGCATTTGAAGGAACCGAAACAGGAGATTCAGGCACTACCTATTTTAAAGTTTTGGAAGGTAGAGAGGTAAAGTTGTTCTTTTCTCCTTTTTCAGATATTAAAAAAGTTTCTATGTTCAGTATCCGTCGTGATGCTGCAAGTAATGCTGATCTGCAGCAGTCTGCGACTATAAAATTAGAGCAAAACGTCGGTATTATCACAAAGTATAACACAGACCATGCAGAAACATTTGAAGAATTACCCGCAGCCTATTATACTTTTGGAGGTGATGGCGGTTATGCTAAAACAACTACTGGCTATAATGTTAATTTCGCTTCAGGAGTATTCTCTCAGAATTTCAAATTAAATATAGATGGCTCCAAATGGACAGATTTGGGTAAAAAATATGCGCTTGCTTTTCGCGTAACAGACTGGGGCGGAATTAAAAAAACAGCCGCAACAAGTGATACAATAATGGTTTTTATTAGCATTAAGAATAAATGGGATGGCGTATATAGTGTAGCTGGTAGTATGGTTGATGTTACAAATGCTACCCTGGGCCACATCAATGAATACCTAACTTCTGCAAATAATACGGTTGGTGTTACGGCTCCGATGGAGTATGAGTTAAGAACATTGTCACCAACTAAATGCATTGTTTACGATAACCATTTCTTTGGAGGTAATTACGTTCCGATCCGTTCAGGTACAAGTTATAGTCAATATGGAAGTTTCGCTGTGACAGTGGAATTTGATCCTACAACTGATAAGATTGTGGCTGTAACCAATACCTATGGACAACCAGCATCTAACACACGTTCAGGTAGACTGGACCCATCAGGAGCGGTTAATGCTTATGACGCAGCAACAAAAACAATAACTATTAAGTACAATATGCTTCAGCCAAGTGTAGTAACCACCTCTCCATTTGTTAGGACAACTTGGGACGAAGTTTGGACTTATCTTCGTGCAAGACAATAATTAAAATTTTAAAAAAAAACCCGCATTATGCGGGTTTTTTTTATTGAAAATGTTAAATTTGATATGACTTGATCAAATAGGTTATGAAAAAAATCTTTTTTTTATTAGTTGCTACAATAGGATTTCTTACAGCTGAAGCCCAAGTGTACAGAAATGTAAATATGGGAGGCGATTACCAAACCATTCGTGCAAAAAGGACAGATGCCGATTTTGAAGGTTCGCCATACCTGTTTAGTGATTGGCAAAAAGCAGTAGTGCAATTCGGAGCAGGTATAGCGCCCTCATCTAGTGAAGTGAAATATGATTTGCTGGCTGATTTACTGGTGTTAAAAGGTAAAGATGGCGAAGAGTATGAATTTAAAGATCAACCTAAAGAATTTTTATTAACATCATTAAAAGAACTATATAAAAATGGTTTTGCCCCTGTTGATAAATTTACAGACAAAACCTTTTACCAGGTCATTTATGAGGGCAAGATTAAATTCCTAAAGAAAACAACCAAAACTATAATTGAAAGCAAGGGATATAATACGGCAACAATAACCCGAAAAATAGCTGATGATACACAATATTACATCGTTAAGGCCGATAATAAACCAATTAAAGTAAAGTATACTGAAAAATCGATTTTTGCTACACTGGGTAAGAGTGAAGAACTAGCCAGGTATTGTAAAGAAAACAAATTAAATATAAAGTCGCCTGATGGCATAATTAAGCTACTAAGTTATTACGATACACTTTAACGTGATACTGGTTCAATTAAAGTTGCTATTTGGGGAAACCATCACCTGCCGGAGCTAACTTTCCACTTCGTAAAACAGCCTTTATAAGCTGAAAATTTTCTGTAAAAACGTACTCAACAACCGCATATACCTTCTTCCTTAAAAATACAAGTATTCAATATTTTGTTGATAATTCTGGAAATCTAGTGTTCTTAACCGTGTTAAATTCCGACCGTAAAATTAAGTTCAGCTGAGTATTTCTCTAATCCGATTTTAATGTATTTGTATTTTTTTTGTTTATTTATATCATTGTTTTATAGGTGTTTAAATCTTAAATGTGTTTTTTTATGCGTTAAATAGATTTTTTCAGCGAGTACTTCGTCAACTAGTTAAAATAACCTTTTTTATTTTTTTTGTAAAATTTGCGCCACGTCCTCGTAAGTGTTATATTTAGTTATTAAACGGAAACTAAATTAACTTTATTAAGGATTAGGATGCTAGAGTTTGCTCACATTTTTATTATTGCAGCCGGAGCAATAAATCGAAATTGAACAACTAAGCGGACTTAGTTGACTATTCACGATATGATGGTTATCATATACATGGATTTCAAATACAGCATGTACATCCCTGTGTTGTACAAGTTAAATTGACCAACTAATTATTTATCAGTATTTCTTAATCCGAGATTTAATTAGTTTATGTAGGGAAAGATAACTATTTTTTTATTGTAAAATTTGCATTACAAAATACTAAATCATATCTTGTAATATCATTAACTAAACTTAACTTTTTTATGAAAAAACTTCTGCAAAGTTTGTTCATATTGCTTTGTATTGCCACCTCGGCAATAGCGCAAGAAAGAACAATCACTGGGACAGTTACGGGCAAGGTAGATGGGTTACCGCTTCCTGGCGTAAGTGTTAAAATCAAAGGTACATCAAGTGGAACCACAACTGGTGCTGACGGTAAATTTGCCATCAGGGTCGCGTCATCCGCGTCAACAATTGAATTCAGTTCTATAGGCTACGTAAGTCAATCTATTGCCATTGGTGGTCGGAATTCAATAAATATAAGCTTAGCATCAGATGAGCAATCGCTAACAGATGTTGTTGTTGTAGGGTATGGTACAGCTTCTAGAAAGGATGTAATTGGGAGTGTGGCCAAAGTAACCGGAGAATCACTTCAAAATATTCCGGCACCTTCTTTTGACAGGGCATTGGCTGGTAAGGCTACCGGTGTTCAGGTTATTACGCCGTCAGGTTTGCTGGGGCAAGCACCACAAGTAAGAATTCGCGGTATCAACTCTATTACTTCAGGCGCATCACCTTTATATGTGGTTGATGGAATACCTGTAATTAGTGGTGATGTAGGTGGATTCACATCGGTAAACGCATTGGCAGATATCAATTCCAACGATATTGAATCGATTGAAATTTTAAAGGATGGTGCTGCAACTGCTATCTATGGATCAAGAGCGGCAAATGGTGTTGTTTTGATTACTACCAAAAGAGGGAAATCAGGAACACAGTTTAACTACGATGGCTGGACCGCTATAGCTAATATATCCAGCCGTTTTGACTTGCTAAATGCAGATGAATTTATCACTATTGCCAATGAGCGCTTTACCAATGCCGGACAAAACCCACAGGCCAAACCCACTCCAGATGGTTCAGGGGGCTTTGTGGATACAGATTGGCAAGATGCAGTTTTCCAGCAATCGGTACAACAAAGTCATTCCGTATCTGCTTCCGGAGGTACAGATAAAACTAAATATTTTATGTCTCTTGGTTTTACAGATCAAAAAGGTGCAATTGTGTCAAACTCGTTAAGGAAATATAGTTTTAGGGCCAATTTAGATCAGAAAATTACAAACTTCTTAACCTTTGGTATCACGTCTGGTGTTACATATCAGAAGAACTTAGGTCCATTAGCCGGTTCAAATAACTTATCTGGAAATATTTTTGCCGCTACACGCATGCTTCCAAACGTTCCTGTTTATAGTGATACAGATATCACCGGCTATAACATCAGTACCGATAGAAGATCGCTTGGACCCGGAGCAAACTTGAGTCCTATTTCAGATAACATCCCAAATATTCGATTTGTATTGGATAATAACGTACGTCAATCTCAAACTATTCGTTTAATCGGATCTACATATTTGGAGGCTAAGATTATGGATGGGTTGAAATTTAAAACCCAGCTTGGTATAGATGGGTCGTATATCGAAGATTTCGTTTATACTGATCCTCGTCATGGCGATGGTTTCAGTAGTAATGGATCGATGTCTCAAGCCTATAGTCCGTTTTTCAGATGGAACTGGCAAAATATTTTATCATATACCAAATCTATTAATGGTGAGCATAATATAGATGTGACATTAGTATCAGAGCTTCAAAAACAAAGGTCATCGTTTTTCCAGGCAAATGTGTCGAATCTATTAAATATCTACTTTAATCAGAATATTACATCCGGAACATTTATTACACCAACAATATCGGGTGGTTTAACTTTGAACGGTATTGAATCATACTTAGGCAGGTTAAACTATAATTATAAAAATAAATATTATATCACTGGATCGATACGTAGAGATGCCTTATCTTCATTACCCATGGGAAATAGAGTAGGGTATTTTCCTGGGGTTGGTATTCAATACCGTATTAATCAGGAAGAATTCTTTAAAAATGCCGAAGGTTTAAGTTTCATTTCTGATCTAAGACTTAAGGCGTCTTTCGCTGAAGTAGGTAATACTGATATTGGTTCTTTCCCATACTTTGGTACTTACGGTGCCGCTCTTTATGGAAACCAGGGAGGGATCGGCTTTAATAATACTGGAAATCCATTGTTGAAATGGGAATCACAGAAAAAATATGATGTTGGTTTAGATGTTGGAGTATTGAGCAATCGTATTAATTTTGGGGTTAGCTATTGGAAGCAAGATACCAAAGATTTGATTTTAGCGGCTCCAACAGCACCTGTATTGGGTGTTCCCGGAAACTCAATCAGTAGAAATGTAGGTAGTATGACGAACAAAGGGTGGGAATTCTCTTTAAATGCAGACGTACTTCCGGCAGGCAAGGTGAAATGGAATACCACATTGAATTTCTCAATTCAAAATAATAAGGTTAAAGGGCTGGTTGATGGAAATGATATCGTAGGTGATTACAATTTAACCCGCGTTGGCGAATCAATCAGAACATTGTATGGTTATCAGTATGCTGGTGTAAATGCCGCAAATGGTAATCCTTTATATGTTAAAGCTGATGGTAGCTTAGTTCAAGGAAGAATTAGTAATACTACTTATTATAAATACGACCCAGCCAACCCTAATTATTTCTTTAATCCCGCACAACCTGTTAGTGCAACTAATCCTGATAACCGATCATCTTTAACTGCAAATGATAAAGTGATTTTGGGTAATTCGTTACCAAAATGGTTTGGTGGCTTTAATAATACCATTACTTATGGCGATTTTGATTTGAATGTGTTCTTAAGATTCCAGGGCGGAAACTATATTATGAATAGAACCAGACAGGATTTATTAAGCAATAACTTTGTAAACAATAGTGTTGAAGTTTTAGGCAGATGGCAGAGTGTGGAAAATCCTGGTGACGGGCAGATGCCTAGATTGTGGGCTGCCAGGGGGGGCTTTATCAACTTAGATAATAATGCAGTATCAAGATTTGTTGAAAAAGGTGACTTTTTAAGAATGGACAACTTAGCATTAGGTTATTCGCTGCCAAGTTCAATTTTATCAAAAGGAAGCATCAGAAAAGTAAGGGTTTATGCCTCTGCACAAAATTTATTTGTAATTACAGGCTATAAAGGACTTGATCCTGAAACCAATACTTCCGGTGCGGGTGTAGATTTTAATGGTAATCCTCAGTTGAGGACATTTACTTTTGGCTTAAACCTCGGTTTCTAATCGTTTATCAAAAAATCAAAGGAAATGAAAAGTATAATTAAAGAAATAAATATCCGTAGCATTGTAGCTGTTGTGATAATTGGACTTACACTTTCTGTAAGCTCATGCAAAAAGTTTACAGATTTAGTACCCAATAATAGTTTCGCTGAAGAAACAGCCTTTACGACAGCAGATCGGGTGGCTCAGGCGGTTAATGGTGTATATAGTGCGGCACAAGCCGGTGCTTATACTGATGGCACGAACCGGGGTTATCCATTTGGTGCTGCGAATACAGAACAACAAGATGCAAGAGGAGAAGATGTAATTGCCGTACCCTCTTTTTATTTAATTACCTATGAAACAACCAATGCTACAAACTCCCCAAATGGTACCGCCATGTGGGAAACACTCTATGCATTAATTAATAGAGCAAATGTCGTAATTGAAGGTGTTCAGGGAGCTCTTGCTAAAGGTGTAATTTCAGCAGATTTGGCTAAACAGTACGAGGGAGAGGCCCGTTTTTTAAGAGCGCTGGCCCATCATGAATTATTGATTCATTATGCACGTCCTTATGGACATACATCGGATGCAACCCATCCAGGTGTGCCTTATCGTATAACACCGGTAAATACACCTGAAAGGGTGGCGCAAAATATCAGCCAAGGTAGAAATACGGTTAAAGAGTGTTATGATAAAATTATCGAAGATCTGACCTATTCAGAAAATAGTCTTCCTCCAACTTATTCATCCGCGAATTTAAAAATTACCCATGCAACGAGAGGTGCTGCCATAGCGCTCAAAACCAGGGTGTACTTACATATGAATAATTGGGCCAAAGTAATCGAAGAGGGAAATAAAATTGTGCCTTTAACTGCACCATTTAAAAGTTCTATAGGCTCATACGAACTGGCTGGTTCTCCAGATGCACCATTTGCCCAGAATTATGGTACAAATGAGTCTGTATTTTCAATTGAAAATAATACCAACCGGAACTCAGGAACAAATGGTTCTATTTCTACGATGTATAGCAAAACTCCTGGTCGTGGTTTGATCGCAATCTCCCCTATTGTATGGAATGCAGCATTTTGGAAGCCAAATGACCTAAGGAGGAGTTTGTTGGCGGCTAGCGATGGCAGAGCATATTTTTCTAACAAATATCGCGATCCAGCTACGTTTACCGATGCCAATCCCATTATTCGATATTCTGAAGTTTTGTTAAACCTGGCAGAAGCATTAGCCAGAACGAATAGTCTTGATTTGAGGGCTTTAGCATTGCTGAATGCAGTACGCAACCGTGCGGTAACTACAGTAGCAGATCAATATACTATTGCAAATTTTATAACTCCGAATAGCTTAATACAGGCTATTTTAGATGAAAGAAGGATCGAATTTCTGGCTGAAGGGCATCGTTGGGGAGATATACACAGGTTGGCTACTGATCCGGTTTTCGCTACTGGCGGCATCCCTGCAAAAGTCTCATTTGCCAATACAACATTTGCTTCCTGGAATTCATCTACGCCATATGCAGGTGCAAGATCAGTGGCAGCAATCCCATATGCAGATTATAGATTTGTTTGGCCTATTCCGCTTTCTGAAACAACCAATAATCCTACTTTAAAGGCACAGCAAAACCCTACTTGGTAGATAACATTGTTAACAGGAGCCTTTAACAGGGCTCCTTTATTTTTATGGTTATGAAATTAAACTTTAAGATTGTAAGCGCTATTTTATTTTTTTCGCTTTTCGCGGCAAAAAGTCTGAGTGCACAATATCAATTTGTGGCTGATGAAAAAGGGAGAGTGCTCACTGATAAAAGATATGAAAATGTAGAGGGTAGTGCTTACTTATTCCCGGATTGGAAGACAGGTGAAGTAATTACCAATGATAATAAATTGGTACAGAACCTTTCTTTAAAGTATGACCAGGTTACAGACAACCTGCTTTTTCAAGCCAATGGTGCTAGCTATGAATTTATCCCTAAAGTGGCATCTTTTGTTATTAAATCTGGAGGGATAAGCCGAAAATTTATCTATTTAACTCAAGAAACAGGAGCCTCGGCTAAGGGTTATTTTGAAGTTTTAGTTGACGGAAAATTCAAATTATTTAAGAAAACCAAAAAAACAGTTCTGGAAGCCAAAGGGTACAATTCCGCTAACGTAAATAAGGTTATTGATGAAAATAAAAAATATTATTATGCAGAAAACGGAAAGTTTAAGGAGCTTAAGATCAATAAAAAGGCAATAGAAAATACTTTTGCTGCTTATAAGCCTGAAATTGATGCCTATCTGGCTGCGAATAAAAGCTTGAAAGACGAGGCGGGTGTCATTTCATTTTTTCAATTTTTGAATCGTTAAGAAGCTTAATAAATTGGTTTGAGTAGACCATCAATAGTAAGACATAAATCAGAACAGCAAATCCAGAGTAAGAATTGCTGTTTTGATTTATGTTCATGAGGAAAAAAAACTTAGTTATTGAAACCCAATTTATCGTGACGGGTTTAAGTTTAGAAATGTCTTCCTACTTTTTATCAACGCTATATTTTCCGGGGCCGATAAAAATCAACCCGATAAATACAATAGCTAATTCAATGGCATGGCTGGCACCTTGTAAGCCTTCCCCTTCGCTAAAATGAACCAGCGCGGCTATTATCATTGTAATGATCAACAACATCAGTGCCGGTCGGAAAAATAATCCTACAATCAACAGGAATCCACCAAAAGTTTCAGTTGCGGCAGCCATAAAACCCCAAAATATGGGCATAAAATCTATGCCGATTACTTTCATACTTCCCCCTAAACTGGTCCAGCCACCTGGGCCACCTGCCAGTTTGGGGAAACCATGAATGATAAACATGATACCTAAACCAATCCGAAGCAGCAATAAGCCTGTATTGCGGTATTTTCCTAAATTGTCTAAAATTGCCATCTTATAAATATTTAAATTGAACGTTATTTACCTCTACTTTTAAGTTCACTTCAGCACCTAAAACCATACTGAGGTTATTGTCAATATGCCCTGTTGGGAAATTAAAGCAGACCGGATAACCATATTCTTTAACCAAATCCCAGGCTACGTCATCAGCAGTTTGCCCGAAAGGGATTTTTTCTTCTTCAATTTCAGTAAAGGCACCAAGAATCAATCCCTTTAAGTTTTTTAACTTTCCCGCTCTTTTCAGCATACGCAACATGCGATCTATGCCATATTCCTGTTCACCTACATCTTCCAAAAAGAGAATTTTATCGGTAAAATCCATTTCCGAAACCGAGCCCTGTACCATCGTAAGCAAGCTTAAATTGCCACCGATTAAAACTCCGCTTGCCTCCCCTGCCCTGTTTTTAAATAAGCTTTGATACGAATAGGTCTGTTTCTCGCCAAATAAAGCCTTTTTTAAAGAGCTTAGAGCCTCAGGAGTAGACTCATCAAATGTATAGGGCATTTGGGCATGTATACATTGGCAATTGCATTGTGCAATCAAATGAGATAGCAAAACCGTAATATCGCTGAAACCCACCAACCATTTCGGGTTTTTGTTAAATTCAGTAAAGTCAAGGTCGTCAATAATCCGGATGGTACCATAGCCCCCACGCCCTGAAATAATGGCTTTGATAGATGGATCAGCTAAAAAACGCTGAATATCTTCCGCTCTTAAGGCATCATTCCCTGCAAATTGATGGTGGCTCGCATATACACTTTCGCCAATAACAACCTCCAGGCCCCAGCTTTCCAATTGCGCTATGGCATGATCTATCGGTTTGGGTAATTTCTTTGCCGGACATACCAGTGCAATCTTATCTCCTTTTTTTAAATATGGTGGCTGCTTAATCATCTTCAAAACACTTATCTTTGCCAAATTAATAAAAATTGTTTTGGATAATAGTAAAATAAAAAGATATACCGTAACTGCAGCGCTTCCGTATACAAACGGACCGGTTCATATTGGGCACCTGGCTGGTGTTTACATCCCTGCAGATATTTATGCCCGTTATTTAAGATCGAATAAACGCGATGTAAAATTCATTTGTGGATCTGATGAAAATGGTGTGCCCATTACGCTAAAAGCCAAAAGGGAGGGAATCACGCCTCAGGAAGTGGTAGATAAGTACCATAAAATTATTGGCGATTCTTTTAAAGAGTTTGGGGTATCTTTTGATATCTATCACCGTACTTCATCGCTTACCCATCACCAAACTGCTGCTGATTTCTTCGAAACCCTTTACGAGAAAGGTGTATTTACAGAAGAAATTACCGAACAATATTACGATCCCACTGCAAAACAATTTTTGGCCGATCGGTACATAACAGGTACCTGCCCTAAATGTGGCAATGAAAACGCGTATGGCGATCAGTGCGAAAACTGCGGTTCTACACTCAATGCTACCGACCTGATCAATCCAAAATCGACCTTATCTGGTGATAAACCCATCTTAAAGGAAACTAAAAACTGGTTTTTACCACTTGATAAATATGAAGACCGTTTACGGACGTATATCGAAAGTCATAAAGAATGGCGACCAAATGTGTACGGCCAATGCCAAAGCTGGTTAAATGCAGGTTTACAACCCAGGGCCATGACCAGAGATTTGGATTGGGGGGTGCGTGTTCCGCTCCGAGATGCCGAAGGTAAGGTACTTTATGTGTGGTTTGATGCGCCAATCGGATATATTTCTGCAACCAAAGAGTTATGCAACTATGCTAAGCTTGATGTTTGGAACCCAAAAGCAGAAGAATACTATATTAATAATTACGAAAACGACAAATGTGGTTGGGAAGAATACTGGAAAAGTGACGAAACCAAGTTAGTTCACTTTATCGGCAAAGATAATATCGTTTTCCATTGCATTATTTTTCCCGCAATGTTAATGGCCCATGGCGAATATACTTTGGCTGATAATGTGCCTGCAAACGAGTTCTTAAACCTGGAAGGACAAAAAATATCAACGTCCAAAAACTGGGCTGTTTGGTTAAATGAATATTTAAGAGAGTTTAAAGGGAAACAAGATGTACTGCGTTATGTATTAACGGCAACCGCACCTGAAACTAAAGACAATGACTTTACCTGGAAAGATTTTCAGGCCAGAAATAATAACGAACTGGTAGCGATACTGGGTAATTTTGTAAACCGGGTGGTGGTGCTTACGCATAAATACTTTGACGGTGCTGTGCCAACCTGTATGGAAATTACTGAAATAGATAGGGCCGTTATTGATGAATTGGCGGGTTATCCGGCTAAAATTGCTGCATCTATAGAAAACTACCGTTTTAGAGAAGCTTTATCGGAGGTAATGAACGTTGCGCGTTTGGGTAATAAATACCTGGCCGAAACCGAACCCTGGAAGCTGATTAAAACAGATGAAGACCGCGTAAGGACAATCTTGCATATTGCACTTCAAATAGCCGCCAATATTCAGATACTTATAGAACCTTTTATGCCTTTTACCGCAGAAAAGTTAATGAAGATGCTTAAAAATGGCGGTCATGATTGGAATGATGCAGGTACGGTTAACTTGTTAAAACGTGGTCACGATATTGGAGAAGCAGTACTCTTATTTGAAAAGATAGAAGATGCAGAAATCGACTTCCAGATCGAAAAACTGAATCAAAGCAAAGCCAGTAATGCAGCTAATAACGTTGTTGCTGTTCCGGCAAAGGAAAATATCCAGTTTGACGATTTCTCGGCAATGGATATCCGGGTGGCTACTATTATAGCGGCTGAGAAAGTGGAAAAAACTAAAAAGCTGTTAAAGTTAACGGTAGATACCGGTATTGATGAAAGAACAGTGGTTTCTGGTATTGCCGAGTATTATAAACCTGAAGATATTGTAGGTAAACAGGTAAGTATGATTGTTAACCTGGCGCCTAGAGAAATCAAAGGTATTTTATCGCAGGGTATGATTTTAATGGCCGAAAATGCTGAAGGCAAACTCACTTTCGTGGCACCTGCAGAAAAATTTCAAGCGGGCAGTGTTATCAGATAACATGATTTTCCTAAAACGATAGCTGATTCACTTAGACGGCTATTCTCTATGAAATTTTTAACAGGCATTTTCCTCAGGGAAATGCCTGTTAAAATGAATTCTCTTGCGACAAAACTTTTACTATATTTGCGCAACAATTTGGTCCCGTAGTTCAACGGATAGAATAGAAGTTTCCTAAACTTTAGATATGAGTTCGATTCTCGTCGGGACCACTTCCTTAGATTCAAACCAGAACATTGTTGCGCAAATCGTTGATTTTCAAGACTTTGTTTTGGTTTTTATAACACATTAAGACTCTTTTTCGACCATTCTGAATGGTTAATTTCAGTGAGTCGGAAATTGGCTGATTTTTTTTAAAATACTTTTCGAGAGGGCTGTTACGTTCTCAAATGGAATGCAAAATTTCGGCAGCTTTTATGGGCCATAAGGTTTACATCAGATTTTTAACTGCAAATGCTACTAAAAATACATTGGTTCAGCACCCGTTCAGTTGTATAAAGGATGACCAATTACGTCGTCCGAGGGATGAGAGATGGTTGTTGAGATGGGGCAAGAAAATATGTGTCAAGATGCTTTGGTAATTCCATAGTATTTCTTTCTAAACCAAAAGGCGACATTTACCAGTGCAATGAGCGCAGGTACCTCGACCAGTGGCCCAATTACTCCCACAAATGCCTGACCGGAATTAATGCCAAAAACTCCGATAGCTACTGCTATGGCCAGTTCGAAGTTATTACCTGCTGCAGTAAAGGCAATGGAAGTACTTTGGGCGTAATCAGCCCCCATTTTCTTCCCTGCAAAAAAGCTGGCGATAAACATGATGGCAAAATAGATGACCAGCGGAACGGCAATGCGTACTACGTCTATTGGTATCTGCACAATAAGTTCCCCTTTAAGACTGAACATCACCACAATTGTAAAAAGCAGCGCAATCAGGGTTATTTGCGAAATAAACGGTATATACTTCTGCTGGAACCATTGCTCGCCTTTAAGCCTGATCAAAACATACCGGCTGATCAGCCCGGCGGCAAAGGGAATACCCAGGTAAAGCCCAACACTTTTTGCAATTTCAATAATGGTAATGTTTACCGATAATCCATCAATACCAAACAGCGGTGGGAGTACTGTAATAAAGAGATAGGCATAAAAACTATAGAGTAACACCTGAAAGATACTGTTAAGCGCAATCAGACCGGCTGCATATTCCCTGTTGCCTTCTGCCAGTTCATTCCAAACCACCACCATTGCGATACAGCGTGCGAGGCCGATCAGGATCAGGCCGGTCATGTAATCGGGATAGTCCTGTAAAAACACAACCGCCAGTGTAAACATGAGTACAGGACCAATAATCCAGTTTAAGGCCAACGAAGTACCCAGCACCTTCGTGTTGCGGAAAACTTCCCCCATTTTTTCATACCTGACCTTGGCCAGCGGTGGGTACATCATTAGTATTAGTCCGATAGCCAACGGAATATTGGTTGTTCCGCTGGAAAAGGAATTAATAAAACCTGATGATGACGGAAACAAAAAGCCAATAGATACGCCAATAGCCATCGCCAGAAAAATCCATAAAGTCAGGTAACGGTCTAGAAAGCCCAGTTTTTTACGTTCCGCCGCAGGGGTACATGTATTTGCAGCCATATTTATTTGATTTGTGAAAAGACGTAGAACATTTCTGTTGCGATCTGCAAACTTCTTTCCTGATATTTTTCGGCCTGCTGTGGTGTATGATCAAATGCTTTCGGGTCATCGAAAGTTATTGGAATACGCTTTTCAGCCCCGGAAATGAAGGGACATCCGCCGTCAGCTTGTGAGCAGGTCATTATTGCCGCGAATCCTGCCGAAGGATTGAAGTGATTATCGTAGGTCTTCGAAAAGCCGATTACAGGATGTTCATTATCGCTATATTTTATTGCATATATGGGGTTATTGCTTTCGGCGATAATTTGAATCTGAAACCCCATTTGCCTCAATGTTTCGGCAACTACCGGAAACAAGGCCGTAGCCTCTGTTCCTCCAGAATAACAAAACACATTTTTAATCCCATAATAGGTTGCTGCCGTTTGCGCCCAAACTTGCGAGAGATGGCTTCTACGCGAATTATGGGTACAGATCAGATTAAGCCTGATTTCACTTTTTGTGTGGCGTTTGTGTTGAATAAAATCAATCAAGGGCTGTAATATCGCTTTGCGTTCTGATGTGATATTATCAAACTTCATGGTATTGACCACACTTTCTATTGCATGGAAAAGTTTTGCATTCATCGTTATATCTAAATTAGCAGCACCCTCCACCAGGTGTACATGCTGAACCTGAGGCCAGATTTACCATTTCAATTTTTTGCTTTTTGGCTGGAACGCCACATTTGTCCAAAGCAAGGCAAGCGGTTTTTTTTGCCAATAAAAGAAAGTTTCTTCCATCAAATTCAAGGTCATACTTACCAATGGTTTCTGCCTGATATTCCACTTCAATTTCCAGATCTTCCATCCCCAAAATCTCTTCCGAAAGTGAGATAATGTGAAGCAGTTTGCCGGCCTTTAAGCGATGTTCATAATCATCAGCATCCCATAACTGGAAATTAGCTACTTTTTCATGGCGGACGGTCCCGCCGCAGTCTATAAAGTCTTTTGTAATAATTCCGACCTCGGTTACATGGAAATGTTCAGGCACCGGGTTGCCGTTTTCCAGTTTGAAATTTACGCCTTCAGCTGTAGCTAAGATTTCTTTTATTTCCGATAATTTCATGATTTGTATATTTATAGTATTATTGCAATTTAACGATTGATGTAGTTAAAAAAAGTTAACAGCAGGTCGTTGCACCTTTATAAGAGGCCAAAAATCCACCAAGTTGTTCCCCTAACAACTTCCATGTTTTCGGGTTGATGCAGTAACAAACGCTTACACCTTCTATCGTGCCCTGAATGATGCCGGCTAGTTTCAATTCTTTAAGGTGTTGGGATATTGTTGCTTGCGCCAGTCCAAGTTCGCCCACCAAATCCCCGCAAATACAAGTGTTTGATATGATAATCCGTTGCAGGATGGCAATCCGGGCCGGGTGGGCAATTGCTTTCAATAAAGCAGAAAGCTGGTTCTGCTCATCTGTAAATATTTCTGATTTTGTAAGCCCCATAATTTTATATCGCAATATTACGATGTATAGCTGAAAATGCAAAATAATCATGCATCTTTATTTATTTAGTTACTTAAAATCGTTAGCGAAAAAGTCATTTAACCTTAATGAACATTCATTCTCCCATCAGCATTGGTGGCCAGGATTTGGCCCCAAGGTTTCATTTTATCTTAACCGTACGTACTGATTTATAAATCCGCATGTCAGCTATTTACTGCTTTCTTTAATGAAATATATTAGGAAATTAGCTATCCAAAAAAAATTATATGCCCGATTATGTGCTTTCAGATGCTGTCCCTATCAATAGCAATGACCGGCAAAACCCTTTAATACATTTCCTATGCAACCTTTTCCATTAACTCCGCGTCTTTAAAATTATATCAATACTTTATAGTTTTACATTAATTATATCTAAACAGAAACTGATGAAAATCCCTGCCTATTTATTAATCATCTTATGCGGTTTACTTTATAACCCCGTTTATAGCCAAAGCAATTCACCTAGCCGTACTACGGTGAAATTGAATAAAGAAATTTTCACCATACTGAAAAATAAATCTATGTTTAGCGACAAATTAGATTGGCGAAGCATACAGGAGGAAAGCGAAATGTTATCGTTAACCGCCAACGATTCTACCAATAAGCAGGCGCTTTACAATTTTTATACAGCGAAGCTAAGGGCAGCCGGTGATAAACACTCATTTTTTATTTCCGGAAAACGGATGAAGCAGATTGCCGAGTCGCCAGTGGCGGAACGGCCACAAGGCGACTATCTGGGAGATGGTATTGCCTGGGTTAAGGTACCAAGATGTTTGAGCTTTAATGGAGTGAAAGACGCTCATTTTGCAGACACCATTCGTCGGATCATTCAAAAATTAGATACCGAAAACACCATTGCAGGCTGGATTGTAGATCTGCGTCATAATACAGGCGGTAACATGTGGCCTATGCTGGCGGGGCTGAATGCGCTGGTTGCTGATGGTACCGCAGGTTACTTTGTATATGGCAGCATGGAAAAAAAACAGCCCTGGCCAAATGAAAACGGTAAAATTTCGGGTAAGTCAGCCAACATCAGCACTTATAAGGTTAAAAACAACTCACTAAAAATCGCTGTGTTGCTTGATGCCAGAACCGGAAGCAGCGGCGAGATGGCAGTAGTTTCGCTACTCGGACTGCCCAATGTTAAATCTTTTGGGCAAACATCGGCGGGATATACTACAGCTAATTATACCTTCAATCTTTCCAATGGTGACCAGCTGCAATTGGCCAGAACTTACGTAGCTGACCGAACCGGAAAAGGCTATCCAGAAAACATTAAACCCGATGTTTTTATTGACGACCTTTCTAACACCAGGAATGATCGTGTGATTGACGCCGCTAAAGCATGGTTATTAGAAAAGTAGAGCCAACGATACAGCCATTTTTAAGAACTGGTAAGCTTTTGGCCGCAACCTATCAAGAATCATCGTCGTTCGTTTTAAGAAAATGCCTACACCGTACCGCGCCCTTAATGCATGGGGATTATGCTTTTTTTACTGTTTCGAGGTGAATAACCTCACTTGGCGCTAGTCCGAATTTCTTTTTAAAGGCATGTGAAAAATGGGAAAGACTTTCGAAGCCCAAATCCAGATAGATGGCCGAAGGCTTTTGATGTTTATGTTCAATTAAAAATTTTGCAGCATCCAACCGTTTTGAGAGCAACCATTGGCGAGGCGGAAGGCAAAAAGCTTTTTGAAAATCACGTTTAAAACCAGCCAGGCTGCGGCCTGTGAGCTGGGCAAATTTTTCTACGGGAACATTAAACTGGAAGTTATTAAGCATGAACTTTTCCAGATTTATTTTATAGGGTTCTGAATAATCAAATAAAAAACTTCGTAATATCGGCATCGCCAGAAGCAATAATTTAACGCCCTCTTTTACTTTCAAGATTCCCATTTCATCAGTCATGGAGGCTCCTGAACTTCTGGCATATGGAACGATGGAATGAAAATAGCCCTGCAAAAATTCATTGGAGGGAATCAGGAGGTTTGGCAGACCTATATATTTTCCACCAGATTCAAGTCTTTCCTCCAATGCAATTTTGCGCATTAAATCTTCCTGTAGTGAGATCACAATCGTTTCATAGCTGCCTCCGGCGCCAGGTGTTTTGGTTAGCATACCCAATTGATTTTTACCAATCAACAGCATTTCTCCTGCACCCATCGAAATCGTTTGAGCAGAAGTTTCTAATGTAAATTGACCTGAAACCTGCAGTATCAGGGTATGATGATTCCAAAAGCAAGCTTTCTGTTTCCTTTCGGTTGAGAGGTAAGAGTAAAAGATTACACCAGGAAGGATTTCTGCCGGACTTTCCATTTATCGTTCTAAATAGGTACCACCTTTAATGGCCCCTATTGCAAAAGTAGTGTTTAATGCATTCATTTCTTCCGGGGTAAAGCTGATTTCCATCGCTTCGATATTTTCGGGCAAACGCGATCTCCTGCTCATGCTTACCAACGGCATGATTTGATCCCCTTGCTCTTTTACCCAGGCAATAGCAAGCTGTGTTGGTGTAATCCCTTTTGCAATGGCTAAATGCTTCAGCACCTCCACTTTTTCAAGATTGTGCACCAGGTTTTCATTTTGGAAACGGGAGAAATGGTTCCGGTAATCGTTATCCGGAAGTGGTGCAGTCATTTCACCGGTGAGCAAACCCTCTGCTGTATTCGCGAAAGCTACAACAGCAATGCCCAACTCCCTGGCTGCGGGTAACAATTCATTCTCTATCTGTCGTTCAGCTAGAGAATAGCCAATTTCCAGTGCACTTATGGGGTAAACATTATTGGCTTTACGGAGTTGCGCTGCGGTAATTTCAGATACACCAATGTGTTTAACTTTGCCTTCCTTAATCAGGTCGGCTACTGTACCGATAATATCTTCTACAGGTACACTGTTATCCATCCGGCTGGGCTGATAGAGATCAATGGTTTCAATGCCAAGCCGGGTTAGGGAGTAATTAATGAAATTCTTGATTGAATTCGGCCTAAGGTCGAGCCCTAGCCATTGGCCGTTGTGAAAGATGGCCCCAAACTTCACGCTAATGAAAGCGTCATCGCGTCTTCCCCTTATTGCTTTTCCAATCAGCATTTCGTTATGTCCGGCGCCGTAAAAATCGCCGGTATTCAGGAAATTGATACCGAGATCCAAAGCTTGCTTTATCGTAGCCATACTTTCCGCTTCATCAGGTTGCGGTCCTCCCCAAACCGATGACATGCGCATGCAGCCCAGCCCAAGAGCGGATACCAATGGGCCATTCTGGCCTAACTGGATTTTATTGATGTTTTTCATAATACAAATATCCGTGTCAAACCCTCAATCAAATTGCTTGTACGGCTCAATTAATTTGCTTCTGTAGCTCATCTGTGCTTTATAGCGATGAGAGATTTACATCACCAGTAGTTATACAATCGCGTTATTCATGATATGTGAATGCCAAATGATTAATATCATATAACTTAAATGAGTGGCGGAGATGGATGATCAGGTGTGATACATCAGCGTTAAGGAAGATAAGGATAAAATTTAAGAGGCGTTTGTCTAGAAATTACAGGCGTTGGTCTAGAAGTTACGGTTAATGGTATAATGACGGGTTTTTGCCTGCAACGTTTGGTGGTAAGCTGCGTCTTAATAACAAAACAATAACAAGCACTTAAAATATTAAAGATATGAAAACCTTAACAAAAACCTTATTCGCAGTAGCATTAACAGCAGTATTATTCACTTCATCAGCAATGGTAACTTTTGCCGCTGAGCCTGTTAAAGCAGAAACAAAAACGTCCACACTATCAACATTCAACAGGATCTGGGTAAGTGGTAATGTAAAACTTATCCTAACCCAAGGCGAAAAGCAACATGTAGAAGGCGCAAGCAATTACGATGCTGCAAAAACTTCGGTAACCACTGATGGAACAACCTTATTTGTCAATTCAATGGAAACCGGTCAGGTAACGCTTAATATCACCGTAAAAGATTTAGAAAGAATTGAAGCTTATGGCCAATCGGTTGTAATAACCAGTAATAACTTTGATGTAAAAAACCTTCAGTTGTTTTTGAGCCAAAGTGCTACTGCAAAGATTAAAACTACCGCTGGCAGTTTATACACCATTGTTAAGGAAGATGCAGTATTAAAATTAAATGGTACTGCTGATCAAAGTACGATGATTGCAAGCAATATGAAAAATGTAAAATTAGCAGACTTTGCCAGTCTTAAATCAGAATCATATGCTTCTGAAGCGATTATGAAAGCAGAGCAAAACGCTATGGTTTTAGCAAAATAGAAAAAATCAATCAGATTAGTAAAGCTGCCCTTTGGGGTGGCTTTTTTTGTTTTAAGCGCGATTTAAAGAATGTTATTTTAATGTGAAAACATGCTGATGAGATGTTTGACTTCTCATTTTCAAAAGATTGGTTTAAGTTTCGGTAGGTGTAGGCATATTATAATTTGTATCATTGGGCGACAACTGATGGGACAAACTTGTTCATCAATTTAATAAAAACCAGTTAGATAGGCCGGATATTACCGAATACAACAGCAGGCAGTTTATATACTATTGTTAAGGGTGATTCGGTATTAAATAAATAGTACTGTTAATTAAAGTGCCTCAAGCAATGGGAATAGTGTTAAATTAGCTGGCTTAAAAGTTTTAGCGGTTTCCATTTTTTGCTAAGGTGCGAATTCCCTTGCTTGCGGGCAATCAAATAAGGATTTTTTATACCTGCGTTTCACTACTGCTGATTAACGCCAGCGCATTTAAAGTGTCCTTATTGCCATTAAAAAGATCCTGATCTACCTGGCCTGACACGCCAGTTACCGCTCCGCTTCCAGAGTATTGCCAGAATGTGTACTGCTGCCATGAAGCAAATAGTCCCGGCGGGTTAGATTGGTAAGAAGGTACCCATAAAGGGTAATCAGGGAAAGCGACTCCGCCAAAATAATCCGTCCAGAACGATTTTGCAGTATAGATGATCGGTGTACGGCCCGTTGCAGACGAAAGTTGCGTAAGGCAATCATGAATCAGCTGAGCGCAGGCAGTTTTATTATTTAGAATGTACTGGTTCATCGCCTGGGTCTGCCCGTCATTCGAGCCCACCTGCCATTCAATATCCAACACTGGTGGCAGGGTACCCGGGGCGGTGAAATCAATCCCGCACGATAAAAAGTTCTGCATTTGAACGGCGGCAGAATCCTGAAAAGTTAAAAAATGATAAGCGCCGAATATCAGCCCCTGCTGTCTGATGGTTGCCATGTTAGAAGATAATGTAGGGTCTTTAAAACCTGCCCCCTGGCTGGCTTTGCAATAAATAAACTGGATATGTGGCGATAACTGGCCCCAGTTAATGTTGCCGGTAAAATGGCTGATATCCATGCCCTGCGGCACCAGATTGTCCAGCACGGCCCAGGTGTCGGTCCCGGCAATCCCGTCGGCACTTAACTGATGGTCCTGTTGAAATTGTATTACTGCAGCCTGGGTGCCAGGACCAAAATTACCGTCAATGGCCAATGAATAATTAAGAAAAGAGAGTGCCCTTTGCAGCATAAAAACCTCGCTGCCTGCCGAGCCGATTGAAAGTGTTTGCATAAAAATAAGATTTAGATGAATGAATGTGTTAAGTTTTTAACGGGTATTACAGCAGCTATCCGTAGAATGCATTACCTCCACTGCCTGCATGGGCGGAAGGGCTTTGTACAGCCGTGGGGGTATAATCAGGAACGCCGGTTTTTGGGGTGTCCTCAACATCGTTTTCTCTTGATCGGATAGCCACAAATGTTGCACTGCTAATGCCCATTAACAACAGTAAAGTATCGCTTAACTCTGGTAAAGCACAGCCTGTTTTAACTTCTCCTATTTTATAAAGATAAATGCTTATGCCCACCAGGGTCCATACTACGTGCTGAAACCGGTGAATGCTGACGCCTAGATCGTCTGATAATATATCCGTAAAGAAGCCTCGCGAGGGTCTATTCTGATGCCTTGGCCGCTGATCTTTGATTTCGCGTTTATCGATGATTTTAGATGTGACTGCAGTACCTGAAAAAATCCCAAATAGCACCAGTGCTGTTTGGTTAACTTCAGTTTCGGCACAATCTCCTTTAAATAAGGATAAATAAATATAGGATGATGAGATCACCATTGTCCATACCCCCAGTTGTACTTTAGGCAGGCTGAAAGGAGCTGGCTGGTTTACCGGTTTGCCCAACTTAATTCCCTGCGCTCGCTGGTTAACGTTAAATTCCCGGTGATTACTGATTTCTTCGCGCAGCAACGAGGTCCACGCCGCTAAACAGACAAATATGATTAAAGTAACCACCACAAAGCCTCCCGAAATCAGCATCGGGTAAACCATAAGATCTAGCAGCAAACAAGTTGAATTCATCAGGATTGATTTATAAATTTAGGAAAAGGGAATAGGTTAATCCGCTTAGTTCGCATCTTCATTCCGGTTAACCGTGGTTATCAAAAAAGAGTTTAAGGAACCAGGATTAAAAGGATCCCAAGCCCATTCTGCTCACAATAACCTGCTTGTCCGGCATTGTCAACCGAATATTGCTTCATTTGTGCTTTTGCCGCCACACTGAAACCTATGCCCACTACATATTTGGATAATTTCACCTCGCTTCCCTGAACCGCGTAATATCCTATTTTAGTAACGTCTTTTAAGATACGGTTCAGAAAAGGCTTGGTCTTGGTAGCGCTTTCTACTTTCATTTCAATCGCATAATACTCCTGATTGTGCCCAATACCTATGTCAAGACGTGATTTTTCCCATGGTGAAGGGTAAGGTAGTTCACGGGCACCACTATATCCCTGGTTCGCATCTCTGAGCGCCAGAATCAATTCAGTCTGAAGCCAAATTTCCCAACCCGCGCCTGTGCTGATCGCATTAACCGTTTGCGGTGCTTTTAATTTAAAAAAATTAAATAATTCATCTGCTGTCATAAGTTTTCATTTTATTGTTAATCATTCGGTAATTTCCATCGGATTTGACGCTGATGAACCAAGCAACGACGACCCGGATGTAAGGTCTATGGGATTTGATACAGACGAACCAGGCAAAGGCGACCCAAAAAGACCAGACGAATTAGATGACCCAGGCAAACCAAACTGTGCTACTGAAGAGAAAGGTGCTATAACAGGATTTGCCAAGTCTGGCTGAACCGAAGTGTAAAAAAGCTTGGCCCAAATTTCCACCTCGCCATTTGTTGTTATGTAAATACTTTCTAAGTCAGTGTGATTTTTCAGATAGTTTTGAGCTTCAAGCGCAAAATTTAAAGCCACAACGGTTGTTTGACAATAGCGATTCTGATCATTTATATTATCTTGATCAAGTTTTTTCTTATCTTCATTTACACCTGTGACTAAAGAATAGATTGCTGGGTAGAGTGGTTGGTTCGAGCTATTTAATGGATCAACCTGTTGGGGATCTCCTATAGAATTAACAAGTGGTCCCGCGGAGAGACATTTTAACTCTACCGCAATTCGGTATCTAGGATCTGCAGTGTTACCATTAATCAACCAATCAACTGCGGGCTGTTTTGAACTTTTTTTTCCCTTCGAATTTAATCTCATTTTGAAAATTTCCGCTTCCCGCAAGATTTCCACATCTGGATAGTTTGAGTGCATATATGCTGCGAAATCAATTTGAACCCAAGCCTCCCAACTACCTCTCAGGGGCCAACACTGTTTGATGTAATTGCTTCTTTCTTCACACCAGTCCTTCAAATATTTTAAAAAAGTTTGATAGTTTATTTCCATATCTTTTTGGATTAGCTTCCCGGCGTTTGTTGCGCAGGATCGTTTACCATACTCTCGGCATTTTTTACACTTTGCTGGGCGGCCAGCATGGCCGCGTCAACACTGGTGTTTACCGTATTAATTGCCTGCTGAATAGGGTTGATTACTGGTGTTGGCACTACCGGCGCAGCAGCTTGAGCCTGGTTATTGACCATTTGCAAACTGCTTGCTGCCAGCGTTTGGAAGCTGCTGTCTACCTGCGCCTGCATTGCCTGTAAAGCTTGTTGTTGAATAGCAGCGATCTGTGCTTTAAGGTCAGTAATTTGTTGTTGCATCACCTGTTGCGGTGATGTTGATGGTGCCGCTGCAGGCTTACTGTAGGGCGCAACCGGTGTATCAGCTGTATTAGGGGAATCACTTTGCTGTTGCATAATATTGTTCTTTTAAGTAATTGGAATGAGGGCTGCGCCAGACATTGGCACTGCCCTCTTTAACCATTTCCGTCCCTTTTTGGATCCGGTTTGTATGCGGCTAAGAGCCGAAGATTTGTTTGGTGCCTACGGCATCAGATGCAGTATCGATTGAATACAGCATCGTAACCCCCATAGTGGTGGCTGCCTGCGCCGTAATATTACTTTGCTGCTGGCTACTGGTGGCATTGTGTGCTGCATTGGCCAATGCTTGTGCGGTGGCCTGATACAGGTTGCCCATTGCAATTGCAGGCGCGTCGCCCAGTACTTTGGTGTTTGCCTGGGTTACAGAGTCGGTGATCTGATCGTTTACTGATGTTGGAAAAGCCATAATAAAGTTGGTTTAAGTGAATAATTGGTTCGGTTTTATTGCCCTAGTACTTTACCCGGAGCGTAGATTTGTTTGGTACCCACAACACTGGAAGCCGTGTCAATAGAATATAGGGTGGTAACACCCATTGTAGTTGCCGCCTGCGCCGTGATATTACTTTGCTGCTGGCTGGTAGAAGCATTATGTGCCGCATTGGCCATTGCCTGTGATGTAGCCTGGAAAAAATTGCCCATCGCGATAGCGGCCGCGTCGCCCAATACTTTGGTGTTGGCCTGGGTCACCGAATCGGTGATCTGACTGTTTACTGCTGTTGGAAAAGCCATTGGTTATTTTTTTAATGTGAATGTTAAGTTTATTGATAAATCATATTTGTGCCTACCGCGTCTGATGAAGTATCGATGGAATACAGGGTAGTTACCGCAGAGGTTGTTGATGCCTGTGAAGTAACGTTGGTTTGTTGCTGCGTATGGGTTGCATTATGAGCCGCGTTGGATAAAGCCTGAGAGGTAGCCATAAAAAGGTTGCCCATTGCCATTGCCGGCGCATCGCCCAGTACCTTGGTATTTACTTCAGATACTGAATCGGTAATTTGACTGTTTACTGCTGTTGGAAAAGCCATAACGGTTTAGATTTAGGGTTAAAGATTTAATTATTGATAAATTTTACGTGTACCTACAGCATCAGATGAGGTATCTATCGAATACAGGGTGGTAATGCCTGATGTGGTGGCAGCCTGCGCCGTAATGTTGGTTTGCTGTTGTGAGTTGGTTGCATTGTGTGCTGCATTTGCCAGCGCTTGTGAGGTAGCCATAAAAAGGTTGCCCATTGCCATTGCCGGCGAATCACCTAAAACCTTGGTGTTAACCTGTGATACTGAATCGGTGATTTGGTCGTTTACTGATGTTGGAAAAGCCATAATTGTTTTTATTTAATTTATTGATTAATTGTTGATTACTTTTTAAGCGAATATTTTAGTCGTTCCCACCGCATCAGATGCAGTATCTATCGAATAGAGGGTTGTTACGCCCATGGTGGTTGCCGCCTGCGCGGTAATATTACTTTGCTGCTGACTGGTCGTTGCATTATGCGCTGCATTAGCCAGTGCCTGCGCGGTGGCCTGCATAAGGTTAGCCATAGCACTTGCCGGGGCAAGGCCTAATACCTGGGTGTTTGCCTGGGTCACCGAATCGGTGATCTGGCTGTTTACTGCTGTTGGAAAAGCCATAGTTTTTGTTTTTTATTGTTTATAATGATTAAATTTTAATAGCATATATAAGTGCCACGCCCTGAGCGGTTACTGCTTGTCCCAAAATATTGGCCTGTTGCTGCGCTACCGTTGCATTATGGGCCGCATTGGCCAAAGCCTGGGCCGTGGCCTGATAAAGGTTGCCAATCGCAATAGCAGGTGCATTTCCGATAACCTCCAGGCTTGATTCGGTAATCGAATCAGTAACCTGACTATTTACTGTTTCTGCCATTTTAGGTTAAGCTTCTCTTTAAATATTAATTGCTGGTGTTATTACTGGCAACTGGGGTACCACTTTCGGCTGCAGTTGCTGTTACGGTAGCCGGTGTTTCCGGTGCTGCATCTGGCGTTGCCGGAGGCGCGGGCGGCGGTGCTGGCGCAGGCGGGGTGGCCCCCATTACTGAAAGGATACGTGCACAGGTAGATGTGGTCGTGGCCGAATTCAGCATTTGTGCGTTATGTTGAGCGGTAACGGCGTTGTGCATAGCCATGCCTATGGTTTCGGCCATTACATTGTTCAGCATTGCTACAGATTGCGAATCAGCATTACCTTTTAGCAGTTGCTGCACATCGGTTACGGAAGAAAGGATATAATCGTTAGCCATAATTTCCTATTTAATTTAAGTTAATAATCTTGGTATCTGGTAACAGGTATACGGTACCATTTCGGTCTACGCCGACATTTGCAATGCCCTGGCCGGATTGGAATTTAAGCGAAGCTGTGGCTCCGTCCTGCGACAATCTGTTGGCGGCTAAAGGTGTAAAACTGATGAGGTTTTTTACTGCAGCCAGGTAATTGTTTATAGCTGTCGTCAGGCCGCCCCCGGTCTGGTCGTTAAGAGAAATATTTTGTATAAGGTTGAACATCGCAGAACTGACTGTGATATAGCCAATAAAATTGCTTCCCCTCGCCAGGTCCGGAACGGATTGCACCATGTTCCCGCCAGCAGTCGTCATATCGATTGAAGGGGTAAATAAATAAGGCTCTACCACTGCCTCAAGCTGCGTATACATGGCCTGTATTTCACTGTTTTGGGTTTGGGGGATGAGGTTTTCGCCCAGCAGATGTTGCTGTGCATATTGGAAGAAAAGCGACAGGTTGACAAAATCAGATACTGTCGCCGCGGTTGCACTCGCGAATTCAGCCGATTGTGTCTGCAATTCGGGGTTAACTTCGCTTTGTTGCATCGTAAAATCAGCTAACGTGAGCATGTCACTAAATGAGATGGCCTGAAAAAGATCCGGCCGCTTTTGAACAAGCTGGGAAATCAAATCGGCACTTTTTGCAAGATCTCCATAGCTTAGCATATCGTTTTGATGAAGCAATACCGCCAGGTTAGCTTCATTATCATTTGCCGAGAGCCGGATCGCTGCCAATTGCGCGGCATCTGAGTCGGATAAAGAAAGTATTTTGTCGATATCCGCCCTGAAAGTATTGAAACGGATATAGTTGTCGCCTGTTAACCCGCTTTGTATCAGCTTAAGCAGTTGGTTTTCGCTTTCGACATTGATGCTGGTGATCGAGGTATCAGTAATACACATACTTAACCATTTCTGTCCTCCACTGATCATAGCAAGTACCGCCTGCGACTTTGTGCTTAACCCGCCGATAGCATTCAGTTGTTGTCCGTTGAGATAAATCATCTGATCTTATTCTTTTAAACAATTATTTCGATGGAAAGCCGCTGAGCACCGTTGCGGCATTTTGCCCAACCACCAGAAAGTTGGCCGCTGCGGTAGTCGCTAAGGCTTGGGCAGCAGTTACAATAGTTGTATATTGACCTGCCTCAGCCGGCACCGCAAGCATTTGCGCCATCGCAACACCAATGGCAGTAGAGCTGATGGTGTTTACATTTCTGAGATTATCAACGGCATCCTGTACGGCCAGCGCTGTTGATTGAGCGACAGATTGAAAGGCCTTAATCGTGCCCTCGTCTTGCATAATTTGTGGAGTAATGCTACTGTCTGATGTTGTTAAACTTGTATAAGGCATAATATTTATTTTAATTGTGATACCATCCGTTTACCAGGTTAATATAAAGCCGGATAAGGCTTAAGAAAATGATTAGGTATTGCTTTGACTTTCCAATATTTTTTTACAGCAGACAGACAGGCAGGCATTGGCTATAAGTTGCCCGCTACGCTGATTTGTGCTGGCATTGTGCATGGCTATTCCCATAGATACTGCCATGCTTTGAAATATGATTTGTAAAGAATCCATATAAGCTGTTTTATTTTCCAATTTATGATCACCAGGTACTCCTGCACTTCCTCTTTACTATAGCTTAAGCGCTATCGGAATAAGGGGGATCAAGAATTTTTACCCGGTTTAAATCCTGCTAATTATTTAATATTCTATAACTCAAAGAAAGGTTATAATTAAAGCCGTTTAA
Organism: Pedobacter sp. BG31; assembly: GCF_042464845.1. Lineage (NCBI taxonomy): Bacteria > Pseudomonadati > Bacteroidota > Sphingobacteriia > Sphingobacteriales > Sphingobacteriaceae > Pedobacter > Pedobacter sp. BG31. The sequence continues at coordinate 649,799 of NZ_JBHNZK010000001.1, forward strand.
AGAGCGTAAACACTCGTTTTTATAAATGAGGGTAAACCATGCAAAACCCAGGGTAAACCCTTGTTAAAATGCTTAAAGTTGTATACTTAGTATTTAGGAGCTAATAAGTCTATTTATTGTTGAAAAATATATTTAAATATACATAAACACTATTTTTAAACTACAATTTTGTATTTTAGATCATTATTCAAGGGATGTGATTTGATTGAATAAATGCCTGCAGCCTGACTTACAAACTATTGATTAAAACAAAAATTAATTTTTTCATTAAACTGTTTGATTACATAACATGATGAACGATCACGATTACTCATCTAATCCTGCCAGCTTAGAAAACTTTTACATCATCTCGGAATTACAATTTCTGGAGTGTACATTTGAATGGACCAAACAAGTTTCCAGCACTAAAATGCCCTGCAAAATTTTTGCAGATAAGGGTAGCAGCAAGGAAAGGATGTTGGTACAGGTTCACTTTAACGATGCAACTATACAGAGTTTGTTGTCATGTGTTGGCGTCAAACACATCCATGCAAGATTTGTGATAGCTAATAAATATCAACCCTATAAAATAAAGTCACCAACATTTACTATTGTTGTATACGCAACTGATCAACTGGGACAGAGATGTTCGGCTTACCATTTAGGTAGGCCACAGTATGATGATACCATTGTTGTATCTGGAGACAAGCCTTTTCAGGGGGTTGGCAACTTTATTTCAAGCCGCCTCGCACAGGAATGGATAGACGGGTGGAAAATGGTATGTGATGGCAATCCAAAGGCACCGGGATGCTTAAGTGAGCTGTTTTTAACCAACTACGGATACCTTACCGGCTATAACTACCTCATGTCAGACTTTATGTATTCGTTGTTTCCTCCGGGAACGCAGAAAGAGTGTTATGATCTGGTCATCCTGCCGGTTATACACAAACATGTTTCCAATAACCTGATTGGCCAGCCTACCTTGAGCCGTACATTCGGACTGGTTCTGGCGGGTGTACAACTCCTTACTGATGACGGCGCTGTCGATAATGCTGAGGAGGTGAAAACCTTTTATGATCTTTCTCTTCCAACACCACCCAATCACATAAGCCTGTAAGCGAACTGCAATAATAAAATTTTGAATAAAGATCCAATGTTGAATATTTATGGATGGTGCTTCGCAAATCTTTCTAATTTATTCGTCTCTTCTGGTCATCGTACCATTTTTAATCGCCCTTATACGATTTAAAAAAATGGAGCAAATATGGAGGTCTCTGGCTTTATTGATTTTTTTTGATTTTTTAGTAGAAGCAATCGGCCATGTTTTGTACTTTCTGAAAATCAGCAACCATTTTTTATGGCCAATTTTTATACCGGTAGAATTTGCATTGCTTGCCCGGATATATCAATCTGAGTTCAAAAAAATGGCAATTGGCCGTTTCATACCAATAGTAACCATATTGTTTATCACTTATGTTATTGCTGACAGTTTGATGGCACCTGCCGACGACCTGAGCGCTATTCCTCATTTCACTGAAGGCGTATTAATATTGCTATTGGTGATGTGTTATTACTATAAAAACCTGAACTCACTCATAGAGACACGCCTTGAATATCAACCTATGTTTTGGTTATCCACAGGCCTGTTTATTTATTTTTCAGCAAATTCTGTGATCTTCATTTTCAGTAATTATATTCAAATGTTATCGCTGCGATTCTTCAATCTCATTTGGTTTACCCATGCCATATTTAACATGCTTTTATACATTTTTTATACTTTAACCGTGTGTCTGATCCCAAAGAAACTGAATTACAACATCTGATATTCGGCAGTATCCTCGTCATGCTATTGCTGGCTATTGCGATCATTGCATTTTTTGTTTTATATCAAAAACGGTTGCTCAAAGAGCAACGCCGTTTACAAAAAGTTAAAGATGACTACCAAATACAATTACTTGGTTTTAGCATTAGCATTCAGGAAAAAGAAAGGGTACGTATCGGGCAGGATATGCATGACGAAATAGGTTCATCCCTTTCAGCTATAAAAATGCTTGTTAATCAGCTTCCGGAAAATGATATGGAAAGCCGCCGGCTCATTGCGGGCATTAAAAATGGATTGAGCAATACCATTAATGACGTGAGAAAGATTGCAAACAATCTTTTCCCATCTGTACTGGCAAAATTTGGATTGGCTGATGCACTACGTTACCATGTAAATGTATTATCTGCCAGCAATACCCTAAAGATTGATATGGCAATTGACACAAAATTCGACCTGAGCTTTGAATACGAACTGTCTATATATCGAATTATTCAGGAACTGATCAACAACGTCATCAATCATGCAAATGCAAAAAACCTGTTCATTACGCTCAAGCAAACCGCTGAGGGAATATTTGCTGCAGTTAAGGATGACGGCTGTGGCTTTGATGCTACCATCACTAACGATTTAATCCGTATGGGGATAGGAATTAAGAGTATAAAAACCCGGGTAGCAGCGATGCAAGCTGCTTTAAAAATAACATCCAAAGAAAATTCAGGTACATTAATCGAAATCACTATTCCTTTAAATGATGGAAAAGATCAAAAATGATTTAACTAACCAACCTGCTAACCGAATTAAAATAGGCATAGTAGATGATCATAAACTATTTAGGCTGGGGTTAATGGAAATTTTAGGACGGGTTAAACACTTCGATCCTATTTTTGACGTTGAGGGTTATTCGCAATTATTAAAGGAACTGGAAATGCAGGTACCTGATATCATTTTGATGGATATTGAACTACCCGGAAAAGATGGAATGGATTTGTGCAAACTAGTTGCAGAAAAATTTCCGGAGGTCAGGATCATTGCCTTATCCATGCATACTGCCGATAATTTTATTTTTTATATGATGAAAGCCGGTGCGCGGAGTTATTTACCCAAAGATATTGATAAAGAAATTTTATATAAAGCCATTGAAAAGGTATATGTAAATGGTTTTTACTTTACCGATGCTGTTGCCGCGGCCATGGTAAACGGTGTTAAAAGTAATTATAGCAGGCGGTCAACTTTAAAGTATGGTGAAAGCCCGCTGACTAAAAGGGAAATTGAAGTACTTACACTCATTTGTAATGGCTTAACCACCACAGAAATTGCACAGAAATTATTCATCAGTGTCAAAACGGTGGAGGGCCACCGTAAAAATTTATTAGAAAAATCAGGTACGTCCAATTCGGTGAGCCTTGCGGTATATGCAATAAAAAGCGGTATTATCGATGAAATTCAGTAATAAAACCAATAATATAGTCTCTCGTTAGCTTATATCGGTTATTTGATTAAGAGGCCGTCACCCTGACCTGTAGCGAAGCGGAAAGCTACGCAGTAAACCGAGCCTTCGGCGAGCTCACCGAAGGTAATTCATTTCAGGGTCTTTCCTGCTAAAAAGATGCTGACCACGGAGTAGCTACAAGGCCATTGAAAATATTATTCCTACTTGTAAAACAAGTTTAGCATGACGAATCGGCCAGGGATGGGTCGTTTATAAGGCAGTATTTTAATTAAATACTTATCGAGTTCAGGTCAATAAATGATTGTGCTATCTATAGGTTAACCCATGGAGATGCAGCACTGATTTTTTTATAATTCAGGTAATTACTTTTCTCTGATACCAAGGGAGGCCGATAGCTTTCAAGATCCTTAAAACTAATTTTCTTATTTCTCCCATTCTGTAAAACGGCAGTATCTTCCTGATCCTTGAACTTGATTTATGCAAGTCAGGATATAAAGTTGAAAAGCGTTTGTCTAGAAATTACCGGCGTTGATCTAGAAGTTACGGTTAATGGTATAATGGCGGGTTTTTGCCTGCAACGTTTGGTGGTAAGCTGCGTCTTAATAACAAAACAATAACAAGCACTTAAAATATTAAAGATATGAAAACCTTAACAAAAACCTTATTCGCAGTAGCATTAACAGCAGTAGTATTCACTTCATCAGCAATGGTAACTTTTGCCGCTGAGCCTGTTAAAGCAGAAACAAAAACGTCCACACTATCAACATTCAACAGGATCTGGGTAAGTGGAAATGTAAAACTTATCCTAACCCAAGGCGAAAAGCAACATGTAGAAGGCGCAAGCAATTACGATGCTGCAAAAACTTCGGTAACCACTGATGGAACAACCTTATTTGTCAATTCAATGGAAACCGGTCAGGTAACGCTTAATATCACCGTAAAAGATTTAGAAAGAATTGAAGCTTATGGCCAATCGGTTGTAATAACCAGTAATAACTTTGATGTAAAAAACCTTCAGTTGTTTTTGAGCCAAAGTGCTACTGCAAAGATTAAAACTACCGCTGGCAGTTTATACACCATCGTTAAGGAAGATGCAGTATTAAAATTAAATGGTACTGCTGATCAAAGTACCATGATTGCAAGCAATATGAAAAATGTAAAATTAGCTGACTTTGCCAGTCTTAAATCAGAATCATATGCTTCTGAGGCGATTATGAAAGCAGAACAAAACGCGATGGTTTTGGCAAAATAAAAAAATATCAATCAGATTAATAAAGCTGCCCCTTTGGGCGGCTTTTTTTGTTTAAGGTGGATGATATTAAGAATATTTCTGTATGATGTGAAACCAACTGATTGTAAATTTTAATTGGCTTGAAGTCTCTTTCATCTGCCTTTAACGCAACATGCAGGTGATATAGAAAGGTTAACCTGAGATGATCGGTTCGAAGGTGCGAAAACGTGCCGGGTTTCTAAAACTAAATCAAAATTTTATCACCTATAATTTCTCTTTACGGTTTTCCGTAAGGATTGCCGTTGCCGTGCTTATACTTTTGGTCAACTTAACCATACCCAAAGCACTAAAATGTATAAATTATGAAAACAGGCAATACCCGGAAATTTATCAGGATCATGGGATTATTGGGGCTATTTGCAATTTCAGCTTGTAAAGGTTCCGGAGAATCCCAATCGGAAAATCCCTTCACAGCTACGAATTTTAACCTTTATGATCAGAATTTAGGAAAACGTATCGAAGCATACCATAACGCCAATACTCCAGGGAGTGAGACCGAAAAAGGTACTCCGGCACTTTATATTGATTTCTCCTCCGGAATAAACAAGGCTTTTAGTGATCCTAAAATTAAAAGCATGATGTCGGCCTGCTTCAATACCATCCTGGCACAGCAATTTGAAGTTTATAAATTGGGTTCCAACAAAATTTCATTGCTCAATGTAGCCAACACTACCGAGCTGGGGCAGCAGGTAAGCGACCCAAAACAATACGCTGATATTTGGGCGCCATTGCAATCATCGGTAGAAAAAATTGTGGCCGGTAATGGCGATGCACTGCTGATTACCGATTTCGAAGAGTGGCAAAAAAACGTCGAGGTGACCAATACCGCTTTTCTAAAAATCCCATTCTCCAAATGGCTTGAAAAAGGAAATTCCATTCATTTTTTTATTGCCGATTATCAAGAAGGTAAGGTGAATAAACACCTCTATTTCACCATATTCAGTTACGGTCATCCGGATGCAGGTAGTTTGATTTCAAAACTTGAGTCAAAACTTTCGCCATTAACAACGCGGTTTGATTTATCAAACAGTACTTATCAGCTATCTACAGCCTATCCTTCAGAAAAATCAGGAGGTATTTTCTATGATGAAAGCGCTAATTCAGACAAAGCCAAAAATGTACTCGATTTAAAAGAGGGCTATATTAATGGTCTTAAAAACGGACATAACTTTGAATTTTATCCTCTTGGATTAGATTGGAAAAGCATCGATCAACTGCACAACACTTATGCCGCACAAAACCAGTTTAACGATTTCTTCAGGAAGCTTTTTATAGACCTGAGTAACGAAGATAGTTACACTTTTGGAAACTTCGGCGTAAAAGTTTCCGATGTAACGGCTGATTTCGAAAACTTTGCCAAAGCAGACGAAGCTAAAAAACACCAGCCTAAATTAAGCAAAGGCAATAATGGCGAGGCTAAGTTTTCTGATCAGGAAAAGGATGCCATTGCACTGGCCTGTTACAACGCCGATGGAAAATTAAAAGAACAATGGATTTATAAAGCACAGGCATCAAACCCGCTTAATGAGGTTTTTACCCTTAACCAAACCCTTTTTACCAATACCAGGGCATCCAACCCAAAACACATAGAATTTGGTGTTTCCTTCGGCCCTAAATTCAGTATAGCCAACATTCCTGATCCGGATGGTCTGATCAGGGTAGATATTTTATCAAAAACCGCTACACCAAACCTGCAGGGCGCTAAAATGGCGAAATTCGAGTGGATAAACGCAAAAAATACCCCCAATACCGCTTTGTCAGAATCGATCAAAAACACTTTACAGGAACTCAAACCTGTAGATAAGGTAGTGTACGCTTACTACATCAAAACTAAACAGTAATCTAAAATCATTAAAAATAAATTCTAAAATGGAATCAGCTTCAGCTTACATCATCTCGATCATTACCGCATTGATCTTTCTTCTTTTATCAGCCATCATTGCAAACGCCATTAAATTTGAAGGTGGAAGTAACCCTAAAGATCCGCAGGCACGTAAAACCTGGTTCTGGGTACTGGCCATCCTAAATCCGGCAGTATGTTTTTTGCTGGGCTATTATGCCTTTAAGCCTGATGCAAACATCATGGTTGTTAATAATTATGTAACAGCCTTGAGTATTGGTACCGCTATCGGTTTTATGCTTTACATCCTCATCGGTTTTGTAATGAGCAAAATATTTGCCACCGGAAAAATCGGGCACTGGTTTTAACCCCTAATTAAAATAGCAATGGATAAATTATTCGTCATCGCCATAGGCGGTACCGGGATGCGTTGTTTGGAAGCCTTTACCCACCTGTGTGGAATCGGGATGTTCGATAATCAGGAAATCGAAATCCTCACGCTTGATACCGACCAGAATAACGGGAATAAAGGAAGGGTTGAAGAATTGATCGGCCTTTACAACCGGATCAAAACAACCGGTGCCAGCGTGGGCGGAACGCCAAATGCAAATACTTTCTTCTCAGCAAAACTGAATTTGCACCGGTTTTTTACCAATTATGCTGGTCCGGGAAGAGAAACCTATAAAAACATCAGTAAAATTACAACAGGTTCGCCCGAACAGCAGAAAGCCAATAAATTAATATCTGACCTGTTTTTGGATAATAGTTCGGTACAGGAATTTGCTTTAGACCATGGCTACCGGGCACAAACCCACCTCGGCTCTATGCTGATGTACCATGGCATTATAGAGGCTGCCCGCAATATCATTAAAGGTGCTGCAGTACAATCGCAGGAACGCGAACTGGATACTTTTATGGGCAAACTGGAGGGGGCAGGTGCAGATGCAAGGGTTTTTATTTTTGGTTCTATATTCGGTGGTACTGGTGCCTCATCTATCCCCGTAATCCCGAAAGCACTACAAGACTTTGTGAAAATCCGCTCAAACGGTAATGCCAGCATCGATTTCGGCACGGCCAAATTTGGTTCTACTTTATTAACGGAGTATTTCACTTTTAGTAAACCAGATGATAAACAGAGAGCCAGCAAAGCCAATAGCGTAATTGCCGATTCATCGTTTTTTCCACTAAACAGCCAGGCAGCATTGCAGTTTTACCAAAGCGATCCTACCGTTCAGAGGTGTTATAAACTGCTTTACCATATCGGCTGGCCGATAGAAAGCAAGAAAATTGACGGCAACAATATGTCTAATCAAACCATCACCGGTGGGAGTGAGCAGAAAAACCCATGCCATATTACAGAACTATTATGTGCCTGTGCTGCTTACGATTTTTTTACCCGTAATGACGGTTTTAACAGCGCAAAAGCAGAGTACCTCTATAAAGCGGTAGAATTTAAAGATAATTCGTTTAATTTTTCTTTTGACGACTTTATCGGAAACGAAAATAAATCAGGTGAAATATTTGTAAATAAACTGGGTGCTTTTTTCTCCCTGGCACACATTTCTTTGACCAAAAACGGCGGCGCTTTTGATGATGCGGGCATAAAAGGTTTCATTAAACAATGCGAGAATCAAAAACTCAACCAATACAGTACCATTACTGATGCGGAATGCAAAGACATCAACGAATATTTTAAACTCTTTGCCTACACCTTTAAAGATGCCAGATTTGTGCCGGGCTGGCTTTATCAGGTGAGGAATTCCGTTGCCCCGGGCAGATTCCTTTTTGATAGCAAGGCATTTCCGGATAACCCTTCCGAACTAAAAAAACTGGATGTGGGTACCATTTTCCTTGATGAAAAACACCATTGGAGTAAAGGACGGTTTTTTAGCGATCGATATAACGTTTTCGTGGAGAATCTGATCAACACGAATCCTAAAGAAGAGCAAAAGGTAAATACCACCAAAGAGAAATTCCTCGCGCACATTTTTAATGCACTTACCATTTCACAAAACTTCGATATAAACTAAAGCACCATGTCTGATAAAAGAATCAAAGCACTGGCGATAAAAGTTCATCCCAAAACAGAGCCAAACGGTGTCGAATTTGCATGGGATAAAATTCCGCAGCTGGAAGTATTTACGAAAAACATCCTGATCCCCGAAATCGCTATTGGTAAGGACGGTAATTCTGCTGTTAATATCGGAACAGTTGTATCGGGTATACCTTCTGTATTTGCCCGGGCTAATTTATTTAAAAATGCCATAGACAACATCCGGGATAAAGACGCCGAAGCGTCAGGTTTAATGTTGTTTTATAAGTCGCTGATCAGTGAATGGAAAGGTTTGATCAGTTGTATAGCCTTAAACTATAAAGACCTGGAAGTGAATAGGATTCATCTATCTTATTCAGATGGTCAGCATTTAAGTACAACTGCAAATTTATACGAGCCTACCGGTGCTTTTGGCAATATGTTATTTGAGCGTAAACCTTTGTGGTGCGATCAGTCATTGGCCAATAATACCGACAGGATACCCTTTATCGATGTTATTTCGTTTAAAGGCCATGTTATCGGCGGAACTTCACCTGATGGTTTTGTTTTTACTTCGGTATCCTACCAGATCAGAGAAAAATTCCCTTTCATCAATGTACAGAACGGAAAATTTATCGATCCCTTACAGTCGGAAATGAATCCGCAGGAACTCTCTGCAATTTACGGCTATGCCAGGCACATTTTAAATAACATTGAACGTTTCAGGCAAAATTATGCCGGTGTAGACGAACTGATCAGGCCTGAATATGGCAATGTTTCAACCTGTATTCAGGCCTGGATGGATGAGATGGTCATTTATCAGCAGACAAAAGGTTACCCTAAACTCGATAAATCTACCCCGCCCGAAGTCGGTTCCTTATTCAATTATCCTTTTAGCCTTCTTTTTAACTATTCGACAGCCTTATTTGGTTCAGAAGGAATGATTTACAACGAATCGAAAGAAGGTAGTATCCTGTTTGATCCGAAAGATTTATTGCTTCCGGATACTACTGAAATTGCACAGGTCGATTTTGGCAGAGATGGCATGGAAACCCGCAATTTCCTGAAATCAAAACCCATACTGCTATTGGCTGCCGAAACCAAAGGACAGCTAAGCAGCTATGCCTATTTTACCCTGCCCTTAACGCCACTGGCACTAAATGTTTTTGGTGCTACACTTGATGCTTTGGTGGGCATTTCCGAATCATCGAACGTAAAATCGCGGATTACTGCCATTTACGATCCGGCAGATAAAGATGGCGAACGACTGATTGTTCAGCTAACGTTATATACCGAAACCGGAAATGAGATTGTTAAAGAGGTTATTTATAGGGTTACCTCCGAATCGATCAGCGGTAAGGATATTTTAATGTGGCCTAATTTTATATCCAAACAATGGAACCGCTATTTTCTGTATTCCGAAATACCGCATAACGATGCCAGGTTTCAGGCTACGCCATTTATCGGAAATATGGATGACGATTTTTTCAGGATTGTGCTGGATGAAAAGGGCATCCCTTTATACCTGGCGAATAATGGAAAGGCAGCGGTAATCTCCGAAAAATATGGCAGCATCAAAGCGCAGTTACACGTTGCAGCCAACAATGCGGTGGCCGACAATAAATATAAGTACGAGATATACGAAAGCAATAAACCTTTTAAAGGTGTAAAATTTTCGCAGGCAGGGGTTGATTGCGGCTTTGGGATCATTCGTTATGATGGGTCAGGCAACACGCAGGCTTTACCGATAAATATGTTAAACGCGCCAAGGACCTTGTCGCCGGCATTTTTAGGAGTCGATTTTGGCAGTACAAATTCATCTATTGCTTACTTTTCCGATCAGCGGAACGAGGTTTGCGAAAACCTGAAACTCACCAACAAAAGGGTATCATTATTGGCTACCGATAGTAAAAATAACGACGAACGCCCAGCTGTTGAGGATGAAATTTTCTTTTTTCAGAACGACGAAATCCTCACCAATTCCATCAAATCGATATTAACCATTCACGATTCGAGAAGAGTGGTAAATGATGGCAACATCCAGGTTAACTCCTTAATGGCCCAGGCCGTAAAGGGTGGTTTCCCCTGTTTTGAAAAAAACCTCCCTATTGAAAATGCAGAAAACAACCGCTACATTTTAGGTTATAACCGCATTGGCAGGGCCGAGCTGGTGTACAATATGAAATGGTCTACCCAGCAGATTGACAAGAGCTATAAAACCGCCTATTTAAGTACCCTATTGCTGCATGTTTATGCGCAGTTATTTATTGAAGGGCATGAGCCGCATACCTTAAAATGGTCGTACCCTTCATCAATGGGTAAAGAATTATTAAGCGAGTACCGGGGCATATGGGATTCGCTTAAAGAAATATCACCGATTGAAAGCAACGTTAAATTAAAAACCTTCCCTCCTTCCGATCTTTCTGATATCGGCGATACATCAGGCAGTAGCAGCTGGGGGTCTCCCTTAGCTCAATCGGGTGCATGGGGCAGCCAGGCATCAGCATCTGCGGCCACAACACCGGCATGGGGCTCAACTGGCAATAGCGCCTGGGGTGAACAGGCCAAAGCAGAGGTAGTTACAGGATGGGGAAATGATGCTAAAAAAACGCTTACAGCAGTAGATATCAAAACGGAAACCGGTCCGGTGAGATTCGATTTTAAAAAATTAGGTAACGAGGAGTCGTTGTCAGAAGCCTGTGCCGTAGCCAATTACCTGGTACGCCCGAATGGAGGTTACTCCATTAATCCTGGAGAGCTGGTGCTTTGTTTTGATATCGGTGGCAGTACAACAGATATTACCGCGTTATGCCAGATGGAGGGCGGAAAGGCCATGGTTAAGCAGAATTCCATCCGCTTTGCGGCTGAACGTGTGGCGCAGGCCACCAAATTTTCACCCAATTTTAAAAACGTACTGCTCCGGATCTGCGAAAAGAAAAAAATATCGATTCAGGGGTTAAATTCTGGCACACCTAAATTTAATGAAAATACCGCGCCTTATTATTTCGAACAGGTGGTTGACCGTTTAGAAGCTTCTGATTTTGAAACTTTTTACCTCTTGATTGCTGCAGAGTGTAAGGAAATGATGAGCGTTAACCTTTATGTAACCGGCCTGATTATGTTTTACGCAGGTCAGCTGGCCTATAAACTGCGTAATGAAATTGTAAAATCAGAAGATGCACCTCCAGCGGTTAAAGCCATTCCACCGAAAATAAAAATTGCATTTGCAGGAAAAGGCGCAAGGATATTCGACTGGTTTAACGCGGTAAATCCAGCTGCAGCAGATGATTATTATACGCAGATGTTTATCAGGGGAATGGGCGGAGAAACCGTGGCCAAACAAACCATTAGTCCGATTACCACAATCCCTTTAAAGATAATTGATATCAATTCACACCGCGGTACAGATAATGCGGATGTTAAATACGAGGTATCAAAAGGTTTGGCCATCCCCACCAACATCACCAGTATTTTGGTGCCCACCAACAAACAGGCCATTGAGATATTGGGCGAGGATAATTTCTGCGTGGTTACACCAAATGGCGAATTTAAATACCTGGAGTCAACCAATTCCATTACGCCCGAAATGCTGGAGCATATCGGCAATCATTTTATCTGTTTACCACAGGAAGGCAAAGCGCATTGCCCAAGATTTATGGACTTTGCCGATCTGTTTTACAAGGTATCATCCGGCATGTTCGGTTTAAAAATGAATGCAACAGATTTTATGGCCGGTTTTCAGGATATGAATATTGAGAACTATATCAAAGGAGAGCCGGATTTTATCAAAGCACAAAAGCGGAAACACGATGATCAGAAAGATTTCGATTATGTAGCACCGATCATCATTCTGGAAGGGATGAAATTCTTTGAAAAACACCTGCTTAAGGGCATTCAAAAACAATAATGGCGATGGGATTCTGTGTATTGGCAAAAATATCGAAGCGGACGGTTACTTTCTGGTATCAATCAGACAGTAACCCTTATGCCCCATTAAAAATGAGGGAATCGAATGAGGTTCCCCTGTACTTTTATGTAAATGGCAACGATTTTATTTTTGGTGGCGCAGCAAGGGAGCGCTTTTACAGAAACGATCCTTATGCTTATGGTAATTATTTCGAAATTGTAAAAGATCCGGCAAAACATTTCAGTATATATGGTCATAAAAAACCGGTTAAGCAGCTGTTTTACTACGGTGTTGAACAATACTTATCACACTTTTTAAACACGGTATTGTACAAATCAGATTCTATCGAATCGTACAGGCAGCAGTTTCCTTTGCGCTTTTTATTTGATGATGATATTGAAGACAATGAGAAATCGCTGATCGAAAACCTGTTTCATGAGGCGGGTTATTTCAATTTAGACCGTATTGGATATCACCATACCCTTTTTAATATACGCTCCCAAAAGCAGATTTTGCCAAACCACAGGGCCATTTTAATTATGAATGGTATTGATGATGTACTTTATTTAAACCTCTACAAAAACATCAGCGCAGAACCTCTCGGATCGGCCAAACTGGTAGGTCAGGGGGCCGACCCGAGGGTAAAAATTCTGGCCGATATGATTGTGGAATATATTATCGTGCAAAATTCCTACCTGTCGGTTGATAAAGATGCGGAAATCGCTTTTTTGCTTCCCTTTTGTGCGGCTTTACTTCAAAACATCAGTCCGATTATTAAAGGTGAAGCCGAACTGTCTGATGGAAACCGGTATTGGTTTAATGTAAGAGAAAGAAATCTGAACGACAGGCTGCAATATTATGCCAATGACGGGATGATTTTTGCCGCAATAGACGATCTGCTGAAGGCAAACAATCTGCAGGCAGATGGCGTGACAATCCTGCTGGGATCAGAAGAAATCAGCACTGCGTATTTTTCTGATAAACTGCTGAAAAAGTATCATCATGTTACGGCCTTGCAGCCTGTTGATGTTAAAGATACCATGCTGGCTATTTTCCAGGCAATTGCCAGTAACGGTTACAAAGTTGAAGCAAAAGTACCTGCTGCGCCTCCGGTATTGGTTCGTCCTCCGCTCCCATCACCAAAATTGCCACCGCCATTACCACCAAGAAAACAAAGCGACATTCCAAAACCCATAAACATTCCCAGGTTGCCAGAAATAAAAGCAACAACGAATACTAAAAACAATCCGGTAAAACCACCACCCTTACCTCCAAAAAAAGCTTAGGGCATATAAATCCAAAACTTAATAAAATGGCTATACAAATAGAAAAAAGAAAACCTGTTTCCCTGATCGGGGAAGAACCCGGCTTAAAACACATTATTGCAGGCCTGGGCTGGGACACCGCTATCATAAACGGACACCCGGTAGACCTCGACCTCTCCGTATTTATGTTGGGTGAAAACGGCAAACTCCTTGCTGATGAATACTTTGTTTTTTATAATAACAGCGCCAGTCCCGATGGCTCTACCCATTACCCGGGCGACAGCAGGGGCGGCGAAGGCGATGGAGACGATGAGGTAATCCACATCGATTTATCCAGAATAAATCCGAAAGTGGAGTTCCTTTATTTCGCCGTAACCATTGACCAGAGTGAAGAAAGAGGACACCATTTTGGCCATGTTCAAAACTCCTACATCAATATCAGGAACCGTGCTGATCAGTCGGTTTTATGCCAGTACCTGCTTAAGGATGAATTTACAAATGAAGATTCCATCATGATTGCTTCCCTTTCCAGAAACGGAGGAGCATGGAATGTAGAGGGTCTTGGCCAGGCCTTTTCCGGCGGTTTAAATACACTAATAGCATTATATCAATAAATGAGCAGTTTTAATTTAAATAAGGGCGACAGGTTCGCACTATCCAAGGCAGCACCCGGACTCACCATTGTAAAAATCGGCATGGGCTGGAACCCTAACGAAGAACCGGGCGGTCCGGAGTTCGATCTCGATGTTTCGGCATTTTCGATCGGAGGCGATTTCAAGATCCCTTCCGATTCGTACTTTACGTTTTACGGGCAGATCCGAATGGGTAATAAAATTGAGGATAAAGTTGAGAAAGGCCTCTTCAGGCCGTTTACGGAAGACGGTGCCATTATCGGCGCTATTGATGATCCCGACGGGAGCAGAAGTGACGGCGACGATGATGAAGATATGTTTATCGATTTATCAAAAGTTAGCCCTAAGGTGGAGCAGATTATTATCTGCTGTACCATCTGTAAATACCCGAACGACAATAAGAAAGACCGGAGAACATTGGATCTCAATTTTGGAAAAGTGAATGACTGCTACATCAGGATTGTGGATGAAAGCAATGGTTCGGAAATATTGCGTTACGACCTTAAAGACCAATATACCAATGAAGATGCCGTTGAATTTGGACGCTTATTCCGTGTTGGCGAAAGCTGGGAGTTTGAAGCGATGGGCAAGGCGCATACGGGCAGTTTGCAAACTTTGGTTGATATGTACACCTAAAAATAGAAAATTATGGCATTCGATTTAAATAAAAACGATGGTGCTGAAACAACGCCATCCAAATTTGATCTTTCAAAGGGAGAGATCGAAAAACCTGCTGGCAGATCGCAGCGCTGGTTGATCGGTTTGTTCGGCGTACTGGTTGTTGGTGGCGGCATCTGGTATTATGCAACAGGAAAAACAGATCCTGCAGCAAAAGCATCTATACCTGACGTTTCTTCAAATGAGGCTTCAGTTCTTACTCCTGAAACACCAGCCAAAGAAAAAGCTGGCGGTATGGATACCACGGCTGTTACCCAGGTAAAATCACCGGCAGTAAAAGAAGATTCGATCAGTATAACCCGCCAGAATACAGTTCCTGCTGAATTACCAACCAAAGCGCTCATGGGTTTAAACCATAGTATACCGGTAACATTTGTCCAGGGTTCATCATCTTTTGCAAGCGTAAATGAAACTTTGATCAGGCGCATTGTGACTTATTTGATCAAAAACCCTGCGGCATCCGTCCATATTGATGGTTATGCCAGCAGTGATGGTCCGCTAGCCCTAAACCAGCAGGTATCGCAGGCAAGGGCCGATGCCTTCAAAAATCACTTAAGTGCATTAAATATCGATGCAAGCCGGATAAGCACCACAGGAAAAGGCATTGAAAACCCGGTTGCCTCAAACCATACCGCCAGTGGAAGGAAAAAGAACAGGCGCGTTGAGATTACATTGCTATAAATGATCCGATAGCTTGGATGCGAACTGAATATGTGCTAGCCGAAGCAATGTACCATGTATTTATTGTCAAAAAGATTGCTTCACGCCAACGCAAAGCCCTTTCTCCAGTTCGCAATGACGAAATTAAGACCCAAAAACGCACGTTAAGTTAATCAGTTAAAAAAATATTGTGGCAAAAAGAAGAACCAGAAAAACAAAGAAAAGAGGTTTTAAAGAAGTCCTAATCCTGTTAGCGATGCTTTTTAGCGGCATCCTCTTTATCATCAAAATCATTTTCGGTCGCATAGGCTGGTTAGAAGTTTTTGCGCCTGTTATCATCGTATTTCTGATCCTTTTCCTCCTTTCGGTATTAAAAACGGCAGTAAGGAAAGTGTAGAAAAAAAACAAAATTTAATAAACCCTGCTCCAACCGGATATAATCGCCAGTTAGGGCGGGGTTTAGTGGTTAAGCCTATGGTAACATTATCCAGCTATTTGGCTGTTTTATAGTATATTATTTCTAGTTTAACCGCTAAATCCATCCCAGGCACAACTTCGGGCTTTCGTAACGCATTATTCCGGACTTAACCGACCTAAACGTTATAGATCTACCTGAGCCAAAATGAACCTTTAAACTCAATTGATGCAATCTGCGCACATGCTGGCAGACAGCTGGCGCCGGGCACCAGCTGTCTGCCAGCATAAATAGACCTCCGGCATTACCTTTTGTTTACCTAAAGGGTAACGCCGGGGTAAACAAAAGGTAAAGAATAGGTAGAGAAAAGGTAAAGAATAGGTAAGCAAAGGGTAAACATGGGGTTAACCTGTCTCAAACAACAGGTAAAGAATGGGTAAACCAAATTCTTTTATCCAAATGCATTCTTTTAACAGGCCCTTTAATAAGAAACCAATAGGTTTTTAGGCAAAAACGGTCCCCCCTGCAGGTTCAAGGGTTTTAAAGTGTCTTCTTTTACCTTACGTTTGTAGGTGTTTTCCCTTATGTTAAGGTAACCTGTAGTCTGCTGGGGTGAGCTATGAGGTGGGCTGCCAAAGAGATGGTAGAGGTCGGTTTCTTTATTCAGCAGGAGATCAATATTGTGCAAAATCTGCACTAGCGTTTCATAGTCTCCATTATATAAGGCTTAAAACATGAAATATGCAAGTGGTTACTTCGCCAAAACATGCTTCATCGCTCTCCATTCCCATGGAGCAGTTGCAGTGCTATCCTGCCATAAACCTACTTTATGTTTCCTTGCGGTAATTTCAAGCTGCGCATAAAGCGGATCGGAGGAGTACTTTTTAAAATGCCAGGCCATACCCAATTTAACCATTTCCTGGTTGACTACCTGTTTTTTATTATTGATCACTAAGGCGATCAATCTTTTATACCGGTCGTAATTTTGGCCCTGTATCATTACCATTTGGCCGAAACACAAATCCGAAAGCGCTTGTCTGGCTTTGGTTCCAAAAGGCTGGTGGCCACGTCTCTCGGGGCAATCAATATGCGCCAAACGGATTTTAACAGGATGGTTCTTGTATAAAACCTCCATGGTGTCGCCATCCATAATGCGGATGACTTTGGCAGTAAAAACCAGATTGCTATAATTGAGGCCTTTATTTCCAGCGGGCTGGATGAAGCAGGACTGAAGCGTGAGCAACACTAGAAGTAAGACTACTTTTCCCAGTGGCATAGTGTTTTTCCCTCTTTTTTAGCTTGTTCAAGATCCACTTTTACAATTTTGTAAGTACAATTACTTAAACCACGACAATTTGAGCTATTGTGGTATTTTTTAGCACCTGGGCTGTTGCAGACGTACACCGTTGTGCTTTCCTTGCAGGCAATGTTTACGAAGAAGAAGATGATTAGGGAGAGGGTTTTCATGCTGTCGAGGTTAGTTGTTTGTTTGTAAATGGCTTATGAATATAGGGATAGTTAATGACTATAGCTTTCCCTGAATAAAATTATTGATTACTGGTTCCAATGCAGCCGGCAGATCTGTCGTGAGTAAATCAAATTTCTTTACTTTCATCGTCTTAAACCAATCACCCCAGTATTGTTTAATTACGTCTTCCTCGTAAGGGTTACCTGGTGATGGATTGATGCCCAGTACCAGGATTTCAAGATCTTTTAGGTTATAAGGGAAAGTAATAAAACCAAACTTGTTTTTCCTCATGATGTCGGCGTAACCAGCCGTGTTAAGCTTTTTCGAAGCGAGAGATTGCGGCGTAATGTAAGAACTTTTTCCTCCTACCTGCATTATGCTGGCTTTGTGATACATATAACCATCCGTAAGTATCACTAAAATATTCCGATGGTCTGGTTTAATGCAATATTCCTGAACGTTGTTTTTAAAGAATCTCCATATATCAGAGCCTATATAATGACCATCTTTAATGGCACGCTGGTAAATTTTTGCAGGATTGTCGGTATAAAATTTATCTATATCAATAAAGTCCTTTTTACTGGTTTTTGGACTAAAACCGACTTTTAATTGTTCACTCAGCTGATTAATGTTAGGAATATTGGGCAGAGGATTAAAGAAAACCTGCATCTGGTCTTTTAGTAATAGCATTTTTTTTCCCTTTACATGGTTAGCGAATGCTTTTTGTACTGATTTGATATATTGCAGATCGCGTTGGCAAATCCCCGGATTTTTTTTAGGGTCGATCCGGTCAGATAGATCCAATAAAAAGCTGATGTTAAGGTTTTGTTTTGCTGGCTGAGCTTGACTCTCTTTTGTAAAAGTAGCTATAATTAAAAGCGATAGTAATATTGACTTCATGATACCTGATGGTTATAAATTATAAAGTAGTTACGTAAACAGAATTTTGAGAATCTCCACTGGCTCCTACACTTTTGAGGTTTTCGTGATAGGTTTCCATACATTCAGTTTGAAGAACAACTTTTTCATGTTGTGAAATGCGCAGTTTTTCGTTAATGAAGGTAATCCAGCCCTGCATATATTCTGAAGCATACAATACATACTCTTTGGTTGGAATGATTACCGCATCAATAATATTTTGAAGCGCTCTAACCCGTTCCTGAGCTGCAATTGAATCTGTCTTGAATTTATTGAGTTCTTCTGTCAATTTTGCCTTTTGAATTTCAATATCGCTTATCCTGTCCTGATGGATCTGGATGTCTTTTTTTCTGCGGAGCTGCTCATGTTTGATTTTGTCTTTCTCCCGATGTTCTTTCATGATAAAATCAAACACCACGCCCCAAATGAGGTACACTACAAAACCGGCAAAGATGATTCCCCAGAACTGGATTTTCCCAAAGGCAATAGGGAGATTAAAATCTGGCGTATTAAAAGTTTTGGTTAGCTCATAAATCTTTTCCTCAATCTGATAAGCTAAAATGGCATCAAAAACAAAGGTGGTGAGTAAAAGCGCTGCTATCTTAATGTAATTACCTATACTTTTAACCTCTCCAAACATATGGATCAGATACCCAAGCCCCAAAAAAACAAAAGGAATAAAAGTTACAAAAGCACCTTCGAGGGAACCATCATGCCAGGCCTTTTCAAAAGCTTTCGAATCAAGCACATTCATAATGATGGTACTATTGGCATCAAAGGGTTTAAAAAAAGCAGAATAAGAAGTGGAGATATAAAAGGTAAATAAATACAAACTCAGAGGCATCAGGATGATCAACCCAATCCAGAATTTGCTTGAAGCACCTTTTGAAGCACTAATATGATACTTTTCCGGATTCCGGGGCAGGTCGTTGATTTCGAATTTTAACTCTTCGATATTATCTTTCACTATCCTGATATCGGATTCTAACTTGTTGATTTGTTGTTCTTTATTTTCTTTGCTGATGGCCAGCGTCTTTATTTCAGTTTCTTTAGTTTTCTGCTCGTTAATATAGGGCTCTTTAGCCAGCCGTTGCTTTTCTATCAGCTCCTTTTCTTCATTTTGAAACCTGGCGTAAATGGCATTTAAGCAAATGGATAGGGCAAGTGGGCTACCACTATTTCTCGATCCATCTCTGAAACCGGCCTCGTGGTAAGTTCTTTTTCTTACATCATCCCCATCATCAATACTTGGATTTTGAATCTGGTTATTTTGAGGCAGAGGTTGACTATCCGTTTTTGAACGAAACAATTCTTCTATTTGGGAAATCATAACAGCAATGTTTAGTTTGATTTATGATGTGATTATGGGTATTTCTCTTTTCCGAAACGATACGGTCTCTGGAGTATGTTTTTTGAGCAGGTAAAATTTCAGTGGGTTTTTCTTCTGGTTTTGCAGGTTCACTGTTCTTATAAAAGGCGATAATTAAAAACAATAATCCGGTGATGATATCCAATGGGATCCAGATGCTTTTTCGATGCAGGTAAAAGGGAGCAACGGGATTAAAAAGAAAGAGTATCAGCGCAAAGACAATTGCCAAAGCATAATTTTTTTGCTTGATCCAGTGGTAAATGAGCAGTACGGCACCCAACGAAACCATTGTTCTTAAAAAGGTATAATATTCAATGGGCAACTTTAATATCGCCACAAAGCAGCAGATTGAGCAAATGATCAGGAATGATTTCATTGATGAAAAAGGATAGGAATTCAATTAATTTTTGGAGACTAGCGCTAAAAACCTACTTGCAATTTCATTTTCTCCAAGCAATTGACCATTAGGTAAAATCATCATTTTACTACCATTAATATGATTTTCGAAAATATGGTAACCCTTTCTACAATTTTCGTATCGATACTTTAATGCTTTAAGTCCTTCGAGCAGGCCTTCCTGTTTTGTAACCTGATAAACATGCTTAGAGCAACTTAACCTGAAAATGCATTTCCGTCTTTTATCTTTAGGGAATATTGCCCAGTAAATCTTAATAGCCAGAAGTAAGATTATCTTCATATTACTCCTTTGCTAAAGACAACCATTTGATAAGAAGCCAGATAGCCAGGTTTGGCGCCTAAGCCAAAACACCCTGGATCAGGCTGTACATAGGTTGAAACACTTTCCAGTCTGATGTATTCCCAGCCTTGATTAGTAAATTGTTTGATCAGGTTTTCTAATTGACTGGCAACCGCAGTTGTAGTTTCGTTTTTTTGATTCAATGTTGCGGTAAATGGCACTACTTTGTATTCCATAACAAGTTTTGTTTTAAGTTTATACTTCAAAAGTATACATGTTCAATCCCGTAACCTTACGGGAAACCGTAACGAGAAAAACTATTATTTCATGTATAAAAAATTGAATACCGGTCCGCTAGCACTGATAAACTGCAATGGAATGGTCACCCTCGACAGGAACAATGCAAAGTGCTGCCCCTACTGGCGTGAAGATTAGGTTTTTGAAATCAAAGTTAAAAGATCTCCGCTGCGGTCGGGATGGCGATGTCACGGCATTATGCACTTTTTAAAATCGTGTTATTTACATTGATTTTATGAAATGGTTATCCCGCCGGGATGAAAAATCAAGCTGAGCGTTTGCATAATTAAAATGAGAGGCTGCCCCGCCTGCTCCCAACACAGGCCATGGAGCAACCCCAGCATTTTGCGAGAGAGATAGCTAATTAATAATTTTCTAAAGTTTGATGCAATTGAGCCCGGTAATCGTAAAGTTCGTCGAGATTAAACAACTGTTTTTTGTCACCGACATCCTTGCCGTTCTGGAAAGTTTCGAGGTATTTATTGGCCGTATTAAAGTGGAACCTGCAGATCGGTTTGCGGTTATTATCATCCAACAATACCCCAAAATAGGATTGAGTATCACGCGCTGCAATGCGTGCTGCGGGAATTTTTTCGCGTAAAATGGCTTTCACAATCTGGAAAGCTTCCAGTTCTTCTTCGGTAGTTACAATTTTAGAAGTATCGGCATCTTCTATACCAGGTACCGCTTTATCTTCTTCCTTTTGTTCTATTTTCTCATTAATGTGCAATGCGGATTTTAAACGGTCGCTGATGGATTCATTAATGGAAATGGTGAGGGCTTTTTTAGTATATTCTTTAAAGGCAACCATCCGGTTGGCGGTTAATGGTTTGTTGAAAAACCGGTTCACCAATAGTTTTACCATTTCATCAGAAGGGCTGTCTATTTCCTTTTCAAACTCCTTTCTAATGGCTTTGATGTATTTTAAACCTTCGGCCGAATCAAGGATGTTTTCTAAATTGTATTCGTTCTTGGTAAAACTTTCCAGGATTTTAATGGCATTATCTTTCAGGTCTTCAATATCGATGGTTAAGAATGGTTTTTCATCCATGATATTCGGCTTTTCCAGATCGGCATAAAAATTATAAATTGTGCCGTTGGTTAACACGCCAAAGCGTGCTTTAGAAACATGGTAATAGCGGTGCAACTGGGAGTTGTGTGCATCGGCATTTTCTTTCCAATGTTTGCATTCGAAAATGAGGATAGGTTCGTTGTTTTTTCGGATGACGTAATCTACTTTTTCTCCTTTCTTGGTGCCGATATCGCAGATGTGTTCGGGTATAACTTCTGTCGGATTAAAAATATCGTAACCCAGGATTTGAATAAATGGCATTACAAATGCATTTTTCGTAGCCTCTTCGGTATTAATCTGATCTTTTAATCCTACCACCCGCTGGTGGAGTTGTTCTAACTTTAATTTAAGATCCATTTAAGCTTGGCTTTTGGTTTGTTGATCAAAAGTAAAGCGACTGAATATATTATTCTTACGGGAAACCGTAGCGCGGGGGGGGGTAACTGGTTGATTGTTGAAATTGGTTAACTGATTCAAACACAAACGCTGTTTATCACAGATCTTTCGACTCCGTTACCATCGACAGAATCCAAGAGAAAAGTCGTCATCTCGACTGTAGCGCAGCGAAATGGAGAGATCTATTTATCAAGTTATCGAAATCAAATTTAAAAGATTTCTCCACTGCGGTCGAAACGATGCTTTGAGAGCATTCGGCTTCTAACAAGTACGTTAAAGTAATAACCAGATTAAGGATTATGGACTGAAGACTTCGGACGAATCAAATAATCCCTACGTCTTTACAATAAGCGATCAGCTGTTCGTTTTTAGAGAAACCCAATACCTCTTTCATTAAATTAAGACGTTTTTCAATGCTGCTCAGTCCAGATGGTTTAATGTTGTTCTCCTGCAGGTAATAAGGAATATTTTTTTGAGGTGTTCCTTCCACGAGTTGGGAAATAATGGCAATATCTAAATCTGTAAAATCGTGAGAATTATTTTCTTTTCGTGCGAGTTTTAAATCAGGTGAAAGGTATTTCTTATGGTTATGGATGGCATTAATGGCCAGCTTGAGGTATTGACCATCATGGCGGGCTTTGCGCACATAGCCGTCAATATTCATTTCCTTGAATAACATGTCGATAACCGCCGTTTTACTTTCGCCAGAAAATACCAGTATTTTTAAATCAGGCTGTACTTCTTTCGCCGCTTTGATGAGTTCGGTGCCTCCTGTAATTTTTTGACGATTGTGGTCTTCTTCAAAGTAAAGATCGGTAATCAGCAGATCATAGGGCTGTTCTGTTTTAACCGCATTTTTTATCCAGGTGAGGGCGTCATCGCAATAATAAACATATTCGGGTTTTGCTGCGCCCAGTTCGGCCAATGTTTTTTGCAGCGAAATATTCTGTGTTTCTTGATCTTCGGCAATGAGTATTCTTTTAAACATATTTAATACAATTAGGAAACCGAAAAAGAGATTTGGATTTTAAGCCCCTTTTCAACTTTGGTATCAAAGGTAATGGTACCGCCAATTGCTTCAATACGGGTTCCCGTATTGGTAAGTCCGTTGTTGGGTTGCACCCCACCGCTAATGCCGATACCATTATCGGTATAAGAAATGTTTATTTTTTGTTGTGCCTGCTCAAACCTGATCACCACATCACTGGCCTGACTATGTTTGCTCATGTTCACCATCAGTTCCTGAAGGATATGTTGTATTTCTTCTTTGGCCTGTTCTGAAACTTTTTCCCACAGTTGAATGGAATTGCCCACCAGTATTACCCTGGTATTTTCGGAAGCGAAGGATTTTAAAAGATCGGATATTTTTTCGTGAAAATGATGATTTTTTGATCTTGGTTTCTCGTAGGAGAGGTCGCGCGATTGTTCGTAAAGTTCTTCTATCTCGTTAATAACCGGATTATTTTTTAGGGTTTCCTGGTTATCAAGTTTGCTCATGATCTTATAGAGTCCGTTAGCCACTACATCATGCACTTTTTGGGAGGTTTTGAGTTTATTTTCGCGGATAGTGTTTTCAGCTTCAAGCGCTAATCTTTGTTTTCTTTTTTTGTACCAAAGTATACCAACAATAATCAATAGGAAAATACCAATAATAAGTATAATGATCTGGTATCTTTTACCTTCGTTATCTTTTTGGAGGACCAGGTTATCGGCTTTGCTTTTTTCGGTTTCGTAGCGGATCAGGGCAAATTGGTTTTTGGCGGTACTGCGTGCGGTTTGAATGCTATCATTTAATTTTTCATAAACACGATAAAAATACTTTGTTTTCTCGTCTGGGCTTAATTTAATGAGTTTTTGTAAGGCTTCTATTTGATTGTCTGGGCTTTTTATCTTTTGCGCAATATGATACATCTGGGTCGCATAGAAATGAGCTGAATCTGGACGGTTTTTGAAGTAATAATCTGCAAGATGCGAGTAGCTTGAGTTTTGACCCCAAGTATCATTTTCTCTTTTTCTAATTTGTAATGCCTTTAATAATTCTGGTACTGCGTTATATTTTTCATTTTGTTCCCATTTAGCTGATGCCAAATTTGTTAGTGTCATAGCATAAATTTTGGGGCTAATGATTTTTTGCCGTAAAACGTACTGATAAATTGCTAATGCTTTCGCATATTCTTTTTTATTTTTATATGCATTTGCAATATTGTTTCTTGTTGTTAAAGTTGAAATACTATCTGGAGCATATTTTAAAGACAGATTATAATATTTTATCGCCTGATCGTAATTTTTTAGATGGAAAGAGGCTAGTGCAAGTTCGTGTAGATTTGACTCTAAATACACGAATTGTTTTTTCTCATTTACGTTAAAATAATTTAAAGCTTCCAATGAAAATTCCTGACCACCAAAATAATCTCCCTTATCAATAGAAATTAAAGCCATATTTGTTAGGCATTTTGCAATTCCTAAACTATCTTTTTGTTGTGAAAAGAGGTCTTTCGCTTTGCTAAAATATCGAAAGGCACTATCAAAGCTCTTCGTCTCCCTGAAATCGAATGCCTTGTCGTAGTAAATGTTAATTGTTTCCCCTTCTTTTCTCGGCCTGTTTTGAGAACATGAAAAGAGGAATGATAAAGAGATGAGCGTAAAATAGTAATATTTCAATTTATCCTGGTTTTTACTCTAAATTATGAAATAATTATAGTTTTTTGATAAAAGATAACCCGTTAAAATTATTAGTTCTTGAAAATAGAAAAGGGCGACATCATTGTCGCCCTTTTTTATTTAATCAATTTTTGGAGGAGGTAAGTGCCCATTGTCGCCCCCAGTGTCACCACCTTCGCCAACACCGTCACCTGGGTCGGTACCTGGGTCGCCAGGGTTATTAGGGTCATTGGGGTCGGTACTACTAGCATTTACTACTGTACCACCGTTGTGGCCGCAATTGTTATTTGTATTTGTAGGCGTTGCCAGGCCAAGTAATATGGCAATAAAAAGAGGTAAAAACATCTTATCAAAAATTTAAAAGTTGATGTACTGGCAGTTCCCCACGCCCCGTGCGTGGGGGATGCTGCGAATGTTCATCAGAAGGCCTTCTGAAATTTTTGGGAAGTATTGAGTGTCTGTCGCGGGAGCCAATAACTGCTTCCCAAACCGGCTATTCACAACCGCGATTTCTACTCTTTTTATTAATCAGTTTTTTATTTAGCTTTGATAATGAATCGCCACCTGTGCTGATCAACGATACAAATATGGGGGCTTCAAATCGCTAGTTATCAAAAGATTCCGTTCGTTCCAGTCATTCCGTTAGAATTCCGGTTAACCGTAAAAATTCCGGAAATTCCGTCTTATTTTTACGACTAAATTTTTAAAAAATGCCCGAAGAATATAGAAAAGTTGTGTTTGATGCCTATCAAAAGAAAAAGAGAGAAGGCAGTCTTTCGTCAAATTTATTGGATCCAACTCCTGGAAATGTACGCGAAGAATGTTTAATCATTTATCGAGAAAGAGAACGTAATGCTAAGGATGACGAAATCTTCAAACAATTTTTCAAAGGGGTAGATAAGGAAAAGGGATATCTTACCGTTCTTGAGAATTCTTTAGCAGAAAAATTTAAACAAATGCCAAAAATTTTAAAAGGAGGTGTGCCGAATTATGGACTTAGGTATGCTGAGCTTTTAGCTTGGTTAATAGATTTTCAACCTAGACCAAGTACATCTTATTACACAAGTTTTTATAAAGATAAGCCGTCAGATATAGTAGAAGTTATCGATACGCCTGATGTTAAAATAGATAAAACACTTACCCCAATAACAGGTGGAAACAATGATGGTATTCAGAATCCTGAAAATGAAAAAATAAATAAAGGCGAGGTAGAAAATAAGGAGGCCGGCATAATTGAAAAAGTTAAGGAACCCATAGTTGAAACAACTGGTATTGGAGTTTCCGGTCAACTTATTAATATCGAAGGGCAAGAAGAAAAGAAAACTAAAGTAGATTCCCATGAAACAGAATATGTCCGTATCTTCTCTCTTAATTACATCACTATCTCCTGCATTATTTTATTACTTGTTGGTACTGCATCTTTTGCTTATTGGGAACGTAGGACAAAAATCAGGATGCCAGAATCAGATGAAAGATTTATGTATTGGGATGAAGATCACTATGAGCCGGTTAAGAATGAGAAACAAAATGTTGGTGCGCCAATAATTCCTTTAAATGAGAAAACGCTAAGGCAGCAACAGAAAATCACTTTACCCGATACCTTGACCAGTTATTCAATTGGTAAAGTGTGGTATAAAGGCCATGGAAAGGATCATGAGTTTTTTACCGCCAGCGGTGCTTATCCTCAGGATTTACAACGGGTTTTAAAACCACTTACCAGTACGATTTTAACCAGGTACACGTCTAATTACAGGTATATACTTACCCGGCTGGTATGGTTTATATGTGCTGCTTTTTTTATAAGCCTGTGTGGTTATGGAATGAGTAAGCTGGAGAGAGAAGTGAAACCCGCTGTGAAAGAATCAGAGACTGAGGAAGAAGAAACAACGGCGCTTCTTGGCAATGAGTTGCAGGCTACTGGTGCGTAGCCTTAGCAGATGTTGGCCGGGAGGTTTTGGAAGTTGATAATGGTTTAATCCAAATATTCAAACCTGAATTAAACCATATATGAGTTTTATTTTCCCCAGTTTACCTGGATATTGTGTTCATGGGCATAGGTTTTGCCTTTTTCCATTAAGGCATTAAAGGTTTGCTCAAAACGTGCCCCATATTTTTCATCGATATTTTTAATCATTTCATCTTTGGCTGCCCGACTGCCTTTACTGTCGCAGAGTTTGGCGTAAGCCAGGTATTCATTTTTATAAACAGGGATAACCAGTTCGTATAACTGCTGCGAAAGGGCTTTAATTGCCTTTTCTTCATCGCCAGAGGCGGAGAGTTTTTTTACCTTTTCGAGTGATTGCTCCAGGTACAATATTTTGTTGTTCAGGCTGGTAGTGGCCTCGTTACCTTTCTTTTTACTGGACGGGATATCGGGGTATTCTTTCGTTTCATCTTCAATATGCCGGGCCAGATCGGCACTGGCAAAATCGTTGATCATATTGGTGTTAAGGATGGCGATGTCGAAGAAACGTTCAGGAGTTTCGGAGCAGGCTGTGCAGAAAAGGCTAAACAGGATTAAAATTGCGGCCAATGGCTTTAGGGATAGTGCTGGTAATTTGTTCATAATCTAAATGGTTTCCTTACTAAATTTAAGCTTCGGTAGGAGCAAAGATTGAGCCGTTTTTGGGTTTGGAGTTAGAGCTGTCTCTCCAAAGGTCTTTTTAATTTTAACATGTAAGACATAGAAGATTCATATAAGCTCAATAGCCTTAAATGAATCTTCTATGTCTTTTGTGGTAAGGACTTTTAATTTCATGCTGCGCCCTTTGCGCTTGCTCTCCATATCTTTGTGGTTAAAACATGGAAAATGTAAAGTGGGCTGGGTAATTGGGTGCGCATAGCTTGCGGTTAACCTGTTTAACGATTAGCCAGTTAAGCGAATGAACCAAAGATTCTGAACTAAATGTTCTCCCTCAGATTATAAACTTCCCCTTTGTAAACTCCCTCCAACAACCGCACCGCCATTTTACTCCTTTGCCCGGTTTGGCAATAACACACTACTTTTTTGTTCTTTGGGATACTTTTCAGGGATGATGTCAATTCATATAAGGAAATATTTACCCCACCCATATTGTTTTCCTCATGCTCATAATCTTCGCGTACGTCGATCAGGAAAACTTCATCAGGAGATTCACAAAGCCATTGATCTAAAGTGGCTTTATCGATTTCTTTTGAGCTGCTCACTGGAGTTTCGGCTTTAACTATTTCGGTTTGTTTTTCCTGTGCGATTTTAAATACGAGTACCGTATTGTTCAATGCATTGATGGTCATTAATTTACCGGCTAACGTCTCGCCGATGCCGCAAATTAATTTAATCGCTTCGTTGGCCATATACAAACCGATTATTCCAGGCAAAACCCCAATCACGCCACCTTCTCCGCAATTCATGCTTTCGGCTGGCGGTGTTGGGTAAAGATCTCTGTAATTTGCACTTCCCTGGTGATTAAATACGGCAACCTGTCCTTCAAAAGCCAGGATGGAGCCGAATATCAGGATTTTGCCTAAGGTTACACAGGTATCGTTTACGAGGTAACGCGTATTAAAGTTATCAGAACAAT
This sequence comes from Pedobacter sp. BG31, assembly GCF_042464845.1. Taxonomy (NCBI): domain Bacteria; kingdom Pseudomonadati; phylum Bacteroidota; class Sphingobacteriia; order Sphingobacteriales; family Sphingobacteriaceae; genus Pedobacter; species Pedobacter sp. BG31. The sequence goes on from NZ_JBHNZK010000001.1 coordinate 678,208, forward strand.
CCATTACCAGATCATATCCCTGGCAGATTGATATGGCATTATTGGGGGTAAAACGCTCGTGATAAGCTGTAAAGCTGACGTGGGGATTGAGCACTGCAAGTTTCGCACTGGCTACCTTTGCTTTCGGCTGGCCAATATCAGTATGGTTATACAAAAGCTGCCGTTGCAGGTTACTTAGCTCCACTACATCATCGTCTACAATGCCTATTTTGCCCACGCCTGCTGCGCTGAGGTATTGTAATACCGGACAGCCCAGTCCACCCGCACCGATAACCAGTACTTTGGCCACTTTTAGCCGTTCCTGTCCTTCCAAACCCAGTTCGGGCAAGATCATTTGCCGGTTGTAACGCTCTAATTCTGTTTTAGCTAACATGATTTATGGATTAAACTCCTATCCCAATCTTTCCAGATGGGTTCGTAACCTTGTTTTCTGATCATGGCGGCAATTTCCTGCGCTGAACGTTCATCAGATATTTCGAACTGCTCCAATGATTGTGGCGCTACTTCGTAACCACCTGGATTGGTTTTAGAGCCCGCACTAATGGCCGTGATCCCCAGTTTAATAATATGGTTTCTGAAATTTTCTGTTTCGCGGGTAGAGATAGACAGTTCCACTTCACTGTTAAATAAACGATAGGCACAGATCAGCTGTACCAGTTCCTTATCATTCATCACCACTTTAGGCTCCAAACCGCCACTAAATGGCCGCAACCTTGGAAAGGAGATACTGAATTTACTCTGCCAATACTGTTTTTCAAGGTAAGATAGATGTAGGGCCGTAAAAAATGAATCCGTTCTCCAGTCTTCCAGGCCAATGAGCACGCCGAGCCCCATCTTATGGATGCCCGCCTGCCCCAAACGGTCGGGGGTTTCCAGGCGGTATAAAAAGTTAGCTTTTTTTCCTTTCGGGTGGTGTTTGCGGTAATCGTCCTGATGGTAGGTTTCCTGGTAAACCAACACTGTATTTAAGCCATGGGGAATAAGTATTTCATAATCTTCTACATCCAAAGGCTGTACCTCCATAGAAATATGGGCAAAATGCGGGCTGATCAGATCCAGTACTTTTTTAAAATAATCGGTATGCACGGTTTGGTTGGCTTCACCTGTTACCAGCAATACATGATCGTAGCCCATGCCCTTAATCACGGCCACTTCCTGCATAATTTCCATGGAGTTAAGCGTTCTCCTCCTTACCTTATTATCATAACTGAAACCACAATAGGTACAGATATTATTACACTCGTTGGAGAGATAAAGTGGAATATACATCTGAATTACCCGGCCAAAGCGGTCTAATGTTAAACGCTGGCTGATCTGCGCCATATCTTCGAGATAGGGCAATGCCGCCGGGGAAATCAACGCTTTAAAATCTTCCAGAGTCCGCTGCTGGTTGTTTAGGGCGTTTTCTACATCTGCCGCCGTTTTGTCGTAAATACTGGCCTTGGTATCGTCCCAGTTGTAGTGCTCAAATACTTCGTTAAAACTCTTCATCTAAAAATGCGGTTAATGGACTGCTTGCTGCAGCTTCATGTTGCTGGCTGCCCAGTTTAGATTTAAAGGCCATTCTGCCGGCTTCAACAGCCAGTTTAAATGCCGTTGCCATATCAGCCGGGTTTTTGGCAATGGCAATCGCGGTATTCACCAAAACGGCATCCGCCCCTATTTCCATCGCTTTTGCGGCATCAGATGGTGCACCAATACCGGCATCTACAATTACCGGTACCCGGCTCTGGCTGATGATCATTTCTAAAAAATCGATTGTTCTCAAGCCCTTGTTGCTGCCGATTGGCGATCCTAATGGCATTACCGCTGCGGTTCCCACATCTTCTAACCGTTTGCATAAAACGGGATCGGCATGGATGTATGGCAGTACTACAAAACCGAGTTTAACCAGTTCTTCTGTCGCTTTAAGCGTTTCAATAGGATCGGGCATGAGGTATTTAGGATCTGGGTGGATTTCCAGCTTGATCCAGTTGGTCTCTAAAGCTTCGCGTGCCAGTTGAGCAGCAAAAATGGCTTCTTTTGCATTGCGCACACCAGAAGTATTGGGTAATAAATTAATATGCGGATATTTAAGGTGCTGGAGGATATCGTCGTCTTTGCCTTTTAAATCAACGCGTTTAAGCGCTACCGTAACGAGTTCGGAGGCAGAGGCGATTAAAGCATTTTCCATTTCTTTTGCCGAAGAAAATTTTCCGGTACCGGTGAAGAGGCGCGAGCTGAAGGTTTGATCTGCTATGGTTAACATATTTAAGGGTTTAAAGCGGATGCATGGTGAATTTTACTGATGATTTCTGCTAAAGCAGTTGAAGTTTGGACTTGATTGGTGAGTGCTGCCGAGATGGCAATTCCGTAAATTCCGGTTTCGAGTATAGCCGGAATATCTGCTGCTTCGATACCACCAATGGCAATAATAGGCGTACTTATTCCGGCTTTCCTTACTTTATCCATCAACTTCTGGTATCCTTCCAAACCTACAATAGGGCTTAAGTTTTCCTTTGTTCTCGTAAACCTGAAGGGGCCAAGGCCAATGTAGTCTGCTCCCTCCGCTACCCTTTGCCGGATGTGTTCGAAAGTATTTGCCGTACCTCCGATGATCTGGTGTTTGCCGATAATTTTTCTGGCCTCGGGAACAGGCATATCCTGCAAACCTAAGTGCACGCCATAACTATTTACGGCCTTTGCCAGGTGAGGATAATCATTGATGATCAGTTTGGCGCCATAGTTTTCACATAAAGCCTGCGCGGCTTTTGCAAAAGGTAGAATTTCTGCCTCCGTCTGGTTTTTAATGCGGAGCTGGATCCACTTGCCTCCTGCCTGGAGCACCTGCTCAATGGCATCGATATGGGTGCCTGTTTTAGGGGCTTGCGATATATACTGTAGGGACGCTATCATATGGGTATGTTTAAATTTTTTGATTAAGCCTCGCATTTCACCAAGGCTTTTTTTAAAGTGGTTATGGCTTGTGAAGGGGCATTCCAGATGCTGCCCAAAAGTGCAACGCCATCGAAATTCATTTCTTTAACCATATCAATTTCAGTTAAACCGATGCCGCCAATGGCAATGATTTTAGGTGTGGCCTGATGTTTTTCCAAGCGGAAGTGAGACGGAATCATACTTTTATAACCCGGCTTGGAAAGGCTGTTAAACACCGGACCAAAGAAACTGTATTGATATTGCCCGATCTCTTCCCTGTCGGCCAGGTGATGGATAGAAGTGCTGAAGATTTTATTTTCCGGCAAATCTCCATTATGCCTTTCCTTCCTGAAACTTTCGGTGTGGTGAATCCGATGGATATGGTAATCGCCAGTAAGTGAATGAAAATGATGCAAAGCAATCCTTGAATGATATTCAGGTGAAATCCCTTCAATGATTTTCCGGTAAGCTGCTTCGTCAACATTTTCTTTACGTAGGTGAAAAACCTGTAAACCGGCTTCGAAAAGCTGGTTAATCAGGCTACTTTCTTCTTTAAAAAGGGTCGGTTTAGAAATTACAATAAGTTCCATCATAGGCTAAGAATAAATTTCGCTTCCTTTTTCGGTAAACTCTTTCGATTTTTCCTCCATGCCTTTGGCCAAAGCTTCATCTGTGGCTACGCCTTGTTTTGCAGCATATTCGCGCACATCCTGTGTAATTTTCATCGAACAGAAGTTTGGTCCGCACATCGAGCAGAAATGCGCAATCTTGGCGCCTTCTGCGGGCAAGGTTTCATCATGGAATTCTTTTGCCGTGTCCGGATCGAGCGATAAATTAAACTGATCCTCCCACCTGAATTCGAACCTGGCCTTGCTTAAAGCATTATCACGGTATTGCGCCCCGGGGTGTCCTTTGGCCAGATCGGCAGCATGGGCAGCAATTTTATAGGTAATTACACCATCTTTAACATCTTTTTTGTTGGGCAGGCCCAAATGTTCTTTAGGCGTAACGTAACAAAGCATGGCCGTTCCGTACCAGCCAATCATGGCAGCACCAATAGCAGATGTAATATGGTCATAACCTGGTGCAATATCGGTCGTTAGTGGTCCTAAGGTATAAAATGGCGCTTCAGCACAATGCTCAAGCTGTTTTTCCATATTGGCTTTAATCAGGTGCATGGGTACATGTCCGGGACCTTCAATAATGGTCTGTACGTCATGTTTCCAGGCAATTTTGGTCAGTTCGCCAAGGGTTTCGAGCTCCGAAAATTGCGCGGCATCATTTGCATCTGCAATACAGCCCGGCCTTAAACCATCACCTAAAGAGAAAGCTACATCGTAAGCTTTCATGATCTCACAGATTTCTTCGAAATGCGTGTACAGGAAGTTTTCCTTGTGATGCGCCAGGCACCATTTGGCCATGATCGATCCGCCACGCGAAACAATTCCGGTAATCCTTTTAGCCGTTAAGGGTACGTAGCGGAGCAGTACACCAGCATGGATGGTAAAGTAATCAACCCCCTGCTCGGCCTGCTCGATTAAGGTATCGCGGAAAATTTCCCAGGTAAGGTCTTCCGCTTTCCCGTTTACTTTTTCCAGGGCCTGGTAAATGGGGACAGTACCGATCGGCACCGGCGAATTTCGGATAATCCATTCACGGGTTTCGTGGATATTTTTTCCTGTAGAAAGATCCATAATGGTATCGGCACCCCAACGACAGGCCCAAACGGCTTTTTCTACTTCTTCTTCTATGGTAGAAGTAACCGCTGAATTGCCAATATTGGCATTGATTTTTACGAGGAAATTACGGCCGATAATCATCGGTTCCAACTCCGGGTGGTTAATGTTGCAGGGGATTACTGCACGTCCGGCAGCCACTTCATCCCGAACAAATTCAGGCGTGATGTATCCTTTTGGGGTATTGGCACCAAAACTATTGCCCTGATGCTGGTGGTTCATTACCTCGTGCTGATTGCCCAATTGTGCATTCAATAATTCAATCTGTTGATTTTCCCTAATGGCAATATATTCCATTTCGGCTGTTATGATGCCTTTTTTGGCATAATGCATCTGCGATACGTTGGCACCAGGCAGCGCTTTATAAGGTTTAGTGGTATAATTAAAACGCAAAGCATCAAGTTTATCATCTGCAAGGCGTTGTTGCCCGTAAGCAGAAGATAATCGATCAAGCTGCGTAACATCCTCCCTGTCTTTAATCCATTGTTCCCTTAGGCGTGGAAGCCCTTTCCGTACATCAATAACGGCATTTGGATCAGTGTAAGGGCCGCTGGTATCGTAAACCGTTACCGGTGGATTCGGTTCGGTTAAACCAAATCCATTGTGGATTTTGGTTTCCGTTAAGCTGATTTCGCGCATGGGCACCTGGATATTGTGGATTTTTCCGGGTACAAATATTTTGCGTGAAGCCGGAAATGGACTGCGGCTGATGACTTCCTGATCTGGTGTTTTTTCTTGTTTCATGTTGAATGTTTGAAGGAGAGAAGAAGATAATGAGTGATTATTGAATGACTGATGAGTGAAGGAAAATGAAGAAATGAGTGATTGAGTGAATTCTTGAATGTAAGTGTCCCGGTTCCGTTATTCAAAATTCTTTCATCCAATCCTTATATCAGCCCCCCTGAGTGGCTTTGATGACTATGACCTGATCGCCTGGGTTTAAAAGATAGGTGTCCCAAACAGATTTGGAAATGATGGTTTGGTTAACGGCTATTGCAATGCCATTTGTCTCCGTTGAAATGACAGCAGTAAGCATCTGTTCGATAGAACACGATTCGTTAAGTTGGTAGTTTTGATTGTTTATAGTTACTTCCATATTTTAAAAAATTGGAAAAACTATAGAGATTGCCCCAGAATGGAGGTCGAAAAGACAGCAATTATAATTGCTTTCACTTTTCCCTTCGGCAGTACTAACTGCATCAGGTTCAAAGGGTATTTCTCAGCACGTAGGCACCCCTAAAGTTTTTTTGTAAATATAGGCGATTAAATTTTTAATGCAAATAGAAATTTATATAGATAAAACCTATAGTTTATTATTAACAGTATTGTTGTCATTCTGAACGCAGTGAAGAATCTTTCGCAATGAAACACAGAACCAAAAATTGTTTAAGAAAGATCCTTCGTTGCACTACCATTGATGTTATTTTGAAAATCATTACTAATCAACACTTTAACTGCTTTTGCATTTCCATCCAGCTAGGCCATAGCACGGTATCCCCGTTCTACCTAAATCCGGCCTAACAAATTTTTCGGGCTGCACTGCCCAAGCCAACCTACTAGCTTCGAAAGAAAAATTTTCAGCCGGTGTTTTTTGTTTCTTTTTGACACCAAAAAGAAAGAGCCCTTCGGCGGCGGCGAGCCGAGGCAAGACTGCGCCGTAGGATAAGAGAAGACAATTATACGTCACTCATATTGATTTTAAACAATTAATTAACCCTCAGGATGACAGACTTAAGGGGATGAGCGACTAATTCTTCGTTCCGCCGACTTCGGACTAAAGACTATGGACTAACCAACCCCTCTTCGCAAAACACATAACTTCTCTTACCTTTGCACCATCATCAAATCACCTAATCCATGTAAGATTCATTTCTTTTCCAAAAAATAGATAACAGGCAGAGCGGTTCCGTTGCTGCAATTATTTACCCATAAAAAAAGAAATTTATGCTTAATCTACAAGGGGCTGGCTATATCCATGCTAATGGAAATTTATTGTTTTCAGATTTAAATCTCACCATCAACAAACACGAAAAAATTGCACTCATTGGCCATAATGGCGCAGGAAAATCAACACTTTTAAAAATTTTAGCAGGTAAACTTTTGCCAACTGGCGGACATGTTAAGGCAGAATCGACGCCTTATTATGTACCACAGCTTTTTGGTCAGTTTAATGATTTCACCGTCGCACAGGCACTCCGGATTGAAGATAAACTAAAAGCGTTGAACGAAATTCTCAACGGAGAAGTGACCGAGGAAAACATGTTTATACTTAATGATGACTGGGCCATTGAGGAACGCTGTGCGGAAGCTTTAAGCTATTGGCGGTTGGAAGATTTAGACTTACACCAAAAGATGGAAAGTTTAAGCGGCGGACAAAAAAACATCATATTTTTAGCCGGCATCGCTATCCACCGCCCGGATATTGTTTTACTGGATGAACCGACCAATCATTTGGATCTGGAAGGCAGAAACAGGTTATACGATTATATCCGATCAACGCGGACTACTTTAGTAGTAGTGAGTCATGACCGTACTTTATTGAACCAAATTGAGAAAGTTTGCGAATTAAGTTCGTATGGAATAACCCTATACGGTGGAAATTACGATTTCTATGCTGCACAAAAGAAAATTGAAAATGAGGCGTTGAATCATGATCTAAAAGCGAAGGAAAAAGCACTCCGTAAGGCTAGAGAAGTAGAAAAGGAATCACTTGAGCGGCAACAGAAGCTTGATGCCAGAGGCAAGAAAAAACAAGAAAAAGCGGGATTGCCGACTATTTCGATGAATACGTTAAAAAACAACGCAGAAAAAAGCACGGCAAAGTTGAAAGGTGTACATGCCGAAAAGCTTGACCATATTTCTTCCGAATTAAACCAGCTCAGGTCTGTACTGCCTGATGCAGATAAAATGAAAATCGTTTTCGACCAGGCTACCCTGCACAAAGGAAAAAGTATTGTGGAGGCTAAGGAGCTCAATTTTGCTTTTCGAGATCAGTTACTTTGGAAGGAGCCAGTTAGCTTTCAGGTTTTTAGTGGTGAGCGTTATGTCATCAAAGGTAGAAACGGATCGGGAAAAACCACATTGATTAAGCTTATTTTGGGGCAGATACAGCCCTCAACGGGAAGTTTAAACCAGGCGGGCATTAGCTCCATGTATATTGATCAGGATTATTCCCTGATCGATAATCAGCTCACCGTTTACGAACAGGCCCAGCAATACAACTCGGGCGCATTGCAGGAACATGAAATAAAAATCCGTTTAAACCGGTTTTTATTTGGTAAAACCGATTGGGATAAACCGTGCTCAGCCTTGAGTGGCGGCGAAAAAATGCGGTTAGTCCTTTGTTCGTTAACCATCAGCAACCAATCGCCCGATCTGGTTGTATTGGATGAGCCAACCAATAACCTTGATATCCAGAATATAGAAATTTTAACGACAGCCATTAATGACTACCAGGGAACACTTCTGGTTATATCGCACGATGAATATTTTCTTGACCAGGTACAGGTAGAACATACCATACATCTTTAAAATAAATATATAGCCTTATCTTCGTCTGAAATTATTAATCCAGTACACCTATGCAAAGCCTGTCAGCATTAAAAAACGGAAAACTTAAAGGAGCGGTTTCGTTAAAACTTTCTGAAAACTTAACTGAATTCCCTGTGGAAATATTCGATTTGGCTGATACATTGGAAGTACTGGATTTATCTTCTAATCAATTAAGTTCATTGCCAACAGATTTCGGCCGGTTAAAAAAACTGAGGATTTTTTTCTGTTCTGAAAATCTTTTTTCGGTTTTACCAGAAGTACTGGCCGATTGCTCTGCTCTGGATATTGTGGGTTTTAAATCCAACCGGATTGAAGTCTTACCGCCAAAGTCGATCAACCCGAATTTACGCTGGTTGATTTTAACAAATAACAACATTGCTGAACTACCAAAAGAAATTGGCCTTTGCAAAAGGATGCAAAAGCTGATGTTATCTGGCAACCGTTTATCTACACTGCCTGAAGAATTGAGCAATTGCCGGAATTTAGCATTATTACGGATTGCGGCGAATAAACTCCACGAATTACCGCAATGGATTATGCAACTGCCAAAACTATCATGGATTGCATTTTCTGGGAATAATTTTAGTAAAACACCAGCTGTTGAAACACTTTCACTGATCAACTGGCATGATTTGGAAATCAGCCATTTGTTGGGCGAAGGGGCATCAGGCATGATTTCAAAGGCCTATCAGGCAGTTGGCAAGGAAAAGCAAGAAGTAGCGGTTAAAATATTTAAGGGCGATGTAACAAGCGATGGCTTGCCGGAAGACGAAATGACAGCTTATATCGCTGCAGGTTATCACCCGGGCCTGGTTAATCTAATCGGGCAGGTTGCTTTACATCCGGAAGATAAAAAAGGACTGGTAATGGACCTGATTCCGCATCATTTTTATAATCTTGGCAATCCACCAAGTTTAGAAAGCTGTACCAGGGATGTTTTTCCTGCTGATCGAAAACTTTCTGAAAAACAGATTATCAGCATCGCTAAAACCATTGCTTCGTTAGCAGCTCAACTCCATGAAGCAGGCATTATGCATGGCGATTTATATGCACACAATATCTTGATTGATGATGGGGGCAGCACGCTGTTCGGTGATTTTGGAGCAGCAAGCTTTTATGATAAAACAGCTAAAACTGCAGATGCATTTGAAAGAATAGAAGTTAGCGCTTATGGATACCTGCTGGATGATTTACTTTCTTTAAAAAACGAAAAGGTAAGTGAGAAGGTTTATAAAATGATCAGCGAACTCAGAGATACCTGTTTGGCTACGGCGCCTTCGGACAGGCCTGATTTTCAGGCGTTGGTTGATGCGTTCTAATAGAAAAATCGTCATCTCGACTGGAGCGCAGCGAAACGGAGAGATCTTATAATCAAGTTAAAGATTTCTCCGCAAGGTCGAAACGACGACTACTTTATAAAAAATATTAATCCTGTTGTTTTTTTGCCCAATCCAATCTTCTCTGATCAGGTGTAGTTGTAACCTTAAAATTTTCGAAGGTGGCGTTAAAACCTTTGCCATCCGGACAGGCGGCTACCAGCCCGACCATTACAGGGGCGTTATCTTTAAAATAACAGGTACGCAACATGGTATATTTTTTATCATCCAGCGAGTAGAAAATCTCAACTGCATCGAGTTTTCTAACCGCTTTCATCCAGATTGATGCAGGTGCTTTTTCCAGTTCTACCACGCTCCAGTCGCTCGTTTTATGCGTGACAACGGCGCTTACATTTTGTTTCCCGTTAACAAATTCTACTCCCGCTTTTATCCACTCTTCTTCATTAATGCGAAGCATCAATCCCATCTGATCGAAAGTAGTTACATAATTTCCGGTAATTTTTACCTTCACCTCAAACTCGCCGCCATAAGTAGCATAATAAAAGGGTGCATCATCAACCGTAAAACCATAATGCGAGATGCGCCAATAATCGGTTTTTGCAGGCACGAACATGCTGAAGGTATTTTTATCTTTAATTTCCCATTTTTCGGGTTCGTTAAACCAGTTCATTTTGGCTAAACTCTGGGCATAGGTTTTGGCGCTCATTAAAGAAAATAGTACCGCAATTATGGCAAGTGATTTAAGTTTCATTTGTGTGTTTTGTATGTGGTGTGATGCAAACATAATGCAGGAAAAAATTTTGGTAAAGGACATACATCACTATTTTAGCGTGATGATTATCACGCCAGCATTTGGTTAAAATAAGTTTATCAGGTTTAAAAATCTTGAATAAACAGTACATTTGTTTGCATCAGAAACATGGAATTAGATTTTTTACGGACACACATCCGTCAGATCGTTTGTTTAACAGATGAAGAATTTGAACATGCTGCATCTTTTTTTACCAGGCGGAAATACAAGAAACACCAGTATATTATCCAGGCAGGTGACGTGGCCAGTCAGGAACATTTTGTAGTGAAGGGCATTGTAAAATCTTCTTATACCGACCACGAGGGAAAAGAATACATTTTACAGTTAGCCATGGAAGAATGGTGGTTTTCCGATCCAAATGCTTTCAATACAGGTATGCCTGCTACTTTAAATGTAGACTGTATAGAAGATACGGAAACGCTTTCTATTTCATTTGAAAATAAGGAAAAACTCTGCGCCTCCTCCCGCAAGATGGAGTATTTTTTCAGGAAAAAATATACCACAGGCAATATGGCCTTACAAAAAAGGGTATTGGCTTTATTGAGCAACAATGCGGGCGAACGTTACAAGCAATGGCGTAACCAATACCCAACTTTACAGAAAAGAATTCCCAAAACCCTTATTGCATCCTATCTAGGGGTAACCAGGGAAACTTTAAGTAGGCTATCGCTATAAATAACAACAATTCCAATATATTTTGAATTGATTATGGCCAAATATGGTCATATGTGAATTACTTTTGGAAGATGAGGTACTCCAATGTTTGATCAGAAACATTAATACCGATTATTTCTCTTTTGTTGTTTAACAGAATATTTCCGGGCAAGGCATTAATGCAAAAGGTTTTTGCAATTTTAGAATTAAAACCTTCTTTTATTTGCACTTGTTTCCATTCGCTTATGTCATCAACTTTGATTGCTTTGGTCATATTAACTAAATTTTCATCAAATGAAATTCCAACAAAGCCTAAATTTTTATAATTAGCTGATTTAAGGGTTTTATTATGCAATCGGCAAGGTCCGCACCAGGATGCCCAAAATGATAGATAAATGTACTTCTGGTCCATAGCATTAATCGCCGAATTTATTTTAGTGTTTTTGCGAAGCACTGATTTGAGTCTCTCATCTTTAAATGCCTCTTCTTTCATAGTGATGTTATCTTTAATTTCCTGGTAAATACTAATCGCTTCCCTTGGGTTTTTATTAGATAAAAATGCCTTAAGTTGATCTACCGACCAATCATCAAATGAATTAATAATATTTAAATATAATACTGGGGCATAAATAGTGGTATCGTAGGATAGTTTTTTGAAAAGCTCAAATCTATCTTTCAGATTAATATCATAATTTTCATTTCGAATATCTGGCTGCGAAGCTATCTTGTCGTAATCTTTATATTTTAGCCTAAGCCTTTCATTGTTTTTATGTAGTATTTCATTAGTTCTATCTTCAATCATTTTAATATCGGCTTGTGCTTTGGAACCATTTGATTGATTGATGAAGGCCATTTTGTTTGTTGATGGGAAAAAATATTCTACTTCGACATGACTACTTTCTGGAGATAAATAGAAGGGTACGAATGAAGTATTGTCAGGATCAAAACGCAATACGCATTCAAAATAATTTTCATTTTTGAATGCGAATACGAACTGACCATCTTTAATTCTGTCAGGAGATATTGATGTTCGAATTTTTTCTCCCAGTTTTTGGAGATAAAGTTTTGGTGTTTTATGGTTGAATGAGGTGTCGGTAATTTTAATACTCACCCAAACAGAGTCAGTAAAAGCTTCACTATATAATACTGAGAATACAAGTAGTAAGGTGAGGCCTAGTGTTATTTTTAGATTCTTCATATAGCAAAAATGGCGATTCAAATTTTTTACACATTATATTTAACATTCTTTAACTATTTGATTTATAGCGTTTTTGTTCTGGTTGGTTTGTCTGCGGGATAAAAGTATTTGAGAAAGTAGTAAATGCAACGAGCAAAATCGGGCTGAATATACCATCATGGCTTTTCAAAGTTCACCGAATGTTAAGGTGATTGGAAGTGTCACAGCGTGCGCAGATGGGAATGTTTCATCGATTATCCTTCCTCGGGGCCTTAATACAATGATATCAGGGATTGGTGTTTTTTATCCTAACGGCGCACGGACACAAAGAGTAGGCGTAAAAATTGACTATAAAATATATCCAACCATTACCGGTATCTCAACAGGAAAAGATGAACTGTTGGATAAGGCTATTGAAGTATTAAACGCTGGTTGGTAAAATCTATTTCAAGTAAGTTTAGGTAATCTATATCGAAGAAACCGATCACAAAAAGAACACGTTATTTAGAATAACATGTTCTTTTTAGTCTGTCTGGGGCTATGAAGATTATATGCTCAGAAAAAGAATAATTGTAAACGCTATTAAAATCTGTTTAAAAACATGCTACTTCCCAAAACCGCGACCAGGTTTTGCCTGCCCCAAGTTTTATGATCCCCTCTTTGCCGGATAGCTCCTGGTTGTGGTTAACGCCATCAGCAACTCCGCACCAGGGTTCTAAACACACAAATGGTGCATCGGGTGCCGCCCATATCCCAAAGAATGGAAACTCCTCAAAATTGAAGTGCAGGCCGTTATCGTTTTTGGTGTTCAGTAAACTAATGCTGTTGCTTTGCAGGTTTTTAAAAACCAGTGCATCGTTATAGAACAGCTCATGTGTAAGCTTCAGCTTATGCGCATTAAGCGCTATATTTTTGGTTTCGTTGGTTACCAGTCCATCTTCCAGTTTCCAGTAGGTTAATTGCTCATCAGCATTAAAGGAGAGGTAATAATCTTCGTAAACGGTATCTGGCGTGTTGGGTACCGCAAATGCCGGATGTGCGCCAATAGAGAATAAAAGTTCGCTCGTGCCGGTATTCTTTACCTCGTAAGTTAATTTTAACTTTCTGTCTATCAGTTGATACTTCAGTTTAAGCTCAAAATAAAACGGATATGTTCTTAAGGTGTCAGCATTTTGGGTTAACGTAAAAATACCCTCGCTTTCACTTATCTTTTCAAAATTAAAAACATTGTCCCTGGCAAAACCATGACGGGGTAATTCGTAGTGTTTACCCTGGTAAATGAAGCTGTTGTTTTTTAATGAGCCAACAATAGGAAATAGTACCGGGCTATGTTTTGCCCAATACTTTGGGTTGGCATTCCATAAATATTCAAGTTTGGTTTCTTTACTAAATAAACCTTGAAGTTCTGCGCCTTTAGCCGCCAGGCTAACTTTTATATAATCGTTTTCGAGAGTTATCATTACAGGTTAAAATTAGCAAAATTTGTGCTTTGAAAATACATTTTATTAAAAATCAATCCCATCAGATTGGATTTTAGCGTTAGGCGTTTGGTGCAATTATAACATCAAACGCCCAACTCCAGACTAGCCTTTCTCTTCCCAGATACACGCAATATTAACAATGGTTTGTACAGCCTTTTCCATATCCTGCACGCTTACCCATTCTTGTTTGCTGTGAAAAGCATGTTCTCCGGCAAAAATATTGGGACATGGTAAACCCATATAAGAAAGTCGTGAGCCATCAGTCCCACCACGGATACTTTGTTGTTTAGGTACTACACCAGCTCGTGCAATCGCCTCAATACCATATTGTACAATTTTAGGATGCTGATCCAAAACCTGTTTCATGTTGCGGTATTGTGGTTTAATATTAAGCTTGTAACTGGATTTTGGATAGTTAGTCATTACTTTTTTTACAGTTTCTTCCAAAAACCGCCCATGTGAAACTAAGTTCTCATCCGTAAAATCCCTGATGATGAAATGTGCCTCTGCCTCTTCTACCTGTCCGTTAATACTTACCGGATGGATAAACCCTTCTTTCTGGTGCGTGGCCTCTGGTGTAAGGGCATCTTTTGGCAGTGAATCTACAATTTCGGCAAGAATCTTAATTGCACTTTCCATCTTTCCTTTTGCAAACCCCGGATGTGTACTTACACCATAAATTTTAAGGGTAGCTCCGTCGGCAGAAAAAGTCTCATCTTCGATTGATCCGAGTGTTTCCCCGTCAATGGTATAACCGAAATCGGCACCTAATTTCTTCAAATCAACTTTGTCTACGCCTCTGCCAATTTCTTCATCAGGTGTAAAAAGAAGCTTTATAGTTCCGTGTTTTACCTCTTTGTTTTTCATTAAAAATGCCGCTGCTTCCATAATTTCTGCTAATCCCGCTTTATTATCTGCACCTAATAAGGTTGTTCCGCTGGCGGTAATAATATCATTGCCAATCTGTTGTTTCAGGTCTTGGTGTTCAGCAAGTTTGATTACAATCTGGTTATCGTCTGGCAGAACCAGGTCTTGTCCCTGATATTTTTCATGAATAATCGGTTTAACATTTTCTCCGCTACAATCAGGCGAGGTATCCATGTGCGAACAAAAGAAAATTACGGGTAATTGTTTATCTGTATTTGATGGGATGGTTCCATAAACATAGCCGTTATCGTCCATTTCGGCATCAGAAATTCCAATTTCCTGCAATTCTTCAACCAATACCGCCGCTAAGTTTTTTTGCTTTAAAGTTGAAGGGCAGGTAGGAGAATTTGGATCGGATTGGGTATCAATTTTTGCATATTTTATGAACCGCTGTTCAAGCGATTTGTTAAAGTTGGTGTATGTGCTCATAATTCAAAGGTAAAAGTTATAGATATCCGATAATCATCTTATTTTTGTAAAAAAGATATGATTTTTTATTCATTGAGAGCGACTTATATAACCTTTCTGTTTGTTTTTATTGGAAGTTTTTCCTTTGCTCAATCCAACTATTTCAAAATGTCTTATGGTTTTGGCGGTGGCATGAATAAATCATATACCGATGTATATGAGGGAGACTATGGGAAAATTGTTTACGGTGTTTTTGATTATCACATCACCCCTTTCTTAACAATGGGACTGGAAGGGCAATACGGAAGGATTAAAGGGGGGATTGCTGTTAAAGATCCATCTGGCCGTTGGTTTGTCAATAAATATACCGCACTTACAGCTAACCTGAAACTGATGTTAGGGGAACTTGTTAATTATCGCCAGGGAGGATTGCTGTATAACATGAGGGGGATATATGTTGGCTTCGGATTGGGAGTGATAAATAACAACATATCCAACATTGCAAGGTATCCACCTCAAACTTCCGGTTCTGACAGACAACCCTATGGCGGAGAAGATAAAAGTACTAACCTTTTATTGCCGATAAATTTGGGTTTTAATTATTACATAAAAGATTCCTATGGTTACATGAGGTATGTAATTAATTTAAATGCACAGTCTAACTTTACTTTTGGCGAAGGCTTAGATGGTTATAATGAGTCGAGACTGAGCGCTAATAATACCTATCCAGACATGTATAATTCCATTACTGTAGGCTTCAGGTATATGTTCGGTAACGTTCGCTCGTACCATAAAACGCTATAAACTCTATTTATCAATAGCATGAGGATATTATTATTGGTTTTTACATTTTCCTTTTCATTAACTTCAATGGCTCAGCAATCGCCTTTTGAATTAAGTGGAAAAACAGCAACTACAACATACACTGAAGCCATATCTTATTATCAAAACCTGGCTAAAACCTACCGGCAAGCCAAACTGTTAACCTATGGGCTTACTGATTTTGGAAAACCTTTACACTTATTGGTTTTATCACGTGACCTGGTGTTCGATCCGGTGCAGATCAGGAAGCAAAATAAAAGAATTTTATTGATCAATAATGGTATTCATCCAGGCGAACCGGAAGGGATAGATGCATCGATGATGCTGGCTCGTGATCTGCTCAAAGCAGGTAAATTGCCAAAGGATGTGGTAATCTGCATCATTCCGCTTTACAATATAGACGGCAGTTTTAACCGTAGTGGAACATCAAGGGCAAACCAAAACGGGCCGGTTGCTTACGGTTTTAGAGGAAATAGCAAAAACCTTGATCTGAACCGTGATTTTATTAAAACAGATTCCAAAAATTCGGCAGCATTTCAACTCATTTTTAATACCTGGCAGCCCGAGATATTTGTAGATACCCATACCAGTAATGGCGCCGATTATCAATATGTGATGACGCTTATCCCGACACAAAAAGATAAGCTAAACCCTATACTTTCTGATTATTTAACCAAAACTTTAGTGCCTGATTTATATTCCGGTATGGAAAAACTGGGTTATCCGATGATTCCTTATGTAAACTCGATAGGCGAAACCCCTGAAACCGGGATAACCGGTTTTATTGAATCGCCACGTTACTCTACTGGTTATACCACGCTGCACAATACCATTGGGTTTATGCCCGAAACGCATATGTTAAAATCGTACGATTTACGCATAGATGCTACTTACAAGCTTTTGAAAACCTATATCCAGGTGATCGAACGGGATGCCAAAATCATTGGGGCAAATAAGAAAAAGGCCGATGAGGCTGTTGCAGCACAAAGAGAATATCCTTTAGCGTGGAAACTAAACAAAAACGATGTTAACGATATCCCATTTAAGGGATTTGAAGCAGGGCAAAAGCCCAGCACGGTAAGCGGCGCTGAACGTTTATATTACGATCGTAGCAAGCCTTACGTCAAAACCATTAAAGAATGGAACAAGTATGAACCCGCATTATCTGTTCAAAAACCTGTCGCCTATATCATCCCAAAAGCATGGGATCGGGTAATTACGTTGCTTAAACTGAATCAGGTTACACTCAGGAAATTAAAAAGTGATCAGAAAATTGTTGTCGACAGTTATTACATCAGTGATTTTAAAACCGGAACCAAGCCATATGAAGGCCATTACCTGCACTCAGGTGTAACTGTAAATACGGTTCCACAAAAGCTGCAATACTATGCTGGCGATTATGTGGTTTATGTAAACCAGCCAGGCAACCGATATATTGTAGAAACCTTAGAACCTCAGGCCACAGATTCTTATTTCAACTGGAATTTTTTCGATTCTATCCTGGATATGAAAGAGCATTATTCGGCCTATGTTTTTGAAGATACGGCTACAGAACTGCTAAAAAATAACCCTGATTTAAAAAGTAAACTGGACGCCAAAAAGTTGGCTGACCCTGAATTTGCAAAGAATGGTGCCGCACAACTTGATTTTGTGTATAAAAATTCTGATTATTACGAAAAAACACACAACAGATATCCGGTTGCACGTTTGGTTACAGATGTAAAACTGGATTTAAAATAAGCCCAAATGGAATACTTCAATATAGCACCAGTTGCCTCCTTAATTTTCGTTTTTACCATCATTACCAGCCTTTACGCTTTCTACGATCATTCGATTTATGGAAAATTTATGCTGCATCCTTTTAGTGTTTCTAAAGGGCAGAATGTATATACATTAATTACCAGCGGACTTGTGCACGCCGATTGGATGCACCTCTTTTTTAACATGTTTACTTTTTACGCTTTTGCCTTTGCGCTTGAGAGTATGATGGGGAGCTGGCGGTTTGGATTGCTTTATTTTTTGGGCCTGGTGTTGAGCGATCTGCCAACGGTAATCAAACATAAAGATAACTTTCACTACAATAGTCTGGGCGCTTCAGGCGCAATCAGCGCGGTGCTTTTTAGTTACATATTGTATAACCCAATGTCTAAAATCTATATCATGTTTATCCCGATCGGGATTCCTGCTGTAGTTTTTGGAATTATATATTTAATTTATTGTGCTTACGCTTCCCGCAATTCAAGGGATCATATCAATCATGATGCACACTTTTTTGGCGCCTTAACCGGATTGATTTTTACGATTATCTTCGTACCAGGTATTCTACAGAACTTTATTGCCATGTTAACGGGTGGTAGATAATCTTCATTAGAAAGAATCGTCATTCTCGTGAAAACTTATCGTGTGGATGCATCGTTGTTAATTCTTTTAGTACACATTCATTAAGTCGGACGTCATGAGCCTGTCTGAAAATAACAGGTTCAGAAATAGCAAAAGAATTAAATTTAGTGATGTCGTCATGCTCAGCTTGATCCGATCGCTATCGGATGGGCATCTTAATGCTTTGGTGGGGACTTATTTAGTTGCCGTTCTATCGTATTAAGACTAGCTTCGCTGAGCACTTCGTGGTTCCCGTTTTTACGCGAATGACGCCCTTTCAAAATATTATTCTGCCAAAAATCTTGAAAATCATTTCTGAGACAGCCCCATCTTTCATGCAGGACAGACCCTGAAATGAATTACCTTCGGTGAGCTCGCTAAGGCTGGGTTCAGGCTGACAATTAGAATTTATTACCCTGCTGTAGGCAGATAAGGTTTCTCAAAGAAACTCATTGGCTCATCAGGGTTTTTAATAATCTCAAACACGACATAACCCCAGGGTTTCCAGAAATTTTCCAGCACCTGTGCATATATCTTATGCTGCCAAACATCAAAAAGGGGTTTGGTCATGTTGCCACGCAGAGGCATTGCTTCGATGTATGTAGTGCCTTCAACAGGCATAAAGGTATATTCGGGTAAACGGTTAAAGAGGTAAGCAGAATAATAAAAGCGGGCGCTCAACTCTTCAAATTGCTCGGCGGTTAAAGCTTTTCCTTTTATCTCATTGATAATATCCTGATGGTAGCGTTTATTGGTGCCATTATCCTGTAAACAGGCGATGATCCCAAAATCTTTCATTTTTAACGAGAAGGTTAACGTATTAATCTCATCACGGAAGCTGAATGGTGTTTCTGTGTTTTCCAGTTTTACCACAGTGATAGACCATGGCGTGAAATCTTCAAACTCCAGGCTGGTGTACAGGTTTTGCATCATGAAATTCAGGTTGGCAAATTTCATCATCAGCGATTGCGACATGTTTAAACCATCGGCAGTCATTTCTTTACGTAAGGCCGAATGCATTTCGATATAGACAAAACCATAAAGGAATTTGCCAATCCAGTTAAAAAGATCCAGCTCTGGCAGTGTGGAAACAGCATCATAACCTTTTGCAAATGCAGCTTCGATTTTATCTTCCAGTGGATTTAAAAACTGCTCATTGATCTCGGCATTCACCGGAATAACCAATGTATTGTACGAACGGATACTTTCATCCAAAAACTGGATCTGCTCTTCGCCACTTAAACCTGCCTGTTCCAACAACCATTTTGGAAGCAGGGGCACCTGGATTACAGGAGAATTAAATGTTTTTCCGCTTAAAAAGCAGGTTTTGTATAAAAAATCGAAATTTTTGAAAGGATTGTATAAGCCGGTATTCATCGCTGCAATATTAGCCATTATATTTTTAGGGCTAAGTAACGATGTTTTATTTTAACGCAGGGATTACAACCACATCAGTCTTTAACGGTATTGTTTATCGCAGTGATAAGTTTTTTTTGGAGCGCAAGGCCTTTGTTAAATAGGGAAGGGTTTTCCTGTCTTTTGCTTTTACGCTTCGCTGCCTCGTACCTCGTTGCTGCAGGGTAACGCGTCAGCCAGGGCTAAGTGGCTTCGGCAGTATTTCATAGTGGAGTTGTAAGGCGCATAACCTTTGTTCCTAAACGCGACAGTAGCGCCAGCCTCCGATCCGATTTTAAATCGGAATTAATCGGAGCTATAGCGAATGGCGGGACTGCATGCCGCCAAGAATCACAGTTCCGTCATTTTCTAAAATAAGCCTTTTATGTCAGTTGTTAAGAAACCAACCGATATGATAAATTAGATTCTATCAATAGTGCCTTTACGAAGACGGCATTTGATGTGAAATTACACTATCGTATACCTAACTATTACCTTGCTCTTTGATATCCTTTAATATCATGAAATCTAGTAATTATTGTAATAATAACTGATATCATCCACCAGCTGGTTGTAAATGGGTTTGGTAAATTCTAAAAACAGCGCGTTTGGCGGTGGCGGTAACTGCTCCCTGCGTTTGGTAATGGCCAATTGCGGTTTAGTTAAGGCCCTGTCATCTCCCTTATAACTGGCCCAGCTGTCTCTCCAAACATAGGTTCCGGGAAATTTCTGTTGGTGAACCAGTTTCCTTGTTTTCCAATCAGTAATGCTCATGTCCAGTAAACCGGATGAAGAAATGTTCTTTTCAAAAATACTCAGCGTAGCTTTTACCGTGCCATAAACCGGTTTTTTATCACGCGTTTCGCCGATTACTACGCTATCACGTTTTAGCTTTTCTACCCTTTCTTTTACATAGGTTTGGCCTACTACAAAATCATCAAAATTTAAGCTGAGTACCTGATCGGGAACAATTTTTTGCTCGGTAGCCTGTCTTTCCCCGTAAAAAATAACAAACTTGTTTCTGGAATATTTTGCGATATACTGATCAATCTGCTGTTGAAAATAATCAGCGCTTAATTTATACAGACTGCTGTTAACGATAATCGGTTGTACCACAACCCTGGTTACAGCAGACCAATATGCGTCTTCCATTTTTGCTTTGGCATCTTTATAGTTTGGCTGAAGATTCAGCGTTTTCTCAAATTCGTAATATGCTTTTTTGGCGGCCTGGCGGCTACCTTCTCTTAAATAGCTTAAACCGGAGTTATACCTTGCGCCGGCAGCATTATATTTAGCATCAGCCAGTTCAGTACTATATTTTGAAGGGTTCGGAATAATTGCCAAACATGCCGGACAGCTATTGATTTCATCTGCCAGTTGATTGATTTTCTGATAATCGTACATCACCGATTCCCACCTGAATAGATCGTTAGATATTTTTGCTTCCTCAATTTTCCGTAAATGATCTTTTAAAGCTAATTCGTAAGCCATTTTCAATACCTGCATGGCTTCGCTGTTTTTTGGCGAATTTTGTAGCCTGCTTACTGATTTTTGAACAGATAAATCGTAATCACCTTTTTGAAGGGCATTTTTTCCTGTGGTACATCCTCCAATAATTATGAGCGATAAATAAATAAAGTACCTTAATTTTGAGCTATTTTTCATGGCGATAGCGTTATGTTAATAAATAAAGATAATTTTAACACAATAATAACCTTATATATTAAGTAGACGATTGATAATGAAAATTAGTTGCAGGCCATTTGAATTAACGTTAAAACATCCTTTTTCAATTTCGAAATTTACCCGTACCAGTACGCCCTTAATGTTGTTGAAAATTGAATATGAAGGGGTAACCGGTTATGGCGAGGCATCTATGGTGCCTTATATGGGTGAGAGTTATGAAAGTGCGACAGCTTTTCTGAACCTTGTAGATTGGGACAAAATCCAATTTCCATTCGATTTTAAGGAGATTATTGCTTATTTAGATGTTCTGGCTCCTGGTCAGCCGGCAATCAAAGCTGCTATTGATATTGCGCTTAACGATGTTCAGGGGAAACTGTTAAATAAACCTTGTTACGAAATTTATGGTGCAGATCCTGCTAAAATGCCGGTAACTTCTTATACCATTGGGATTGATACGCCTGACGTCATCCGCGAAAAACTGAAAGAGGCCGAGGCATTTAAAGTGATTAAGGTTAAGCTGGGAAGAGATAACGATCAGGAAATTATAGAAACGATCCGGAGCCTGACCAATGTACCCTTATATGTGGATGCTAACCAGGGCTGGGCAGATAAGATTAAAGCCATTGATTTAATTTACTGGCTGCATAACCAGGGAGTGGTATTAATTGAGCAGCCTATGGATAAGAACAACCTGGACGGGAACGCCTGGTTAACCGAACGAAGCCCTATTCCATTACTTGCGGATGAAGCTGTACAGCGTTTAGCGGATATGGATAAGTTAAAAGGGGCTTATCATGGAATCAATGTAAAACTGATGAAGAGTTGTGGCATGTACGAAGGGCATCAGATGATTTTGAAAGCCCGTTCGTTCGGAATGAAAGTGCTGATCGGTTGTATGAGCGAAACCAGTTGCGCTACTTTGGCCGCCGCTGCTTTGGCTCCGTTATGCAACTGGGCGGATTTAGATGGGCCGTGGCTGACCAAAAATAATCCGTTTAAAGATCCGGCCTTTGAAAATGGAAAGTATATCCTCAATAATTTGCCGGGTTTAGGGCTGGAAGGTGTTACTCCTGATCTTTTTATTTAAAACAGAGTAGAAATGACGAATGACAGGATTATAGAATGATTGAAGATCCTAAGCGAGACGAGATAGATGAATTTGGCTGGGTACTATCCCCAATATTCACTCATTCAAAACTCACTCATGCTGTCATTAAATGGCTACTTCTGGTCTTTTTCTTTAAAACTTTTTCTGATGTCTTTGGTAAGTTGATACTTAAAGTAAAATAAACAAGCGGTTGTGCCTACCAAAAAACCAGCTGGCAGATATTTGTGGTTATTATAACACCAAACCAGTCCGAAAATAGAAAGAATAATGGCCAGGTTATAGAAAATGTTTAAAGCAAATTTTTTTCCCACAGATAGAGGATTTTAGTTTTAAGAGAATTTACGTGCAAAGTACCAATTAGCAATAATCAATTTTCAAACACCATCCTGGGCTGAAAATATTCAAAAGGTTTGTTCCTGTAAGGTTAAAGTTTGAAAATTGATCTTTGTTTGTGCTATAAACCCTTCTCCAATTGATCATTGGAGTTTGGTTATTGGTCATTGTTTTCTTGATAATTAGTTATTGAATACTGGTTATTCTAATAAACCGGCATATTCGGATCAAAAGCTGCTTGCCAGGCCAAAATGCCGCCTTTTAAGTTATAAAGATTGTCAAATCCATATTGTTGCTCTAACTGCATAACCGCTGCAGCGCTTCTTTTTCCACTGCGGCACTGGATAATTACCGGCTTATCTTTCGCAACCTTATCGGCCTCAATTAAAATTCCGCCCAAAGGGATGTTCTCGCCTTCAAGATTGGAAACCTCATATTCGAATGTTTCACGAACATCAATTAATTGAAAATCTTCTTTGTTATCGATTTTCTCTTTTAGTTCTTGTACCGATATTTCTTTCATTTTATAAATGTATTTATGCAAATATAGGAAAATCAAATTTACGCTCCCTATCAAAAAAATGCCATAAAATTTTGCTTAAAAGTGTAACAACCGGAACCCTTAGGCGTTTAAGTATAAATAGTTACAAATGGACAAACTGAACCGTTTCTTTTGGTTTTGCTCTGGCGCTCACATCCCGACACTGGAAAAATATCCTTCAGAACAAAATAAATATACAGGCATTGGTGCCACCATTTTTTTTACCGGCCTTTTTGCTGCCCTTTCCGGAGGTTATGCGATGTATTTTGTATTTAAAGGTGATGATCTGGCCGTAATTTTTGCCATTGTTTTCGGTTTTTTATGGGGAGCAGCCATCTTTAATATGGATCGGTACATCGTGTCCAGCATTAATAAAAGTGCCAGCACCAATAAGCAGATATTACAGGCTACGCCGCGTATTCTGTTGGCTATTATGATCGGTATGGTTATTTCGAGGCCGATAGAGCTTAAAATCTTCGATAAAGAAATTAAAGAACGCCTAAAGGTAAGTTATTTAAATGGTCAGCGCGCTAAAATAGATACGCTGAACAAAGCATTTGAGAAAAAATATCAGGTAGAATTTGGCCGGTTAAACCAGCAGAAAGCTACCCGCGACTCGCTTGAAAAAGGAATCAAAGCCGACAGGCAAAAACTTAACTTCGAGATCTTCGGCAATAAAACCACCGAAACATCGGGTGTAATGGGTTATGGGCCATATGCCAAACGAAAGGAAGCAGAGATTGCACGACGTACAGCAGAGTTAGATTCGCTTAAAGCGAACATCAATAAATCAGAAAGTTTTGTAGATAAACGCAAAGAATTTGATGGATTGTTTACTGAAAAGCTGTATACCAAAAAACAGTTGGATAGTTTATCGGATATTGCCGGTTTTGCCGATCGCAACTGGGCATTAGGGCAGCTTAAATTTAATGTGGATGGTACGCGGGATAACAACACCGCAATTGCGGTTACTTTTATTGGACTGTTGTTTATCTTTTTTGAATGTTTGCCTGTTTTTGTAAAGCTGATGAGTGCCAGAGGCCCTTATGACTATGCAATTGCAGACGGGGATGAAGTATCGATTTACCATTCTAAAAAAGATAAGGATTTCCATTTGGAAGTGGCCGATAATATTCATGAAACCAGGGTCGATTCTGAGTCGTCAAAAAAGAAGGAAATCATAAAAGGCAAGGCCTATCGTGATCTCGAAAAATACGATTGGGACAATGAGGGTTAATGATGTAAGATGTAAAATGGACGATGTAAAATGGATGATGTAAAACGGATGGTGTAGGGCGGATTATGGAAGATGGGTTATAGGAAAGGGAATCTGTTGTAACCATCAACCATAGACTATTAAACCATTAACCAATCAACTATCAGTCAAAAATCCTAAATTCACCCCGCTATAAATATAATATGAAGAAAATACTCTTTTTTACCCTTGTAGGGATGACAAGTTTGCAGCTTAAAGCGCAAAACATTGATAAAATCATCACCCGCGAATACACTGATCACCTGATTAAAACCTTAAGCGCCGATGACATGCAGGGGCGTGCAACTTTTACGCCAGGTATTGATAAAGCGGCTACTTTTATTGAATCTGAATTCAAAAAGATTGGTTTGCAGCCCCTGGCTGGTGAGAAAACTTTCCGGCAAACTTTTTATAAGTATCAGGTTAGCTCATTAAGTACAAGCGTTAAAATTGACGGACAGGAAATTACACCTGCCAACATAATGGTTACAGGTGTTGCCACAGAAAGTGTTGCGCTTGATAAATCCAACGCCACTGTTGTTAAGTTAGACCCCGAAAAGCCTTTTGTAGCGCAGTTCAGGGCCATGCTAAATAGTGATAAAAGCCAGATCGTTTTAGTCGACAATAAGTTTGCTGACCTTTTTAACCGTTATAAAGATCATTTCAGCAAACCAACTACTGTTGATGAAAAAGACGTAAAAGCAACCAACGGCGCTGTACAGGTTTTCGTTTTCGGTAAAGATGCCGCAACAGATTTTTCGGTAACAATTAAAAGTAAGGTAGCTAAAATGCCTTTATTTAATGTGGCCGGGGTAATTCCTGGTAAATCGAAAGCGAAAGAAATGGTCATCTTCTCTGGTCATTACGATCACCTTGGTTTCTTAAAAGCGGTAGATGGCGATAGTATAGCCAACGGTGCCGATGATGATGCTTCTGGCACAACAGCAATGATTGCTTTAGCGAAATATTATAAAGCACAAAAAAATAACGAGCGTACCTTAATCTTTGTTGCTTTTACTGCTGAAGAAATTGGAGGTTATGGTGCCAGATATTTCTCGGCAAAACTGAATCCTGATGATGTGGTAGCCATGTTTAATATCGAGATGATTGGCAAAGATTCGAAATTTGGTAAAAATACGGCCTTTATTACGGGTTATGAAAGATCTGATTTTGGAAAGATTTTGCAGAAAAACTTAGCAGGAACTGAGTTTACTTTCCATCCTGATCCCTATCCTGAGCAGAACTTATTCTATAGAAGTGATAACGCTACTTTAGCAGCTCTAGGTGTTCCGGCACACACCATTAGTACGGATAAAATTGATGTCGATAAATTGTACCACAGTGTGAAAGACGAATATAGTTCTTTAGATGTAGACAACATCCTTTCTACCATTAAAGCGATTGCCAAGAGTGCAACCAGCATTGTAAACGGTACAGATACGCCAACAAGGATTCCGAAGTTGAAGCAATAGTAGCGATTAGATAACCTATCAGGTTTTAAAAACCTGATAGGTTTAAATGCGATAGAAATAAAAATGGCCAGTAAAATCATTACTGGCCATTTTTATTTAGAATCTGGTGAAGGTTTACTTACTCAAATACATCGATTTGTCTTTGTAAAGCTTGCGGAAGTAAGGGTCTTCCAAATCTTTGATAAAGCGGATGGCCTCACCAGTAGACTTCATTTCAGGACCTAATTCTTTCGTTACCTCAGGGAATTTCTCGTAAGAGAAAACCGGTTCTTTAATGGCATAACCTTTAAGTTTACGCACAATGGTAAAATCTTTCAGTTTGGCAACGCCCAGCATTATTTTAGCAGCAATGTTGATGTATGGAACATCATAAGCTTTTGCGATGAAAGGAACCGTACGTGATGCCCTGGGATTTGCTTCGATTACATAAACTTTCTCATCTTTAATGGCAAACTGAATGTTTAACAAACCACGCACATCTAACGCTTTTGCAATTTTAACAGAGTAGTCTTCCATGGCTTGAGTTACCTTTTCTGATAAGCTGAATGTTGGCAATACCGCAAATGAATCTCCTGAGTGTATACCAGCAGGCTCAATATGCTCCATCATACCCACAATATGCACATCTTCACCGTCAGAGATCGAATCAGATTCTGCCTCCTCTGCCCTATCTAAAAAGTGATCGATTAATACACGGTTGCCAGGTAAATCGCCTAACAGTTTTACAACAGCTTTTTCAAGGTCTTCATCGTTGATTACAATACTCATGCCTTGTCCGCCAAGTACATAACTCGGGCGCACCAATACCGGATAGCCTACCTCGTTTGCTACAACGATGGCCTCTTCAGCATTTTCTGCAACACCATATTTTGGATAAGGAATATCCAATTCTTTTAACAGGTCAGAGAAACGGCCGCGGTCTTCAGCAATGTCCATATTCTCGAAAGAAGTTCCAATAATTTTGATGCCGTTTTGGGTCAGTTTTTCAGCCATTTTCAAGGCAGTTTGACCACCTAGCTGAACAATTACGCCTTCAGGTTTTTCTAAGTCGATAATTTCGCGAACGTGTTCCCAGAAAACAGGTTCGAAGTACAATTTATCGGCCATGTTAAAATCAGTTGAAACCGTTTCAGGGTTACAGTTAACCATAACAGCTTCGAAACCCGATTCTTTTGCAGCCAATAAACCATGTACACATGAGTAATCGAACTCAATACCCTGACCGATACGGTTAGGGCCTGAACCTAAAACAATTATTTTTTTCCTGTCAGAAGGTTTTGATTCATTCTCTTCTTCAAAAGTGGAGTAATAGTATGGCGTTTTGGCCGGAAACTCTGCAGCACAGGTATCAACCATCTTGTATACCCTTTTTATGCCTAAAGCTTTACGGCGCTCGTAAACCTCATCCTCCGTAACATTGCCTAACAACCAGGCAATCTGAATGTCAGAGAACCCTTTTTGTTTAAGCGTTACAAAGAAATCCTGAGGGATATTATTTAGTGAGTATCTTTTTAATTCATTTTCAAGCAATACCAATTCCTGAATCTGGTTTAAGAACCATTTATCAATTTTGGTTACCTTACGGATAGATTCCAGCGGTACACCCATGGCCATGGCATCTTTTATCAGGAATAAACGGTTCCATGAAGCGTGCTCCAAACCGTCCATAATCTCTTCAATATTACGTACCTGTCTTCCATCTGCACCTAAGCCCGCACGGTTGATTTCTAAACTCTGACAAGCTTTTTGTAATGCTTCGATAAATGTACGGCCAATGGCCATTACCTCACCTACCGATTTCATTTGCAAGCCAAGCTCTTTGTTGGCACCTTTAAATTTATCGAAGTTCCAACGCGGTACTTTAACAATTACGTAATCTAAAGTAGGTTCGAAATATGCTGAAGTGGTTTTGGTAATCTGGTTTTCAATTTCATCAAGGTTATAGCCGATAGCCAGTTTAGCTGCAATTTTTGCAATTGGGTAACCAGTTGCTTTGCTGGCCAATGCTGATGATCGCGATACACGCGGGTTGATTTCGATGGCGATAATTTCATCGTTTGCCGGGTTAACCGAAAACTGAACGTTACAGCCGCCTGCGAAGTTACCAATGGCACGCATCATTTTGATTGCCTGGTTACGCATATCCTGGTAACAACGGTCAGACAGGGTCATTGCAGGAGCAACTGTAATTGAATCTCCTGTATGGATACCCATCGGATCGAAGTTTTCAATCGAACAGATGATAATTACGTTATCATTGCTATCTCTTAGTAACTCTAACTCATATTCTTTCCATCCTAAAACCGCTTTTTCTACCAATACTTCGTGTGTTGGCGAAGCTTCCAGGCCGCGTTTTAAAGCTGCATCGAATTCTTCTTTTCTGTGTACGAAACCACCACCAGAGCCACCCAAAGTATACGAAGGGCGGATTACCAGCGGAAATCCGATTTCCTGAGCAGCTTCTTTACCTTCTAAAAATGAGTTGGCTATTTTAGATTGGGCAACACCCACACCGATATCAACCATTAACTGGCGGAAAGCCTCACGGTTTTCAGTTTTCTCAATCGCATCTACATCAACCCCTACAACCTTAACCCCGTATTTTTCCCAAACACCACGTTCTTCGGCTTCTTTACAAAGGTTTAGCGCTGTCTGACCTCCCATTGTAGGAAGTACCGCATCAATTCTAGGTAAATCTTCAGAGGCGATATGCTCCTGTAAAATAACTTCTATTGAATCAACAGTCAGCGGGCGCAGGTAAACATGGTCGCCAATAACCTTATCCGTCATAATCGTAGCCGGATTGGAGTTGATAATAGAAACGGTAATTCCTTCTTCTTTTAAAGAAAGTGCCGCTTGCGAACCTGAGTAATCAAACTCACAGGCTTGGCCAATAATAATTGGTCCAGATCCGATAATCAGTACTGAGCGTATGGAAGTGTCTTTAGGCATGATAAAGCTTAAAATAATTAAAATTCTAAAGTGTTTGAACCCGAAGGTGAAGAAGCAAAAGGTCTTATGCTTGCAAGAAGAAAATCCCAACTGTTCTGTCGGGATGCAAAGATACATCTTTGGATGTGATTTGAGCCGTTTTTTTTAAAATAAAAAAGAGTACTATTTTAGTACTCTTTTATGATTTTTTCTTTTGTAAAACAAGCTACTGCTGTAATTTAATTTCGCCTAAATCGGTAGTGGCGCTATCTTTAACGGCAACCCTTTCTACTGTTGTATCTTTATACGGTGCATTGGCCTTGATTACCACAGTATAAACACCTTCTTTAAGGTTTGTAAAAGTAAAAACACCCTGATTGATCTGTGCACTTAGCGTGTCTTTCGCTGCTACAAGTGATACGGTTGACGCGGCATAAACTGGTGTAATTTTTCCGATTATGCCACCCGTTTTAATGTTGGTAAAAGCGATAGAACCCAATGCCGATATAATGAGCAGCGATAATGCAACACACAATTTTTTCATGGTATAACGTTTTAGTTGCGTAATGTCTTAAATAAATAACAGCATTTGGTACAAATAGTTTTAAATACTGAACACTATTTTTTTCGTTTGTACTATAAATTATACATAAATGTAAAATCAAAATATGTATATTCGTGATAAGTTCTTAAATAATGTGATAATACGTTCGTCAATGTAGTACTGTTGGTCAGAATTAAGTCACGAAGTTGTGATGATCGGATTATTGGCAATAATGTTGTAATAACTGAAACGTATATGCGTTTTGTATATACTTTAGACAATGATCTAAAGCCTCCTCCGCGGATTAGTTACCCGCCATGAGGATTTCTTCATAAATAGTTTGTTTGGTTTATTATCCGGTTAGAGGAGCCCTCCTCAACCGGATTTTTTCTTTTAAGGCTTTTTCTTTTACATTTGACTATATTCAGAAAATGTATCGTGAATAAAAATATTAAAAAAATCGCTGTTGTTGGTCCGGAAAGTACAGGGAAATCTACGATATCTCAGTTACTGGCCAAATACTACAAAGTTTCGTGGGTGCCGGAGTATGCCCGTTATTACTGCGAAAATCTGGTTGCCGATTATACCCTGCAAGACGAAGTGAATATGTATTACGGCCAGGTAGCGTTAGAGGATGCAATTTTGGTTACCACCGAAAGTGATTTCATTATTTGCGATACCACTTTTATTACGGTAAAGATATGGAGCGATGAAGTACTTGGAGAAACGCCCCAGGTTGTATTGGATGCTTTACCGAAAAAGCCTTACGATTTGTATTTGTTAATGGATATCGATTTGCCATGGCAGGATGATCCTCTTCGCGATTTTCCGGAGAAACGGGAATATTTTATGGAAGTTTGGCATCAGGAATTACAGGCGCTTCAAGCCAATTATCAAGTTATTGGTGGTTTAGGTGAGGAGCGGGTCGCAAATGCCGTTAGAGCCATTGATGATTTTTTAAGCAGGTAAAAAAGTTATCTTTTTTTGGGAAATGATTGTTGGTAGTTTTTGGCAGCCGGCAATCCCGCTATTCGCTTTAATCACCCAATGGAAAATCGGGGTTCGTGTTCGCCACTATCGGGTTTAAGAAGAAGGGCTTGTTAACATGGTGCCTAAACATGAAACGTTCCTATGGAACGAAAAAAAATAAACATTTTTTTTACCGATGATCCGTCCCGATGGGACGAAACAGTGTTATAAATTAACAACCGACCATCCTGGTTTGTTAAAAAATGTTCGCCCCGTCGGGATGCCTCATTGGTAGCCAATTGTTTAATTGGCTGGGTTTCGTCCCATAGGAACGTTTGGTGTTTTAACGTTGATATCTCTACCTGCCTGGCCACCTAAACCCGATTGGAACGGATGCCAATTTCCTTCAAATTGGCAGGAGGGAAGCGGGACTGAAAATGCCATGCGCACAGAACCGTTCATTTTCAAATCCATAATAACAGATGATTCCACGTCTGTACGGGCAGGTATTATGTTATTAATTTTTACCCTATTAAACCGCCAATACATTAAAAAATATTCGGATTGCTTAAAATTTTCTACATTTGTCCCATCATTAGGGGTGCCTTGTTTAGATAAACACAAAAACAGGCTGAGATCATACCCATTTTGAGGCAAAAGGTAGAAGGTAAAAAGGTAGAGGGTTAAATCCCGTCAGCCTTAAAACCTTCCAGCCATCAACCTCAAATGCACCTGATCCGGGTAATGCCGGC
Organism: Pedobacter sp. BG31; assembly: GCF_042464845.1. Classification (NCBI taxonomy): domain Bacteria; kingdom Pseudomonadati; phylum Bacteroidota; class Sphingobacteriia; order Sphingobacteriales; family Sphingobacteriaceae; genus Pedobacter; species Pedobacter sp. BG31. The sequence goes on from NZ_JBHNZK010000001.1 coordinate 709,394, forward strand.
GTAGGGATTGGAGTTATGGAAGTTTAACTGAAATCGGGGAAGCCCCTTTTTCCGATGGGTTTAACTAAAAACAAAAACATTGAAAAATTTACTTTTTGCAGCACTTGTTGCAATGTTGCCCTTCTTTGTATCGGCACAAATTTCGGTTACGGGTAAAGTAACAGATCAGAATCAGCAGCCGCTGCCAGGTGCCACAGTTAAATTGCGGAATCAAAAAACAGCGGTGGTAAGCAATGCAACCGGAGCCTATAGTATTACCAACCTATCAGGCGGAAAATATACCATTGTTGTCAGTTACGTAGGTTATAAAACAGTTGAAAAGACTATTGACATTAACCAAAATACTACCGCTGATTTTAGCCTGGCGCCACAAAATTTTCTGGCTGATGAAGTCATTGTACGTGCAACCCGTGCCACAGATAAATCGGCAACTACTTACAAGAATATTAGTAAAGAAGAAATCCAGCAGAATAATTTCGGGCAGGATTTGCCTTTTATTTTACAGAATACACCGGGTGTAGTGGTTACTTCTGATGCTGGTGCTGGTGTAGGTTATACAGGTATCAGAATACGTGGGAGCGATAACAGCAGGATTAACGTAACAGTTAACGGCATTCCCATCAATGATAGCGAAAGCCAGGGAACATTTTATGTAAACATGCCTGATTTTGCCTCGTCGGTTGATAACGTGCAGATTCAGCGTGGCGTTGGTACCTCAACCAATGGCGCAGGTGCATTTGGCGCAAGTTTAAACATTCAGACTACCGCCAGTGAAACAGAACCCTATGCTGAGCTGAACAATACTTATGGCAGTTTCAATACCTGGAAAAATACCGTAAAGGTAGGAACAGGTTTGATTAACAACCGATTTAGCTTTGATGGCCGTTTATCAAGAATCAGCTCTGATGGTTATGTAGATCGTGGCTCTTCATTATTGAAATCGTACTTTTTATCTGGTGCTTACCATGGAAATAAGGATTTATTGCGTGTAAATGTTTTCTCTGGAAATGAGAAAACATATCAATCGTGGAACGGAATCCCGCAATCGCGTTTAGAAAATGATTTAGCTGGCATGCAGGCTTATATTGATAGAAATGGGTTAAGTGCAGAGGATGCGGCAAACCTGCTTAACTCGGGCAGACGATACAACAGTTTTCTTTACAATAATCAAACTGATAACTATACACAGAACCACTACCAGTTAATCTATGCCAGACAGTTTTCTGAACAGTTTTCTTTTAATGGTGCCTTACATTATACCAAAGGAGAAGGTTATTATGAAGAATACCGGGTACAGGATAAACTGAAAAATTATGGTTTAAACCCTGTTGTTATCGCGGGGGGAACACCTATTACCACTACAGATCTGATTCGCCGCCGCTGGTTAGATAATGATTTTTATGGCGTTACCTATGCCTTTAACTACGTACCTGAAAAGAATTTAAATTTTACTTTGGGCGGGGCTTATAATGAATATAAAGGTGCACATTTTGGGCAGGTAATTTGGGCGCAATATGCTTCAAACGGCAATATTGATCGCCATTATTATGATAACGACGGTTTTAAGACTGATTTTAATATATATGGCAAGGTAAATTATAGCCCAGTTGAAAATTTGAGTTTATTTGCCGATCTGCAATACCGTCGTGTATATTATGATATTGCCGGAACAGAAAATAAACTGAATACTTTGGCCATTAACCAAACCTTGAATTTCTTTAACCCGAAATTTGGGGCAACTTATTTTATTGATCCGCAAAGCAACATATACGCTTCGTATAGTGTGGCCAATAAAGAACCCAACCGTGATGACTTTACAGATGCTGCCGTGGGCGTTATTCCTAAACCAGAGCGTTTAAATGATTTAGAATTGGGCTACCGTTTTAAAAACGAACAATTTAATATAGGTGCCAATGCTTATGGCATGTTTTATAAAAACCAGTTGGTGGTTACCGGAAAAATAAATGATGTGGGCGGAAACTTTCGTCAAAATGTAGACAGAAGTTACCGTTTAGGGATCGAAGTAGATGGTTCATACGTCTTTAGTCGTCAGTTTGTATTAAATGCAAATGCAGCGCTGAGCAGGAATAAAATCAAAAACTTTACCGAATATTATGATGATTATGATAACGGCGGACAAGTAGTTAAAAACTATGAATTAACTGATATCTCTTATTCTCCAAATACCGTGCTTTTTGGCGAGCTCGTTTATAAACCGGTAAGTGGTTTTGCAATAGCTTTGCAAAGTAAATATGTAAGCAAGCAATACCTGGATAATACACAGAATAACGATAGGACGCTTAACGGGTATTGGGTAAGCAATGCACGTTTGGGTTATGATTTTAAATTTGCAGGTGTTAAAAACATGAACCTTGGTTTACTGTTAAATAATATTTTCGATAAAAAGTATGAAAGCAACGGTTATACATATGGCTATCAGTCAGGCGGAAGCAGAATAACTGAAAACTTCTTTTATCCGCAGGCGGGAACCAACTTTTTGCTAAGTTTTAATGTAAAATTTTAAGAAAGACTAAAGCAAAAAGCTGAAAGACTAAAGCAGAAAATCATTAAGATCGCCATTGCAAGATACACATTCAATGGCGATTTTGTTTATCTTGCCCTCCTGATTTTAAGATCCTTTAATTTTAATTGTCCTGATTCAGAATGAAATACATAGAAAAACTTCATTACATCACGCACGATATCCCACATCTAAGCCACATTGAACAGGCACAACTGGCCTGTGAGGCAGGTGCAAAATGGATCCAGTACCGCTGCCTGAGCAAAAGTGATGAAGCACTGTTACAGGATATTAATGCGATAGCTGAAATATGTGATGATTGGGGAACCACTTTAATTGTTACGGATCATGTTCATTTAAATGGAAAGGCGGATATCCAGGGTTTTCATATAGAAGATATGAATGCTGATTTTATTGCCCTGCGCAAACTGGTTGGCAATGACATTACGCTTGGGGGATCTGCAAACACGTTAGAAAATCTAATCAGGCTAGCCAAAGAGGGTGCCGATTATGCCGGTTATGGTCCATTTGGAGCAACTGAAACTAAACCCAACATTTACCAGCACCTGGGTTTTGAAGGTTATCAGCAAGTGGTAAAAGCATTAAAAGCTCAGGCCATCAACATTCCGGTATTGGCCGTAGGCGGCATTAAAACCTATGATGTAGAAGCATTAATGCAAACTGGCATCTATGGGATAGCCGTTTCAGGGGCGATTAACTTTGCTGATGATTTTATTGAAGCCTATCAGGATTTTTACACATTAGTTAAAGAAAGCGCTGTTAATTAACATTTTATGATTTGAACCGTGTAGGATAATTTTTAGCTTTGGATAAAACCAAACAAAATATGTCTGAAAACGCTCTTCAAAATGCTGTACCCTGGAACATTTATAAAAAAATCTCGTTCAGGTTCTTTTTTCTGCTCCTGTCTCTTTTTATCATCCTGAATAATAACGGGGCTTTTACTTTATTGTCAAGTATACTGCAGTTGCCAAACCTGGTATTGCATGATTTTATTCCCTGGTTTTCTAAACACATTATCCACTATCATTACGATTTTACCATTTACACCAATGGCAGCGGCGATACCTCCTATGATTGGATATTGCTGCTCTTTATATTTTTGGTATCCGTAATTGGCAGCATCATCTGGTCGGTTTTAGATCGCAAACGCAAAAGTTACCACGCAGCTTATTACTGGCTGGTGGTACTGGTGAGATTTTATTTAGCCTTTACTTTGATACTATATGGCGCGATTAAAGTAATCAAACTACAGTTTCCCGATCCTTCATTGATGAGATTGCTCCAGCCATTCGGAGATGCCTCGCCAATGGGCCTGGCCTGGACATTTCTGGGTTTTTCTAAAGGTTATAATATTTTCATGGGTATTATCGAAGTTTCAGCTATCCTGTTATTATTCCGTAGAACAGTTGTTATAGGTGCCTTTCTATCATTGGCTGCAACAGTGCATGTAATGGCGATGAATTATTTTTTCGATGTTCCTGTAAAACTACTCTCTACCGCACTGGTGGTCATGTGTCTTTTTATTTTAGCTCCGCATTTCTTAAAGCTATATCGCTTTTTTATTAAGTATGAAAGCCAGCAGCTTGAGCAAATGTACCGACCTGAATTTAAAAAGAAATGGCTTTATTATACGGCTTATGGTGTAAAATATCTATATATCGCAGCTTCACTACTATTTTTAATATCATCATTAATTGATCAAAGAAAAACGTATGGCAGTGCAGCGCCAAAGCCATTTATGTATGGCATTTACAATGTCGAGCACATGCGCTTTAAAGGTAAAATTCTGGAGCCACTCACAACAGATAGTACGAGGTGGAAACAGCTGATTATTAACTACCCCGGCTACGCACGAATAAAAAAGATGAACGACAGCACCGCTAATTTCACTACGGTTTTTGATCAGGCGAAAAAGATACTGGTACTCAAATCAACTGATAAAGACTCTGCAAAATATGTTTTAAACTATATCATTACGGGAAAAGATAAACTGACCTTATCGGGCCTGACAGAGAAAGATTCGATATCGGTTAGTTTTAAACGAAAAGACCTTAAAGATTTTAAACTCATTAACAGGAGATTCCATTGGATAAGTGAATATCCATATAATCGTTAATCATTTTACGCCCGGCTGATTCTTCCTGTACCTTACTTTAAGCGAAATTTCTATATTCGCATTATGTCTTCACACCATATTGTAAAAGAAAAACAGGAACCGGCTTTATACATTGATGAGCTTGGCGATTTTAACGAAGAACTTTTAGGACAGTTGCTTGAATGGAGCCCTACACTTTTGGTTAACGGAGAAAATTACGACAAGATTTTCTCTTTAGGTTTAAAGGTAGATGTGCTGGTAAACGGGAGCGGACAGGAGGCGCAGGAAGATACAAAAGTTGTTCAGGGGCCTGCTGATGCTTTAATGGTAGCTGTTAATTATCTGTACGAAGAGAAATACCCTGCGGTAAATGTGATTACAAGAAAATTCGACCTGGAGAAATTTGCCGGATTTGAAGATAAAATTAACCTGGTGGTATTCACCGAAAGGGCAAAACATTATCCTATAAAATCGGGATTTTCCGTTTGGAAGCCTGCCGGAAGCGAATTCCTGATCCATGGCAACCGATACCTCGAAGTAACGAACCTCGCACAGAATGAAGATGAAATTTTTATTGTAGTTAAAGATGGTTTTGTAGAGTTTACTTTTTCAGGACAACCGATTTTTATTAGCGAACCTATATGATCACCATTAGAAGAGCAAAAGAAGAAGATATAGAAGTGATCAGGGATATTGCTGCTGCAACCTGGCCCTCAACCTATCTTGAAATTATCGGGCAAACCCAGATTGATTATATGTTGGATAAAATGTATAGCAAAGGGGAACTGCTGAAACAATTGATGGAAGGCTATATTTTCCTGATTGCAGAGGAAGGCGAAAATCAGTTTGGCTTTGCCGGATATTCCATCATTGGTCATGATGAACGCATTTATAAACTACACAAACTTTATGTGCTTCCATCTGCACATGGTAAAGGCATCGGAAAAATCTTAATTAATGAGGTTTTTAACCAGGTGAAAAATGCCGGGGGAAGTGCTTTGCAATTAAATGTGAACAAGCATAATCAAGCAAAGGATTTTTACTTAAAATGCGGTTTTACGGTTAAAGAATCGGTAAAACTTGATATTGGTGAGGGTTACTTTATGGATGATTATGTAATGGAATATAAGTTTTAAATCAACTTAAATGACCATCATTTCGAGCGTATTGCAACACATCCGAGAACCCGAAGGCTCTGCGAAGCAAAAGCTATCCAAATAGATTTCTCCATTTCGCTGCGCTCCAGTCGAAAAGACGATCGGTTTTTTGGATGATGACCAATAAACTAATTAACCTGCTAATTCTTCATCCTTCCCTGCTCTGCTTCGGTACCTGTTGAGCGGCGACGGGCCGGTTTAATCTCATTTTTGCCGAAACGATAGGTAAAGCTGAGGCGGCCGATCTGTGTTTCATTTTTTTGATGTAATGAGTAGGTTAAACCAGGATAAGCACTTGATAGATTATTTTCAGACATATTAAATACATCTGATAAGGCCAGCTTCAAACTTGCTTTTTTGTTGAACATTGATTTACTTAAGCCTGCATCAATATAATAACGGGCTTTTAAACTTAGTGTTCCATAGTCCAGTGGCGATTCGTAGCTGCCGTTTATCTCCGCCGTAAATCCGTCCATAATGGTAAAGGTTTGCTGAGATTTAAACTGAAAAGATGTTTTTCCGGTTTTTAAAGCACTTCCGGCCAGATCTGGCGCTTCAAAACTAAGATAAAAAACATTTAGGTTGTTATTGGTCTGCCACCATTTTGTAAGCTGAAGTGGTACATTTAGATTAGCATTGTAGCTGATATTGGTGGCAATATTTGCATTGGTTTGGTATAGCGATTGGCTTGCTGCGTCAGGCAAAATCACTTCTGCAATTACATCATTAATTCTGCTATAACCTATTGAGAGCATATATTTTTGCAAAAGGGTATAACTCAGCTCAAAATTGTGAGTATACTGTGGATTTAAAAAAGGATTACCTTTGCTATAGGTAAACTCATCCAAATAATAAATAAATGGATTTAAAGCATCGTAACTCGGGCGGTCTATCCTTCTGCTGTAAGAAAACCCTAACTGATTGTTTTTTGAAAGCTTTTGCTGCACGAATAATGTAGGGAAAAAATCCCAGTAATTTCGCTCAACAACCGTATTTTTAGTGATCAGGTTTCCTTTCGAATTGGTTTGTTCAACCCTCAATCCAATTTGCACGCTGGTATTTTTAAACTGTTTATTTACATTGGTATAAGCTGCATTTACATTTTCGTCGTATACAAATTGATTGCTCCTTCTGGTATCATTTTCCCAGGCACTATTGACATACGCTTCTGCCTGAAGATCATTATCCGTCTTCACCCAACTGCTTTTGAGCCCGGCTTCAAGTTTAACCGTTTTGGTTAGCGAAACATTATAATCGATTTTAAATGCCTTGATATCAATAATGGAAGGGGTATTGTTCCGGGTGTAGATGATTGGGCGGATGCTGTTTCCATTTTCAAAACGGTAATCGTTCGCATAATCAGAACCGTCGTTTCCTTTGTACCTGGAATAATCTACATCGGCCGAAATTTCTGAGCCGGCGGTATCTAAAACAGATTTGTAATTTAGATTATAAGAAACATTATTGTATTTGTTTGTCTGCAATGAATTGGTTGTCAAAGTCGAATCTGTCTTTTGAAAAGACGGACCGATTAAGGTGTTATTAGTTGAAGTTTCATTGCCGTGGTTAAAATAACCGTTAACCAATATTCCAATGGTGTTTTTCTTGTCAATGAAATAATCCAGTCCGGCCTTCAGGTTATTGTTATATTGTTTTCTGTTGCTCTCACCTACCTGCATAAAATAAGTATCGGTTGTGCCATTTGAAATGCGGTCGATAGCAATCAGGTTATTGCGCTCAAATTTGCCATAACTATAATTGCCAAAGAGATTAACTTTCTGTGCGCGGTAGTTTAGGTTTAAACCCGTATTTGCCCTCAGGTTTTTGCCATAACCTAATGATCCGTTTATGCTACCGTTTGTGCCGCCGTTTTTATTTTTTTTGGTTTTGATATTGATGATTCCTGAATTACCTGAGGCATCATATTTGGAAGATGGATTGGTGATCAATTCAATGCTCTCAATGTCTGAACTCTGCATATTCCGTAGCAGGTTGGCTACATCGGCACTGCTCATGTAGGTTTGCTTGCCATCCAGTTGAATTAATACGCCCTGCTTGCCCATCATCGAGATCTTATCGTTTTGATCAACGGTTACGCCGGGTGCTTTTTGTAAAACTTCAAGCGCAGTAGAGCCGGTCATAACCGCACTATTGGAAACGTTCATTACAATCTTATCCATTTTTCTTTCGATTAATGGTTTGGTAACCGCTACATTTACTTCTTTTAGGTTTTGAGTGCTTGCAATAAGCTGTGCCGTTCCAAAATCTACTTTCTGATGATCTTCTGTTAGAACAATGGTTTTACTTTTAAGGGTTTTGTACCCCATGTTGCTGGCTTTATAGTAATAACTCCCCTTGCCTGAAATGGTGAAATTAAATGTTCCACTTGGGTCGGTAAATGCCGTTTTAACCACACTGGAATCGGATGCTTTAAAGAGTACGACGGTAACGTAATCTGCAGGTTTTTTAGTTTCATCTAAAATTATCCCGCTGATGTTCGGTTTAGGATTGGTTTGTGCAAAACCTGTTTTAACAGTAAAAAGAAGCGTAAGGAAAAATGCTATTTTGTATAATGTTTTCATGTTTGGTGTATTTATTCTTTAAAAAATGGGCAAAAAGAGTCCTATACCGCATTTGCATGCGCTTTCAGTTTAATTACCTGCTTATTTAAAGTTTAGTCCGGGAAACGAAGGGTTTCCGTAATTTGTTATCAGTAAGACGACCGTTTTTTGAAAAGGTTACAGGGATTTTGAAAAAGTCTGAAGTCGGGATTTCGAAGTTCAGCGTACTGAGGTGGAAATCTATGGCCGAGTTTAGAGATTGAAAGAATGGAGAATAGCGCTGTTTAAATTAAGTTTGCGCTATGCCTCAAATAAATTTACAGCGACATGTATATGCAAATCTTTATTTCGTTGCGTCATTCTGAACTTGTTTCAGAATCCTTAGGGAGAGAGAGAAATAGATATCTCCACAGCATAATGCGTTTGCCAGATAGATCCTGAAACAAGTTCAGGACGACGATTTGCAGAAAGAAGTTTTGCAATATGATAAAGTAATAGAGATCGATTTCAGTTAACCCATTGAAACAATTAAGGAATGTACAAGTTGCTTTTCACAATTAACTTTAAACTAGTGACAAATAAAATCAGTGAATAAAAAGGTACAGGCCAACAAATAAAATATCTGTTGGCCTGTACCTTAAATTATTTGAGTTGGCAAATATTATTTTACGCCCAGTACATCAACGCCTTGTTCAAAAACCACATCAACCGGGATATTCTTTTTGGTCAAACGGTCAAGGTCTGTTTGAAGCGTTGGATGAATAACTGCTTTCTCTTTTTGTGCCTTTTCTACTGCAGCTTTATCGCCGTTACCTTGAAGGGTAAGGATGAACGCACTCAAATCGTTCATTGCTGATGCAAATTTTTCGAAGTTTACTTTATAGGTGCCTTTTGGCGTACGCTCGAAAGCACCTTTTTCCTGAAAATAATTAAAGCATTGCATGTTTGCCTTTCCATGTGCTTCAGAAACACCAAAGCGGACTGAGCGCAAGATACCGGCCATAAATGTGGTATAGTAATCTTTAATATCACCTTGCAATTCGCCCTTTTTAAGCAGGCCGGTTACCATATATAAACCTAATATGTCGGCTTTGCCTTCTTCCAGCCAGCTGTATTGTTCTTTTAATGCGGCACGAACAAAGCCTTTTCCGGTAATGGTTTTTTTAATCCCTAAGCCATGTGCTACTTCATGAAACATTACGTTTGCAAAAAAAGCATCAAATTTAATGTACTGCTGTTGGTCGGATTCAATTAATTCTTTTGATATCGGTACCAGGATCTTGTCGAATTTTGCCTGCATGGCATTTTTCAGCTGCGAACGGCGTGTGCCTTTTTCCTGTTGAATTTTTTCATCGTTTGGTAGGTTAACAGCAATGGTTTTAGATCCCGCATTACAATCTCCGGCATAATAAACTACATCATACGCGTTTAACTCCGAGTCCGTTCCAGGGGTTTCTGTTTTATATTTTGCTGCAACCGGTAGGTTTTTCTGTAATTCGGGAAGCATTTTTACATACTTTGCCAAACGTTTGCTCCATTCCTTATCTTTAATTAATACATAAGCTTCGTAACTGGTACGGGCGTTAAAAAGTTTGTCTTCATAATTTTCGATCGGGCCGATAATAATATCCAGGCCATTGGTTTTCATATCCAGCCAGGCATAATCACTCGCCGTAAAATTATCGGTTACCAAGGCGTCTGCCCTTAAGTTTAAATATTTTTTTAAACCGGCATCTTCTGCAATTAACGCAGCCTGTTTTAACAAGGAGCTTGCCTTTTGTAATTCAGCAGCAAACAGTACGTGATAAGGGACGGTTGATAATTTGCCTGTACTGTCTTTTTGAACAACAGAATAGGCGCCAAATTTATCTTTGAGGTCTGATTTTTCTATCGTTTCCTTTGTAATTCCCTTTGGATAAAAGAATGCTCCTTCTGGTTTGGGGCCTACACCTTCAACGAAAGGTTTATCGTTATTTAATCTATCCCAGGGACCATAGTTGATATTAACAAAATCGCGGGTTTTTTCATCTTTAATAGTGGCCAGCAGGCTATCTCTTTGCGGGTAAGCTTGTTTCCAATAAAGCTGATCCATAATTTCTGCCGCCTGGATTAACAGAGGCAAAATTTTGCGGTCGTTAACACTAAGCCCGTTAATATTGGTCGTTAATTTTACCCTTTCATAAATCGGTAACCGCTGTGCAACATAATCGGTAAGACTATCTTTTTGTACTACTGCAGTATTTTCATGATTAGATTTATTATTGCCGGTACAAGATGATAATGCACCTGCTGAAATGGCTATCGCTGATACAAACAGGGTTGATCTGTATAAATTCTTCATAGTAAAGTATATGGCCGCTAAATTAGTAAATTTTAAAAGCTTTGTATAAAGTTTGATGCATTGGGCGAAGTTTAGCATAACTTTGTACCTTCATTTTTTTTAAAATCAACATGCCCATGCCGTTTTCCAATTTATACAAAACATCTTTATTAACTGCTTTTTCTCTGGCCATGATTTTAGCCTCATGCACAACCAACAGGTACGCGGCAACAGAAAAAATATATAAGGATAAGGCAAAAGGCTTTGCAGAAATTATTGGAACGGTACCTCCAGCCGGGCAATTATATGATTCGTTAAATCCAACAAATCAGCAGTGGATTGGTTCTGTAAATTTTGGGATACGCAAACCAAATTTTGTGGTGATCCATCATACGGCTCAGGACAGTTTAGCGCAAACCATCAAAACATTTTTCTCAACCAAAGCAGGTACCAGCGCGCATTACGTAATTGGTCGTGATGGTAAAGTGGTGCATATGGTTAACGATTATTTACGGGCAAACCATGCTGGTGTGAGCAAATGGGGTAAAGATACCGACCTTAACTCTTCATCTATAGGAATTGAACTGGATAATAATGGTTTAACCGATCCATGGCCTGATGCACAGATCAATAGCTTGTTAAAGTTGCTGGCAACGCTAAAAAAAACATATAACATACCGACGGCGAATTTCATTGGTCATGCAGATATTGCACCAGGCCGTAAAAATGACCCCAGGAATTTCCCGTGGAAGAAATTGGCAGACAAGGGTTTCGGGTTTTGGTATGATGATGTGCTGAAAAATCCACCTGCAGACTTTGATACAGAAAAAGCCCTTAAATACATTGGTTATAATACGGCTAACCTGCCGGCTGCCATTGAAGCTTTCAAAATACACTTTATACAATCAGATATCACAAAAACATTAACACCAGTTGATATTTTGGTGTTGTATAACCTTTATACGAAATATTAAGCGGAGTGGCTTTTGTTGTAGATTGCACTCATGCCATCATCATGAGGGATAGATTTTATAAAAATCATATAGATTACAGAGGAGTTTTTTGCAGTGATAGGTATTGAGGAATCGTCATTGCGAGAAGGCTTTTTCAGCCAAAGAAGCAATCTTACAATGATCGCTACTAGCATGCGCTTTAAGATTGCTTCGTACCTCGCAATGACGACTCTTTATTAAGAAATTTGTCAAAGGAAGTTTGTTCCAGGATCTTTAAAAGTGTAATGTCCAAATTTATGGCGTAAAAAAGAATGCTAATATTTGCTATCACATTCTTCTCTGCATGCATTTGCCGCCAAATTCTGGCAAAAAAAACACGGATAATCTGTGGTTATCCGTGTCTATTTGGTGCGCCGGGCATGGCAATCGACTATAGGGTTAGAGTCCCGAACACGCTTAGCAGTAGGAAGTGTTAGCTAAAGACAAGGGTGTCGTGGGTGACTGCGAATCTGAAGGAAGTCGGCGGCAAAT